>DHMS01000006.1:0-3981 GCA_002405915.1 Christensenella sp. UBA4636
AACGGTGAAACTATTCGCAAAAACGTTACGCCCGTATCCATCGCCGTGCCGGAAGAGCTTTCGAGGAATATGTTGATAAGCGGGCTTGCGAGTATGACGTAAAGAGCCACGACGGGCAAGCAGATTATCCACACCAGTTTAAGCCCAGCTTTGAAGCCTTGCTTTATTCTGTCGTACTTTGCTGCGCCGAGGTTTTGCGCCGTAAAGTTGGAAATGCCGTTGCCGAGGGTCATCAGCGACGTAGTAACCATATTGTTGAGCTTTACCGCCGCCGAATAGCCCGCGGTGACAGCCGCGCCGTAACTATTGATTATGCCTTGAATTACTATGTTGCCGACCGAAATAAAGCTTTGTTGGAGTATGCTCGGCACGGCGACCTTAGCGATGCGCCCGAGCATTTTCCACGAGAAAATTATAGTTTTTTCTTCGATTTTTATCTTTTTGAGCCTTGAAAACACCACGACGAGCGACAAAACGCAACTTACGCCCTGGCACAAGAAGGTCGCCCACGCAACGCCCGCAACGCCCATTTGAAACGTCGTTACGAACAAGATATCCACCGCTACGTTGGAAACCGACGAGCAAGCAAGGAATATGAACGGCGTTTTAGAGTCGCCGAGCGCGGAAAAAATGCCCGTTGCGACGTTATAGAGGAATACGAACGGCAAGCCGTAAACGTAAATATCGAGATACAGCGCGGAGTCGGCGAAGATCGATTCGTCCGTGTTGATTAGCTTTAAAAGTCCGTCGCAAAAAACTATGCCGACAACCATCAATAGTCCGCAAAGCGCAAGGCTTGCGATAAAGGTGGTGTAGACGGCGGTCTTCATATCTTTGTGTTTGCCCGCGCCGAACAGCATTGCTACGATTACCGAGCAACCGATGTTCATGCCGAATGCGAAAGCTATAAAGATAAGCGTTATTTCGTAACTGTTACCGACGGCGGCAAGCGCGAGGTCGCCTATAAACTTGCCCGCGACGAAGCTATCCGCAATGTTATAAAGTTGTTGAAAAATTATGCTGCCGAACATCGGTAAGCAGAACTTCCACAGTACCGACGAGGGTTTGCCGACCGTTAAATCTTTTTCCATAAAACGCCTACATAATTTGTATATATATGAATTTTCATCGTTTTCCGAAACTTTCACATTTCAACTTTCAACTTTCAATTTTCAACTTATTATTCTCCGCTGAAATTTTTCGAGTCGTTGACGACGGGGAGAGTTAATCTGAACGAAGGCTTTTTGCCTTTTATAAACTCCGCAAGCACGAGATACGGTTCTTCGCCGCTTTTTGCGCAGACGGGAGTCAAACGAGCCGAGAAAAAACCGCGCTTTTGAGCTTCATATATGAGTTCCGCCGCCCGCTCGGTTTTGTGGCAAATGCAAAAGCTTCCGCCCACCTTTAAAGCGCGATACGCCGAATCGATAATTTCTTCGAGAGTGACTTTGAGTTCCGCGCGACAGGTTGAGATATGTTCGTCCGCGGGGAAGAAGCCCGAACCGGCTTTTTTATAAGGCGGATTGCACAAAACCAAGTCGTAATCGCGACCTTTAAAGTTTTGCAAAGGGATATTTTGCACTTCGAACACGCTTTCAAGTCCGTTTAGCGCGACGCTTTTTTTGCTCATCTCGGCAAGAGAAAATTGAATTTCGCAAAGACAAACGGAAGTCGGCGGCAAGGAAAGGTTTACGCCGTAATAATGCAGCCCCACTATTCCGCTGCCGGAGCATAAATCGAGAACTCTTTTTTTGCCCGCGGGCGCAAAGCGAGAGAGAAGAACGGAATCGGACGTAAACTTGTAGAGATTGTCGTTTTGTATGATTTTCAAATCCCCGAGCATAAGGCTTTCAATCTTTTCGCCCGAAGAAAGGAGGATTTTTGACATAAATTTCTCCGTAAAAAACCGACGCGCCGCTTCAAAATAAAGCGACGCGCAAGTTTTGTTTGTTTGATTAGTCTTCTACGGGTGCGCCAACCGGGCAGTTTTCCGCACAAGCACCGCAAGAAATGCAGGTGTCCGCGTCGATAACGTATTTGTCGTCACCGGCGGAAATTGCGCCAACAGGGCAGTTTTCTGCACATGCGCCGCAAGAAATGCATGCATCGGTAATTTTGTAAGCCATTTTTATCTACCTCCGTTTTTGTTCTAATATTGTATCACAAATTTTTGCGTTTGTATATTTTTTTACACGACTTTTTTTAATCGGATTCAAGATTTTTTAATTCTTCTTGTTCTTCTTTGGTAAGTTGCACGTCATCGGGTGCGTTTCCGCGCTTAAATTTGATATCCGCAAGCGGGAATTCCTTATAGATAAGGCTTCCGTCGCCGTTTTCTATCTTGACTTTAACCGTGAATTTAAGCATGTTGTTGCCTATAACCATGCCCTTGCCGTCCGGGGTCGAAACCATGGAGCCGATTTTAGGCATTTTTTTGTAGGCTTCCGCGTAATAATCGTTTTCGTATTCGAGGCAACACATAAGTCTGCCGCAAAGCCCGCTTATTTTTCCCGGGTTAAGCGAAAGCCCTTGCACCTTTGCCATCTTTATGGTAACTTTTTTGAAGTCCGGCAAGCAGCCCGCGCAGCAGCAAACGCGCCCGCACGGAGCAATTCCGCCTAAAATTCTCGTTTCGTCGCGTATGCCGACCTGTCTTAATTCTATCCTTATATGGAACAGCGCGGCAAGGTCCTTTACGAGTTCTCTGAAATCTACCCTACCCGCGGCGGTAAAGTAGAACACTACCTTTGACCCGTCGAACGTGTATTCCGCGTCGATAAGCTTCATTTTAAGCTTTCTTTCGGCTATTTTTTCTTCCGCGGCTTTCTTGGTTTCGGGGATTTTCGCAAGCAACGCGTTGTGCTTTTCGATATCCTTTTCCGTAGCCTTGCGGATAACCGATTTTAAAGGCTGAACGATTTTGTCTTCTTCGACGTTAGTGTTCGGTATGGAAACAATTCCGTACTCTACTCCGCGCGCCGTTTCGACTACTACCCCCTCGCCTTTTTTGAATATTTCCTTTTTCGGCGAAAAGTAATAAACTTTACCCGAATTTCTGAATTTTACACCGATAATCTCTGCCATCTGTGTTTTCCCTCCATAACGGCAAACAAAACTTCGTCCGTAAGCATCGTTTTGTTTCCGTTGAAATTAACCGATTTTTCAAGCTCGTTGAGCCGTTCTACTATGTCCACGACCGCACCCGCCGTAAAAAGCGCGGCGGCTTCATTTATCTTGCCGTCCTTTTCCTCTTCGCCGCAGATTATTCTGCCGATTTTTCCGAGCAACACCTTTAAAACGCTTATAACGTCCGCGATTTTGTAGTTTGCAAGTTTTGAAGCGTAGTAAAGAACGTCGCTTGCGGAGCGCATCGAATGCAAAACGGAAACGCACAAAGCGTACAGTTCCGTAGCCGTCTCGTCGGCGTAAAAACGCCTTAGCTCTCCTACCTTTCCGCCCGATAAAGAAACCGCGACTTCGAGCCGAGCTTTATCTTCAAAAACCGTTTTGCCGTATTCAAGCAATTCTTTTTTTGTAAATAGCGGAATATTCACCGTTTTCACCCTTGAACGAATTGTCGGCAGCACCGCGGCTTCTCTTGCCGCGCCTATCAACAAAATTACGTTTTTAGGCGGTTCTTCTATGGTTTTTAAAAGCTTGTTCTGGTATTGGTTTAACTCTTCTATCTTGTTTATTACGAAAACTTTTTTGTCGAGTTCCAAGGGCTTTACAACGCTTTCTTCGACTATTTCGTCCGCGTCCGCAACCGAAAGCTTTTTATCCTTAGGGTAAAAGATAACGTCCGGGTGAACGTGCGAAGTTATGAGCTTACAATCTCTGCAACTATCGCAATACTCTTGTTCCTTACAGACGATAAGCTTCGCAAGCTCGGTTAAGTAGTCCGAAAGCGTATCTTCGTCCGCGCTCGTGACGAGGTACGCGTGAGAAAGCGTATTTTCTTTTTTATCGCTCGCGATTATC
>DHMS01000006.1:4153-9956 GCA_002405915.1 Christensenella sp. UBA4636
ATAATTCTTTCGGGAAATTTTTTTAAAAGCTCCCTATACCCCTCGTACACTTTTTTATGGAACGCCATGCCCTCTTGTTCGAGCCTGTCGCCCATGTCCGCGCCGCCTTTGCGCCTGAACGAATTTTCGGGCGGAACGTTTAAAAACACGGTAACGTCGGGCATAAAATTTTCCACGGCGTAGCTGTTTGCCGCCGCGACGAAATCATAGCCTAAACCCCTTGCATACGCTTGGTAGGCAAACGACGAATCTATATATCTGTCGAGTATCACGGTTTTGCCCGCGTCGAGAGCGGGTTTAACCACGTCTTTTAATATCTGACAACGCGCCGCGGCGTACAACAAAGCTTCGGTACGATAGGACATACCGCTTAAACCGCCGTCGAGAATAACGGCTCGTATTCTTTCGGAAATCTCCGTACCGCCCGGTTCGCGCGCGGCAACGTAGTCTACCCCTTTAAGGTCGAGGTAATCTTTCAAAAGGCGGAGTTGCGTGGACTTGCCGCACCCCTCGCAACCTTCGAAAGTTATAAGCTTACCTCTCATTTCAGTTAAGCTTTACTACGGTGAGTTTATACTGTCCGCCGGGAGCCGCGACCGTAACCGTTTCGCTCGCTCTCGCGCCGATAAGAGCCGCGCCGACCGCCGATTCGTTGGATATCTTGTTGGAATAAATATCCGCTTCGGCTGTGCCGACTATCTCGTATTCGTCAACGACGCCCTTTTCGTCCTTAACGGTAACTTTTGTACCGATGGAAACGGCGTCCGTCTTTTCCGCGGAATAAATAACCGCAAGTTTGAGTTCGGCTTGAATTTCGGCTATTTCGCCCGAAATTTTTGCAAGCTCGTCCTTTGCCGCATGATATTCCGCGTTTTCGGACAAGTCGCCGTGTTCTCTCGCTTCCGCAAGTCTTTTTACGATTGCGGGTTGCTCTACGTTGATAAGGTGACGCAACTTTTCGTCTAATTTTTTGTAGCCTTCTTCGCTAAGATAAACTTTTTCGTTATTCATTATATATAACCTCTGTTTTTTTATGCGCACAAAGTGCGCTCGATATTTGCTTTTTCAAAGCAATCGATATGCCGCAAAGCGGCTCGATATTTGCCGTAAACGGCAATCGATATTCGCACATAAAGTGCGAGCGAAAGCGGATTGAAAATATTTTATATTATGTGTATCCGCAATTTTCAACTTTCAACTTTCAACTTTCAACTTATATGTGCCGCTATCAAGCCTAAAAATTATTCTAATACCGCTTTAATTCGTCTTACGCCGGCGGAGGACGACTGTTCCTTAACTATACGGAATTTGCCGAGTTCGCCGGTACGGTGAGCATGGGGTCCGCCGCAGATTTCTTTGGAGTAGTTGCCCATCGTGTAAACTTTTACTTTGTCGCCGTACTTTGCGTCGAACACGCCGACCGCGCCGCTCTTTTTGGCTTCTTCGACGGTCATTTCTTCCATGGTTACGGGAACGTCCGCTTGGATTGCTTCGTTGACGAGTTTTTCGACCTCTGCGATTTCTTCCTTAGTCATAGGTCTGTCGAAGTTAAAGTCGAAACGGAGCCTTTCGACGGTAATGTTGGAGCCTTTCTGCGAAATCGACGGACCGAGAACCTTTTTGAGCGCGGCTTGCATAAGGTGCGTTGCCGTGTGAAGTCTTGCACTCGCTTCGCTTGTGTCGGCAAGCCCGCCTTTGAATTTCTGTTCGCTGCCGACGGACGATTTTTCTCTGTGCGCTTCGTCGGCGGCTTTATACCCCTCTTCGTCGACGGTAAAGCCTTGCTCTCTCGCAAGTTCCGCGGTTATTTCGAGCGGGAAGCCGAAAGTATCGTAAAGGCGGAAAGCCGTTTTGCCCGGGAAAACCGTGCCTTGAATGTGCGATATTACCTTATTGAATTCTTTAAGCCCGTCGGCAAGCGTTTTGGAGAATTTTTCTTCCTCTTTATTGAGTTCGTCGATAATTCTCTCGGCGTTTTCGCTGAGTTCGGGGTAGGAAAGTTTGTATTTTTCGATATAACACTTGGCGATTTCGCTTAGAGAGCCGGTCGGCAAGCCTATCTGTCTGCCGAAGCGTACCGCACGGCGGATAAGGCGGCGCAAAACGTAGCCTTGGTCGACGTTGGACGGAGCTATTCCGCGCGTGTCGCCGATAAGGAAAGTAGAGGTGCGGACATGGTCGAGGATAATTCTGTAAGCTTTTGTTACTTCCTCGCTTTCTCCGTACTTTTTGCCTGTAAGTTCTTCGATTTTAGCTTTCGCCGTGTCGAAAAGTTCTATGTCGTAAACGCTTTCGACGCCGTTTAAAATGCAGAGCGTTCTCTCCAAGCCCATGCCCGTGTCGACGTTCTTTTGTTTTAGCTTCGTGTACGAGCCGTCCTCATGCTTATAATATTGCATGAACACGTTGTTCCAGATTTCGAGATATTTGCCGCAATCGCAGGACGGGTCGCAATGCTCGCTGCACTTTTCTTGTCCGCGGTCGATGAACATTTCGGTGTCCGGCCCGCAAGGTCCCGTTTTGCCGGCAATCCACCAGTTGTTCTTTTTAGGCAAGAAGAAAATCTTTTCTTCCGGGATTCCGCATTTTTTCCAGGTTTCGAAGCTGGAAACATCTCTCGGCGCGTCGTCGTCGCCCGCAAAAACGGTGACGGCAAGATTTTCGACGGGAATGTCGAGATAATCTTTGCCCGTTAAAAACTCATAGCTCCAAGTGATTGCTTCCACGTTGAAGTAATCGCCTAACGACCAGTTGCCGAGCATTTCGAAAAAAGTAAGGTGCGAAAGGTCGCCCACTTCGTCGATATCGCCCGTACGAACGCATTTTTGAACGTCCGTAAGCCTCGTACCCGCGGGGTGCTTTTCGCCGAGCAAGTACGGAACGAGCGGGTGCATGCCCGCGGTCGTAAAGAGAACCGACGGGTCGTTTTCCGGAATCAGGCTTGCCGAGGGTATTATTTTATGCCCCTTGGACACGAAAAAGTTTCTGTACATATCTCTCAATTGTTGAGCGGTCAATTTTTTCATTGTTTATCTCCAAATGTTTCTGTAATTGAAAATTAAAAATGGAAAGTTGAAAATTGTGGATTTACACAATATCCCCTCATCCACCGTCGCCGCGACGACGGTCCCCCTTCCCCACAGAGCCTGCCGATTTTCGGCATGCGGGGGAAGGTCGGTGTTGGTGGTAAGCCACCGAGGCGCGACTATCGCCATTTTCCACAAGGAAAAGGTAGATAAGATATCAATTTTTACTTTTTATCCACGCTATAACCCTCTTTAGTATTTTTCACGGTATAACCCTTTTCTGCAATTTCCGTGCGGATTGAGTCGGCGGTCGCATAATCCTTTACCAAACGGGCTTGCTGCATTTTTTCGGCAAGAGCAAGGATTTCTTCGGGAATTTGCTCTTTTACGCCGTACTTTTTAAGATATTCCGCCGCGTTAGCCTTGAAAAGCCCTAAAAGCGAATAAACTCTTCTCAAATCGTTGATTATAGTAACGGCTTTGCCACTCTTTTCCGCAAGATAGGCTTTCGCTTGCTTAATGAACCCGTAAACGTGGGAAAGCGCAAGGGAAGTGTTGAAATCGTCCTCCATAGCGGAATCGAAAGCTTTTTCGACGCCGCTGTCGAAGTCCTCTGCGGCAAGTCCCGATTTTTCAACCTCGTCGATAACGCGGTAGAACTCCGTCATATGCGCTTCGGCGGACGGGAAAAGGTCGTCCGTGATATTTATATCGTTGCGGTAAGAAGTGGAAAGAAGCGCAAACTTGATGGCTTCGGGGCTAAACTTGTCGAGCAAATCGTCCAAAAGAAGCGAATTGCCGAGCGACTTAGACATCTTCTGCCCGTTAACCTTTATCAGTCCGTTGTGAATCCAGTACTTGACGAAGCGTTTGCCGGTAAGCGATTCGCTCTGCGCGATTTCGTTTTCATGGTGCGGGAATATTAAATCCCTACCGCCGCCGTGAATGTCTATCTGGTCGCCGAACGCCGCTTTGTTCATCGCCGAGCATTCTATATGCCAACCCGGTCTGCCTTTGCCCCACGGGGAATCCCACGAGATTTCACCCTCTTTGGCGGCTTTCCACAGCGCAAAGTCGAGCGCGGAACGCTTTTGTTCGTCGTTCTCTATTCTCACGCCGTCGAGCATATCTTCCGTTTTGCGGTTAGACAAGCACCCGTATGCGGGGAAGCTTTCGACCGAGAAGTACACGCTCCCGTCCTTAGTCGCGTAGGCATGTCCGTTCGCGATGAGCGCGGACACGAAGTCTATAATGTTGCCGATGTTCTCCGTCGCTTTAAGCCAAATGTCGGGGTCGTCGACTTCGAACCGCGCCATAACTTTGTCGATTTTTTTAATCATCATCGCGGCGTAGCGGTCGGCGGGAATGCCCGTTTCTTTGGACTTGGCGATAATCTTATCGTCAACGTCGGTATAGTTGCGCGCGTAAGTCACGTCGTAGCCCTCTTTCTTCAAGAACTTACGAATGATATCGTAAATGAGTGCCTGGTACGCATGCCCTATATGCGCTTCGCCGGAAACGGTTATGCCGCACGCGTACATATTTACTTTTTTGCCGCTAATGGGAACGAAATCTTCCTTGCGGCGAGTCAACGTATTATATATTTTCATGATACACCACTTTGTCAACGGTAATTTTAGCACATTTATACCCCTTTTGGCAAATAAAATACGTCGTCATTCCGTTAACGGGCTTAAAAATAATTGCAAAGGACGAATTTTTGGTATATAATAAGTAAAAAGCAAATCAAAGAGGATTAAAAATATGCTCGATATCAAGCTCATAGTCGAAAACCCCGACCTCGTCGCCGCGCGCCTCGCCAAAAAAGGCTGCGTAGTAGACTTTGCCGAACTCATCGGCCGGGTAAACGAAAGAAAGACTCTCTTACAGCAAGTAGAAACTGACAAGGCGCAACGCAACAAAGTTTCCGCCGAAATTCCCAAGCTTAAAAAAGCGGGTCAACCCGTCGACGCTATTTTTGCTCAGATGAGAGAACTCGGCGAGGAAATCGCGAAAACGGACGCCAAGATAAGCGAACTCACCGATAAGATAACCGACTTCGTCGCCAAGCTTCCCAACATGCCGGACGACGACCTTCTTCCCGGCGAAAAGGAAAACAACCAAGTCGTTAAAGTATTCGGCGAAAAACCCGAATTCAAATTCAAAGCCAAAAACCACGTCGATATCTGCACCGACTTAGGGCTTATCGATTACGAAAGAGGCGTAAAACTTTCGGGCGGCGGCTACTGGCTGTATAAAGGCGACGGCGCAAGGCTCGAATGGGCTTTGCTCAACTTCTTCATATCCGAACACTTAAATGACGGTTACACCTTTATTCTTCCCCCGCATATGCTCGGCTATAACTGCGGCTACGGCGCGGGGCAGTTCCCGAAGTTTGCCGACGAGGTTTACTGGATAGAGGACGCGGACGCGGACAGCAAAAAGAAACAACGCTTTATGCTCCCGACCGCCGAAACGGCTCTCGTTAACATGTACGCGGGCGAAATCATCGACGAATCAAAGCTCCCGATGAAGTTCTTCGCTTACACGCCATGCTACAGAAAAGAAGCGGGCAGCTATCGCGCGGAAGAGCGTGGCATGATTCGCGGTCACCAGTTCAACAAGGTGGAAATGGTACAGTACGCTCACCCGGAACACTCCAAGGAAGCCTTCGAAGAACTCGTAGGCAAGGCTTGCTCGCTTATGGAAAAATTAGGGCTTCACTTCCGCCTCTCCAAACTTGCCGCCGGCGACTGCTCGGCTTCTATGGCGAGAAC
>DHMS01000011.1:0-3919 GCA_002405915.1 Christensenella sp. UBA4636
AGATTATTTTTTCGAGCAATTTTCGCAAACGCCCGAAATTACCGTCGCGCTGTCGTTTACGGAAAACCCGTAACTTTTCTTCAAAACCTTTTCAAGTTTATCGCTGTCCGCTTCGCTTAAATGAATAACTCCGCCGCAATTACTACAAATCAAATGCAGATGACCTTCGCAATGAGCGGTAGGATTTAATCTGTAAATCGACTTGCTTCCGTCTTTTGAAAGTTCTCTCGTGATTTTGCCGCTTTCGGTAAGTTTTTCAAGATTGCGATAGACGGTGCTTCTGTTTACGTTTGGCTGCAAATTTTCGTAAATCTCATCTGCGGTAAAATAATCGGCGGAAGAAAATACGCTTAAAATCAAATCTCTTTGTTTCGTTTTATATTCTTTCAAGTCGTTTTTCGCTCCGTTAGTTTGCAGATATTTGACGTTATCGCCAACATTTGCAACTTATTTGCATATTATTATAGCGTATTTTTTCAAATTGTCAAGTGTTTTTTAGAAAATATTCGCAACTAAAAAAAATAGAACGTTAAACAGCAAACTATAAATCAAAAAAAATAATGAAGGACGGCTTTTCAACCATCCTTCACGAACTTGCTATTTTTATTATCTAAAACGTTATAACATCTATTTTTTATTGTCACTTAACGACGTGGTTTTTAAGCCACTACGAGGAAGAACTTCACGAGGAAGAGCGCGGAGATGACGTAAGTGAGGATAGAAACTTCTTTGAACTTACCCGTGCAAACCTTGATAACGGTGTAAGAGATAAGCCCTAAACCGATACCGTGACCGATAGAACCGGAAATAGGCATGCAAATAAGCATTATCGCCGCGGGCAAGCCTATGGAAATATCGGAAAAATCAATGTTTTTAAGGCTGCCGAGCATAAGTATGCCGACGTAGATAAGAGCCGCGGAAGTAGCCGCCGCGGGGATTATGGCAGCGATAGGAGCAAGAAACATGCAAGCAAGGAAGAGTATACCGGTTGTAAGCGCGGTAAGCCCCGTTCTGCCGCCCGCTTCGACGCCGGAAACGGATTCCGCAAACGTAGTAACGGTGGAAGTGCCGCAAAGCGCGCCCGCAACGGTGCCGATAGCGTCGGCAAGCAAAGCTTCTTTCATCTGCGGCATATCGCCGTTTTCGTCGAGCATGCCCGCGCTGCCTGCCGCGCCTATAAAGGTGCCTATCGTGTCGAACATATCGATCATGCAGAATGAGATAACGAGCGTAACCGCGGTGAACACGCCGAGCTTGAAGAAGCCCGGAAAGTTGAACTTAAAGAGCGTGGTTTCCGCCATATCCTTGAACGGAGGCAAAAATGAAGCCGTTGCTAAGGACTCGAACGGATTTGTTTTGAGGAATATACCCTCGCCCGCCCAGTAGATTACGGAGCCGGCAAGTATACCGATTAACACGGCGCCTTTTACTTTGTGGTGGTTGAGTATTACTATCGCGAAGAGCGCGACGAACATCGTAACGACGGTTAAAACCATTTGCGGGTATGCGTCTCCGAGAGCATCCGCCGCGGACGAAGCGGTTAACGCACCGAAAAAGTCGCGCATAACGTAGAAAGGTCCGCCGTTGGAGCCGTAAACGCCCGCATTGGAGCCGAAACCGATATTCAAAAGCATAAGCCCGATTGCGGGAGTAACCGCCGAGCGAACGCCCAAAGGAATGGCTTCGACAATCTTTTTCCTTACGTTTAAAAGCGAAAGGATAACGAACAAAACGCCTTCGATAAGGATAATGCAAAGACCCGCCTGAAAGGATTCGACGTAGCTAAGTCCCGTTATCGTGACGATATTGGAAACTACGAGCGCGAAAAACGAGTTAAGCCCCATACCCGGCGCCATTGCGAAAGGTTTGTTTGCGGCAAACGCCATAACGAACATACCGATTGCGGAAGCTATGCAAGTTGCAAGGAACACCGCGTTCCAGAGCGGCGTGCCGCCCGCAAAATTTGTGAGCAAGTTGGGGTTAAGCGCGATTATGTACGCCATTGTCATAAACGTCGTTACGCCCGCAACGATTTCCGTTCTCACGGTCGTGCCGTGCTCGGAAAGTCTGAAAATCTTTTCCATTAAAAAACTCCTCTTTTGTTTTTTAGAAAGCCCGTCTATTTTAGCACCGCAAAAGCCTTATGTCAAGGATAATAACTTTGTTTTAAGTTTTTTAATATAAATAAGTCTTATTTTGACTATGAAATAACGACCGTCGCTTTTGACAACGGTCGCTATTAAAAATATATAGAGGATATGATAAAAAGTTGTATAATCTTATTTTACGGGCGTTCAGCCCTTGTTTGCCTATCGGCTTTTTACTCTTTGCGATTTACGCCTTTGCTGCGGCTTCGCCAAGGGCTTTGCATTCGGTCAAAGCCATTTCGTCCGGCGCGTTGTTAGCGATAATGCCGTCCTGAATCATAACCGCGCCGTCTTCTTCCGCGCGGGCTTGCCAAGTGCGCATCCATTCGCCGTCGCCCCAGTCATAAGAGCCGAAAAGACCTATCTTTTTGCCGTTCAATTCGCCCTCGATACTTTCGAAAAACGGTTCGAATTCGCCGTCCTCAAGCTGTTCGCAGCCCATTGCCGAGCAACCGACTTTAATACTTCGTTGAGCCGTTTTTCGTCGTACACGAGAACGACGAGTCTATCTTCCGTTTCCTTTAAAACTCTGAACGAAATGCCTTTCTTTTTGAAAGAAACGGATAAAGTCTTCAAATCGCTCGCTCCTTCTTTTTTAACGCTCACAAGGCTGGACGGTTTTATTCCCGCAAAAGTAACTCCACAATTTTTGCCTACGGAAAATTCTGTTTCGCTCATAAAAACCTCCTTGCTCGTTTTTTAGTTAGCAATTGCTAACTGCCTTTTAATTTAAAGTCGGTTTCTTTCAACCGACGATAGCATTTTAGCATATATAGTTATAATTTGCAAGCGTTTTGATATGGTTTTTATAAAAAACATGAAAAATATTTCACAAATCTATTTTTGCGGCAAAAATTCAAGGGTTTTACTTGTTTTCGGCGTTGGTTTTTGTGCAAGAAGCCGTTAAATCTTTCACCACTTCGCCCGCGATAATCAAGCCGACGACCGACGGAACGAAAGCGGTAGAACCGGGAACGGAACGGCGGGAAGAACATTTACGCACGGTACCGGGCGGGCAAACGCAACCTTTTTTGCATGTGAGTTCGTCCGTTTCGTCGCCTTTTACGGGCGGTTCTTCGGAATACACGACTTTAAGTTTTTTTATTCCTCTTTTTCTGCATTCCGTGCGCATAACCTTCGCAAGCGGGCATACTTTGGTTTTATAGATATCGGCGACGCGGAAAGCGGTCGGGTCAAGCTTGTTGCCCGCGCCCATCGAGCATATTATCGGCGTTCCGGCTTCGTTTGCTTGCATAACGAGCGCAAGTTTACCGGCAACCGTGTCTATAGCGTCGATAACGTAGTCGTATTTTGCAAAATCGAACATCGAAGCCGTTTCGGGCAGATAAAAAGTTTTGTAAGTCGTTACGACGCAATCGGGGTTTATGCTCTTTATCCGTTCTTCGGCAACGTCGACCTTATATTTGCCTACCGTCTGCCTCGTAGCTAAAATTTGTCTGTTTATGTTAGTTATGCAAACTTTATCGTCGTCTACAACGTCAATCGCGCCCACGCCCGAACGAACAAGGGCTTCGATAGCGTAGCCGCCTACTCCGCCTGCGCCGAACACCGCCACGCGCGAATTTTTCAGTTTTTCCATAGCTTCCTTACCCAAAAGAAGCTGCGTTCTCGAAAATTGATTAAGCATTTGTAATCTGCCTTTTTGCAAACATAGTTCAAAAGGAAAAAGCAGTCGAATGACTGCTTTCACTTTTGTGGAGGTGCCACCCGGATTTGAACCGGGGCGTAAAGGTTTTGCAGACCTTTGCCTT
>DHMS01000011.1:3944-4077 GCA_002405915.1 Christensenella sp. UBA4636
CCTTACCACTTGGCTATGGCACCGTCAACGCTATATACTATACCAAAAATTTTTGTATTATGCAAGTATTTTCAATATGTTTTTGATAATTTTCAAAGTGAAAATAAAAATAAGGACGATTAAAAGTTGAAAA
>DHMS01000024.1:0-128 GCA_002405915.1 Christensenella sp. UBA4636
GCTTACACCGGCGACCAGATGATACTTGACGGTCCGCAGAGAAAAGGCGATTTGAGAAGGTCGAGAGCGGGCGCTATGAACATCGTTCCTAACTCCACCGGCGCGGCTAAGGCTATCGGTCTCGTTAT
>DHMS01000024.1:177-23973 GCA_002405915.1 Christensenella sp. UBA4636
CTCGTTATCCCCGAACTCAACGGCAAGCTCATCGGTTCCGCTCAACGCGTTCCGACCGCTACCGGTTCCACCACCATCCTCGTTGCTGTTGTTAAGGGTAAAGACGTCACCGTTGACAGCATCAACGCGGCTATGAAGGCTCAGGTAACCGAATCCTTCGGCTACAACGTCGATCAAATCGTTTCTTCCGACGTTATCGGTATGAAGTACGGTTCTTTGTTCGATTCCACGCAGACCATGGTCGCTAAAATCGACGACGACACCTATCAGGTACAGGTAGTTTCGTGGTATGACAACGAAAACTCCTACACCAGCCAGATGGTAAGAACTATCAAATACTTTGCGGAAATCGAAAAGTAAGAGATACTAAATTAAGACTTGAAAGGAACGCCTTGCGCGTTCCTTTTTTGCGTGTGTTTTTTGTGCTTACCTGTATTGAGCTAACGCAAAAACCCGCCTATAAGTCGATTATCGGCATTTTTTGCCCTTAAAAGCGCATTTTGGGCTTGCAAAAAAGAAAATAACAAATTTTGCAAAAACTATTGACAAGGCGTAAAAGCTTATGTATAATTTAAAATAGACGTGCTTAAAGGGAGGGAAAAATGGATATCAAAATTGCAATAGTCGAGGACGAGGAAGCAGCGGCGAAAAAGCTTTTGAGCATGATTAAAAAATATTCGGAAAGCGACGGGCGGTTTAACTTCGAAACGGACGTTTTCTCCGACGCGTTCGATTTTCTATCCGCGTTCGACGGAAAATACGACGCGGTGTTTTTCGATATTCAACTTCCGGGCATAACGGGCATAGAGGCGGCGAAGAGGCTCAGAAAAACGGACGACAAGGTTATGATAGTTTTCGTGACGAACATGGCTAATTACGCGCTTGAAAGTTATGAAGTCCACGCGTTCGATTTTATTTTGAAACCGCTTATTTACGATAGCTTTTTCATAAAATTCCGCAGAATATGCAACACGCTCGAACATGAACTAAGCGACGTTTATATCACGCTTGCCGGCAGATTCATGACAAAAAGAATAGCCGTGTCCGATATATTATACGTGGAAGTCATGAACCACGACATAATTTTTCACCTTAAAGAGGGCGAATATAGGACCGGCGGAACGATGAGCGGAATAGAGGAAAAACTCAAAGGCTATCACTTTTCGCGTCCGTCGGCAAGCTTTTTGGTTAACCTAAAATACGTAAAGGAAACTTGCGGCGAAACGGTGGTCGTAGGGAGCGACAAATTGAAGATAAGCCGTTCGCGTAAGAACGAGTTCATGAGCGACTTTGCGAAGTACGCGGGAGGTAGCGTGTGAAGGGGCTTATCACTTCTTTTTTATCGCTCGCACTTATGTTCGCGGAACTTTTTGCGGCGGAGCTTGTGTTCGGCAAACTCTTAAAGCGGCGGGAAAAGTTTTTGGCGCGTGCTGTTATATCCGTGCTTACGGCTTTCGCTTCGATTTTTTTAACGATACTTATCTATTACGCGGTCACGGGCAATGCTTTTTCCTACAATCAGTCGGGCGGCGCGGACGATTCCTTTTTCAAATTCTGCCTTTATTGCGCCATTTTTCTTTTGTCCGTCTGCACAAATATTTACTGTTTTGAAAATTCGCTTTGGACGGTGCTTTTCTATTCCGCGGGCGCATATGCCGCGCAACACCTTGCCGTCAATTTGACAAGGCTTTTGCTTCTTACTCCGTTTTTAGAAAATCTGCTTGCGCTTGCGCCGTACGTTAGCTTTGTTGCCGAAACGCTCGTTTGCGTTGTCGTGTACTTCGGCGTTTACTTTATTCTTGTCAGAAACAAAACCGTGCAAGAAAAGACAACTCAGACAAAGCGTAAAGTCGTGTTTTCGCTCGTCGTCGTTTTCATCTGCATAGGCATTTCTCGCCTTACCGCGGACGATAATTCGCGCGGCACGCTCGCTTACCTTGCCGAAACGATATCGACGATAGTGAATTGCTTGTTTATCTTAACGCTTCACTTCAACATAACCGAAAACGACGAAATGCATTACGAAGTTTCGCTTATGGAAGAGATACTGCACAGGGAAAAGGAGCAGTACAAACTTTCAAAGGAAACTATTGACTTAATAAACGTAAAGTGCCACGACTTAAAACACCAGATAAACGCACTCAGAGCGGGCAGCTCCGACAAAACGCTTAAAGACATCGAAGAATCGGTTATGATTTACGATTCGTCCGTAAAAACGGGCAACGACGTTTTGGACGTTATCTTGACGGAAAAGAGCCTTTATTGCGTTAAAAACAACATAAGGCTACAATGCATGGCGAACGGCAAAGACCTTGCGTTTATGGACAGCATGGACATTTACTCGCTTTTCGGCAACGCGCTTTCAAACGCCATAGAGGGCGTAAACGACATAGACGAAGCCAAGCGTTTTATCGCTTTGAACGTGACTTCCGCGGGCAATATGCTTTCGGTGCATATGGAAAACTATTACGAGGGCGAAATTATCTTTGAAAACGGCTTGCCCAAAACCCGCCGCGACACGGGCTACCACGGCTTCGGCGTGAAAAGCATGAGCTATATCGTCAAAAAATACAACGGCTACATGAATATGAGCGCGGAGAACGGCGTTTTCACGCTCGATATAGTTTTCCCCGTGTCTGCCGCTCGGTAATACGAAAAAAACGAAAAGAGAGAAAGAGTGCTTTTTAAGGGCGACTTTTTCTCTTTTTTTGCACTTTACGCAATTTCGGCGACTACTTACGCATACTCGATTGACGGCGCGCGGATTTTGTCGTATTCTCTTTTCGGGCGGAAAAAGTTTTGCGTTTCCGTTCCCAAAACGCCTAAAAAGGCTAAAAAGAAGAAACGGAGGTTATCCAATGCAAAGCAAAAACAATATCTTTAAAATTGCGATATGGGCTTTTGCTCTCGCCGTTATTTATCTAACGGTCGGCGTGATAGTTTCGTACGTAATTTTGGAACAAGTAGCGCAAGCGATTAACGCTCACGCTACGCTTTTCGGCGAATGGTATCAAACGCTTATGTTTATTCTCGATATCGTTTGCTTTATAGGGCTTGTCGGCTCAATCGTTATGTTTATTAAAACGAGAGAAAAACATGGCGAAAGAGCAAAAAAAGGGTTCGTTAAGTCTTTCTTCGACAAAACAATCTGGGGCGGCATAAGCGCGTTTATGGCGATACTCACGGTTATAGTTTACGTCGGGGCGAGCGTTGCGAATCAATACGCGGGCAATCTTAACGACGCGCTCGGAATTAGCACTATGGTTAAAGTCGACGTAGACGATTCGGGAGAAGCTCCCGTTTACGTTCCGTCCGACTATTATAACGCCGACGGAAGTTATAACGACAAGGCGATGAGAGCTAATTCTTGGGAGGTTTCCGAAGAAGCCGCAAGCGAAAGCACTGTTTTACTCTGGAACGACAATAATGCCCTGCCGCTCAAAGAGAACGCGAAGATAGGCGTTTTCGGCATGGCTCAACTCAAAAACAAATATTTTTACACCGGCACGGGTTCGGGGTATCTCAACCCGCAAAACGGCATAGATACGACGCTTGCGCAGGAACTCAGAAGTCAAAACCTGCAAGTATTTAAAGGGCTTGAAACGGCTTATATTTTTTCGGCTAAGTACGGCATGAGAATGATTTCTCGGTCGGAAGTAGGTTTGACGGATATCAACTATTCGGAAGCGCGTATCAACGAAATGCCGTGGAACGAAATCAACGCGACAAAAGCCGGTAACGTAACCGATAACTACACGGAATACGAGGACGCGGCGGTTATGATAATTCAGCGTTACGGCGGCGAAACGCTCGACCTCGACTTTTACGACGGCAAAAACGGCACGGCTCCCGGGGAGACGGTAAAGGGCGACGATTGCGTTGACGGCAACTATCTCGATTTGTCGGCAAACGAAATAACCGTCCTTTCCGCGCTCAAAACGGCGAAGGAACAGAAAAAAATAAAGAAAATAATTCTTCTCATCAACTCCGCGAACGCCGTTCAGTTCAAATCTATCAGAAACTACGACATCGACGCTTGCATGTGGGTAGGTATGGGCGGCAACGCAAGCTTCAAGCAAATCGCAAACGCGCTCACGGGCAAAATAACGCCGAGCGGCAGACTCGTCGATACTTACGTTTACGATAACTATTCCGCGCCGGCAACCGAGAACTTCGGCGACTTTACCTTCGAAGGTCAAGACGGCGTAAATCCTTCCCACAAGTACACCTGGAACACTAAGTATATCGTTTATTCCGAAGGCATTTACCTCGGGTATCGCTACTACGAAACAAGATATGAGGACGCCGTTTTAGGGCAAGGCAACGCAAGCGGCACGGCGGGCGTAAAAGCGGGCAGCGGCAACTGGAAGTACACGGACGAAGTTGCTTTCCCGTTCGGCTACGGGCTTTCCTATACGACTTTCGAATATTCCGACTATAAGGTGGAAAAGAAAGGCGAAAATTACGAAATAAGCGTAAAAGTAACCAACACGGGCAGCGCTGACGGCAAGGAAGTAGTCCAAGTATATTTGCAAAAGCCCTACACTTCCTACGACAAGGAAAAGGGAATAGAAAAATCTTCCGTCGAACTCGTGGGCTTTGACAAAACCTCTACGCTCAAAGCGGGCGGCGGCAGCGAAGTCGTGAAAATAACCGTTAAAGCGGAAGAAATGAGAACCTACGATTCTTACGGATATAAGACTTACATTCTGGAAGCGGGAGATTACTACTTTGCGGTCGGCAAAAGCTCGCACGACGCGCTCAACAACATTCTTGCGGCAAAGGGCAAAACGCCGCCGACGGAATGGACTATAACGGAGACAGCAAGCTTGCAAAAAAAGAACTCGTCGCGGCGGATAACTTCGAAAAATATTCCAAGTCCACTGCAACGGGCTATCAAGTAACCAATCTTTTCGACAATGCGGATATCAACATTTACGAGGGTACCGCCGACCAACATATAACTTACTTAACGCGTAACGACTGGCAAGGCACTTACCCGAAGCCCGTCAAGATGAAAGCGGACAATGCCATAATGAAAGCCGACTTGGCTTACGGCGTTGACCCCGTGGCAAAAGAGGGCGACGAAATGCCCGTTTACGGCAAGACGAGCGAAAAGTACGGTCCGCTCAACCTTATTTCGATGATGGAAGTAGACTACTACGACGTTGAAAGGTGGGACGCGTTTATGGACCAGACGACTTGGGAGGAACAAGTTATCCTCGTCACGACGGGCGCGCACATAATTAAGGGTATCGCTTCGGTAGGCGCGCCGGAAGGCAAAAACCAGAACGGACCCTCGGGGCTTAACCAACCCAACCCGACTTTGGGTTCCGTAATGGCTTTCCCGAGCGAAGTCAACCTTGCGGCAACCTTTAACACCGAGCTTGTTTACAAAGTCGGCGACGCGTTCGGTATGGAAATGATGCACGCAAACCACACTTCATTGAACGGTCTCGGCGCAGACTTACATAGGTCGGCTTTCTCCGGCAGAAACTGGGAATACTATTCCGAGGACGCGTTCATGACGGGCGCAATGCTCTCCGCTCAGTCCAAAGGTTTGCAACACAGAGGCATAATACTTTTCACAAAGCACTTTATCATGAACGACCAGGAACGCAACCGTTACGGCACTACGACTTGGGCGAACGAACAAACTATCCGAGAACTACACGCAAAAGGCATCGAAATGGCGGTAACGAGCATGCAATTAAACGGCATAATGTCCTCGTTCAACCGCGTAGGGTGCGTTTGGTCGGGTAGACACGAAGGGCTTTTGACGACCCTTTTAAGGAAAGAATGGGGCTTTACGGGCGCAATCGAAACGGACGCGGCTGTCGGCATACATATGACCGAGAAAAAGGCAATGGCAAACGCCGTATGCGCGGGGCAAGACCTTTGGCTTATGGGCGGCAAAGCGAACGCTTTCGACGATTATAAAGACAACCCGACCGTTGCCCTTGCCGTAAGAGAAGCGGCGAGAAGAATTTTGTACGCCGAACTTCACGCAAACGTCATGAACGGCGTAAAAGCGACTACCATGTTCGTGTCTATAACGCCTTGGTGGCAGAAAGCGTTGGTTATGATTAAGATAATCGCAACTTCCTTTACAATCCTCTGCCTTTGCTACTTTGCGCTTTCGTTCTTGGTACAGAGCAAAGCGTTCGGTGGCGAAACGATTGAAAACGCCGGCAAAAATGCGGACGGGAGCGACAAAAACGCGAGCGTTGCAAAATCGGTCTACGGTGAAGAAAAGTCCGCCTATAAGCCCGTTAGCGGCGCAAAGAGGTTTTTAACTAACAACTCTAAAACGATGGTTTCCGTCACGGCTTTAGTGCTTGCCGTCGCGGTTGCGGTCGTTTCTGTCGTCGGCTCGATAGGCGCGATGAAGCCGGATGATTTAACCGTTAAGCCGGGCGCGAGCATAGATACCGGCAACTCTGGCGGCGGCACGAGCGCGCAAGAACCGTTAGAACACGAATGCACTTCCGTTTGCCCCGTGTGCGGCGGCTGTATGAACGACGAGTGCAAAGAAGACGCCTGCAAAGTAAAATGCGGCAAGGACAGAAAACACGTTTACACCTTTGAAGCGGAAGACGAAAGAACCGTTCTTACCGCGGGGGACAGAGGCAAGTTTACCCGTGTTAAGGAAACCGACGGAAAAAAGGACCTTGCAACCGATAAGCCCGTCGGCTGCGTGGGCAACGTCAATATAAATTACGACGCGTCGGCAAAATTCTCCGTAACGAGCGTCAAGGCGCAAACCGCAACGCTTAAGCTGAGAATGTCTGCCACTTATAACATGTGCGTAACGGATAGCCTCTATATTGCCGTAAACGATGAGTTGATTAGCAGAAAATCCGACTTAAAAATTGTTCCGAGCGTAGGTAGCAGTTGGTGGTATTTTGTAGAAGTCAACCTCGGGTGTATTAAGCTTAAAGAGGGCGAAAACGTTATCGAACTTACTTCTATGGGAAATAACGGCAATATCGATTGCATAAAAATTTACGCAGACGAAGAGGTTAAGTGGTCGGAAAACATAACGCCGCCGGAAGAGGAAAAACTTTCGGATATCAATACGGAAAAGGACGATTCCGCTTGGACAAAAACCTCTACGCTTTACGCCGTGGAAGAAGCGGGTAAATTTGCTTCTTACGTTAAAACTACGGCTGATAAGGCTTTGTCTACTCCCTCGAACCGCGCTAATGCGGAAGGCAAAATTCCAGTCGGCAGCATCAACGCAAATAAGGGCGCGACGGTAACTTTCTATGTGAACGCTTCGGTAGGAGGAACGGTCGGATTATATGCGGAATTCTGTAACAGAAATAAAGATTTTAAGTTTAGCGATTGGGGTATTGTAACGGTAAACGGTAAAAAATTTACTTCTACCGCAACAATGCCGAAGGGCGAAGAATGGACTCCGTCTAACAAGTTTATTCGTCTTGGCTTTATAGACCTTGGGGTTGGCTTAAACGAAGTCTCCGTCAGTGTGAAGGATAGTGACGCCGCAAACATTTACGGCTTGAAGTTTACTTCGGAAACGGTTGAAGTCACAGCGGGCGAAGTACCTGCGGAAGCCGAAAACATTAACGTAAGCTTTGACGATACGGGTTGGAAGGATTACGTTTTCTACGCGCTCAATGCGAGCGGCGCGCTTGAAAGTAATTACGAAATAGATACCGGCAAGGTAACAATAGACGTACGCGACGCTAAAAAGAACACCGCGGGCGTAGGTTGCCTCGGCAATCTCGACATGGGTAAAGGAAAAACGATTACTATCCGTTTCAACGCTTCAAAAGCGGGCAAAGTAGGAATGTATCTCGAACTCGGCAACCTGAAAGACGGTAACAATCTTTGCGACTGGGCAGATATAACTCTCAACGGCAAAAAGTATACTTCCGACGCGGCTATGCCTACGGGTGTTAACTATACCCCGTCGAACAAGTTCGTAAAAATCGGTTGCGTCGAAGTAAAAGAGGGCTTGAACGAACTTATTTTCACCGTAAACAGCACTCAGCCTATGTCCGGGCACAACTTCTACGGCATTAAGTTTACTTCTTCCGACATAACGATAGAAAATGGAGCGAAAGCGTAAAAAAACTCTTATCGGAAAGCTCTTGAAACATAGGGCTTTCCGATAAACAAACGCTTTTAAAATAATAAAGAAAGACGTAGAAAAAATAAAAATAAGGAAAGATTTAAAAAATGAATACAGGTGAAAATATTAAAAGAAAGTACGTTTCGCCCGAAACTTCGATAGTTAGGTTTTGCGAAAACATAGTAACTTCAAGCGGGTTAGAAACGGGCAAGCAACCTATTGAACAAGACGACGATAACGGCGCGAATACTTGGTTTTTGAGTTAACGAGAGGGAAAATTATGAAAACGATAAAAAACGTTACTTTGTGGATAACTTTAGCCGTCGCGATTGCGTTTTTGACCCTCGGCTACGCTTCGGGTCAAAAAGTTTCGGCTGTAGCCGAAACTAATCTCATTAAATGGAACATGTCGCTCGGCGAGGACATTTCGGTTAAATTTACGGTTGATAAGTCCGTCGGCGAAAACGCTTACTTAAAAGTATCTTTAGGCGGCGGCGAAGAAAAAACGCTAACAGATTATACGGAAGAAAACGGCGCGTTCGTTTTCGTTTACAAAGGGCTTGCTCCGCAAGATATGGCTAAGGATATCGCCGTCAAGCTTTATTCTTCCGATAATTCTACGGAAATTTTGCAAGAGTTCACTGACAGTTTGAGCGGGTACTTAAAAAGCTTGCTCGACGGCGCGGCGAACGGCGGCGAAAAACTTTCTTCCGCTTCCTCTTTAGCAAAGCTTGCGGTTAGTCTTTTAAAATACGGCTCGGCGGCGCAAGATTACGTAGGCGATACCGCCGCTAAGTGCGACGAATTTTTGAGCGGCGACGGATATACGGGTTATTCGGCGGTTGCTTTTACGGAGCCTCTTGCCGTGCCGTTTAAAGCCGCGGCTACCGAAAACACGGCGAACGTTCAACCGACAACGGCTTATATGTACCTTGCGTACAACGCCGAAATGCGTTTTGACTTTACCGTGGGCGAAGTGGTGCCGGACGGCGCGATAGTCACGGTCGGCGGACAAGAAAAACAAGCTACTTTGATAAAGGGGCGCGACGATAAGCTTACGCTTTCCGTTCCGCTTTCGGCTATCGAAGTTTCTAAGGAAGTTTCCGCCACGCTAACTTACGGCGGCGAAGAAATAGGCTACGCCGTTACGGGAACCGCCGCGGGCTATATCGGCGGGCAGGTTGCGGACGAAACGGACGGCGCGATAGTAAAGGCTTTATACGCTTACGCAAAATCCGCCGAACTTTATTCTTCTTCCTATACTAAGCTTTACGCCGTTAAGGATAAATCGACTTTGGAAGAAGGCGTTACCATAACGGGCGGCGCGAATATCGGCACGGGCAAACCTAACGCCGAACAAAAATTCTGCGTAGGCAATCTCGATACGGGTAAGGGCAGAACGATTGAATATTCTATAATTTCCGACGGCGAAAAGCAAAACGTAGCTTTGTACGCGGAATTTGGCGAGCTTCAAAACGCAAACAATTTTGCCGACTGGTGCGACTTAAAGGTAAATAACGAGCCAATAACGGTAAAAGCCAAAATGCCTTACGGCGAAAATTACGTAGCTTCTAACGAACAAACTTTTCTCGGCTACATAACGCTTAAAGACGGCGTAAACGAGATAAAATTCACGGTAAATAGTAGCGATAAGTTAACGGGACACAACTTTTACGGCATACTTTTAGGCGCGACGGGAATTACCGCAAATGCGGAAGACTATTCGGCAGAAAGTTTGTTTTACGTTTCTTTGCAAAATTCGACGACGAAAGCCGATTATGTGACTTGGAAAAACGGCACCGGCGCAACGTTCGAAATTAAAGAAAGGAAAAACACTGCCGGCTACAACCCTATTTTCAACGTAAACGGAAATAACGGCGGAACTATTACGTTTAAGGTAAAAGCCGATAAAGCTTGCAAAGTCGTTTTATATGCGGAATTCTGCTCAAAAACAAATCCTGCGGCTTTCTCGGCTTGGTGCTACGTAACCGTAAACGGAACTAAGTATACTTCCGATACCGCTATGCCTACGAACGCCGCTACATGGCAGCCGTCTAATACGTTTATCAATCTTATGAAAATAGATTTGACGGGCGGCGAAGATGAAATTACGTTTGTTATTTCTAATCCTACTAACGGCTATAACCTTTACGGCATAAAATTAGCGCACGCTTCTTCCGTTTCGGTAGATGGCGTTGCCGCGTAAAACAATTAAGCTTACACAATTTTCTATATCTTCCTTTAAAAGGCGTTCGGCTTCTCTTTCGGGGTCGGGCGTTCTTTTATACGCAAAAACCCGCCTATAAGTCGATTATCGGCGGGGTTTGATATTTTTATATATAGATTTTTCAGCTGAAAACGTTTTCGAAAACGTAATTTATGCCGAGCTTTTCGGCTTTTTCTTTTTCCTCTTCGGTTTTCACCGTCCAGCAAAGCATGGGCAAGCCTTTTGCGTATTTTTTTGATTTTTCGTAGCCTTTAATGTTGACGTTGCAAAAGTCGGGCTTCGATAAAAAGTTGAGGCTCATTTTTTTGACTATCGTGCGCACGAAAAAGTTTTTCTCTTTGTTGAGCGAGTCGGAAAGTTGTCCGCGGATAACTTCGGGCGCAAGTTTTTTGAAGTTTTTAAGTATAAACGGGTCGAAAGACTGAATGACGTATTCGCCGTTATAGCCCTTTAATTCGTCTAAAATTTTCTGCTCTATGCCCTTTTTCTTTTGTCTTTTTACTTCGATTAAAAGCGGAACTTTTCCGTCGACTAAGGCTAAAAATTCTTTAAAAGTCGGTATTTTTTCGTTTTCGCCTATGGTAAGACTTTTTATCGTTTTGCTTTGAACGTCGCGGATATCGGCAAGCAGGCGCGCAACGCGTTTCATGTCGTCGTCATGGTAGCAAAACAAAACGCCGTCGTCGCTCATCTGCACGTCCGTTTCTATGGGGAATCCTTTTTCTATGGCTTTTCGAAACGCCGTCGGACAATTTTCGACGACGTATTCGTCGTGCAGTCCTCTGTGCGCTATCGGTTTTTTGAAAAGCCAGTGTTCGCTCGTCAATCTTGTTTTCATCTTAACGCTCCTTTTTCTTTGTTTACAAAAATATTGTACACTAAAACGGCGTTTTATACAAGCTTTAATATGCGACTGAACGAAAAAAGTTTTCGGGTAGGGCAATAAAAAACGCTTGCGTGATTTTGATAAATAGTATATACTTATAGATAATTATAATAGGGTAGTATCAGCCAAAGGATAATTTGACTAAGTATGGCAGTAGTAAAGAAAGAAAATATTAGGAATTTTTGCATAATAGCGCATATCGACCACGGAAAGTCCACCCTTGCGGACAGGCTTATCGAGCTTACGGGGCAAGTTTCCGAAAGAGAAATGGAGGACCAGATTCTCGACTCCATGGACCTTGAGCGCGAAAGGGGAATAACCATTAAACTCACGCCCGTGAGAATGTTTTACAAGGCGAAAAACGGCGAAGAATATCTTTTCAACCTTATCGATACCCCGGGTCACGTCGACTTTTCGTACGAAGTTTCCCGTTCGCTCGCCGCGTGCGAGGGCGCGATTTTGGTAGTCGACGCAACGCAAGGCGTTCAAGCGCAAACGCTTGCAAATGTATACTTAGCTCTCGATAACGACCTTGAAATTATGCCCGTAATCAACAAGATAGACCTTGCTTCCGCCGACGCGGACGGCACCGCCGCGGAGATAGAAGAGGTTATAGGGCTCGACTGCTCGGACGCACCGAGAATTTCAGCTAAAAGCGGGCTTAACGTGGAGGACGTTCTCGAAAAGATAATAACGCACTTGCCCGCGCCTACGGGCGACGACGAAGCACCGCTCAAAGCTCTTATTTTCGACTCCTACTACGACAATTTTAAGGGCGTAATCTGCTTTGTGAGGCTTAAACAAGGGCGTATACGCGCGGGAATGAGAATAAAAACCTTTATGTCCGACAAGCAGTTCGAAGTAACGGAAGTCGGCGTTTTCAGCCCCGGTTTGCTTGCAAAAGACGAGCTTACTTCGGGCGAAGTCGGCTATATCGCCGCAAGCATAAAAAGCGTTCAGGACACCGCCGTCGGCGATACCATAACAACCGTAGACAACCCCGCCGCCGAGCCTCTGCCCGGGTATAAAAAGGCTCTCCCCGTAGTTTTTTCGGGCGTTTACCCGCTTGACGGAAGCAAATTCAACGACTTAAAGGACGCTATCGGCAAGCTAAAACTCAACGACGCTTCCTTAACGTTCGAAGCGGAGAACTCGACCGCGCTCGGGTTCGGGTTCCGTTGCGGGTTTTTGGGGCTTTTGCACATGGAAATCATTCAACAGAGGATTGAGCGCGAGTTCGACCTCGAAATAATAACCACCGCGCCGAGCGTTTCGTATAAAGTATATATGATGAACGGCGAGGTTATCGAAGTTTCCAACCCGTCAAAGCTACCGGATGTTTCCTCCATAGACTATATGGAAGAGCCGATTATCCACGCAAATATTTATACGCCGCCCGAATATGTGGGACCCATTATGGATTTGTGCCAAGAAAAGCGCGGCGTGTTCCTCGATATGACTTATCTCGACGCAAAGCGCGTAAGGCTTCAATACAAGCTGCCTTTGAACGAAGTTATCTTCGACTTCTTCGACGGCTTAAAGTCAAGAACGCGCGGCTACGCTTCGTTCGATTATGAAATCACGGGCTACGAAAAAAGCGACCTTGTTAAGCTCGATATGTACTTAAACGGCGACCCGTGCGACGCGCTTGCGATAATCGTTCACCGCGAAAAAGCTTACGCGCGCGGCAGAGCCATTGCCGAAAAACTCAAAGAAGTTATTCCGCGCCAGATGTTCGAAATCCCCATTCAAGCTGCAATCGGCGGAAAAATAATCGCGCGCGAAACGGTTAAGGCTTTAAGAAAAGACGTTCTCGCCAAGTGTTACGGCGGCGATATCACCCGTAAAAAGAAGCTCCTCGAAAAGCAAAAAGAGGGCAAAAAGAAGATGCGCCGCTTAGGAACCGTGGAGATACCGTCGGAAGCGTTTATGTCGATTCTCAAAATCGACTCAGAATAAGATTTGAGCGCGTATAGCACGCAACCTTGCCGCTACGTGCTTAAACGCCACACAGTTACGTACATAGAGTACGCGCCTGCGCGTCGTTCTCGCCTGTTGCGGCAATCTTACGCACTCTCCGCACTCAAATCGTTTTTAGGATAGTTTTGTGGTTTTCAAGCAAGGGCGCATATATGGGCTACGTGTCGGCTCAGCCTCGGTTACGTACGTTTTAGTACGCGCCCGTCGGCATTCGCCGACCTGTTGCCCGTCTCTGCAACCCTTCTCCGCCCCGTCAACGAGGGTACGCGCTTGCGCGTTCAATAAAGTTGATAATTGAAAGTTGAAAGTTAATGTGGATAAGAAAATTATTTTAAATATTTATTCGTCCGTAATTTTCAATTTTCAACTCTCAATTTTCAATTTGTTCGTTGCGGCAATCTTACGCACTCTCCGCGCTCAATAAAGGTGAAAGTTGATAATTGAAAGTTGAAAGTTAGTGCGGATATAGGAATTATTAAAAAATTTATTCGTCCGCAATTTTCAATTTTCAACTCTCAATTTTCAATTTGTTTAGCTTTCAATTTTCAATTTGATTATTATGCCGGGAATTTATATTCACATACCGTTTTGTAAACAAAAATGCTCTTATTGCGACTTCGCTTCCTACCCGAGAGAGGTAGGAAAAGCCGAAGCGTATTTCGCGTGCCTTTATAAGGAAATGCATTCGCGCGCGAACGAGCTGAAAGGAAAAAAATTCGACACCGTGTACTTCGGCGGGGGAACGCCGTCTTACGTCGACCCTAAGTATATTTTGGGGTGCATGCGGCTTATAAAAAAGGAGTTCGACCTTGCCGAAAACGCCGAAATAACGCTCGAAGTCAACCCGGGTACGATTGACAGGAATAAACTGCGCGTTTACAAGGAAGCGGGCATAAACCGTTTCAGCGTAGGCTTGCAGTCTGCTTCGGACGAAATTTTGCGCGATATCGCACGTATTCACACCAAAGCCGACTATATAGCCGCAACCGAGATTTTAAAGGGCTACGAGCTTTCTACCGACGTTATGATAGGCTTGCCGAATCAAAGCATGCAGTCTATCCTTGACACGATTGACTTAGCGATTGAGCGCGGCTCCAAGCATATTTCTATGTATGCGTTAACGCCAGAGGAAGGTACGCCGATGTATTCTCGCTATTTAAACGGCGATTTGCCCGACGGAGATACCGTTGCGGACGAATACGACAAAGCGCGCGCGTACTTGAAAGATAAAGGCTTTTTAAGATACGAAGTTTCAAACTTTGCTATTCCCGGTCACGAGTCGAAACACAACTCTAACTATTGGCGGCGGGGCGAATACATAGGATTAGGCGTTGCGGCTTCTTCATTTATTGCGGGCAGACGTTTCACGAATACCGAAAGTATCGACGAATACGTTCATTGCTTGCTTAGCGGAAAGTACGCCGAAGTGTATTCCGAAAAGATAGAGGGCGAGGACGCGAAAGAGGAATTCGTTATGCTCGCTTTAAGGACGGAAAGGGGAATAATATTAAAAGAATACTCCGCGGCGTTCGGTTCGGACTTTTCAAAAGACTTTTCAAGCGGCTTGAAGCGCGCGGATAAATACTTATTAAAGGACGAAACGAGGGTAAAAATCAAAGACGAATATCTTTACGTTCAGAACGGAATAATCGTCGATATAATTTCTTAAAACATTCGATAATCAACTTATAGACGTTTTTTTTTAGGTGAAAACCGCGATAAAAAGGGGCAATAATGCAGGACTTCGTTCACTTACATTTACATACAGAATATTCCATTCTCGACGGCGCGACGAGGGTGAAGAGTTTGTTTGCGCGTTGCAAGGAGTTAGGGCAGAACGCTTGCGCGATAACCGACCACGGCAACATGTTCGCTACTCTTCAATTCGCCGAAAACGCTAAAAAGAACGGCATGAAAGCAATCATCGGTTGCGAACTTTATATGACGGACGACATGGCGGACAAAACGCCCAAGTCCAAAACCGAACACCTTATACTTTTGTGTAAGAACAAAAAGGGGTATAAAAACCTTATTTACCTCGATTCCGTCGCCTACGTGGACGGGTTTTATTCCAAGCCGCGTTGCGACTATAAAACGCTTTTAGAGCATACCGAGGGCTTGATTTGTTTGTCCGCGTGCCTTGCGGGCAGACTGCCGCGGCTTTTGCTTGAGGGCGACTACGATGGCGCAAAGAAGCACGCCGCAATGATGAAAGAAGCGTTCGGCGAAGATTACTATATAGAATTACAAGACCACGGAATAAAGGAGCAGAAAGAAGTCAATCCGCTTCTCATCAAGCTTGCGCGCGAACTCGATATTCAGCTCGTCGCTACAAACGACGTGCATTACTTAAAGAAAGAGGACGCGCTTATTCAAGAAGTTATGCTCTGCATAAACACTAAGCGCACGTTTGACGACCCCACTCGTATGAGGTTCGAAACCGACGAATTTTACTTAAAGAGCGGCGACGAAATGGCGGAACTTTTCTCTTACGTTCCCGAAGCAATCACCAATACCCGCGTTATCGCCGACAAAGTTACGGAATCGGTTTTCGACTTAAACGACAAGTGCGAACCCGTCCGCGATAAGTCGCTTACCCCGGGCTATATCCCGGATAACGGGCAGACGGCTTACGAATACCTTAAAGACATAGCCGTCAAGGGTATGCACAAAAAATATAAGGTTATTACCAAGGAAATTCAGGACAGATTCGATTACGAACTCGGCACCATAGCCGATATGGGTTACCTCGAATATTACCTTATCGTTTGGGACTATATCAACTGGGCGAAGGAACACGGCATTCCCGTCGGCGCGGGGCGAGGAAGCGGCGTCAGCAGTATAATCGCTTACTCGATGGGTATAACCGACGTTGAACCTCTCCAGTACGACTTGCTTTTCGAAAGATTTTTGAACCGCGAAAGGGTTTCCATGCCGGACTTCGACGTTGACTTCTGTACGGAAAGACGACAGGAAGTTATCGAATACGTTCGCGGAAAGTACGGCTATAACAACGTTTCTCAAATAGTTACGTTCGGTACTATGGCTTCTAAAGCCGCGATTAAGGACGTTGCCCGCGTGTTCAAAGTACCGTTCAACGACGTAAACAAAATCACCAAGCTCATAGAATTCGGCACCACAATTGCGCAGAGTTTAGGCTTACAGAACAACAAGGACGGCGTTAACGTGGGCGTAAAAGAACTGAAAGACATTTACGACACGGACGAAACGCTTCGCAGGGTTATCGACATTGCGATGAAGTTAGAGGGCATGCCGAGGAACCTTTCAAAACACGCCGCGGGCGTTGTTATTTGCGGCAAGGTTATTCGCGACAACGTTCCCGTCGCGCTCGTTAACGACGACGTCGTAACGCAGTTCAACATGAAAGAGATAGAACAACTCGGCATGTTGAAGATGGACTTCCTCGCGCTCATAACGCTAACCGACGTTAAAAAAGCCGTCGACTACATTTACGAACAGCACGGCGTAAAAATCGACTTCCTTGAAATAGGGTATTCGGAAAAGGTCGCTTTCGACCTTATCGGCAGCGGCGACACCGACGCGGTGTTCCAGCTCGAATCGGGCGGCATGAAGAAGTTTATGCGCGAGCTTAAACCGGGCAATCTCGAAGATATCATAGCGGGTATTTCGCTTTTCCGCCCGGGTCCTATGAAAGCTATTCCTCAATATATAGCAAACAAAAACGACCCCGAACACATTAAGTACAAGCACCCGCTCCTCGAATCGCTTTTAAACGTTACTTACGGAACGATAATTTATCAAGAGCAAGTTATGGGTATAGTCCAAAAACTTGCGGGATTTTCTCTCGGGCAAGCGGACATTATCCGCCGCGCGATGGGTAAAAAGAACGTAGAAGAAATGAAGCGACAAAGGCTTAAATTCATTTACGGCGACAAGGACGAAAACGGCAACGTGCTTATAGAGGGCGCGCTTGCACGAGGCGTTCCGGAAGCCGTTGCGGCGGACATATTCGACGAAATGGCAGACTTTGCTAAGTATGCGTTCAACAAGTCGCACGCGGCGGCATACGCCGTTCTCGCGTATCAGACGGCGTATCTTAAAGCTTTGTATCCGCAAGAATTCCTTGCCGCGGTTCTTAACAACCGTATCAACAACATTGTCGAAATCACTAAGTACGTTATGTACTTGAAAGAGCGCGATATCAAAGTTTTGCCGCCCGATATCAACAAGAGCAAACAATTCTTTTCGGTTGAAAATTATTGCGTGCGCATAGGGCTTGTGGCTATCAAAGGCGTAGGACATGCCGCAATCGAATCGATAATAAAAGAACGCGAAGAGAACGGAGAATTTACTTCCTTCGAAGATTTTATCGGCAGAAGCGATATTCACGCACTTAATCGTAGACTCGTCGAAAACCTTATCCTTGCGGGCGCGTTCGACCAATTCGGAGTGGCTCGTTCGGTACTATTAGAAGTGTGCGGCGAACTCATCGATATGGCGGCGGGAATAGCCAAACAAAAAGAAAGCAGTCAGATAAGCTTTTTCGGCACCGTTTTAGAGGAAACTCCGCTTCACGTCGACTATCCGAAAATTCCGGAATTCGATACGAAAACAAAACTTTCAAAGGAAAAGGAAGTTTTGGGCGTTTACATTTCCGGTCACCCGCTCGAAAACTATATGGAAAAATTCCATAAATTCTCGTTCTCGTGCGTTGCGCTTGCCGACTACGAAGAGGACGAAGAGGGTAACCGCACTTATCCCGACTTAGAGGACGGAACTTTCGTCACGATGGGCGGAATGATTACGGCAATCAATAAAAAAGTAACCAAGAACGGCGCGAACATGGCGTTCATCACGGTTGAGGACGTGTACGGCGGCATAGAAGTCGTGCTGTTCCCCAAGGTTTACGAAAGATATAAAGATAAACTCGAACTCGAAGCAATCGTAGAACTTTCGGGAAGATTACAACTCCGCGACGGCGAAAAACCCGCGATTGCGCTTGACAAAATAAAGATTTTCGACGACGGAAGCGGCGAAGAAGAAAAGAAATCCGCCGCGCCCGTTATAGCCGAAAAGCCTAAAACGCCAAAGGAATATCTTTGCATCGTCTTAAACGGCGACGAAGAAAAATTAAAAGATGAAATAATCGACACCGTCGAGCAGTACCCCGGAAACATGGTGACTTACCTCAAGATCAACGGCAAAAATTACGTTTTAAAACAGGGCGCGCGCAACTGCAAGGGGCTTTTCTATGAACTTGCGGGATTAGTCGATGAAAAAAATATAAAATACGCTTTAATTTAGTAGCTATTTTCGGCGTGTTTTGGTATAATCTTGATTGATTGAAAAGTAGGGATAAAGTCAAATCTCTATATCCCTATATAATATAAGGAGTATACGGTTATGAACAAAAAAGTAGTTGTTTTAACGAGCGGCGGCGACGCCCCGGGTATGAACGCCTGCCTTCGCGCGGTCGTTCGTTTAGGACTTTTCAACGGAATCGAAATTTACGGTTCGCACCGCGGCTATCAAGGGCTTATCGACGACGATATCGAGCTTTTGAATTCCCGTTCCGTTTCCGATATAATTCAACGCGGCGGCACTTTTCTAAAAACTGCTCGTTGCGAAGATTTTAAAACGATAGACGGAATAAGCAAAGCCGTTGCCAACCTTGAAAAACGCGGCATAAAGAACGTTATCGCCATCGGCGGCGACGGTACTTTCCGCGGCGGCAAGGATATGAGCGACAACTTCAATATAAACGTCATCGGTATCCCCGGCACCATCGACAACGACTTGGCGTATACCGATTATACGCTCGGGTTCTTCACCGCGGTAGACACCGTTCTTTGGGCTATCAATAATTTGAGAGATACTATGGGTTCGCACGACCGTTGCTCGCTTTTGGAAGTTATGGGTCGCCGTTGCGGCGATATAGCTTTGTACGCGGGTATTTGCGGCGGTGCGGAACACATTCTCGTGCCGGAAGTTCCGTACGATATAGACGCCATCGCCGATTCGCTCAAAAAGAGCCGCGAAAGAGGAAAGACTTCAAACATGATAGTCTTTGCGGAAGGCGCAGGCAATAAGGACGAAATTTGCGCGGCTATCACCGAAAAGACGGGCGTTAAGATAACGACCACCACGCTCGGTCATATTCAACGCGGCGGCTCGCCCGTTATGTACGACAGACTACTCGCTACCAAAATGGCGGAAAGGGCAATCGAGCTTATTATGGTTAACGCACATAATCGCGTTATCGGTATCAAGGATAACAAAATCGTCGATTACAACATCTCGGAAGCTCTTGCTTTGCCGCGTTCGTTCGACACCAAGCTTTACAGAATGGCTGGCATTCTCGGCTTGTAATTTTCGGTTTACTCTTTTTGCCGATTGTTGCTTTTTCGGCAAAAGTAAGCCTATAACTTCATTATTCGCATATTTAGGAGGTTTAAGAATATGAAAAACTTAGTGGGCGCATGTATGTTTGCGCAGTCCGGCGGACCTACTTCCGTCATCAACGCTTCCGCGGCGGGCGTGTTTATCGAAGCTCTCGCACAGAAGAACATCACCGCGGTTTACGGCGCGGCGCATGGTATCAAAGGCGTTTTGGAAGAGAAATTTTACGACATGTCCAAAGAGGATATGAAAGAACTTCTTCTTTTAAAGAACACCCCGTCTTCCGCACTCGGTTCGGTAAGATACAAACTCAAAGACGCTTCTGTCGACGATACCGACTATAAGCGTATCGTCGAAGTATTCAAAAAATACAACGTTCGTTACTTCTTCTACAACGGCGGCAACGACAGTATGGATACTTGCAACAAAATTTCCAAGTACATGCAGAAATCCGGTTGGGACTGCAACGTAATCGGCGTTCCCAAGACCATCGATAACGACCTTTACGGCACCGACCACTGCCCCGGATACGCTTCCGCGGCAAAGTACATAGCTACCACCATTATGGAAGTCAACCTTGACGCTAAGGTTTACGACACGCCGATGGTTTGCGTAATCGAAGCTATGGGCAGAAACGCGGGCTGGCTTACCGCTTCCGCCGCACTTGCGGGCTACAAAGGGCTCGGCGCCGACCTTATCTACTTGCCGGAAGTCGATTTCGACGTAGACAAGTTCGTTGAGGACGTTAAAAAGGTATGCGCGAAGAATAACAACAAGTGCATAGCCGTAGTTTCCGAAGGTATACACGACAAAAACGGCAAGCTCATTTGCGAACTTGTTTCCGAAGGCGCAAGAGACAGCTTCGGTCATGCTCAGCTCGGCGGCGTAGCTACCACTCTTGCAAATCTCGTCAAAGAAAAAACGGGCTTCAAGACACGCGGAATCGAACTTTCGCTCATGCAAAGATGCGCTGCGCACCTTGCTTCTAAGGTAGACGTTGAAGAAACTTTCCGCGCCGGCAGAGAAGCCGTAAAAGCGGCGGTAAGAGGCGTTACCGACAAAATGGTAATTTACGAAAGAGCCGAGGGCGAAACGTATAAGTGCAAATTTAAGCTTATGCCGCTCGAACTTGCCGCCAACACCGAAAAGCGCGTTCCGCTCGAATGGATTACCAACAACGGAACTTACGTTTCGGACGAATTTATTAAATACGCTCTCCCGCTCATTCAAGGCGACTGCAAAGCTCCCTTAGAGGACGGTTTACCCCGCTTTGCTCACCTCAAAAAGGTGCTTGTAAAATAAGCAAAAAAAACAAAGTAAATAAGTAGTAAAATCACAAAAAAAACCCGCTATAAGTCGATTATCGACCTATAACGGGGTGTTTTTTATGATTCTAAGTTTATCCGAATATTCTTGCAAACAATAGCAAAGTGGGAGCTTCTAATACCCCAAGTAGAACCGTACCGAGGGCGAAAATTGCCGCCGGAGAGGCTAAACGCCTACTCCAAAAATGGCGTGCCGGTTTTATATATAAGAAATATCTTATATTTAAGTAAGCTTTATATATGAAGCTAAAAAAGAGCCCTAATACAAGCGTTGCGCCTATTATCAGTAGTATAGTTATTACAAGCGGTGTGAGTTCAAGCTCGATTACTTGTTCTCCGAATGAAAGAAAGCACAGTCCGCCAACAATCGGCATTGAAGCAAATTCCGCAATATATGCGCGCAATAGAGAACGCTTAACGCTTTCGTCAAGAATTTGAAAACGTTCTTCTTTGTCGATAACGGGTCTGCCTGCATAGAGCTTTCTTATGTTCTTTGGCAGTTTTATATAGGAGATAATTAGAAAGACCGTATTAGCAAGCAACAATATAAGCGCCGCTATGCCTATAATATAATTCTTCATCGGTTTTTCTCCTTATAAAAAGCAAAGCGCAAAATCGTATACGACCAACGCCATATGGAAGGACGAAATCAGTATTGAAATCATTATTAAGCTATTAAAACCCGTCAGCATTGTTGAAAGCTTAAACAAACATTCTTCTCTGTATTTGTTGTTGGGAATTATATAAGGTATCTGTAACTTATCCGTTTTTACCTTGTAAATCGAACATAAAGTTATGCTTATTATAGCAAAAATCAACGCGGTAATCATCGCCGGTGCTATGGGTAGATTTTGACCTTCTTTAGGTAATCCGTCGAATAAAGAAGCTATCCCGCCGACTGCAAAGAGGGCAACGCTTATTCCGAAAGTTTTCAATCCCGTTCTAAACGGGTCGCACCCGAGCTTCGGAAAAGTATCGTTTTCACCCATTGCGTTCAATGCGAAGATATATCTTCTTCTGAACATAAAGTAAGAATATACTACGTTAGCAATTCCTAATAGAAAAGCCATGCAGTTTAATAAAAACATTAAATATTTCATAAAATTACTTTTTCAAAATAGTATTGCTTTGTTTGTCAAACTATTATTTGCATTATGTTAAAGCCCATAAATAAAGCAACGAAAGATAAAAAGAATACTCCAAGCATGTAGGCTGCGGTGGGTGAGTTGTGTCGTTGAATAATTCGAAGGAACCAATTTCTTTTAAAATAATCTGGGTCAAATTTAGTGACAAGAAAGCTTTTATCAAGATAACTATCGTATAGTGCGGAGAGAATACTTCCAAGTATCATCACTGTCGCCCAAATTATGCTCGGTATAATCGCGTAAGTACCTTCTAAATAGAATTCACGACCACTTAAAGAAATATATAGTAAAATAGCAGACAAGATAATTGAACAAAATTCAATAAGACATGGCGGAAGAAAACAGATGTTTTGGCAAACTTTAAAAATGTCGTAGCGTTCATGAACGTCAATTTCCGTTCGCCCCGCATATCGCATTATAATTTGTTTTGGAAGTTGTATATATGCTCTGATAAGAAAAATCGTGTTTATTATAAAAATAATGATAGCAAATATACTGCAAATAATTGATTTTATCATAGTGTTTTCCTTGTCTGTTGATGCAAAAAGCAAGTTGTAAAATCAAATCGATTTTATTGAAAGACCGATTTTATCCTAAAAAGTTTTTCTCCAACAAAACTTAACTTGCATTCCTCTGTAGTCTTTTATAGCATTATACATCACAACGATGCAGTCAACAACAGATGGTGCTAAGTGATTTAAGATTATATTTACAGCTTTTTTTGCTAATGCCGAACCTGTAAAAACTTCAACAAATAAAGCACAGATGTTAATTATATCGGACACGACATCGTTACTGTAAAATAAAATCATTTGATACATGATATTGTTTGGTAATTTGTTTAGAGCTGTATCTATCACTAAAGCAAGTTTTTCTGTCTGTGTACGCATAGTATTTAAGGCTTTAGCAAAATCTTTTGCTTGGAATAAAAGTTGTACAAACAACGTAATGCCTGCAAAAAGAATAGCAAAGTCGCTATCGCAATTGAAGGTTAGTGCTGTCCATGTTAATCTAAAGCCAAAGAATTTCCAACGTTCGTATGAATTATCATTCACGTCGGGTACAAACTCGTAATCGTCGTTTATATGCCCTAATTCTTCGTCAACCATTTCGTTCATAGCGTCAACGTTTTTATGAATCATTCGGACTACGGCGATATTGTATGCGTCTTCTTCGTTTTCGATTTGTTCCGATATATCGGTTTCTTCGTCGTATATTATCGCGCCGTATTTTCTGTCGATAGGCGTTTCATCTATAATTAGCTTCCTCTTGCTTGCATTGTTATCATCAAAATGTACATATTCTATGTATTGCTGAGTAATTTCTTCAGTTTGTTCATCTATGTATTCGTCGGAAATATCGTTGCCGGTTAAGTAGCTATTTGCCAATTGGTCAAATTCTTCATCGAACTCGTTTTCGAGGGCTTTGGTGTAAATCTGTTGTCCGTAGTACGGCGCGATAATGCAACCGAACGAGAGTGTGAGTATCAGCAAAAAGCTGATGAGCTTTGTTTTTCTTTTCATTTTTTGCTCCTTTTGCAAATTGTTTTTTGTTCTTACTGTTTTGCGGTTTTTAACAAGTAACAACAATAATATAATAGCATTTTTGTTAGCTTTTAGTCAAGTGGATTTTATATCAAAACGAATAAATAGTTCTTGTTATAAGTTAAAATTGATATTCGTTCTAAAAAAAGACTACGCAATCGTTTTAATGTGGATTGCGTAGTTCTTGTTGTAAAAGAAAACCACTCGCTG
>DHMS01000025.1 GCA_002405915.1 Christensenella sp. UBA4636
GTGTTCCCCGCGCTCTTAGAGCAGCTCCAGAACGAGGACGGCTCGGTTACTATCCCGGAAGTTTTAAGACCGTTCATGGGCGGGCAGGAATTTTTGAAAAAGAACTAAAAAGTAAGGCTATAACGCCGTTATCGCGGCAAAAGCCCGTTAAAGCACAAAAAGAAGCGTTGTTTCTCCGCTCGGGATTCAACGCTTTTTACGAAAATAAAGGAGTAAACTTTCTGACATGAAAGACGGTTTCATAAAGGTAGCTTCCGGCACCGTGGACGTGAACGTAGCGGACGTAAAAGGCAATACGGAAAAAATAATTTCCGTCATAAAAAAAGCCGACGAAAAAAAGGTAAACCTTTTGGTCCTGCCCGAGCTTTGCCTTACGAGCTACAGTTGCGAAGATTTGTTTTTCGACGACAAACTCATAAGTTCCGCCATGCTCGCGCTCGAAGATATAAGAAAAGCCACCGTCGGGCTTTACCCCGCGGTAGTAGTCGGCACGCCGCTCCGCCATGCGGGCAAACTGTATAACGGCGCGGTCGTGTTTAAGGGCGGCAAGGTTTTGGGCGCGATACCTAAAACGTATTTGCCCAATTACAACGAGTTTTACGAACACCGCCACTTTACGGCGGGCGCGCTTTTGGCGGGCAAAAAACAAAAAATCCGCATTTGCGGCGAAGAAGTGCCTTTCGGCAACGACCTCGTTTTCCTCTGCGAGGACCTGCCCGAATTTGCTTTCGGCGTGGAAATATGCGAGGATATCTGGGCAATAAAAACGCCGTCGACCGAGCTTGCGCTTGCCGGCGCGACTATCCTTTGCAACCTCTCCGCTTCCGACGAAGTCATCGGCAAAGCGGCGTATAGGAGAATGCTCGTCGCTTCCACCTCTTCGAGGATTTTGGCGGGCTACGTTTACAGCAACGCTTCCCCCACGGAATCCACGCAAGACCTCGTTTTCTCCCGCCACCACGTTATTGCCGAAAACGGTTCGATAATCGCGGAAAACAAACTTTTCAAGGACTGCGATATGACGGAAACGGAAATCGACGTGTTCCGTATCGTTCACGAGCGCGAAAAACTCAACACTTTCACGCCAGCTTTCAACGATTCGCTCATAACTTTCCGTCAGGAAATAAAAGAAACTTCGCTCACGCGCTTTGTCTCTTCCCGTCCGTTCATTCCGAGAAAGGAAGAACTTGCCGAAACGGCGGAGGAAATACTCGACATGCAAGCCCTCGGTCTTAAAAAGAGAATTGAACATTCTCACTCAAAAACGGCGGTACTCGGCATATCGGGCGGGCTTGATTCCACCCTTGCGCTCCTTGCAACGGTGAGAGCGTTCGATATGATGAAGAGAAGCCGCAAGGACATAATCTGCATAACGATGCCCGGCTTCGGCACGAGCAACACGACCAAAACCAACGCGGAAATACTTTGCGAAGAACTCGGCGTAACGCTCAAAAAGATTGATATCACGCTTGCCGTCAAACAACATTTTTCCGATATCGGGCAGAAAGACGGCGTTTACGACGTAACTTACGAAAACGCGCAAGCAAGAGAGCGCACGCAGATACTTATGGACGTGGCAAATCAATGCGGCGGGCTTGTTGTGGGAACGGGCGATATGTCCGAACTCGCGCTCGGCTGGGCGACCTACAACGGCGACCATATGTCTATGTACGCGGTTAACTGCGGAATCCCCAAAACGCTCGTCCGCCACGTAGTTTCTTACGTTTCGTCTATCTCGGAAGAAAAGCTCAAAAAAGTGCTTGCCGACATCGTGGACACGCCCGTTTCTCCCGAACTTTTGCCGACGAATAAAGACGGCGACATCGCGCAGAAAACCGAAGATATCGTCGGACCCTACGAACTGCACGACTTTTTCCTTTTCAATATGCTCCGTCATGGCTATTCGCCCGCAAAAATTTACCGTTTGGCAAAGTACGCGTTTGACGGCGAATACTCAAACGAAGTCATATTAAAATGGCTAAAAGTCTTTTATCGGAGATTTTTTGCGCAGCAGTTCAAGCGTTCGTGCTTACCGGACGGACCCAAGATAGGCACGGTCACCCTCTCCCCCCGCGGTGACTGGCGCATGTCTTCCGACACTTCTTCCGCCCTCTGGCTCGAAGAAATCGAAAATTTGAAGTAAGCATATCATATATATATAACAGCGTTCGGCGCAAATTTTGCGCCGAACGCTGTTTTTAGATAAACGCAAAAAAACAAATAGAATAATCAGGTTATTTATTCTTCAAATTTATTACTATTTAGTAGCTTCATATTATTTAAAAGCTTCTTCACTGTGAAAAAAGAGCATAGTCCGATACCTATGGCATTTATAATAATAACAACCATGGGAGCTTCTTTCATCACAGTTAGTATAGCTATAAGGTCAATTAAACAAAAAATACATAATACGACAAGGATTGCATTTTGAATGTATAGATGCACTTTTTTACTTGGCTTTTTAAAAAGAAAATAAAAAGCACTAAAAACCAAACTTGCAAGAGCTCCAATAATAAAAGATTCAAACATTTTTACTATTTCCTTTTACTAAAATATTGTTTCAAAACAAAAAAGGGCGGCTGCCGAAGCAAACGCCCAAAAAACGCAAGCTACGACTGTCGCCAAACAAAATCATATAGAACATGTAAGAACCCTCTCGGATTTTTTCAATACTATGGAACTTGCATTTTTATCAAATTCTGCTAATATTAAAAAAATCAGAGTTCGCTTAAAGAGGGCATAAAAAGCCCCGTAGAAAATATGGTCTTACATATTTTATATAATTATGTGATTTTGTTTGGCAATAGTATTGTATCACAATACGAAAAAAGTTTCAACTATTTTTTAATGTCGTTTCAGTTTTTATAGAAATATTACTTTCGAGTAGGGATTCTGCTTAGCGTCGCAGACAAAAAACTCTCCGCGGCAAACTATGCTGCAGGGAGTTTTTTGTCTTAGTCGTTGTCATAAGGTTCATGCGCATACTGCGTTACCTCTTTACATACAACAAGCGAATGGCTTCCCTCATTATACACTATATATAAGTACACGGTATACCCGACCGTTGAGAATTTATAACAATAATAATCCGACTTATCGCCGAATTTGGGAAGATATTCCTCGGGAATTTCTTCCCTTTTTGTATTGATTAAATCTTGCATGGCGTAATCGCGCAAATATTTTTCAAACTTTTCGCGAGTTATTTCGTTTTTCGTTTCGCTTTCCTTAAAATATTCCGCGGGATTTTCATCTATCGTACAGTAAAAATAACTTTCGCTCGTATCCCTGAATCCGCCGTAAGCGGAATATTCGGCTTTTATGTTCTTAGGAAAAGTCAAATCGAAAACGCCTTCTATATTTTTCCTTACGCAATTGTCGAACTGTTCCTGAACGGGGCGAGCGGGCTTAAAACAATCTATAACGGGAATCGCAATCCCGACAACGATAAGAACGAGCAGAACGATTTTTATTATTCTGAACACCTTTTTCATACCGCTCCCTCCTTAGCAAAACTCATATCGCTTGCCGAAAAGTTATTCGTCGCAACCTTATCCGTCGACAAATTTTTCTCGTTCGGGTAAGGAGTCGTTTGCATGCACACGACCAACGAGCTGTTCTCTTCGTTATAAACCGCGTATGCGTAAACGAGTCGAGAGATATCTTTGTATTTAAAGCAATAGTATTTTTCATCGTCGCCAAATTTCGGGCGATATTCGTCTTTAACCTTGGCTTTTCCCTTTTTGTCAACGAGAACGTCATCTATAACGTAACCGCCGAACCAACTTTCAAAAGTTTCTCTGTCAATATTATACAAGCGGGTGTTCTTAGCGTAAATATATTCGCTCGGGTCTTGTTGAACGACGTAATAAGCATACCGCACTTCGCAATCGTTTTTTTTGGAAGAAACGTAAAACTTCGATTCGAGATTATCGGGGAGATAGACTTTTTCCATTCCTAAATTATAGATAAGCAATTCGCTTAGCCTTTTCGGCGACGAACTACTAATAAGCGGCAAATACAATAAGCCGTTAAAACTCCATACGACAAATGCGATCATCGCAAGAAAAACAGTCAACAAAACTTGAGCAACGATATTACACTCCTTCCCCATTTTTCATTCCTCCTCGTAAAAAATATAGCAAAAAAGACATAGCCGAAAACATGCCTTTTTCGACCATGCCTATTTGCACTTTATCGTAGTAATTTTTCATCATTCTCTTTCCTTTTCTTTTATTATATCTATCTTACCATAACACCCGACGTTTGTCAACTTTGTTTTATTGGTTTTTAAAAAAGGACTGCCGAGAAAAAACACGACAGTCATTTTTTGATGTTTCTGTATGAGTTTTATAAAAACTACTGTTTATCGACTTATAGCGCGACTTTTTAAAAATTTCCTTTAACTTTCAGCAGATAGGGTCGGGGAGCTTGGGGTGAGTTAAGCGGCGTTCGGCGATTGCTTCGCAGAGCTTTTTTGCGCCGGGGAATTTGAGAGAAAGACGGCAAACGACTATTCCGCAATATACGAACTGTGTGCCCACCTTCTTTTCTCTAACGACGGAGCGGTCGTAAGAAAACATTCTTTCGATACTGAATAAACTGCGGTAAGTTGCGCCGTCGTCGTAGATTATCATGCGCCATTTGAGCGCGCACAAAAACCAGAAACCGCAACCGAGCGAGGCAAGACCAAAGAAGAGAACGAACAAAAAGTATTTGAGTTCGTCGCTTTTTTCGGCGTTGAACGCTTCGAGTACAAAGTACATCATAGCGGCGAAAAACGCAAGCGAAAGTAGACCGGAGCCTATTCTTTCTATCAAAAATCTTTTTACTTGACCTTTTCTTCTGTCAAAGCGTTCTTCCGATTCATCCTCCCAGTAGTTGAGTCCGTGGAAAGCGAAAAACGCGAAAAATATTAAAATCGCAGCGACGATTATAGAGAAAAACGAATTGAACGTGTTATACATAATGCGCGCCCTCTCACTTTAAAAGCTCTTCGGCAAACTTGGTGAGAGCCGAGCTTTCGTTGAGTTCGATAAGTCCTCTGTCGCAAAGGTTAGCGATATCTTTATCGAACGGGATTTCTGCAAAGTTGGTTATGCCTTTCGCCGCGGCAACTTCCTTTAAATTGCCTTTACCGAAAATATAATGCTTTTCGCCGCACTTGTCGCACACGAAGTACGCCATGTTTTCGACCGCGCCGACGATGGGAACGTTCATCATTTCCGCCATTTTAACGGCTTTTTCGACTATTAAGGAAACGAGTTCCTGAGGGGAAGCCACGACGATTATTCCGTCGACGGGGATTGACTGGAAAACGGTGAGCGGCACGTCGCCCGTTCCCGGCGGGCAGTCTATGAACATCACGTCCACTTCGTTCCAAATAACGTCCGTAAAGAATTGTTTAACCGTTCCCGCAATTACGGGTCCGCGCCAGACGACGGGGTCGTCCTCGTGTTCAAGTAGCAGGTTGACGGACATAATTTCTATACCTTTTTTCGTAAGAACGGGGAAAATGCCCTCCTCGTTGCCCGTTGCTTTTTCCTTTACTCCGAACATTTTCGGCACGGAAGGACCGGTGATATCGGCGTCGAGTATGGCGGTTTTCAGTCCTAACCTTTGCGCTTCGACGGCGAGCAAAGCCGTAGTAAGCGATTTACCCACGCCGCCTTTGCCGCTCACAACGGCGTAAACTTTCTTTATTTTCGAATACTTATTGGGTTTTTCTTTCTCTATTCTCGACGGGCAGCTTTCCCCGCAAGAAGAGCAATCGTGTCCGCATTCGCTCATTTTTATCTACTCCTTAGTTTAATTTTCTTTATTTAATCGACTTATAGCCCGACTTTTCACAAAACCGAGCGTTTATTATTTATCAAGTGATGTTTAATATTCTATCACCTTTTCAAAATATTGTCAAACACCGCATAGGGGTGTTTTAAGCAATCTGTATAATATTATCGTATAAGACGGTCTTGTTGTCGGACAAATCGCCGTCCATATGATAATGCCCGAAGTACCAGTGTTTGTATTTTACGTTGTCCTCGAAATACGAAAGCATTTTGTTTTCCGAAAAAGCTTCGAACTTGTTTTTTCGCGAGCAGAGCGGCGGATAATACAAAGCCTTTTCGTCGCACGAATGCGTTACGATATAATCAACGCTATACTTAACTTTTTCAAGGTTTTTGCAAGCCTCGTCCAAATCGGCGTACGACGGAACTTCTTCCGCCCACCAACTCAAACCTTCGCTCCGCCAAGCCTTATCAATGCTCGTTGCGCCGCCGAAAGTGAAAAACGTTTTTCCGCATATATCGAAAACCTGTCCGCGCATTAAATGCAAAATATTATCCGATATTCTGTGTACTTTTCCGCCGCAAAAACATTCGACGGGAAATGTAGATATCAAATCGAAATTTTCATGGTTGCCGTCCACAAACAAGACGGTAAACGGCAACGATTTATACGGCTTTAAATCCTTTTCAAGCGTAGCTTTATTCCACACCCCGCCGAAATCGCCCGCTATTATCATAAAATCTTCGTGCGTGAGCGACGGATTGTTTTTCGCAAATACTCTCAGTTTTGCAAAGTCTATACTGCCATGCGTATCGCCCGTAATAAAAATCATATCCCGAACGCTCCCTTGATAATTTTTATTACGTCCTCTTTCGTGGCATGAATGCCGAATTGTTTCATATCTATTTCTTCTTCAACGATAGTAGCGAAAAAGCTTTCGATATCGCCTAAAATTTTCTCGGTAGCAACAACTTTTTCTTCACCCGTTAAAAGACGAGCAAGTCTAAAAACGTCGTTTTTATGTTTCTTTATATTCTTCTCGTCAACTCTTTCGCCTTTTGATTTTCTCTCCGATAAATCAAGATACGCTTTAATTTTGAAAGCAATCAAATGGGGTGGCTTTAACACGGATATTCCGTCCACGGTTTCGCGCCCGCTTTTTAAAAAAGAATAATAATCGTCGTCTAAAAGTATTGCGGAAAGACTTGAAAGTTCGTCGTCGATGAACAACGCCTTAAACTTTTTATCCGGTGGCAAAAATTCGCCCCTCCGCGCAAAAAGTTCTATCATTGCGGGATAATCGAGGCTACTCGGCTTCAAAAATCTGAAAAACTTCTTTTCGCCGTCTTTTGCGTATATTTCGTACCCGCCGTTTTCGATAAACTTCCAAAAGCGTTTGCCGAATTCATGCGAAATTTTCTCCGTCGTTATAACCATATCAACGTCTTTCGTCGCTCTGAAATCAAGTCCCGCGCCTTTTAGCTCAAGATAACAAGCCGTGCCGCCGATTACAATATATTCGTCCTCAAAATCCGCGAATTCCCGAGCGAACGTTGATAAACCGTTAATTTTACTTTCACTCATTGCATATTTTCTCCATAAGATATTCTTTAGCCGCTTCCGTTCGTTCGTCCGTATCTGTATCTTTTATCGACAAGTAAACGGAATAACCGTCGGCAACGCCGTTCATCGCAAAAATTTCAGGCGGATATTTCCAAACTTCGACGATAGCGGCGCAATCGTCGTCAAAAATAAAATCGTCAAACGTAACGTATTCGTTTTTTATTTTTGCATATTCGCTTTTAGAAATAGCAAATTCGGCTATTTCGGGTTCCGCTAAATTCGAATAATGCGACAACGCGCTTAAACCCGCAAAAAGTATTCCTTTCGGCAACTTTGCCTTTTTCAAGAGTACTTTTTTAAATATAGGCGAAACGCAATGCTCGGATATAATTTTCAAGTAATCGGATTTTAAGCAATTTAAATCGTAAAGTTTTTTTCTGCCTTTCTGTTCGACTTTGAGTACTCCGAGCGCGTTTAAAGCGGCAATACCACGACTTATAGCCATTCCGTTCAAGCCCGTCTTTTCCTTGATTGCCTCGGCTCCTATAAAGCCGTTATCTTTGTATAAAAAATACAGTGCGACAAGCTGCGTTTGCGGGGTGAAAGAGCCTAACTCGCAAGCTTTTTCGGCTGTTCTTCCCGTCCACACGGAAACGCCGAGCGTAGGGATAAAAACCTGCTTGCCGATTTCAACGAACAAAACGCCGTTTTCTATAAGCGTTTTCCGCTTTTGCGCGGTGCAGTTATCTTCCACAAGCACGGCTTCGCACTCGAAAAACCGCTCTATATTATTTTTTTGCGTTTTATAAGCGCGCAAATTCACCTCGTTCGCGCCGCCGACAAAGACGTACTTTTTCCCGTACAAGCTAATGATTTCATACGAAAAATTTCTGAGATAAAGCGGCAAGGCAATCTTCGTTCGCGGTAAATTTTTAACGTTTTTCTCGCCGAAAACGCTTTTTAAATACTCCGATAACATTTTAAAAACCTCTATCTAACATTTTATATTGATTATAACAAACAAAATGTTAAATGTCAATTTAATTTAATTAGTTACAAAACTTCCACAAGGTGAGAGCGGTTGAGGTTGAAAAGGTACTTGTGCGTTACTTTTTTGTGTAATACTTTTTCTACCGCATAGGCGTAAAGGGAAAGTTGCCCGACGTAGCTTTCGACAAGCTTTTCGTCCGACTTGGCGGAATACTTGTAATCGACTATCACGGCTTCGTCACCGCGGATTGCCAAAAGGTCGATAACGCCTTGCACGAGGACGGGTTCGTCGCCCTCTTCTTTTGCTTTTTCGGGCGGAACCAAAGCGATAAACGGTTGTTCGCGGAAAAGCTCGTAACCGATAAGCTTTTCGTAAATTTCGTTTGCAAGTATCTTTTGCATTTTGTCTTTGTCGATGAGCGCAATTTCTTCTTCGCTCAAAATCCCGCTCGAAAATACTCGTTCGATTTCGCCTGTAGCGTTTGCGCCGAACGAAGCGTGCTGCAAAAATTTGTGGTAAGCGTTACCCTCTTCGGTCGTCTTTGCGCCGAAAGGTTTTTCGTCGGAATAAACGCTCTTTATGCGTTCTTCCTCGTCCCCGTACTTTTCGTTTATCTCGGTTACCGTCTTTTTAAGGCTCAGTCCGAGGTCTTTTTCAAACGGGTACTTAAACGACAAAAACCGCTCTATAAGTCGAATATCGGCTTCTTTTCCGTTTGTTAAGGGCATTGCGAGCGACGGAGCGCACTCGGCGGAAGCAAGGAGCAAATCGTCCTTCGTGTACTCAAAATAGTCGCAATCTCTCATGCACAAAAAGTTGCTCGCTTTGCCCGCGTAAGCCGCTTCGGAACCGTTTCTTTCCTCGCTTATCTCGCTCGTAGTCACCATGTAAAGCTTGTATTCCGCTCTCGTCATCGCGACGTACAAAAGCCGCGTTTCGTCGCGCGCGGTGGCTTCGGTGCGGATAAAACCGACGTAATCGCGCACTAAGTTCGCCCCGCTTACGCGCGTGTCGAAGTCGTAATATTTCACGCCTATACCCGCTTTTCTGTCAAGGAAAATTTCCTCGCGCTTGTCGAGCGAATACAAAGCTCTGTCAAGCTCGGTGAGGATAACGACGGGGAATTCTAAGCCTTTTGAAGCGTGAATACTCATGACTTTCACCGACGAATCGCCGCCCGAAACGGAAACCGTCATGTTCTTTAAAAGTTCGTCCGCGCGCGACAAAAAGCCCTCTACCGTGAGCGAAAGTTTTGAACATTCCGCAATGAAGCGTTCAAGGCGACGGACTTTGAATTCGCCGAGCGGCTCGGATAAAAGTTCGAGGTCGATTTTCTTGTCCGCGACTATCTTTCTAAGCACGGTCGCCGCGTCGGAAAAAGCGGAAAACAGACGTAATTCTTCGAGATAATCGAAAAAGTTTTTGAGTTTTTCGCCGACAACGTCGTCTTTGTCGTACTTTTTTGCTGCGGCGTAAAAGGTATCGTCTTTTGTTTCGTCTGCGGCGCGGACGGCGTACATTTCGTAATCCGTCATTCCCGCAAGCGGGGATTTTAAGGCGCACGCAAGCGCGATATCGTCACGCCCGGCGGTGGAAATGGTTTTCAAAATGCCGACGACGAGATTTATTTCCGGGTATTCGCCGATACTGCGTTTAGAGTCGGAAATAACGGGAATGCCGCCGCGCGCAAGCTCGCCGACTATTCTGTCCGACAAGCCGGAGTTGGTGCGCGTAAGCACGGCGATGTCCTTGAAAGTTATCGGGCGCGTTTTGCCGATTGACGGGTCAAAATACTCTTGCCCGATATTTTGTTCGACGATAAGCCGAACGAGATTTTCCTCTCCGAGCGGCTTTTCTTCGCGTTCCTTTTCAAGGTGTTTAAGCACACCGTACACGCCCAAATCGTCCTTTTCCGTTTCGTTTTCGAGCGATAATCGACATATAGCCGCACTTCCTACGTAATCGCCGTACAGCCCGCCGTACTGCATAGGCTCGGCAGCGTAGTCTATGCCCGAGCTTTCCTCCGTCATTATTTCGCCGAAAACGTTGTTGACGCAAGACAAAACGCCTTTCGTCGAACGGAAGTTTACCGAAAGATTTACGGTCGTTTTTCCGTCCGCTTCGTGCCGCTTTAAGCCGTTCAAAAATATATCGCTGTCCGAGCCGCGGAAGCCGTAAATGCTTTGTTTTACGTCGCCCACGACGAACAAATTGTTTCTGTCGATTAGCGAAAATATCGCTTCCTGTATGCCGTTCGTGTCCTGATATTCGTCGACGAAAACGTATTTATAGCTTCCCGCAATCTCTTCGCGCGCCTCGTCGCTTTGTAAAACCTTATAGCAAAGGTGTTCGAGGTCGCCGTAATCGAGCGAGGACGCGTCCGCCTTTTCGCGCGAATATTCCTCGGCAAAAAGCTTGGTTAGTTTGACGAGAGCCTTGACTATCGGCAGCGTTGCGGTGACCTTTTCATACCGCTCTTCGTCGCAGAGAGTGTTTTTCGCCTGCGTTATGACTTTGCCGAGTTTGTCTTTCGCAAAAGAGATATCGTCCGACAAAGCTTTTTTGAGCGGGTCGTCCTTAGTCTTTACGCTCGGCTTGGTTCTGTCGGCGGAAAAGTACAAGCTAAGCCCCTCTAAGTCGGGTTCCTCTTCGAGCATATTCATGTAAGAAATGAACGACGAACAGTATTCGACGTACTTGCCCGCTTCCATCTCAAACGCCCTCGTTCTCAAAGCGTAAAAAGGCTTCGTCAACGCCTTGAATTTTTTAATATATAGGGCTATAAGTTCGTTTTCGACCCTTTTTGCACCTTCTAAGGTGTAGTTGTCGACGTAACGGTCAAAGAACGAAACGCCGTCCTTTTCGCTATCGGCAAAGTCGTAAAGTCCGATAATGCGGCTTATCAAAACCTTGTCAGAACGCTTTTTTCTAAATACTTTTAATAAAAGCTCTAAATCATCGTCGTTCTCTTCGTACAGTCTTTCGAGCGTTTCTTGCGCGGCTTTTTCCTTAATCGCGCTCGCTTCCGACGGGTCGAGAACCTTGAACGACGGCGAAACTCCCGCGACGTAAAAATACTTTCTCACGACGTTTGAGCAGAAAGAATCTATCGTCGAAATGTCCGCGACGGGCAAATCGTCTATTTCCTCTTTGAGCCGTTCCGCGTTTTCGCCGCCTTCACGTATTTTGTCGTACAAAGCCTTTTTGAGCCGCTCTTTGAGTTCGCCCGCGGCAAGGCGCGTAAAAGTAACTGCAAGCACTTCGCGTACCCGCGCGCGCCCTTCGGTGACGAGTTTTATGAATCTTTCGACCATAACCCTCGTTTTGCCGCTGCCCGCCGAAGCCGTAACCATAATACTGCCGTCGGTGTGATTTATGACTTGTTCTTGTTCTTTCGTGAATTTACTCATCGTCCTCTCCCGCATTGGTTATTATAGTTTCCGAATCGACTTTTTTAAGCTTTCTCGTTTTGTTTCCGACAGCCGGGTCGTAGCCGCAAAGCCCCTTGTACTTACAGTACACGCAAGCTTCCTCGTATGGCGAAGCCACGATAGACCCGCACATCATTTCGCCGACCCCGCTTTCCGCGACCTTTTTGGCGTACCGCGCGTAAGCGACAAGGTCCTTTTCCTCAAGAACGTTTTTGCTCTTTTTGACGATTATTTCGCCCGTTTCCTTGTCGAACGCCGTCTTAAACGAAAAAGTTTTGCTCTCTCCCCCGTCGTCCGGAACGGAACTATCCATTTTTCGCATAACGGAAACGTTGCGGATACCCTTGCCCGCGTAACCCGTGCCGTCCTCGCCTTTCGCCGTGAAAGAATCGTCGACCTTATAGTAATACGCGCCCGCCGGGCGATAACCCGCGCGCGTTAAAACGTTCATGTATAGGTAAAGCTGAATACTTCTGCCCGAATACAAACTTTCGTCCGAGTCCTTGCCGTCAACGCTGCCCGTTTTGTAATCGACGATGCGCGCGTACTTCGATTTTTCGCCTAAAACATCCTCTTCGCATTCGTCTATTCTGTCTATTTTACCCCTTAATTTCGCCGTTCCGTAAGGGGAAACGAGCCTTAACGCGGGGTATTTTGCGCTCGGCGAATCGGAAAATTCCGTTTCCGCGCCGCTCACCGTAAAGGAGCCGTTTTTAAGCTCGTCGTAGATAGAAAGGCACCTCTTTTCGGCTTCCTCTCTGACGAGCGATAAAAGTTTAACGAACCGCGCTTTGCCTTTGTATTTTTCAAAGCCAACCTCTTCTATGCCCTTTTCGAAGATTTCGTCGGCAACCTCTTTTACCTTTTCGCGCTCGGTCTTTAAGGCGATAGGCGCGAATTTTTCAAGAGTGTAATGTAAAAGCGTACCGAGTTCGTTGCTCTCAAGGTCGCCCGTGTCGCGCTGTTTGAGCTTCAAGCGGTTGTCCGCAAACCCGGCGTACGGGCAAGCGAAATACCTTTCGAGCGCGGTTGCGGAAACCTTTTCGCCGTAACCGAGTTCGGGTACAAGCACTACCTCCTCTTTGCCGTCCGCGATATCCGTAGCTTTTTTTGTCGCCGCCTCGTCCACGTTTTTTAACGCCGCAACGAACGAAGAAGCAAGCTCCGTGTCTATTACGTTACCGTCGCGGTAATCTTCCGCCGCTCGGCACAAAGTTTTAAGCCCCGCCGGTACGGAAGAGTAATCGTAAACGCTATACGCGGGCGCAAGCTTCGCCGCCTTTTCGGCTTCCACGTCGCGCACCTTAACGCCTTTTTCGCCGTTCGAAAAAATCTTGACGATATCGTCTATAACCGACGAGGGCTTCACCGCCGCACCCCAAAAGTCCGCGCGCGGGTAAGTTAAGTACAATGCGTCCGAAAAGCTCATGAGCGTCGTCGCCACGTTTTCCTTTTCTCGCTTGTTGAGAACGCGAATTTTCGGCTCGACCACGCATTTGTAGCCGTCCATTTTTATGAGTTCTCTGTCGCTTAAAAGCGAAGCGTCGGCTTTATAAAGCGGCACGTCAGACGTAAGCCCCGCGACGAACAAAATCTTCGCCACGCGCTGACGGGTCGAAACGAAATCGCCCATAAACACGCCGTCGTAAAACTGCGGAAGCATAGCCGTTTCTATCGCTTCGACTCCCGCCGATATCATCTCCCCGAATTCGTCTACGCTCACCTTCACGTCGCCCGCGGTAACGGCGGCTTCGCTCACCACTTTCAAAAAATCGTCAAGTCCCGCAACGGCAAAATATCCGAGTGCGTCCTCGCCCTTTTCTTCGAACTTTTTTTGAAGCTCTTCGGCTTTACTTTGCGCAGATAAGTCCGCGTATAAGTCGATTATCGCCTTACAATACTCCCCGACGGTCGCCTTAGCGACAAGCGAATCTATAAAGGAAACTATCGTTTTACGCATATCTTCCGCGCCGCAGTCAAACGGCGTTCTGACGTTTTTTCTGCCGATAGCGTTCTTTAAGACATACTCTTCCGCTTCCTCGCCTTTATCGGGGTCGACGAGCGGATTTTTTATCGTTTCCGCCAATAGAAGCGGCGGAATATTTTGTTTTTTGAGCCGCATAAGCGACGAGAACAGTCTTGCCGCGGGGTGCGAAGAAAGCGGCTTTTTTACATCCGCATAAAAAGGCACGCCATATGCGGAAAACACTTCCGCGCTCGCTTCGGCGTATACTTTAACATCCGGTACGGCAATGCAAAAATCGTTGAATCTTCTGCCGTTCTTAACGACTTCGTACCGTATGCGCTTGGCAATCGTTTCTGCTTCCGCCTTGGGGCTTTCAAGCTCGAAAATCTTAATTTTATCCGAATAAACGCCCCTATCCTTACCTATTTCGGGGCTAAAGAGCCACTTTTCGATTTCCGTCGCTTCTTTTGAGCGCGGATAATCGTTCTCTATTACTTCCGCCGTCGGAAAAAGCCGCAAAAGCTTTTCGAAAACTTCGTTCGTATAGCAAGTCTTTTCGCCCTTTAAAAGAACGTAAGTCAAATCGCAAAACTTTTCAAGCGCGATTATAACGTCCGTCGTCTGCCTCGTCAAAGACGAAATGCCGCCTATCAAAACCTTTGCGCCGCGTATCTTTTCGTCGGTTTTGAGTAGTTCCGGCATAAGAGAGAGAAAAGTGCTTTCGTCGGTGAGCGCGTTGCCAATCAAAAACTGCTCGTACCCGCCGTAAATTATTCTCAAATCTTTTAACTTTCCGCCGAACGCGCCGCCCTCTCCGTCGATTATTCCGTCCAAATCTTCCGGCTTGACCTTTGCCGATTTAAGCTGCGAAATAAGCTCGTAAGCCGCGGGCGCAAAGCGATAATCGCAATCTTTAAAACGCGTCAACTCTGCGCGTTTTTCGCCCATTACCCGCCTGACGACGAGCGAGGAAGCCGACTTTGAAAGATAATCTTTTTTGCCGGCGTTAAGATAAACGTAACGCGAAAACCCGAGTACGTTCACGTTGAACGCACCGCCCGCGATATCCGATATTTTCCGTTCGAAAGATAGCGTTGAACGGCTTTCGCAAAAAACGTAAACATGGGTTTTTATGTCGCCCGCGTTTTCCGAGGCAATGCGCGCCGTAGTGTCTATTATCTCCGACGGAGTTTTACAAACAATAATTTTCATTTTTTCTTTATTTCTCCGTTAAAAAGCGTAATTAAGCAATTTTCTCCCGTAGGGCTTAAATTTTCCGACCCGAAATCCCGTAAAAAGCGGCGCTTACCTTTCGACCGTTTTAAACATATAATAAGTATAACATATAAAAATTAAAATTTACAGTTTTTTAGCCCGTTTGTTTTTACTTTTTTTTCGAATTATGTTAGAATATGACTATCTAATAACAAAAAAGTTTTTCGGCGAATAAAAAGCGGCAAAAAAAGCCGCAACAAAACGCCCAAAAGGAATATCGACATGAAAAAACACGGAATTATTTTAAGCGCGATAACGCTTGCGTTGTCGTTCTCCATTTTCACGGGCTGCACCTCGACGCCCTCGCTCTCGTTCGCAGGCTCGTACTTTCTCACCGACTCGTCCGTAACGAACGTAAGCGACGTGAACGAAACTTGCGAATATTCGATTACTTTCGAAAAAGGCACGCGCGAAGATATTACTTTCACGCTTAAAGAACAATCGTCGTTCTACAAAACCAAGCTCGAAAAGTCGACCTACGGCGAACAGCTCTGCTACAAACTCACGACGGAGCTTAAATACGACGGAACCTATTCGATAAAAGGCAAAACCGACGTCGTTGCGGAAAACTCAATCACGACCGAAGCGTACTTCTCCGCGATTAAAGATAAGCTCAAACCTCTTTTCTCCCGCCGCGCCGCAAAAGCTTACTCCCCGACAATCGTAAACGGCGAATTCGAAATAAAATATTACGATTACGTTCTCGAAACTACTTATTCGGGCAACGACGCGACGGTAAAATTCACCGCCGAAAACTATAATGACGGCGACTATTCGCTCGAACCGGGCAGTAGCACGGAGTACAAAAACCTGTATAAAACCAACTACTTCGACAACGAAACCGCGCTCTTTTTGCCGCGCACCCTTTCGCTCGGCACTTCGTCGCTCACATATAACTCGATTGACGCGCTTTCAAAGACCGTGCGCTCGATGAAGCTTTCGCCGGCTTCCACGGCGACCGCCAAGCTCGATTTTTCGTCCTACACGACGGATTCCAAAAACATAAGCTCGGTTAACGCCGACGTTGTGACTTTTGAACTCAACGAAACCTATTCCGGCTCCGCGCTCACCGCTTACTACGCGCAAAAGACCGAAACGCAAAACCAGTATTCGCGCCTTTTAAAGCTTGAAGTCAACGCAAATTACGGCATAGGAAAATTCACGTATCTCATTAAATCCGCAACTTACGCCGCATAAAAAGCTTCAACTTTGTAGACAGCCACCGAAAAAAAGTCGCTTTAAGCGCGAAAAAATCTATAAGAAGGAGGTAAACGCATGGAAGAAAACGAAAACCTTACCCCCGCGCCCGCCGAACAGGATACGGGCAAAAGAGACTATAAGCAAGAACTTTTGGACTTGCTCAAACAAAACCTACCCGACGAAGAGTTAAAAGAAAAACTCTCCGACTACCATGAATCGGACATAGCGGAAATTCTGCCCGATATCACTAAGGAAGAACGCCTTAAGCTATACCGCATTTTAGGCAACGAAGCCGTTTCGGAAATATTCACCTACCTCGACGACGTAGAAGACTTCATTTCCGAACTCGACAGCGAAAAAGCCGCCGACATAATCGAAGAAATGGACGCGGACGACGCTATCGAAGTACTCGACGAACTCGAAGAAGATAAACGTTCGGAGATTTTCGATCTTCTCGACGAGGACGCCGCAAAGGACATCGAACTTATCGAAAAGTACGACGACGACCAAATCGGTTCGCGAATGACGACAAACTTCGTCACCGTCAAAATCTCGATGTCCGTTAAGCAGGCGATGAAAAGCGTTATCGACCAAGCCGCCGACAACGACAACATTTCCACCGTTTACGTCGTGAATGACGACGATACCTACGCCGGCGCGTTTTCTCTCCGCGACCTCGTCGTCGCTCGCTCTTCAACCCCGCTCGACGATATCACTGTTTCCGCTTACCCCTACTTTTATGCCGACGAAAAAGTTTCGCAGTGCATCGAAGAATTAAAGGATTACTCGGAGGACTCCCTTCCCGTACTAAACCGCGACAACAAGGTAATCGGCGCGATTACTTCAAGCGAACTCGTCGACGTCGTCGACCAGGAATTCGGCGACGACTATGCGAAACTCGCGGGTTTAACGCACGAAGAAGACCTCCAAGAACCGGTTTTCAAAAGCGTAACGAAAAGGCTCCCGTGGCTCATACTTTTAATGGGCTTAGGGCTTGTCGTTTCCTCGCTCATCGGCTCGTTCGAATACGTTATCAAAGTACTGCCGCTCCTCGTTTCCTTTCAGTCGCTTATTCTCGATATGTCGGGTAACGGCGGAACGCAAAGCCTTGCCGTCACTATTCGCGTTATTTCCAATAATACGCTCGAAGCGAAAGAAGTTTGGCGGCTCATATTCAAGGAAGCGCGCGTCGGGCTTGTAAACGGCTTGATTTTAGGCGTTTTCGCAACGATTTTATGCACGCTCTATATCCTCGTTTTAAAGAAGCTCGCCTTTATTGTCGCCCTCGCGTACGCGGGTTGCATAGGCGTTTCCCTTATGCTTGCGATATTCCTTTCCAGCCTCGGCGGCACGCTTATTCCTCTTTTATTCAAGAAGATAAAAATTGACCCAGCCGTCGCTTCGGGTCCTTTAATCACTACCATAAACGACCTTGTCGCCGCTACCCTCTACTACACCCTCGCCAACGTATTCTTAATCGGCGTAATGGGCATAGTCGGCTAAAAAACAAAACTCCACAAAACGGGATTGCTTTTTCGGCAACCCCGTTGTTTTTATGTGTGTTAATTTATTAAAAAATCAATCAATAAGTCGATTATCGCAAGTTTTTAAGCATGAGAAAAGGCTATCGCCTTTAGCGGCAATAGCCTAAGAAACAATTGAGAATAGAAAAAATTAAGTATGAGTAATTTTAAGCTATTAGGTAATAATTTTCAAAAAGTCCTCAATAGTGAGAATAAGTCTTGTCGAATCTTGAAAAACTTTGTTTTCTTCCGCTATTCCATCAACAATCAAAATCATTGTTTCGGCAGATGACTTGTTTATTATATACTTATTGCCTTCATATTCAAAGCTTCTCAAATTCTCGTTGCTAATAAGACATCTTAAGTCAGATAAGATATCCTTGTTTTCACAATAAAGAAAATCTTGTACTTTTGCAAAAGCTTTCTCACCATATTTAGAAATAATATAATCTTTGTTAATTGTCATTTTTTTACCTCTATTTCGGAAAAACTGTCCATATATTACCGAATTCATCAATAATCATTAAGATACTACTTTCTCCTCTTGTTCCAATAACTTTTCCAGCATCCAAAACAATATCAAAAGATTTTTGTCCTAAAGAACCAAGTACACCAGAATTATTACCTGCACTTAGAATGTTACTTCTATTTACAGTTTCTTTTAAAATTGCCTTGGCTTCTGCCTCAGTACCGACATTAAATTTACTCCATTTACCACCAGAAGAATTTAGGTGTTTATTTTTCACAGTAAACTCGTCAACCTTTGCTTTCGATAAAGCATCTTTAGCACATATATTATGTACCAATACTTCGCTTTCGCCGACATAGTA
>DHMS01000028.1 GCA_002405915.1 Christensenella sp. UBA4636
CGTGGTTTTGTCAAGAACGCTTTTAGCGTTCCCGAAACGTCTCCGAGCCTATTCGTCTCCACCAAGCAAAAAGCAAGTTCTGTTGAGCTTGCTTTTTTGCTTACGTTGCCTTTCTCGTAATAGGCTCGAACTATCCCGCGAGCTTTGCTCGCCAAATTATATATTTTTGACTTTCGGCGACAAAACCGTGGTTTTGTCAAGAACGCTTTCAGCGTTCCCGAAACGTCTCCGAGCCTATTCGTCTCCACCAAGCAAAAAGCAAGTTCTGTTGAGCTTGCTTTTTGCTTACGTTGCCTTTCTCGTTATAGGCTCGAACTATCCCGCGAGCTTTGCTCGCCAAATTATATGTTTTTGTAAAAACTCAACTCCAACTATTGATAAAAAATCAACGTAAAAACTCGTCTACAAGCCGATAATCGACTTATAGACGGGTTTTTTATGTTTTTATAAATCTATTGTTTTTCGGAATGGACGGCGATTTCGCGAAGCATATATTCGTAAAATTCGTCGTAATCTTCCTTTTTCATAACTTGCGGGTATGTGAGAACTTTTAGTTCTAGGTCGCTATCCCCTTGCCGATATTTTGCTTGAATATGCTTATACGGATTCATGACAAAGCCGTTGCGCTTGTAAAAAACGTATCTTCTTTCCGTAAGTTCGTCCACGGGCGGTTCGATTTCCAAAAGCACGGGCTTTCCGCTTGCTTTTAGGAGTTCGAGAGCCTTTGAGCCGTAACCTTTCCCGCGAATGTCCTTTCTCGTTGCGAAATGCTCTAAAAAAATCAAACCGTTAACTTCCCAGTAAAGCATAATGCCGATAAACTCGTCGTTTTCCGTAATAACGTCAAAGCAATAGTTTTCGTTTTTGAGTACCCTATATTGTTCGTTCTCGTCCCGCCTTTCCAAAACGGGAAACGAAAGCTCGTACAAGTCAATCGCCTTTTTAAAAATTTCGGAATCAAACTCCGTAAGTCTTTCCAACTTCATTGCATATCACCTTTTATTTTATATGATTATACCACAAAACCCCGCGTTTATCAACCTATAGCCCCACTTTTCTCACAAAAAAAGCGCCGAGGACGGAGAAACCCGCTTCGACGCTTAAAACTTAAATTTATTTACTTAATCGGCGTGCCTTCGGGAACGATATCGTCGACAAAGACGAGCCGGCAACCGCAAGCCGTGTTGGTGGCGGCGATAAGCATACCGTTGCTCGTAACGCCCGTAATGCGCGCGGGCTTTAAGTTGGCGATGACGATTATTTTTTTGCCGATAAGTTCTTCCGGGGCATAGTCGTGCTTTATCGAAGAAACGATAACCCTTTCGCATATCCCGTCAAAGAGCGTGAGCTTGTAGCAGTTAGCCGATTTGCGAATTTCCTGACACTTCAAAATCTTGCAAACGCGCATATCGACTTTGAAGAATTCGTCCACGTCGATTTCGGGTTTGACGGGTTGAACGGGGTCGGGGTCGCCGTAAACTTTTTCCTTTTTGACTTCTTCTTCGACAACGTTTTCCTCTTCCGCGGCTTTCTTTTCTTCTTCCGTTTCGGGGTAGCTAAAATCAAGGAGCGGCAGATATTTTGCCGGTTCTATCGCGTAAAGGAAAAGGTACAATCTCGGTCCTTTTTCCTTGCCTATCAAGAGTTCGTAAACGTTCTTAAAGAATTTACCTTGGAACGCTTTGCCCGCCTTGTCGCCCGCTTCCAAACTTCTTATTCTCAAAGGAATGGCGTAAAGTTCGGTCTGCAACTCGTCGAGCGTGTAACCGCCCCTTTCGATATATCCGTAAAGCTCGGTAATTTCGGCTTTTTCCGTTTCGTCGAGCGTGGAATAATACTCAAAATTACGATACTTGCCGAGCTTATTGACGTTTTCGGGCGAGCATTTTTCAAGCCAGAATTTAGCGCGTTCGAGCCTGTCCGCAAAATCGGCTTTTTTGTACGGCGTGCCTATCTTTTCAAACACGACTTCGAGCATGTTTTCGTTGAAGTCGACGACCGAGCCGAGCTGAACGATAAGCCCCATCGGCACGGTTTTGACCTCTCTGCCGTCGATTTTGCAAAGTTCCATTATTTCCTTAGTAAGCTCGTTTGCGGTGCCGTTTCTTACTTCCGTAAGCATTTTGTCGAATTCGAAATATTGTCTTAAAATACCGTCGTCAAGGCAGAAATTGAACGCCTTTAACGGTTCGTTGCGTGCGTAAAGCCACAACAAAACTTCCGGTTCGTAAAGTTTTAAAAGCGTTTCGGGCGTTAAGTTCAAGCCCGTGGAGCCGGACATTTTGCCCGCTTGCGCGTCCGACGTAGAAATGCCGATAAACTCATACCCCTGGAACATAGGCGGTTCATAGCCGAAAATCTTGCGCGAAACGTCCTTAGCGGTATCGTAAGAACCGTCCTTTGCCGCGTGGTCCTTTCCGCCCGGTTCGAAGTCAACGCCCTCATAGAGCCAGCGCATAGGCCAGTCAACCTTCCAGGCAAGCTTACAGTTATAGTCGGTTTTAAAATCAAACGTACCTTTATGCCCGCAAGCGCAAATGTATTCGCACGTCATGTTTTCTTCGTCGAAAGATACTATTTTCGTCGTATCTCTGCCGCAATCGGGACAGTAAATGCTAACGGGGAAGTAAGCGTCGCGTTCGCCCTCCTTAGCGTCCTGTGTGCGGTGAGAGTCGAGAACGTCGAAAATCTCCTTGCGCTTTTTGAGGGATAAAAGCACGTAATCGCGATATTTGCCGCTTCTGTACATTTCGGCTTGGTGGCGATAATCCATATCGATACCGAACTTGACGATAGAACGCTCGAATTCCTTTTCGAAGTATTCTGCGTAAGTCTTTTCCTCGCCGCCGAACGGGTTGATAACGTCGACGTACGGGCAACCTATATACTTTTCCATATCGGAATTGACTTTCGCAACGTTCGCGGGAACCTTACGCATACGGTCGAATTCGTCCCACGAGAACAAAAGCCGAGCTTTTTTACCGAGCTTACGAAGCGATTTAACGACGAAGTAACTCGTCGCGATATCGCGGAAGTTGCCTATATGAATACTTCCGGACGGGCTTATGCCGGCGGCGCAAACGTATTCTTCTTTATTCGGGTTTCTTTCTATCAGTTGTCTTGCAATTTTCTCTGCCCAATGCATTATTTTTTACCTTTTATTTTATATTCTATATAAAGGATACTACGAACTTAACTTTTTGTCAACTTTATTGCTTTAATTAGCGGTTTTTCCTCTTTTTTTAGCGAAATCAAACGTTTTTGCCGAGGTCGTAAGCCTCTTTTACGTAGCGAGAAGAAAGAACGTCGCCGCCGTTTTCAAGCCCGCCGCCGCGCAAAACGCAACCGAGTTCTACGCCGTCGAAGCAGTCTATAAAGCCTTGAATATCCTTAACCGCGCCGTCGAATGCGGAATCGCTGTCCTCCGCGGCGGTCGCTAAAAGACAAATCTTTTTGAACTTATTGTCGCGCGTATAAAGCGGATTGAGCCTGTCGAGGAAAGTTTTCAACTGTCCGGAAACGGCGTAATAGTATATCGGCGTTGCAAAAACAAGCACGTCGGCGTTCTCAAATTTATCGTACAAAGAATTCATAGAATCGTTTAAAACGCACTTTTGCGTTCTTTGGCAACTTAGACAACCTATGCAGAATTTGAGATTCAAATCCTTAACGGCAATAATTTCGACTTCGTTTCCGGCTTCTAACGCGCCCTCGGCAAACTTTTCCGCAAGCACTTGACTGTTGGATTTATTCCTAAGCGAAGAAGTAACTATCAAAACTTTTTTCATATCGCACCTCTATATTTTTGAGTAATCGTTAGGGATTACATTCGTCATCACTAATTATTTTTGCGGCAACAAATCGGTTTTTGCCGCGTTAAACTCCCATCAATGTACATCGAGTACTATTTCGGTCGTTTGCCTTGCAAAAACCGAACCGTAAACGGCGATTTCTTATCCGCAAAAATGCGAAGCACCTAAAAGAGCGTATTTTTTGATGATTTTTTGCGAGCGTGAGGCAGGCGTACTGAACGTACTCCAATCGAGCGGTCGCAGAAAAGCGCAAAAAAGCCGCCTTTTAGGTAATTAGGGATAATGAATGTAATCCCTATATTTTTAGAAAATACTTCCCGAGCGGTTATCGCCCGGGAAAACTTTCGCTTTGTTTATTGCGGCTTTTTGAGAACGGAAACCGCGTCCGCTATGGTCTTTTCGTAAGCCTCTCTGCCATACTTGTCGACTTCCGCTTTGTTCTTTTCGCCGTGGGTTAAGCAGCCCGCGCCGCCTATGCACCCGCCGATACAAGCCATACCTTCGATAAAGTTAGCGTCGAGCATATTTTTGGTCTTTTTGAAGAGCGCGATTTTGCACGCTTCGATACCGTCGCAAGCGCAAGGCTTGACTTCGAAGTCGATATTCTGCTCTTTTAAGCCCTCTTTTACGGCGTCCGAAAGACCGCCGCAACGAGCAAAGATTCTGCCGAAGTAGGAAGCGTTGTCCAAAACGTCCTCGCCGAGGGTCGTTATATCGAGGTCCTTGCTGTCGAAAAGAGCTTGCAATTCTTCAAAAGTCATAGCCGCGTCTACGTAAGGCTTTACGTCGTCGTGTTGAACTTCCATCTTCTTAGCCGTGCAAGGTCCTATGAACACGACTTTGCAAGGAGCTTCGTTTTCCTTGATATACTTGGAAATTGCCGTCATCGGCGACGGGTTATGCGACACGAACGGCAGGAGCTGCGGGAAAGCTTTCTTGATATAATCGACGAAAGCGGGGCAGCAGGAGCTTGTCAAAAAGCCTTTTTCGGCAAGTTCTTTGCTTTCCGCCTGCGCTACCATATCCGCGCCGAGAGCGGCTTCTACAACCGTGTGGAAACCGAGTTCTTTTAACCCTTTGATGACTTGTCCGAGCTTGGCGTAGGTAAACTGACTGGAAATAGACGGCGCGACGACCGCGAAGCATTTGTACTTCGTGTTGTTTTCGCTTCCCTTCAAAATGTCGATAACGTCGAGAATAAACGACTTATCGGTGATTGCGCCGAACGGGCATTGATAAACGCACGCCCCGCACGAAATGCACTTGTCGTTGTTTATCTTGGCTTGCTTTTCGTCGCCCATATAAATGGCTTTGACTTTGCAAGCCGTTTCGCACGGACGTTTATAAGAATAAATGGCGTTGTAAGGGCATACTTTGGCGCACGCGCCGCATTCTTTGCACTTGGTCTTATCTATATGCGCAACGTGATTTTCGTCCGAAGTAATGGCTCCGAAGCGGCAAGCGTCCTCGCAACGGTGCGCTAAGCAACCGCGGCAAGCGTTGGTTACTTCGTAACCGCCCATCGGGCATTCGTCGCACGCGATGTCTATAACTTCGATTACGTTGGGATTAGTTTTGTCGCCGCCCATAGCTATCTTTACTCTTTCGGAAAGTATCGCTCTTTCCTTGTAAACGCAGCAACGCATGGTAGGCACTTTACCGGGAACTATGATTTTGGGAATATCGATTGCCTTTTCGGCAAGCTCTCCCGCCCAAGCCGCTCTTGCGACTTCCCTAAGTACCTTGTACTTTAAGTGTTGAACTTTTGTGTCGAATTTTTTCATGATTGTATATATTTCTCCGTGGAGTTAGTAGCAAGTTTAAAGTTTAAAGTTGAAAATTGAAAGTTGAAACTATGCCAACCTCCAAGTCCGCCATACTTGTTAGCCTTTTTAAGGCGTAGAGTGGTGCATAGCAAGTTGAAAATTGAAAATGGAAAATTGAAAGTTGCGGATATATATTATAATATTTTTCGTCCTTAATTTTCAACTTATCAATCTGTCATACTTGTCAGCCTTTTTAAGGCGTAGAGTGCGTAGGATTGCCGCAACAGACAAGTTGAAAGTTTTTTATTCTTACAAGCATTTTTAAGCTTCAGAGTGGTGCAGAGACGGGCAACTGGCGAGAACGACGCGCAGGCGCGTACTCTATGTACGTAACTGTGCGGCGTTTGAACACGTAGCCCGTATATGCGCCGCTATCAAGCTTAAAAATAGATTACCTTTATGCGCTTACCCATCAACTTTAAACATTTCGATAACTCGTCTACGAGGTTCATCTTGATATTGAAGTTTATGGGGAGGTCGGGGTTTTGGTGAGCGGGGTTGACGGCTCTGCCGACAAAAAAGTTTATGTCGGTGGCTTCTTCGAAAAGCATGCGGCAAATGAGCGACGCGCCGTCTCTGCCGAAGCCCCATTTTTCGTAAAGGGAATTGTCTTTTAAGGCGTCTCGGGCGTACTCTAAAACCTTGTTTATCGTTATAACGCCCTCGGTAACGAGGTCAACGCCTTCGATTTCGGCTGTCGGCGGAACGTCGGAAGCAAAAAACGAAAGGCTTGCTTTTATGGGCTTATTGAGATATTTTGCGACGATTGAAGAGGTCGTGCCTCCGCAGACTATGTGTTTGCCTTGCTTAGAAAAGAACAAAGACATCATTCTGTCCGCGTCGTCGCGCTTGGAGGGCGGACCGAACAAAAGGTTCATCGGCACGCGCTTTCTTACTTTCAAAACGCAAGCGGTAGTGTCGTCGCCCGGCTTGTAACCGTAAAGTTTGTTGCATTCGTCAACGAGGATTGTGGAAAGGGTTTTCGCGGTGTAGCCTACCCCGGCAAGACCTTCCATAAACGAGATTATCTCGTCGCGCTTCCAACCGAAGTTAAACGACAGACCTATCCCCGCATGCGGGCAACCGTCGCTCATCGCGACGAATATGTCGTTTTCGTAAAGCTTTACGGACGAACGAAGAATTTTTTTGCCGCCGATATTCATTTCGGTTACGGGGTAATCGTAATTTTTGCCGTCGCGCAAGATGATTACGCGCGGATTGTCGTACTGAATAATATCGGCTTCTTCGCTGTTTTTAACGTGAATTATCGTAAAAGTGGAATACGCCACGCCGCGCACCGAGCAAATGGGCAGGGTTGCGGCTATAGTTTCGACGCAGTCCTCGACGGAAAGACCTTCCGCCATCATGGTAGAAATGATTTTCGAAGTGAGAGTGGAAAGAATGCTCGCCTTAACGCCGCTGCCGAGTCCGTCGGCAAGCACTATTACGGACGAATCCTCGCCGCTTTCCACAACGTCAACGTGGTCGCCGCATAGCTGTTCGCCTATATGGTTTACGCTTTTATAGCCTATCTCCACGCATAAATCATTCATTGGTTATCGACTCCTTGAGCTTGGTCAAAGCGATTTTCGTTTCGGCTGCCGTTTCGCCTAAAAGCGAAGCTATCTCCTGAACGATACGCATTTGTTTGTCGACGACCTTGTCGGCGACTTCGACCGTCTGGCGGGAAATGCTTTCCTTTTTCTCGCGTTCGTTCTCCTCGTCCGTTATGTCGCGCATAATGCAGATAAGGAGTTGGTACGCGTCGTCGTAAACGACGGTCTGTTCGACGTATTTTTTATATTCCGCAAGGTACGTTCTCTGATTTTTAACGCTTCTTTTCGTTTCAAGCACTTTTAAGAATATGCCCGGGTCGAGAATTCTGACGACCTGGTCGCCCAAAACGTCGGAAACGGAACGGATATTCATTATCTTTCTTGCGGCGACGTTAATCTGCTGAACTTCGAGCTTGTCGTTCAGAACGATAAGCCCGTTCGGCGTGTTGTTGACTATGCAGTCGGAAAAGCTTTCGGCTTTTTCTTTGAGGTACGGCAAGCACATGGAAATTTCCGCCTTGCCGTGGTAAATGGCAATCGCCTTTTCTCGGCATGTGTCGTACCCGCAAGAGCCGCAGTTAAGCTCGTCCTCGGGGCGCGTTTTGCCCATTTTTTTGAGAATTTCTTTTATTTCTGCTTCGCTCGGAATGCCGTTGCGAAGTTCTATGCGCGCAAAATGCTTCTTCATGTCGTAAGATTCAAGCTCTTTAACCTCGAAATCTTTCTTGCCCGCATAAGAAGCTACAGCCATGTAATCTTCTACCGGCGCGCGGTGGTACTTTTCCATAACGGGTCCGCCCACGCAGCTACCTATGCAAGCCGACATTTCGATAAAGCATTTATGCACTTTGCCCTGTTCGATATCTTTGAGCGCGGCTATGCAGTTTTCCGTGCCGTCTATCGCAAGATAGGTGTAACCGTCGGACGAAGAAGTATCCATCGTTTTTAAAATTCCGCCCGTCGTCGGGAAAAATCTTGCCCTTGAATTTTCCGTTTTGTCCTCGTGTTGCTCCAAATCGATATTTTCCGCTTTAAGCCAGTCGGTCAGTTCCTTAAAGGTAAGCACCGCGTCGACGTAACCGTCGTAAAAAGCGGCTTCGTCCTTTTTTGCTATGCACGGACCTATAAACACGACTTTCGCCTCGGGGTTGCGGAGCTTGATGTCCTTCGCATGGGCAAGCATCGGCGAGAGAACGTCCGCAAGGTAGATAAGTTCGGACGGGTAATATTTTTGTATAAGAAGATTTATGGAGTGACAGCATGACGAAATTATTACGTCGCGTTTGTCCTCTTTTATCATTCTTTCGTATTCTTTTTTAACAATCGTGGCGCCTATCGCCGTTTCTTCCACGTCCTTAAACCCGAGAGATAAAAGAGCCTTTTTCATGCTCTCTATTCCCACTCCCTTGTAGTTTGCGATAAACGACGGGGCAAGGCTGACGTAAACGGGTGCGCCCGATTGAATTAAAACTTTCGTCTTTTCCGTTTCGCTTTGGATTTCCTTAGCGTTTTGCGGACATACGACGAAGCACTGTCCGCACAAAATGCACTCGTTTCCTATAACGTGGGCTTGGTTAGCCGAGAAACGAATTGACTTGACGGGACAGTGCCTTATGCACTTATAGCAGTTTTTACAGTTTGATTTTTTGAGAGTAAGATAGTCTGCCATTCTTATTCCCCTCTGTCTTTTTTTATCGCGGGCAGAATAGTACCCGTCCAGAATTCGTTGAATCCCTCGGGCGTTATTCCGGTATAAACGTCATCGTTTACGCTTACGGTTACGCCGACGCGATTGCACTTACCGGCACAAAAGCAACCGGTAAGCACTATTTCGTCTTCTAAGCGTTCGTCTTTAACTTTTTGTTCGAGAAGTTCGACGAGGCGCGGCGCGCCCTTTAAGTGACACGAACTCCCTACGCAAATTTGGACGATAAGCATTTTTTATACTCTCGCGAGAATTTCTTTTTCAAAAAACTCTTTTACGGTTTCGGGGCTTACCGAGAAGAATTTGCCGTCAACGGTGACGCAAACGCCTTCCTGGCACTTGCCCATGCAGAACGTGCCGCCGAGTTCGACCTTGTCTTTAAGGTTGTTTTCGGCAATCAGATACTGAAGCTGTTCTACGACCTGGCGCGAGCCTTTGATGTGGCAGGAACTTCCGATACAAACGGTAACTTTTATCATATATGTGATCTCCCTATATATTTTTTAAACGGATTATTCGTAATCTACTACGTCTACCCAGGAAAGCAAGAATTCTCTTTCTTTCTCGTTGCCCTTTACGGACTGCGAAGCGGCTACTATCGGCATCCACTTCTGAACGTACTGTTTTGCGGTGTCGGTCTTTTTGCAGAAGATGTCGAGATAATCTTTCGCTCCCTGAATATCCCCGGCAAGCCAGAAGAGAAGATACGTTCTCGCAACGTCCGCCGAGGCGTTGCCCTGAGTCGCGTGCGACCAGTCGATGACGTACGCCTTACCCTCTTCGTCGATTATGACGTTAGAGGGGTTGAAGTCGCCATGGCAAAGCTTGTTGTGCTTGGGCATGCCTTCGAGGCGAGTGTGCAAATCGTAACGGGTGGTTGCGTCGAGGTCTGCTTCGGAAATCTTAGCGTTCATCTTGTCTTTGAGCTTGCGAAGAAGCGGGCAAGTGTGCTTTTGAATTTCTATCTGCAAATCGACGAATTTTTCGAGGTATTCGTGCTTTTTTTCGGGATTTTCCTGCATAAGGCGGTCGAGCGTTTTGCCCTTTATATATTCGGAAACGATAGCCCACTTTCCGTCGATAGTCGTTACGGCTTTAATCTTCGGAATGTTAAGCCCCGTTTCTTCTACTCTCGCCTGGTTCAAAGCTTCGTTCAAAACGTCGGCTTTAGAAAACCCTTCGTCAAAGACTTTAATGCAGTCCTCTCCGTCACGGTAGACGGTTTTGCTTGTTCTTACGGCAATAATTCTGTCAAGTTTCATCATTAAATCCTCCGGTAGTAATAAAAGTTATGCCTTTTTTAAACCGCTTTTAGCTCTGCGGTAAGCTTTTTTAACTTCTTCTTCGGCGGGCTTTTCAAAGTCCTTCGCGCTCGGAACTTCCGCTTCCTTGAACGTATCTTTCCCGTAGTAAGCGTTGAGATACATCTGCTTGATTTCGCTCATGAGCGGGTAGCGGGGGTTCGCGCCGGTGCATTGGTCGTCGAATGCCTGTTCAACCATAGCGTCGAGGCGGGCAAGGAAGTCGGCTTCGTCCGGAACGTAGTCGCGGATAGTCGGCTTAATGCCTACTCTTGCTTTGAGTTCGTCAATGGCTTTGATAAGTCCTTCGACCTTTTCCTTATCGGTTTCGCCCTTTATTCCGAGATAGTCGGCAACTTCGGCGTATCTTGCAAGCGTGTGCGGATAAGCGTACTGCGGGAAGGTACCCATCTTAGCGGGAACTTCCGCGGAGTTGAAGCGGATAACTTCGTCGAGCATCAAAGCGTTTGCGATACCGTGAGGAATGTGGTGGAACGCGCCGAGCTTGTGCGCCATCGAGTGGCAAACGCCGAGGAACGCGTTAGCGAAAGCCATACCCGCCATAGTAGCGGCGTTAGCCATTTTTTCACGCGCTTCAACGTCGGTCTGTCCGTTGTCGTAAGCTCTGGGCAAATAAGTGAATATGTTCATGATGGATCTCAAAGCCAAGCCGTCGGTATAATCGGTTGCCATCATGGAAGCGTAAGCTTCGAGGCAGTGCGATACGGCGTCGATACCGGAAGCAGCCGTCAAGCCGCGAGGAGCGGACATGTGGAAGTCGGTGTCGATGATAGCCATCTTAGGAAGAAGTTCGTAGTCTGCAAGCGGATACTTGATACCCGAACGCTCGTCGGTGATAACCGCGAACGGGGTAACTTCGGAACCGGTACCCGCGGAAGTCGGGATAGCGATGAAGTAAGCCTTTTCGCCCATCTTCGGGAAGGTGTAAACACGCTTTCTGATATCCATGAAGCGCATTGCCATATCCATGAAGTCGACTTCGGGGTGTTCGTACATAACCCACATTATCTTGCCCGCGTCCATAGCGGAGCCGCCGCCCAAAGCGATGATGCAATCGGGTTCGAAAGCTCTCATCTGCGCGGTGCCTTCCTTAGCGCATTTAAGCGTGGGGTCCGGGGCTACGTCGAAGAACGTGGTGTGTTGAATGCCCATCTGGTCAAGTTTGTCGGTGATGGGTTTGGTGTATCCGTTGTGATATAAGAAGCTGTCGGTAACGATGAAGCATTTCTTTTTGCCCATAACCGTTTTAAGCTCGTCGAGAGCTACCGGCAAGCAGCCTTTCTTAATGTAAACCTTTTCGGGCGCTCTGAACCAAAGCATATTTTCTCTCCTTTCGGCAACCGTTTTGATATTTATAAGATGTTTTACGCCAACGTTCTCCGATACGGAGTTGCCGCCCCAAGAACCGCAGCCGAGCGTTAGCGACGGGGTGAGCATAAAGTTATAAATATCGCCGATACCGCCTTGAGAAGACGGAGTGTTGACGAGGATACGGCAAGTCTTCATTCTCTCGGTGAATTCTTTGAGCTTATCTTGCTGAGTCGCGATATCGAGGTAGATTGACGAAGTGTGACCGTAACCGCCGTCCGCGATAAGGTGTTCGGCTTTGGAGAACGCGTCCTCTATGTCGGTAGCCTTGTACATGGCGAGTACCGGGGAAAGTTTTTCGTGAGCGAATTCTTCGGAAAGTTCTACGCTTTCCACTTCGCCTATCAAAATCTTCGTTCCCTCGGGAACGGTTACGCCCGCGAGAGCCGCTATCTTAGCGGCTTTCTGTCCGACGATTTTCGCGTTGAGCGCGCCGTTTATGATAATGGTCTTTCTTACCTTTTCGGTTTCTTCGGGATTTAAGAAGTAGCAACCTCTGTTCGCAAATTCTTCCTTTACCGCGTCGTAAACCTTTTCGAGAACGATTACCGACTGCTCGGAAGCGCAAATCATACCGTTGTCGAAGGTCTTGGAGTGGATAATCGAGTTAACCGCAAGCGTTATGTCTGCGGAATCGTCGATTATAGCGGGGGTGTTGCCGGGTCCTACGCCGAGTGCCGGCTTACCGGAAGAATACGCCGCCTTAACCATGCCGGGACCGCCTGTCGCGAGAATGATATCGGCTTCTTTCATTAAGAGGTTAGTCATATCGAGGCTCGGAACGTCTATCCAACCGATGATGCCCTCGGGCGCGCCTGCTTTGACGGCGGCTTCGAGTACTACTCTTGCCGCGGCAATCGTCGAATGTTTTGCTCTCGGGTGCGGGCTTATTATGATACCGTTTCTCGTTTTGAGCGCGATAAGCGTTTTGAATATAGCGGTGGAAGTAGGGTTAGTCGTCGGGATAACCGCGCCGATTACGCCCACAGGTTCGGCGATTTTCTTTACGCCGTAGGCCTTATCCTCTTCCAAAACGCCGCAGGTTTTAACGTTTCTGTACTTGTTGTAGATGTATTCCGAAGCGAAATGGTTCTTGATTATCTTGTCTTCTACGATACCCATGCCCGTTTCTTCGACGGCAAGCTTTGCAAGCGGAATACGCATCTTGTTAGCTTCCGTAGCGGCTGCGAGGAAAATTTTGTCGACCTGTTCCTGAGTGTAGGTAGAGAAAATCTTTTGCGCTGCTTTTACTCTTGCGATAGCCTTTTCAAGCGTTTCCACGCTGTCGACTATTTCATAAGTTTTTTCTTCCATAAAAAGCTCCTTATATGTATGAATTTCTTTTTTGTAATGTTGCCTTGGTTACCTTAGCCGATTGCTTTTTATCGGCTTATATATAGCGGGAATTCTCACAATCCCGCGGAAAGCACGGCGAGCGAAGCCGCCATGTTCTCGTTCTTGATTCTTATGCCCTCCGGAACCGAAATTCTACCGGGCGCGAAGTTCCAGATAGCTTTCACTCCGCATTTTATAAATTCGTCCGCAACCTGTTGCGCGGCTTTTTCCGGAACGCAGATAATGCCTATCTTTACGTCGTTTTCTTTTGCGAAGCTTTCAAGCTCATCCATCGGGAAAACGGCTTTGCCGTTAGAAAGCTCTTCCTTTTTAGTCGCGCTCAAATCGAACGCCGCCGGGATATCCAACCCGTACTCGGAAAAATGTTCGTAGGAAAGAAGCGCGCGACCCAGCCGCCCCGCTCCTACGATGACGGCAACGGTGTTGTTGCTGCACCCCAAACGGAATTCGAGGTGCTTTTTCAATTCTTCGTAGGAGTAACCGGTTTTCGGTCTGCCCTTACCGCAGACCAAAGCCAAATCCTTTCTCACCTGGACTTCGCCCAAGCCTAACGCGCGGGCAATTTTGGCAGAAGACACGTTCGTTCTCTCGTCTTTCGGGAGCGAACGCAGATAATGCAAGTATACGGGCAAACGTTCAAGTACCGTTTTAGGTATTTTGATTTCGGTCATCTTCATTTGCCCTCCCTTGTATTTTCAATTATACATTATATCACAAACTTTTTGAAAGAGGATATAGTTTTTAATTTTATCGGTATATCAATATCGATATATCGGTATCGATTAAATCGTAAAAAAAGGCGAAAGCCTAAAAAACTATTGTTTTTATCGATTATATGATATCATTTTGATATCACTTTTTTAACTTATAATACGTACTTAGCCTTAACCTATAAATTTGCGCTTAGCGTCGCACAGACAACTGATGAACGCTTTGTCAAGCTCGGTAAGATGATAATCTTCGGGGTAGATAAGCACGTCGCGGTAATAGCGAATGTTTTCGTTGCATTTCAACATCGTCAGTCCGTACCGCTCCAAAGTTTCGTCCGGGATAGGAGAAACCCACATAAAGAGGTCGGGGTTGACAGCCATCATATCGAACTGGCTCGCCCTCTCGAAAACGAATATTCTGCGCTTGATGTTGTCGGGCAATTCTTCTTTTCTTACGTCCGATAAGGGAAGGGACGGAACGTACGGGTCGGCATGGGCTATTTCGATATAATATTCGAGGTCGGAAAACTTGACTTCGTCAAGCTCGGCAAGCGGGCTTTTTTTGCTCGTTAAAATGCGGTACTTGAATTCCGTGATAAGCTCGTAATTAAGCTTTTTCGCCTCTAACATTTCCTTGAACTGTTTGTCGTACACGGAAGCGTAACGAATAACGCCGAGCTTGTAATCTCCGCGCAAAATGTTGTTGATTGCGCGTAAGGCATTCGTTTCCTTATAAAATATATCGCACTGCTCTTCTTTAAGTAGCCTTTCGGTGAACCGAGCGAACGCGTAAGAAATGTAGCTTGCGCGCGGAACGGAAACGGTGAGAGTGCTTTTTTTGCTTTCGCCCGTCTTGAACATTTCCTCTACTTCTTCTATCTCGCCCAAAATTTTTCTGCCGTAAGATATAAGCCGCTCGCCGTCGGGCGTTAAAGTCATGCCCTTGCTGTTGCGGTCGAACACGGTTATGCCGAGTTCCTTTTCAAGTTCTTTTATCGCGCGCGAAAGATTCGGCTGAGCAACGAAAAGCTCCTCCGCGGCTTTGTTTATAGAACCTATTCTCGCAACTTCTACGGCGTATTTTAAGTAAAGTATGTTCATGAATAGAGCTTTTCGCCTCCCGTCAAAATAACTATATTATAAATTAAGAATTTTGTCAACTTATACAAGGGAAAATATGGCAAAAACATTATTCGACATTGCAATTCTTTTTTTTCATGAGGCGGTTTTTAGTAAAAATAAGTGCGGTGACTTTTCAATTTTCAACTTTCGACCCATAAAAGGTTGCCGACGGCAAAACGCCGTCGGCAACCGAAAGGAAAATATAGTAAAAACTATTGCGTGTGTGCTTTAATACTTTTAACCGCCGTTACGCGGCTTTTTTCTTGTTGACGATGACGAGCGCGACCGAGACGGCAAAGAGTGCCGCAACTATCCCGCCGAGAACGTTAACGCCGATTACGACGCCGTTTTTGACCTTGACCCACTTGGGAGTAAGCACTTTAACGGATACGTTTGCGTTGACGGCAAGTCCGTTCACGCGGTTACTCTGAACCGCCGTATACATAATTCTGTGCGCCGATTCTCTCATTGCCCAAGCAACCGCGGAAGCGTTTGTTTTTGCGTAATCGAAATCAGAAACGTTAGCCGAACCGTCGGGCAAATCTTGTCCGCCGAGAACGCCGCCGCGCATACTCATATAAGACGACATATAACTGTCCGTAACGGCAAAACCGGACAAACCGCATTCGCCGCGAAGCCAAGTCGTAGTGAGATTGTAATCGTGACCTGCCCAAACGCCGCCTACTCGCGCAAAGCTCGTCATAACGTTTCTGCCGTCGCTTATGCCTATCGAAACTTCAAAAGCTTTGAGATAAAGTTGCCTTAAAGTTTGCTCGTTTATCCAAGACTCATGCGAAACTCTGTTTGTTTCCTGTTCATTAAGGACGAAATGCTTGGTGTAAACATACAAACCTTTTTCTTGACAACCGAGCGACTGATAACCGCAGATTATACCGGTAAGCAACGGGTCTTCAGAGTAGCTTTCGCACATTCTTCCGTGAGTAGCATACCTATGGAGATTTACCGTAAACGCATAAATTCCGCTCACGCCCGCCCACAATGCTTCCTCTCCGTAAGACTTGCCCACTTCCTCGGCAAGGTCGGTATTGAACGTTGCCGCGATAATACTCAGACACGGATAGCAAACGGTACTTTCGCCTTTATCGGGGTCGTTGTTGACTTTCGCAAGTCCGTTAGTGCTTTGACTGTTCCCGTAAATACTGCAATACACGCCGTTCGGTCCGTTGGGGTCATAAGTTCCGGGATATTGAAATCCGTTGACTTCGTTCACGGACGACGTCGGAGTCTTACGGAATCCGCTCGTAATTATTTCGCAAGTTTGTTGCCACGAAAGCTGGTCGAGGCAAAGTTCCCACTTAGGGTCGTCGTAAGAGATAAGTTCGCCCGTTTCCGCATTTTGGCGCATTTCCTGCCACTTTATTCCGTTGTTTTGGTTATACTTAGGATAATCTCTGCCGTCATCTTTAATATCTTCGAGCTTGTAAATCTTATCGTTACCATTCTCGTCCTGCTTTAAAATAGCGTTGCCTTTATCGGTCGAGTGTTGTTCTTTTATCTTATCCGAATTCTTTATAACGGCATGCATCGAAGAAGAAAATTTACCGTCCTCGCCCGTCGTCGGCAATGTTCCCGTCCAGTTAAAACGCGAAAAATAATCTACGCTGTTAACGCCGTCGTTTAAAAGGTTAGGGTCTGCGAACGAAGCAAGGTTTGTAATTTGAACTTCTTTGCCCTTTACGGTCTTTGTGGAATATTTAGTAGCGGAAGCGGTTTTTATCGTCTCTTTTTGAACGAGCGCGGCGTTACCGTTTTCGGTCATTCCGTCGGCGGTCGTTTTACCCTTAGCCGCAAGAATATTATTCAATGCGTCATGCGCGCCGTTACCGAGCGCAAAATAATAATCGCCCGCGTCGAGATAATACGTTTTTGCGGTATATGCGTCGTACGCCGCAAGGCTCCTACCCTCTACCTTTACAGTAACAGCTTCGCTTTCGTCGGGTTTGAGTTTTTTTGTTTTCGCAAAGCCGACTAACTCAACAGACGGTTTCTCTATGTGGTTTATTTTATCGTACTCCGTATAACTTTGCTGCAAATAAACCTGAACTACTTCTTTGCCGGCAACCCCGCCTACGTTTTTAACGTCGACCGTGAAAGTATAAGTATCGCTTGCTTCGTCGTATTTTTTTTCGAACTTACCATAACTGAATTCCGTATACGATTTTCCGAATCCGAAAGAATACTTAACGGAAGAAGAATAATCGAAGCTCCCTGTATTTGCGGTTTTTAAAACAACGTCCTCATAGCGCGTTTCGGCATACCTATACCCGAGATAGACGCCTTCTTGATAGACGACATAAGTATTGTCGTGTTTAAAATTTCCATAGTTAGCCACAGCGGGATTATAAAGGTTATCAATATACCAAGTATCGGGGAGTCTGCCGCTCGGCGTAACAAGCCCCACCAAAATATCGCATACGCCGTAAAGTCCGCTCGTGCCGGGCAATCCTATCCACAAGACGGCGTCTATGCCGTAGTCCGCATTATCGATAAAATCGAGATTTATCGGGTTTGCGCTATTCAAAAGCACGATAATCTTTTTAAGATTGCCTTTCGATTTCTCTTCTTTCATACCCTTTAAAACGGATATTTCGTTGGAATCGAGCTTTAAATAGGACGATTCAAGGTCTTTACCCTCGGTACCTACGCGGCTAAGCACGAATATTCCGGCATCCGCGCTTTTTGTCTTTGCCGCGGTCGGAATAACCGACCAAGGCGCTTCGTCGATAGTAGCGGTAGTGCCGTTACCCGTTGCGTTTTTTCTCCCGTAGATATCGTCGTTTTCTTTATACCATTTATAAAGTTCTTCGTTGTAAGTAAGCCCCGCTGCTTCGAGGGCGGTAGGAAAGTAAATTTTATCGCTTTCCTTAATCGTGTTGATGATTGCTCCGCCGCCGCCTGCATAAAGAGGGTTTACGGAAGATGCGCTATATAAGCTTACAACACTGTTTTCCGCAAGCGGCAAAGCGTCGTCGTTTTTTAACAACACTGCGCCTTCGCTTTCCGCCGCGTTAGCGACGTTCAACGCCGCCGCTTTTACGTTGGCAACAGAATCGTAATCGGATGCAAACACAACGGAATCTTCCGAATATTCGACTTCCTTTTCATATCCGCCGAAAACGTACTCCGTTATCGTGGCTTCCATTTCTCCGCATACGAACGAAACGAGATTGATAAGAACGGTAAGAACGGCAACCACGTTAAACACTATTTTAGAAATTAACCATGTTTTTTTGTTTGTCATTTCAGTTTTCCTCCGCAATTGCCGGTTTTTTAGTCATACTCATGTATACGAACACGTTAGAAGCTACAAACAACGCAAACATGATGACGGCAAAAACTATTATTTTTACAACCGTAGCGTCACCGAAGTCAACGCCGGTAGCGAAGTTAGACGTAATATAGGAATAAGTTTTTCCGACATAAAGAGCAAACGCGACTAAATCGCAACCGCTCATAACCGCCGCGCCGACGTTGGCGTTTACGAACGAAAGCCCGATAAACGCCGGCGCGCCGACAATCAACAATAATAAGGCAAATATACTTTCATAGCCTTTTATCCATGTCGCGCCGTATACTATCGCTACGATAACGGAAACGATTGCAACGCCCGCAGCAACGAAAAAGGTTGTATTCTTATTTTTTATATAATTTTCAAAAAAGTTCATGCAAAACTCCTCAAGCTTTTTTCTCTTTGTAGGAAAGCGCGACCGCAAACTTTATCGGCGCGGTGTCTTCCGTCGTAAACACGAAGTACGAAAGCGCGTTTTCGTTTGAATAATCTCCTTCCGGCATAGTTAGTTCGACTGCTATTTTTTTGCCCGCCGCAAGTTCGATAGTATTGCTCTTTGCTAAAACCACAGTACCGGAATTTACTTGATTGAGCGAGAATTTAACCGTAGCGTTGCTTCTGTTCTCGATTGTGTAGTAAAAGGTCATGCCGCTAACGGACTTAGATGTACTGAACTTACTCTTAAACCTTATCGAGCAACTTCCTTTAGCGGTAGGCGTAAGTGTTACTTCATGACCTTTTAGCCCGTCCACGATAGTGCTTACTCTCGTTGATTGAGCGCAGGTAATGTTCTTTGCATAGTCCGTTTCGTACCCAAAGTCGAGATACGTTCCCTCAACCTTTTTCAGAGGAGCAACCGTTATATCTTTATCGGGCATAACGAATGCGTTTGCTCCGACAAAATTTACGCTTAAATCGGCAACGTCATACCAACCGCCTACTTCTGTAGTCGTTTCAAAAACTACGGTCGGCAACGCCGAGCCCCATTCAAGGATAGTCGACTTTTCGCCGTTTTCAAACGTGGCGTTTACGGATGAGTCAATGGTCACGGTATGCGTATGTTCCTCGGCGTCGGCATTCGTCTTTGTCATGTTTACGCCGAGCTTTGCGTCCACACAAGCCTCCTCAAGGACTAAGCAAGTCATCGCATTAGTATTATTTTGGGTAAGCGTAATCGTCATGCTTACGGTTATCTTTTCGCCGCTTTCAAGCGTTACCGAGTTGGATATAACGGCACCTTTATCGGTCGTCATTTCCGTTTTCGTCTGTACTCCGATAAGCTTGAACGAAATACTCGTTTTGCCGTAATTGACAAGAATATAATCAAAGCGATAAGTTCTTCCGGCTTGAATCCCGAGAGCCGTTGCGCTCGTACCGCAAACTGAAACAAAACGGAAATATTCGTCGGCTGCGCCGCTAAAAGTCATAAGAGTACCTCTAACTCCGTCAACTATCGCACCTACGCCCATAGCCTTTAGACCGTAATCACCGGTTTTAAAACTACCGGGAATAATTCTTTGTTCGGTAGTCTCGTCTTTATAGTAGAAAGCAAGGTTATAGTTTTTCCTCGGCATAATAAAGTCTTTTATCGCTCCGAATTCCGTAACGTCGTCTTGGTTATAATAGCCTATTGCGTTTTCGTCGATACAGTCCTGCGGAAGAGCTTCGCCGACTTTCAGCCTATAAGTTTCGACTTCTCCGTCCGTCTTTTTGACGCTCAAAGTATGAGTTGAGTAGCTAACGGCGGATAAACCGTAATTGTACACTCTCCGCACTACTTGTTTATACGTTCCGTCCGTTTCCGATTGGAAAGCGTACACGGCGGAAGCGAGAGAATAGTCTACGGTCTTTTCGACTTTTTCTTCGCCGTCATAAACGATAGCCGTTACTTTCACGTCGTATTCCGAAAGGTTAATAGAACGATAAACGCCCCTATAAGTCGTTTTTCCGCCGATTTCTATCTTCTCAAGCTCTTCTACGGTTTGTTCTTCGCCGTTCTCTTTTTTAACCTTTAAAATAGGCTCGCCGGCGAAAGTTCCGCTGAAAGAAAACGCAAGATTGACTTTGTAATCGAAGTATAGATAAGCGTTTTTCCATGTGAGTTTATCGCTCGTTCCGTTCACGTTTTTAACGTTAGGGTTTTCGATTGACGTAAACTCGGACGGGTTTAAGCCGTATTCTTGCACGCTCGTCAAAGCGGTGTTGCCTTTCTCGGCGTAAGTTTTCAAAGCTTCGCCGTAAGCGTACATATCTACGACAAGTTGTTTGAGTTCCTCGTCATCCGGGTAAAGATCCAAAAGCTTAGCCGCGTAACCGTCAACCGAAAAATTTTCTAAAGATTTTTCCAAAGTCGTTTGTCCGTCGCCGGTGAGCGTATAAGACATAGCCACTTCTGACGAGAAGTAATTAGGAGTTATACCTTTGTATTCGAAGTACGCCGAATTGTTTGTTACGGTTGCTTCTACGCGCTCGGTATCTTCGCCGAGAGTAAAGCTCATTGTCGCGGCGTTGTAACCGTCCGGGATATCCGTTAGATTTGTTTTTAAAACTATTTCCTCACCGAGTGAAAGATATGCTTTTGCATTTACGCTATCCGTTGCAAAAACGGAAGTTAACGAAGTCGTTAAGCCTAAAATCGCAAACGCGACAGCCAAAACGGCGGTGCAAAAAACACTTTTGATTTTTAAAGATTTCATAACTTATACCTCCCATCAACCGTTGTGAACGTCACCGTCGTTATAATCAGTACCGTTAGTTCCGCTTTCGAGCGAATCGCCTTCGCCCCATACTCCGCTCGTGCAAATTACGTTTTCAGACAAGAAAACTATTCGCGCTTCGGCGGCGATAAAAATTTTCATATCTTCTTTTTTCATTATTAGTTGCTCCTTATGCTTTTTTTTCTTTGTAGGAAAGCGCGACCGCAA
>DHMS01000052.1 GCA_002405915.1 Christensenella sp. UBA4636
CGGCGTATCGTTCGTCGCGTAAAAAGAGGAAAAATTTATGAAAAAAACATTAAAAATCAAGCATATTATTACTATGTGCGTGTTTGCCGTATTGCTTGTTGCACTTATTGTAGGTGATATTTTGTGCTACGCCCACTCAGGCGAAATAAGCAAACATTTGGCTCCGTCAAAGCAGAAAACGGATACCGAGACTGTAACAAAAACCCTTGATTCCGGCAATGATGTCGTTCAAAAGATAGTTGCGGAAGGAGCAACGCTTTTGAAGAACAACGGAACGCTTCCGCTTGCCGTAAAGGAAAACGAAAAGTACAAAGTCAATCTTTTCGGCGTAGGTTCGACCGACGCTAAAAAATACGGCTTCTTTTATACGGGAATCGGTGCCGGAGCCGCAATGATGAACGTTAATTACAAAACAAACTTGCAAAAAGGACTTGAAGAAGCGGGCTTCGAAGTAAACACCGCGCTTATGGAAGCTTACAAAACCCAGAGCGAAAAGAAAGGAACTACTTTTGACGAAGCCTGGTATAACTCTAATCCGGAAGTTTTACAGAATGCAAAGACTTTCTCCGATACTGCGATTATAACCATTGCAAGAACCACCGGCGAAAATGCCGGTTTTGAAGAGGGAACTTACGATAAACATAGTTATAGGGGCGTTTACGACGATAACGATGAGGACGGAAGGAACCTTATTCAGCTTTCAGTAAAGGAAGAAGCGATGATTAAGTGGGTAGGCGAAAACTTTGAAAAAGTTATAGTGCTTATCAACAGCGGCAACGTTATGGAACTCGGCGCGCTCGATAACGAAAACGTCGATTCCGTTTTGTACGTAGGGCTTCCCGGTCAATCGGGAACAAAGTCTATCGGCAAAATTCTTGCGGGAAAAATCAACCCGAGCGGAAAAACGGCTGATACATTTGCTTACGATACGAAAACCAACCCGACATACGCTAACATTATTCCCACACAGGAGAACGGTTTGCAGATAGCTTATGCGGAAGATATTTACGTAGGTTATAGATGGTACGAAACGGCGGACGCGGAAGGATACTTCGAAAAGAAAGGCACTTCTTACGGCAAAGTCGTACAATATCCGTTCGGTTACGGACTTAGCTACACTACGTTCGAATGGACGGTAGAGGGCGTAAAATGGCTTGTCGGCAAGAAAAAAACGAAGTATACGCCTAAAACTAACGATACTTTTACCGATAAAAACACTTCGATAGAAATTACCGTTTCCGTTAAGAATACGGGCAAAGTTGCGGGTAAGGAAGTGGTGCAGTGCTACTACACCGCGCCGTACACAAAAGGCGGAATAGAAAAGAGCGCGGTTAACCTTGTGGCTTTCGAAAAGACCGAACTTATCGAACCGAACGAAAGTAAAAGCGTAACGCTTTCTTTCGATATTTACGACATGGCTTCTTACGATTGCTACGACAAGAACGAAAACGGCTTTGCGGGTTGGGAATTAGACCCGGGCGAATACCATATTAAGCTCATGAAGAACTCTCACAAAGTAGCCGATTGCGCTTCTTCCGATATAGTTTATAACGTTCCCGTTTCTTCCGATAACGCCAAAAAGGGCATAACTTACCGCCTTGACCCGACTTACGCCGCAGGCGTGGTAGTAAACCGTTTTACGGGCGACAACGCGGAAGCGGGTATTCCCATCGACGGCAGCAAGGACTCGAATAAAATTGTTTATCTTTCCCGTGCGGACTTCGAAGGAACTTTCCCGACAATTCAGGCAACTCCGAGACAATCCGGTGCTAACAACGGCTATTATTATAAAGGACTTGACGAAAAACTCGCCGCAGGTAAACTCAATGTTCCGACGTTGAACAATACAGAAAGCAATCTTTACCTTTTCACTCTCGAAGACGGGTCTAAACCGACGAAAGAAGACCTTATGAGAGAATCGGGAAGAAAAATCGTCCCGAACGAAGAACTAATAATGGAACTCGGCAGCAACTATAACAGCGAAAAATGGGATGAGTTTTTATCACAGCTTTCGATCGAGGAAATAGACTTGATTTGTTCGACTGCAGGTTTTAAAACAGCCGAAGCCGTAAGCATAGGAAAACCTCGTTTTCTTGATCAAGACGGGTCTTGCGGTCTTACCGTTACAGGCTTTGCCGCTACCGGTCAAACCGATACGGATAAGTATACGGGATATCCGTCTTTGGCAATACTTGCTATGACATGGAATAAAGACTTAGCTTACGAAATGGGCGCAGCTCTCGGCGTTGAGGCGCAGGCATACGGCATTTCCGGTATATACGGACCTACTGTTAACTTGCATCGTTCTCCTTATTTCCATCGTGCCTTTGAGGCGTTTTCGGAGGACGGCGTTCTTTCGGGATATTTAGGAGCTTCCTATGTAAACGGTGCCAACACTCATGGATTGATTACTTACTTGAAGCATATCGTTTTATCCGAAAACGGACATAACCCGGTTAACGCTAACGCATGGATTACAGAACAGAACCTAAGAGAAAACTATCTTAAACCGTTTGAAATCGGTATAAAGAAAGGAAAAACCACCGCGCTTATGTCTGCTTTTTCAAATATCGGAAGCAAAAGATGCGCTTATAGTAATTCGCTTTTGAACGGTATTGTCAGAAACGAATGGGGTTTTAGAGGCTCTATCGTAACGGATTACGCTGTCGGTACTCCGGAGCAACTTATTCGTGGCGGTAACGATATCAGGCTCTTCCCTTCGGATAGAGGTGTTGGATTTAAGGCTACCGACGGCGTATTGGTTTACGCAGGCGTGAGAGCAATTAAAAACGTACTCTATACATATTGCAATACATATTATCAGACAAAGAATTACGACCCGACTAAGACTATAGAAATGGTTGAAATTATCCCGTCGTTCCAGTGGTGGATTCCCGCGCTTGTCGGCGTGAACGTTCTCGTCGTCGCGATAATCGGCATATGGGTGTACTTTATATTCTTTAAAGGCAAAAAAGAAAAGGCGCAAGAAGCCGCTTAATCGGGGCTTTAACGCAAAAAAATTCTGCTCGGACAGAGGTTCTGTCCGAGCAGTTTTTTGTGTGTTTTTGGGTTTTGTGGCTATTGAAAGAGAAAAAATAGTTGAAAATTGAAAGTTGAGAGTTGAAAATTAGGGACGAATTATTTATATAATATTTTCAATCCTCTTTCGCTCGTGCGAACGCACGAATATCGAGCAAGTTGAAAATGGAAAATTGAAAGATGCGGATATACTATTATAATATTTTTTGTCCGCAACTTTCAACTTTCATCTTTCACCTTTCACTTTTCTCACGGCTTTTCGCTACTTTGACGATTGCAAGGGGAATAATGATGAGGGCGGCTATGATGAGAATTATTATCGAAAGGAATATGAGGAACATTTTTACGTATAACGCGCCCGTTTCGGGTCTGCCGCACGGGTCGGAAACGTACTTTTCTATCGTGAGATAGGTTTTGTCGAGCGGGGTGTAGCCGTTCTTTTTTATTCTTGCCGCGGCTTTGTCCGAAATGAACGCGACTTTGAGTTGCGAATTTGCCTTTAAATCGTCGTAACTAATTGTTACCGTGCCGTTTTCTACCTTTAATTCCTTTTGGTCGAGGTACACGTAATCGAGCGCGTAGCCGTCGTTTGCTTCGAATGTGTAAGTTATGCTGCCGCCGTAGCTTAAAGAAGCAATTTCGTTTATATTTTCGGTTTTGCCCGTTCTCGTGGTGACGGTTGCCGTGACCGTTCCGCCGTCCGAAAGCATTTTTGTGTAAACGTTTCTGTCGACGGAGTCTTTGCATGCCGCGACGAGAAAGGGCGAAAAGCTATCGACTATCACGACGATGCCGTATTCCGTCGCAATGCAAGGGATTTCGCGCGTTTTAGAGGGGTCTATGTTGCCGTTTTCGTCTTTTTCGAAGTGGTAAACTTTAAAAGTCGTACCCGTGCTAAGGCGATAGCCTTCGGGAAAGCCGAGGGCAAGTTTTACGTATGAGCCTTTCGGAATTTGCGTTACGCCGCCGCAGATATTAAGGTCGAGTTCGAAAGTCGCGCTTGAGTCTATTTCGGTACTCGTGAAGCTGTTTGCGCTATTGAGCATATCCTTTTCCGTATCTTCGTCAACTTTGGAAGCGACTAAAACGAGCTGACTACGCTGGTTTTCGGCAACTTGATTTCCGTTTTCGTCTAAGAAGTTTGCTTTGGAGAGGTCGGAAGTGCCGATGAGAACGGGAGAGGCGCACGCGTCGATATAGAGCCTGCCGTCGCCGTAAACCTTGCTGCAAACTTGCCACGGGCGGGCGAATTTGAGCATTGCCGCGGTGGGCGTTTGGTCGTTTACGCCGACTACGTTAGTGGGAATAAAGCGGTAGCAAACGGAGTCGTGTTCGTACATTTTGCTCGGGGTAAAGGTGAAGCTTACGGAGTGATCGTCCGCAAGTCGCATGTTTTCGACTTTCACGTATTTGCCTAAGTTTTCGCTGCTTTCGCTGTAAACGAACATTCCGATTTGTTTGGAGGAATCTTGAGTTTTGATTTTCTTTTCGTATTCTATAGTTACTTCGTAAGTCTTTTGAGAGTTCAAAATCGTGGTTGCGCTCGGGGTTATGGAAAGCACGCGCGGCGCGTCGTCGGCAAAGGAATACACTTCGTTGAAAATGACTTCGCTTTCGGCGATTACTTTGTCAAAGTCGAAGTTGTCGTAAATGCCCGTTGCTTCGGGAGCTTCGGACGTGACTAAAAATTGAGTGCTTAGCGTTTTTGCGTTAACTAAGAAAGTGTTGCCGGGGTAGTCCATTGCGCTCAAAGAGTACGGCTTTGTCCAACCCTCGGTTTTGCCGTCGCCGTTTACGAGCGCGTGGCGGACGACAAGATGAAGTCCGTCTTTCAAGAAGTCTGCCGCGCTTTTATAGCCGTCGTAATTGTAGGTGATTGTTTGGCTGTAAGGTTCCGCCGTTTTGTCGTAGGTTACGGTCGTTTGGATATCGTTCATGCCGAGGTCGTTTATCGCAAGCTCGGGGCTGTAAACTCATGTCCGCCGTTCGATACGGCGTTGCTAAGAACGTAGCGTTTTGTGCTTTTAGTGCCGCTATAAAGCGTTTTTTCGGTGGTTTCGTTGTCGTTGAACGTCGGGTCGGCGAGGTAGTATTTGTTGCCCATTTCGACGTGTACCCAGGCGTGCGGCTGCTTTCCGCTCGTGTCCGTTTCGTAAAAGCCGATGACTTCCGCGCACGGGATAACGAGATTGTCGCAGATTGCTTTGAAGGCTCTCGCGTAACCTTCGCACACGGCGTAGCCTTTTACGAGCGCGCCGTAAGAAGTGCGTATCGAGCTTTTGCCGAGAGCGGTTTTGTCCGCGTCGAACGAATAGGTCGCTTTTTCGGTAATCGCTTTGTCGATTAGTTTTACGGCTTCCTTGTCGTCTTTAGCCGCCGCGGCTTTGTTTGCGATTACCGTAACCGCTTTTTCATATTCGTTTATCGCCGTTTCCACTTGTTCCGCGCTCGTGAAGCCGTCCGCGTAATAGTTATCGTATCTGCCCGCGCCTATTTCGGCAACGTATGCCGAGCCTTTTTTGTAAAAGCTCAAAGTGAGCTTGTCGAAGTCTACGTAGAAAATTTCGGGGTGGTCGAGGTAGTAAGCGTCGCGCGCGGCTGCAAACGAGGAAAGCGCGCGATTGTCGCCGTAAGCAAATTCTTTCGCGTAATATTCGCGCAAAAAGCCGTTTTTGATAAGGTCAAGGCTGCCGTCGCCGGTCTTAAAAATGCCGTCCTCGTCCATCTTCGTTAAGCCGTCGTAAATCTTTTTTTCGTTTTCGTCAAGTTCTTGATAATAATAAAATCTCGGGTTATAAATCGCTTCCGAAGCTTGCGCTTTTGTCGCGTTGGTTGCCGAAATACCTTGATAATTGCCGAAAACGGCGGAAAAAGCAAGCAAAGAGCAGGCAAACAAAGTCGAAGCTTTCTTCAAAAATCCTTTCATATAAACTCCTTATCGTTAATGGTAACGGTATTGTATCACAAATAGTTTTTTCGGTCAATAGAATAAGGCAAAGAGAGGTGAAAAGAAAAATGAAATTATTTTTGTTGACATGCGCTTATTGCCTAAAAATGTCGAGAGGATTTTTCAATAGGGATTGCATTCCTTATCACTAATTATTTTTGCTTTAGCTAAATCGGTTTTTGCTTCGCCTTAAGCTAATTGATAGGCATAAAGCGTCATTTCGGCAATTTGTCTTGCAAAAACCGACTTGAGAGTTTACTTTTTTATCCGCAAAAATGCGAAGCACCTAAAAGAGCGTATTTTTTGATGATTTTTTGCGAGCGTGAGGCAGGCGTACTGAACGTACTCCAATCGAACGGTCGCAGAAAAGCGCGAAAAAGCCGCCTTTTAGGTAATTAGGGGTAAGGAATGAAATCCCTAAAAAAGACCGCCGCTTTATTTTGCGACAGTCTTAGAAATACGGGGGATATTTTTTAATCACACTTGCACTATCATGAGTAATATCATGAGCGCGGCGGGAATAATTACGTCTAAAATCATAAAGAGTATGCGGCTTGTTTTGGCTTTCCATATTTTAATTATCGTTACTACGATGAGGAAAAGCGTTAGAGCCATGCCGAAAAGCGCGACTATTACGCTTAAATTGCCGAATTTGCCTTGCGTGAGCGTGCCTTCCGCTATCAAGCCCGCCGCAACCGCTTGACCGACCGCGCCGCCGATAAAAAGCCCTACAGCCGCGCAAACTATGCTTCCTATCGAAAGTAGAATTTTTCTGCCGACGGAAAGGTCGTCGCCGTAGCCCGAGGCGTAGCCGTAACTGCCGTCCGATTGAACTCTTAGAGAAGCTTCTCTTCCGTCCGCGGGTTTAAGTATTCCGCGCGCAATCATTGCGAAAATATCTTCGAGGACTATCAAAAGTACCCATGTCATGAATGCGCCGCCGAATATCGCGCCCACAAGGTTGCCTGTCGGGTCGTCGTTGCTCGAACTGCCGATAATAACGAAAATCATTGCGATAACGAACGCGGCGGGCAACAACGCGCCGATTATTCTTCTTATCAAAAAGATTAAATTGTAGAAAAATTCGAGAATTTTTACGCCGCCTAAGTTTGTGAACCATTCGCTTTTTCTGTAAAAGCTTACGTCCAAAAAATACTTCGTTTCGCTATTGTAGTGCGGCGTGAATTTCCATTTGTCGCCGTACATGTGTTCCGCGTCCACGGAATCTACCCAAGTCGTCGTTTCCTCTACGTCCGTTTTGTCGTAAAGGTGCCAACCGAAACACTTTGTGTTGCGTATCACGCGCCCGCTCAGTAGCTTTTTAAGCCGCATCGATTTTGTTTCCATCTTCTTTTTGTACCTCCTCATCGCTCGTTTTCTTAAGTGTGGTTTAAATTCGAACGATTATGAGCATATTATACACTAACCGACGGTTAGTTGTCAAGCGTTTTTCGCTATAAAAGGTATAATAATACATATGGAAGAAAAACAGAAGAAAACGCAAAGAATTATTTTAAAAGACGAGATAGAAAAAGCGGCGGCGAAAGATACGGATAAGAAGGCTTCGGTCGGCAAAACTTTGTCCGACGAGGCACGGGCGATAAAAGAAAGGCTTTGTTCGGAACTAAGGAGTTCCGGGCTTACAGCCGTAGAGATTGCTGCGAAAATCGGCGTTTCGCCGGAAATGGTAACGCAGTACATGACGACCGACAAAATGCCGCGGCTCGAAACTTTTGCGCGCATTTGCAAGGAACTCGACCTTTCCCCGGCATATATTCTCGGCGTTGCCGAATATTGATTTTTAGGCGAATATCGGCTTGTTTTTAGTTGAAGTTTAATCGCTTTTTTGTCGTTTGTTCGAAAAATTTAACGCTCCGCTTTGTTTTGTCAAGGCGGAGCGTTTTTAAAACGTTGTTTTTGTGTGTTGTCTGTGCCGTTTTTCTACAATTTATCGTTCAATTTACGGGCGTGAAAGTTTTCATGAAACGTTTTAAAAGGAACGCGCAGAAGTATGGGAACGTGTAAATTTTGTCGCTGTAGCCTATGTTGTTTGCCGAGAGTTTAAAGCCGTATGCGATATCGGGATATTTTTGAGAGGTTATAAGGCTTTTTAACGATTTCGATTTTCCGTTTTTGGATTTGACTTCGACGGGAATAAGGTTTGATGCCGAACGAATGAAAAAGTCTTCTTCAAGCGTTCCGTCTTCGCGTTTATAATAGTAAAGTTTGTAGCCGGATTTGACGAATGCTTCGCCGACGATATTTTCGTACAACGCGCCTTTGTAAACGCCGAGATTTTTGTTCGCGCGCAAATCGTCTTGCGATTCTTCGTCTAAAAGCGAAACGAGTAAGCCCGTATCGCAAAAATACAATTTGAATTTGTCTGTGTCGCAATTGCCCGAAAGCGGCAATTCAAGGTCGTTAAGGCAATAGCACATATTTGCTATGCCGGCGTCCTTAAGCCATTCCGCGCAGCCGCGATAATCGCGAAATCTTGCGCCTTTTTCTATTTTGGAAATCTGAAATTTTTTGTTTTCTTTTGCAAGTTGAGAGGCTATGCTATTGAAAACGTTGAGTATTCGCGTTTGGTCTAAGCCTGTTGCATACTTTCTTATGTCTTCCTTGAAGTCGGCGATAAGTTGGTGTTGCGTGACGAGTGAACCTTCGAAAGTGCCTTTCACTATATAGTTTTTTACAACCGCGGGCATGCCGCCGAGGACGGCGTAATCGAGGAAAAGTCCGTGATAAACCGACATTTCAAGCTCGCTAAACGGCTTTAATTGTTGCATGTGCGAAAGCAAATTTTCTACCGTGCCGTTATCGTAGCCCTTTGCCCACAAAAATTCTTCGAAGTCCATAGAATACATTTCGTAGTCGGTTTTGTATCCTACGCTGTTGCTTTCGATTTTTTTGTAATTTACGCCGAGCATGGAGCCGCTGCAAATAACGTCAAATCTACCGTCTTCTTTAAAGAATTTTAAAGAGGTGGCAATCTCCGGGAATTCTGTCACCTCGTCGAAAAATATAAGGGTTTTACCGTCGATGAATTTTTTTGACGGGTCTATAAGCGATATGTTTTTAATTATGGCGGAAGCCGTATAACCGTCAATGATGATATTTTTATATTTCGTTTCTTTTACGAAGTTGATTTCGATAAAACTTTCGTATTTTGCTACATCGGCAAAATGCCGTATCGAACGAGTTTTCCCGACTTGTCTGCAACCTTTTACTATTAACGGGTTTCTGTCTGAATCGGCTTTCCATTCTGTCAAAAATCTGTCAATTTTTCGTTTTAAATAGATTTCTTCCATATACTTAGCCCCTTTTATTTTTGCCTTTATTATAGGGTATTATATCAAACAGTCTACAAAAAGTCAAGGCTTTGCATATTTTTAGAGCGAATAATTTACGGAGTTGCACATTTTTAGAGCGAATAATTGCTGCGTTTGCACATTTTTAGAGCGAATAATCGGTGGAGTTGCACAAAATTCTGAAAAGTTTGAATCAGAAAAGATACTCGGCGATTTTGTCGCGGGATAAGGAAAACGGTTTTCATTCATAATAATTTGCTCGTATGTGCAAGTATAAATCTATGAAAGCTTTTACGTCCCGAACGCTTTCGAATTTTTTCGTTATATGCCAGTCGTCGAGGTAAAAGCCGAACGCTTTTGCAATAGTTTTTAGTTCTCTTTCCTCGAGGTCGTACCCGACGCCGTTAGCCACTTCCGAGCCGTCGTTAATGTAAGCTTCGCCGTTTTCTTCGTACAAAATAAGAGAAATGCTTTCTCCGCTTTTGTCGTAATAGTTCGTTTTTACTTCAAAAACCCTGCTTTTGCCGAGTACGCTATATTTTTCTTTTAAGGTTTTCACCGCCGTCACGATATCCATACTCACTCCTTGTCCTTACATTATATTATAAATATATATGAAAATCTGCATATAGTCAAGCTTAAAATAAAAGTATCTGCATTTTTTTTGTCGATTTATATGCAGATACTATAAAGGAATGTGCAGATATGTGTAAAGAGAAAGGGGAGTAAAGCCGACAGAAAGCCGCAAGGAACCTCTTCAGCTCTGTCTCCTCCGCCAAAACACTAAAAATCCCGCATAAAAGGAGACAGGATAACGCCGTTTCCCGCAAGTGTGCGGGAGCCCCTCGGCGTATTTCTTCGGGCTGAAAACAGCCCTCAGGCACGCGAACCTTGCAGGTTCTAAAATCCTGTCTACTCCAAAAACACCTTGAACGGAAGGCGTTGAGCCTTCCGTTCAAGGTGTTGGCGGAGGAGACAGGATTCGAACCTGCGTGGGGTTGCCCCCAAACGGTTTTCAAGACCGCCTCGTTGTGACCGCTTCGATACTCCTCCGTGAATATGCGATTGATTGTTTACTTTTAAAAGTATATAATATTTTGCGAAAAAAAGCAACAACTTGCAAGGGCTTTTTTGCTTAAAGTTTAGTTATTCCGCGTTTTTGTGGCATTTGCTTGATTTTGGCGACATTATGTGGTAAAATCTAAACAGTAACTTAATGACGGCGTTATAGGAAAACGAATATGGAAAACAATTATTTTTCGGCGGAAGAGGAAAAAGAAATAATATTTGACGATAACAAAAAGACGAAAAACGAAAAAGCGGAAGAGGAAGCGGAAGCGGCGGAAAACGTTGTAAAAAACGACGCGTTCGACGTTATTAAAAGACATTTTGATAAATTCTGGCTTTTTTACGCGTTGCCGGTGACTATTTGCGCACTGTTTTTTGCCGTGCTTAAAGCAAGCAATATTTACCCGTTTTCGCACGATTGCATTTCAAGCTACGACCTTTTGGCACAAATTTGCCCGTTTTTGGAACACTTTTACGACGTGTTCGACGGCAAGTCCTCTCTTACATATTCTACGGCGATAATGGGCGGGGCGGACGTTTTCGGAACGCTTGCGTACTGCGCGATAAGCCCTTTCACGTTCGTGTTTTTGCTGTTCGGCAAGGGCAACGTTTACTATGCGGCAAGCTTCGTTATGCCGCTTAAACTCAGTTGTATCGCGCTGTCGGCGGCGTATTTTTTGCGCAAATATTTCAAGAATTTGCCCGAAGTAATTATTCTCGTTTTGTCGCTTTTGTATGCGTACTCGGGGTATATGTTCGTTGCGAACACATATATAAACTGGCTCGATTTCCTTATTTATATGCCGTTTGTGATTTCGGGTTTTATGCGGCTCGTTAAGGAAAGAAAAATCCGTTACTTTGCGATTGCCTACGCGCTGATGATTTACACTTGCTTTTCGATTGCATGCTTTGCGCTTTTGATAGTTTTCCTTGTCCTTGTGTGCTATGCGGTAATCGTTCCTCAAAAGTGCGAACGCGCGGACGTGCTGGCAAAAACTTGCTTTTCGCTCGTCGTGGCGGTGGGGCTTTGCTTGCCGCTCATGGTTCCCGCGTTTTTCGCTTACATGCGTTCGGGCAGAAACACGGGCATTTTCGAAAATTTGTGGAACGAGCTTTCTTACGAACACTTGTATTCCAAGCTCACTTATATAATCGCGGACACGGCGTTCGTCGCGCTGTCCTTTATTTACTTTTTCAAAAACGGCGTGAAGGAAAATTTTGATAAGTTCCTTGCCGTGACGGGAGTACTTTTGTTCGTGCCGATACTTATAGACGAATCGTGCAATCTTTTGAACGCCGGCTCGTACATGAGTTACTCTTTGCGTTTCGGTTTTTTGACTACGCCGTACGGGCTGTTTATCTCGGCAAGGCTTTTAAACGGGCTTGATTTTTCGATCGAAAGCGACGGCGGATTGCTCGGAAAAGATACTAAAACAAAGATTGCTTCGGTGTGCTTTTTCGCGCTCGCACTTGCGGCAACAATTTTCTTCGTCGTGTTCGGAGCGAAAATAGTGAAAGGCGACGACGTGTATAACATGCTTAAAGACGGCGAAAAGAACAATTTCGCTTCGGTTTTTGCTCATTCCGTCGGCGGGCTTGAATATCTTGCGCCGCTCGCGCTTGCAGTTGCGCTCGTCGTTTTCGTCGGCGCGGTACTTTACAAAAAGAAGCTTGTTGACTTCAAAAAAATCTCTTACGCAATAATCGTTTTGTTGAGCGTGCAAGTTGCGTTCTACAATATGTTTTTGGTTGCGGGCAACGCTTTTAATCCGGTGAGATATGACCAGTACAACGCGATTGTAAAGAAGATAAACGAAACTTACGAGGCGGACGGCAAGGGGTATTACCGCATAAAGGACTACAACGACGCGCTCACCAACGACGCCGCGTTTTCGACCCATACTAACTGTTTTAGCGTGTTTTCGTCCGTCATCGACCGCGATAACTTTAAAGCTCCTCTGTTTTTCGATTACGACGGGAACAAGGTCAATTGCATGAAGTCGAGCGGAGGGTTGTTTTTCGGCGATTGTCTGCTCGGATATAAGTACTACTACATTCACAATAACGGAAATTATCATTCGTCGCAGTCGCGCAGTTACAACAAGCTTTTGGAGGATACGCAACAACAGTATTTTGCGGCGGTGGAAAACACGATTTGCTTTCCGAACGCTTATACGGTTAGTTCGTCCGACCTCGTTTTCGACGGTACGAATTACGAAAATTTGAATAAGCTCTACAAGTTTTTAGGCGGAGAGGGCGAACTCTTCGATAAAATGTATGCGGTTAGCGAAACCGATATCGCTTACGAAGCGGCTACGGGTATTTACACTATAAGCTTGCCCGTGTCGCGCGCAATCGGGAACGCCGAGGGGCAGTGGTATTTTTACAACGACTTTCCCGAAGATTACGAGATAAAATATTCGGTCGGCGGGTTCGAAGAGGATAGCGCGACAAGGCTTACGAAAGAGGCAGTCGACCTCGGGTATAAAAAGAGCGGAAGCTCTACCGTTTGCATAAAAAGTTACAATAAGCCCCTCGATAAGTCGATTATCGCCAAATATTGCGGTTCTATCAATCTGCCGCTTAGCAAGATAAGAAAGCTTTCGGAGTCGCTGAAAGAACGTGAAGTCGACTATACGATAAACCGCGATACGTTCACCGCGACAGTGACGACAGAAACGGACGGCGAATATTTGTTTATGAATTACGTTGCGATAAAAGGATTTAAAGCGACGGTGAACGGCAAAGAAGCGGAACTTATCGACAACGGGCTTTCGTTTATGCTCGTCAAGCTTGAAAAGGGCGAAAACGAGGTCAAAATAGAATACTCTTCGCCGTATCTTAAATATTTTCTTATAGGAATAGCCGTTGCCGCGGTAATTCTCGTTGCCGTGTGGCTCATAACTAAAAAATTCCCCGTGGCTTACGAAAAGATGAAAACGCCCGTTTGTATTGCCGCACTTGTGCTTGCCGTCGGCGTGTTCGCGTTCTTCTTTATCTATCCGACGAGCGTGTTTTTGGTAAAACTCGTTAAGCTCGTGATTGGACTATTTTAGCCGATAATCGCGTTATAGGCTGATTTTATAGTAGAAAAAACCTTCCGTTTCTCATCGAAGCGGAAGGCTTTTTGTATGCGGTTTTGTTTTTTTTTAAATCAGTTTTCTTTGGTTTCCGCCTTTTCTTTCTTGTTCAAACCTTTAAGAGCTTGCTTTTCGAGAACGTCTATAACGCCTGTTACGGAAAGAACGATTGCTACCGCTAAAGAAATAGCGCAATCGAGCGGAACGTAGGTTGCTTGGTAAGCGGCGGAAAGCGGAATCGACTGCGAAAGCGGCATATCCGCATAATAAATAAGACCCGAAACAAAATGGCTTATAAATCTTACAATGTAAACGGCAACTATTCCGCAAGCTAAGGCGACGGTTTTTTGCGGTATCTTTTTAAAGAGGGGCGCGACGGCTATCGAGCCGAAAGCAAGAACGTAATCGAATATAAAGGTTACGGGCGTGAGAACGTAAGGTTCTTGAATAAATTGTAAAAGACCATGGCACACGCCGCACAAAAGCCCCGGACCGAAACCGTAAAAATACGCGTATATAATGACGGGGAGCATACTTGCGAGCGTTATTGAGCCGCCGTTTTCAACGGGCGAAAACTTAATGTACGACAAGCAGAAGGAAAGAGCTATCGTGATACCCGCAAAAACGATACTGCGCGTATTGAGCTTTTTCGTTACAAAGCAGAGAACAACCATTATTCCGATTATTAAGAGTATTGCTACAATCGAAATAATGAGCGTGGGGACGAACGATTCGCTCGCTTCGTCCGTTAAAAGGTTGAATAGCATAAAAAACACCTCGTAAAAATTACGGGGCGCAAACAACGAATAAAATATTCTCCCGGTCAAGCATTACCTTGTTCGGTTCTGCGGGTATAATCTCAGCCGTGCGGCACCCCGATATTGATTTTTTGTCTTTCGACGCGATAATATTAGCACTTAAACGCGCGATTGTCAAGGATTTTTAACGGTAAAGTAATTTTTTTTGCCGTTAGAGCATAACTTAGGGTTAGAAAGTTGAGGACGAAATTAAAAGTTATGGCAAACAGGGATATTTACAAGGATATCGCGAAGAGAAGCAACGGCAATATTTATATAGGCGTAGTCGGACCCGTGAGAACGGGCAAGTCGACGTTTATAGCGCGTTTTATGGAAAACCTCGTTATACCTAACCTTGCGGACGGTAAAAAAAGCGTTGCCGTGGACGAAATGCCGCAATCGGCGACTGGTAAAACCATTATGACGACGGAACCTAAATTCGTGCCGGCGGACGGAGCGGTGGTAACCGTCGGGAACGCTACGGCGAAAGTCAGGCTTGTCGATTGCGTGGGCTACATGGTGGACGGCGCGACAGGGCATACCGAGGACGAAAAGCCGCGGCTCGTTAAAACGCCTTGGCAGAAAGAAGCTATGCCGTTTGAGCAAGCGGCGGAGTACGGCACCGATAAAGTCGTCGGCGAACATTCGACGATAGCCGTAGTAGTGACGACGGACGGAAGCTTTACGGACATTCCGCGCGCGGCGTATATTCCTGCCGAGGATAAGGTGATAAGCAAGCTAAAGTCCGCCAATAAGCCGTTTATCGTGCTTTTTAACTGCACAGAACCGACAAGCAAAGCCGCGAAAGCAGAGTGCGAAAAGATTGAAGAAAAGCACGGAGTAAAGGTTGTTGCCGTTAACGTCGACAAGCTTGACAAAAACGGACTTTCGGGAATTTTGACGGAAGTTTTGTATGAGTTTCCGCTCAAAAAGCTTATTTTTGCTCTGCCGGATTTCCTTGTCGGGCTTAGTGCGGAAAGCAAAATTATAGGCGAAATTTTAGAAAAAACGCGTGAAGCGGGCGAAAAGCTCGACACGATGCGCTCAGTTACGGCGGTCGAACAAGAATTCGACGGATTCGAAGTGCTTAATATCGACGAAACCGCGCTCGATATGGCAAGCGGCGAAGCGGAAATAAAATTCGGCGCGGACGAAAGCCTTTTCTATCGCGTGATTTCCGACGAAACGGGCGAAAGCGTGGAAAACAGAAGCGATTTATTGAAGTTTTTGCGCGGCGTTTACGGCGCGGGCGTGAGTTACGAAAGGCTCCGCGGCGGCGTGGAAAGTTCGCTTAAAGACGGTTACGGGGTCGTTGCGCCCGAGTTGAAAGCGGTCAAAACGGCGGAGCCGAGGCTTGTTAAAAAGTCGGGCGGAAGCTATTCGGTCAAGATACGCGCGGAGGGCGATTCCATGCATATAATCGGCGCGAAGGTATGCGTTGACGTGGACGTCGTGACGGGTAGTAAGTCGCAGTGCGAAGCCTTTTTGAACCAGCTTTCCGAAAGCGAGGACTTTATGAAAACCGAAGTTTTCGGCAGACCTTTGTATTCGCTTATCGGCGGCGAACTAAACGCAAAGTGTCTTTCTCTCAACGAAAATTTAAAAGGAAGGGTAAGACGTATTTTGACGAAAGCCGTGAACGAGGGCAAAAACAACCTTATTTGTATTCTTATTTAAAAATTTATGTTTTAGTTTGAAAAATTTATCCCGTCGCTTTTTAAAGTCGGCGGGTGATTTTTTTCTTTTCGGGGCTAAAAAATCATTGACTAAAATGCGTTTACGGTGTATCCTTAGTAGCAAAGAAAGGAGCTTTTGTTTTATGCCGAATGTAAGCTTTGAAAAATTAAAAAGTGCCGATTATCGACTTATAGCCGCGGATATTGACGGAACGCTCGTGCCGTTCGGCGGACAAATGAGCGAAAAATCGATAAAAACTATCCGCGCTTTAAGCGAAAAAGGTTATATTTTCGTGCTTGCGACGGGCAGACCTTACGCGGGAGTTAAAGGCATAATCGAAAGTTGCGCTCTTTTAGATAATCCCGTTATAGTTTACAACGGCGCAGAAATTTACGTCGGCGGAGAAAGGGTTTACTCTTGCGTGTTACGCCCCGATATTTCCGAGAAGATTTGCGCCGAGGGGCGGAAGGTTGACGCGGAGATTATTTGCTGGGTGGACGGCAAACTGTATGCCGAAAAGGAAAGTTTGTTTTTAACGGAGTACGTTTCTATTTCCAAAGTCGCGCCGATTATTGTTAAGGACGTTTCCGTACTTGCCGAAAGCGGGGTTACGAAGTACCTTTACATGGTGGAAGAGGAACGAGTTAAGCCTTTGACCGAAAAAATGCGCGAAGTTTTGCCGGAAGTTAACGTTTATTCGTCGAGAAAACGGCTAATCGAATTCGTGCCGAAAGAGTGTTCTAAGGCGGAAGCGTTGAAAAAGGTTTGTGAAATAGTCGGCGTGGATAAAAGCCGCACGGTTGCGCTCGGCGACGGCGAAAACGATATCGATATGCTTAAATTTGCCGCGCTTGCGGTCGCGCCAGAAAACGCGAGCGACGAGGTAAAATGTGAAGCCGATATAATTTGCGAAAGCGCGGACGAAGACGGCGCGGAAAAGTTTTTGAGAAGGTTTTTAGGAGTAGGAAATGAGTAAAGGCGTAACGTTTGCGGCGGAAAACTTTCCGCTTGAAAATAAAAAAGGAAGGGCGCGCACGGGCTTTTTGATTTTGATAAAAAGAGGAACGGCAAGCCTGAAAGTCAGCAAAGCGGAGTTTTTGCTCGAAGCGAAGGGCGGAGCGTATATTCCGCAAAACAAAAATTACGAGATAAATTTTTCTTGCGCGTGCGAATGTGTTTCGGTGTTTTTCATTGATGAAAAATTTAAAAAGCCGTTTACTTTTACTCTCGGCGCGGACGGAGAGCTTTTGAAAATCTCTTGTTACGCCGCGCGGATTTTCGCTTGCGGAAACGAGGTCGGAGATAACGAAAAGGAAAGCTTAACCGAGCTTATTCTCTCGGCGATAGAAAAATGCGGCGAAAAGCATTCCGAAGTTGTGACGGAGATAGAAAAAACTTTGCTTGCGCGGTTTAAAGAAGTAAATTTTGAATTGAGCGCGTATCTTGATTCGCTGCCCTTTTCACCCGATTATTTGCGCAAACTTTTCCAAAAGGAAACCGGGGAAACTCCGCTTGCGTTTTTAACGCGGCTCCGCCTTTCTTACGCGAAAGCCTTGCTCGAAACGGGTAATTTTACGGTGAAAGAAGTTAGCTTTGCCGCGGGAATAAAGGACCCCTTATACTTTTCAAGATGCTTTAAGCAGCGTTACGGCGCAAGCCCGAAAAAATAAAAAATCATCGCAGAGAGGTAATACTCAACGCGATGATTTTTTTATCTCAAATCTTTTACGAAGCGGGTGCTGTCGTTTTTGACAAGAGAGGCGTATTCGGTCGGGTTTTTGAAGCGAAGTTCAAAGTAGCAAGACTTGATTTTGTAGCGGGTGAAGCGGTAGGCGTTGCCGCGCTCGTCCTTGTATTCGAGCTTGCCGTCGTAAGTGCAGCGCGCGCACGAGGAGTTTTTTGCAACTTTGTACGGGCAGTGAACGGTCGTCATGAGCGGCGGGTTGCCGAGATACGTCGCGCCCGAGGTTTTTACTTTTTCTATCGAAGATATGCAATCTTTAAAACCGAAATTCAAAAGCTTTGCAATCGTCACGTCGTTGAAAACGTTCAAGCCGGTTCCGGCAATGCAGTCGCATAATGTTAAAAACGAAAAGCCGTAATAGTTGTTTGCGACCACGCCGATATTTATGCCGCTTGTTTTTAAAGAAGCGACGAGCGAATAAAGATAGTCCGTTTCGTCGCCGCTTGCGACGGTGGGTAGATTAAGATAAACCGTGTCCGCATAACCTTTTGCGACTATCTTTTCTATAAGTTTTTTGACGGTTTCTTCCGAGTAATCGACGGGCGAAATTATTATTTTTTCGCCGCGGTTTATCGTGAAATTAGTGTTTTCGTCGATTATGATATAGTTGTCGGCGGGGAGTTTGAGTGGCGGCATTGAAAACTCTTTTAAAGGGGTTGCACTACTTTCTGTCGCGGGAGAATTGCTTTCGATTATCGCCGATTTAAGTTTTTCGGTCGCTTCGCGCCGTACTGCGTTCAAAGCCGAGCGAGGAACGAAAACTCCGTCGGTTATGAGCGTGAAACTATCGAGAATAAATTTTTCTTCGCCGAATTTTATTGCGCCGCGCGCCGAAAGCTCGTCGAGAGGGGCTTTTTCGGCTTTTTCGCAAACGCCGCCGTAAGCCGTAACTTTTATTCCGTTTGCCGAAAGCGTTACTTCGAGAGGTTTGCCCGCAATAGCTTTAACGGCACAGTCGACGTCGATTTTGCGCTCCGTCGGCATTACGCTGTCTTCAAAAGCCTTGTCGAGCGTGCGGAAAACGATTGAATTTTCTTTTACCGGGCGAACGGTGTAAACGTAATATCCGTTATTCGCTATGTCCGCGTTTCCTACGCCGAGCGTTACGCCGCCTATATTAAGCCCGTCGCCCGCGACTATTTTTTCTTTCGTTTCAATCAAAACACGGTAAACGTTCTTTAATTTTTTTACTTCTTTTGCTATGCCGATTTTGTTGCCCGCATAGTCGTTTACTTCGGGATTGATTACGTCGTCGCGCTTAAATAGATATGCTTGCTCGTTGTATGTTCCTCTGCTTGAAATTTTGCTAAGTGCCTCTATAAGTCGATTAACTTCGTTTTCTTCGTAATTTTCGACGGCGGTTTTGTAGAGCCTTACCGCGGCGGCGACGTAAGAGGGGCGTTTTAACCTGCCTTCGATTTTTAAGCTCGTAACCCCGAGAGAGCATAGATACGGCACGTTTTTGGCAAGGCATAAATCGCTCGGGGATAAGAGATAACCGCTTTTTTTGTCGGCTATATATTTGAGCCTGCAAAGTTGGCGGCAAAGCCCGCGGTTTCCGCTTGCACCGCATTTTACGCTTGAAATGTAGCAGTTGCCCGAAAAGCACACACATAGCGCGCCTTGAACGAAAAATTCCGTTTCTATCCCGAGCGCGATTATCTTTTTCAAGTCCTCCGCGCTCGTTTCGCGCGATAAAACGACGCGTGTAAAGCCTAAGTCCTTAAAAACCTTTGCGGCGCGGTAATTGTTAACGCCCGCTTGCGTGCTTGCATGCAATGTTGCGGCGGGGTAACGCTCTTTTATGAGGTTTGCCATGCCGAAGTCCTGCACGATAAACGCGTCGACTTTGGCTTTTGCGCACGCGTCGATTGTTTTCAAAAAATCGCTTATTTCTTCGTTTTTTACGAGCGTGTTGACGGTGACGTAAACCTTTACGCCGAAAAGGTGGGCATAAGAAGTAATTTCGGAAATGTTTTCGTTTGTGAAGTTGTCGGCTTTTATTCTGGCGTTAAAGGAGCTTAGCCCGAGATAAACGGCGTCCGCGCCCGCGTTGACGGCGGCGTAAAAACTCGCTTTATCTCCCGCCGGAGCAAGAATTTCTGTTTTCATGTTATGTGCAAATTACCTTGTATAATTAGTAAAAGTATAACATTGAAACGAGACAAAATGTTATTTTGTCGGCAACTATCGTTGCCATGCGCTTTGTCTTCGCCAAATCGCCGTTTCTGTTGAAATACTGCGCTCGAAAACCCTTGCAAGCAAGTTTTCTCGCTTATATTATAACATTACACGGCTTACAAAAATAAATTTTTGTATTGCATTCGCAATTTGTTATTTGCTAAACGCAAATAACAGCCGTTCGTTGAAATACTGCGCTCGAAAACCCTTGCAAGCAAGTTTTCTCGCTTGTATTATAACATTGAAACGAGACAAAATGTTATTTTGTCGGCAACTGCCGTTGCCATGCGCTTTGTCTTCGCCAAATCGCCGTTTCTGTTGAAATACTGCGCTCGAAAATCCTTGCAAGCAAGTTTTCTCGCTTGTATTATAACAAATTAAGAGAGAAAAAGCAAAATTTTGCTAATGGTTTTCAAAAAGCTTTACTATATTCTCTAAAAATGCTAAAATGTTCTCGAAAAACTAAACAAAGGAAGTGTTAATATGGATAACAAAACCGCAACTACGCCCGAAGAGGGCAAAAAACAATCCGTAAAAACAAAGAAAAACTTAACCAAAGAGATAGCTTACACCGGCTTAGCCGCCGCAATATTGTGCGTGCTTGCTCCGCTTTCGATTCCGATAGGACCGGTCCCGTTGACGCTTGCGACGCTCGCAGTGTTCTTCGTTTCCGCCTCGCTCGGTTGGAAAAAGGGAACTATTGCGGTAATCGTTTACATTCTGCTCGGTTTGACGGGGCTGCCTGTTTTTTCGTCTTTTAACGGCGGCGTGGGAGTCGTTGCCGGTCCTACCGGAGGGTACATAGTCGGCTATATACCGTGTGCGTTTTTGACGGGGCTTTTGGTCGATTTGTTCGGGAAGCATAAATTCGTTTATCCTCTCGCAATGGTAGCCGGGCTTGCCGCTTGTTATTTATTCGGAACGATATGGTTTTCTATAAGCCAACAGGTTACGTTCGTTGCGGCTCTTTCTACTTGCGTTGTGCCGTTTCTTGTTTTTGACTCGATAAAAATTGTAGCGGCTTCCGCTCTTTCGATAATTATCAGAGGTATCGTGTTTAAAAAATAAGATTGCCGATAATCGACTTATAGCGCAACTTTTTACAAAAGACAACTAACGAAGCCGCGACGAAACGAACGCCGCGGCTTTAAAAAACATATATTAAGAGTATATAAGCGTAAAGGATATTTTTATGGTTTTAAAATCATACGGCGCGACGGTAAAAGCCTGCTTTGTGGGATATATCGTGCAAGCGATTGCAAACGTGTTTGCGCCGCTTTTGTTTTTGACTTTTATAAACGATTACGGATTGGGGCTTGAAAAAGTTACCCTTTTGACGACGATAAACTTCGGCGTTCAACTCGTTATAGATTTGGCTTCGGCGTTTTTCGTGGATAAAATCGGGTACAGAATTTCAATGGTCGCGGCGCACGCTTTCGCCGCAACGGGCTTGATACTTTTGTCGTTCTTACCCGACGTAATGCCGCCGTTTATAGGGCTTTTGATGTCCGTATTCTTTTACGCGGTCGGCGGCGGGCTTTTGGAAGTCGTAGTTAGTCCCGTGGTCGAGGCTTGTCCCGGCGAAAACAAGGACAAAAGAATGAGTTTGCTTCATTCCTTTTACAGTTGGGGAAGCGTTGCCGTAATAGGGCTTTCAAGCTTGTTCTTCTTCCTTTTCGGCGTTGAAAACAGAAGAATTTTGTGCCTTTTGTGGGCAATCGTGCCGCTTTTGAACGGAATCGTTTTTATATTTGTTCCGTTTGCCGATATAGTGGAAGAGGGCGAAAAAGGGCTTAGCGTTAAGGAAGTTGTCAAAAACAAATACTTTTTGGCGTTTGCAGTGGCCATTTTGTGCGCGGGCGCGACAGAAGCCGCCGTCGCGCAGTGGGCGAGTTCGTTCGTCGAAAAAAGCCTTGCGCTCCCGAAAGCCGTGGGAGATATCTTGGGCCCGTGCCTCTTTGCCGCGTGCATGGGGCTTAGCCGAGTGTTGTACGGCAAGAGTAAAAGCAAAAAAAATCTGTTCAGAATAATGGCTTTGAGCGGCGCGGGGTGTGTCGTCGCGTACGCGCTAATTGTCTTTGCTCCGCTCGATATCGCCGCGCTTTTCGGTATGGCGTTGTGCGGCTTTTCGGTCGGCGTGCTTTGGCCGGGAACGTTCAGCGCGGCTTCGCTTAGAGTAAAAAACGGCGGAAACGCAATGTTCGCGCTACTTGCTTTGGCGGGCGATATAGGCTGCATGAGCGGTCCTACGCTCGTCGGGTTTGTTTCGAAAGCCTTTGACGAAAACTTGCGCGCGGGTATTTTGTTTGCTATAATCTTCCCCGTAGTGCTTACGGTTATACTTATTCTTTTACGCAAAAACACCGTTAAAAAGGCGGCGGAAGCAGTTTCCGACAAGTAAATATTTGAAATATAAGAAAACCGCGTATTTAGCCGATAACGGGCTTATACGCGGGCTTTTTTATTCTTTTAACCGTTTTATTTTCTTTTTCTCGACGAAGAAATGAGAATGAGAAAACGCAAAAGGTAGAGGAAGGAAACGACGAGGGAAGCAACGTAAGTGAGAGCCGCGGCGGTCAAAACTCTGCGCGCGCCCGAAAGCTCTTTGCCTTCGAGAAAGTTTTCTTCTTTAAGCATTTTCATGGCTCTTGACGACGCGCCTATTTCGACGGGGAGCGTTACGAGCGCGAAGATTGTCGAGAGGGAGTAGAGGAGTATGCCGAACGCAAGAACGTACGAACCGAAATTTTGCGTGCCTGCCATAATCCATTCGAGGATAAGCCCTACAATCGCGACGGGAACGGCAAGGCGGGAACCTATGTTCGTCACGGGAACGAGGAAGGAGCGGAGCTTCAAAAGAGAGCTGTTTTCGTACTGTTGGCAAGCGTGTCCGCATTCGTGCGCGGCAACGCCGAGCGCGGCTATGCTTGACGAGCTGTAAACGCTATCCGATAGCGACAAAACGTCCGTTTTCGGGTTGTAATTGTCCGTTAAAGAGCCTGAAATCGGTTGAACGTCAACGCTTACGCAATTGTGGTCGCGGAGCATTTTTCGGCTTGCTTCGTCCGCCGTAATCCCCGAAGAAGCGTAACGCTTGGAGTATTTTGAAAAAGTTGTTTTCACGAGAATCTGCGCGATGAACGCAAGTATTATCCCGGGAATTAAAATTATAAACGTGCCGTAGTAGAGTATATAAAACAATATAATTACCTCTCCGAACAGGATTTATTTAAGTATACATTGAAACTTCGCTTTTGTCAATCGCAGAAAGTAAAAAACGGCGTAAACGGCTATTTGAGAATCGGAAAACTTTTTGTTATACGGTACAATATATTTCCTTAAAGGATAAAAATATGGTTTTTTATCATAATAAAAATTTGCGAGGTAAAAATGCGTCTTACGAGAATTATTACGGCAGACCAACCGCTGTTTAAAAAGGCGGTAGAACTTTATAATATTGGTTTTCCCGAGTACGAGCAGAGAAAATTCGCTGCGCAGATTAAAATTCTTGCGGATACCGAGTATCGTTTCTATGTCGTTTGCGATAACGAAAATTTTGTCGGCGAGATTTTGTACCGGGAGTTTGAAGAATTTATTTATATAGAACATTTTTGCGTCGCTCCGTTAATGCGCAATCGGGGGTACGGGCAAAAGATTCTCTCTTTATTGCCTAAAAAAACGTTTATTTTGGAAATAGACCCGCTCGAAAACGATATTTCTACGCAGAGAAAAGGCTTTTATGAGCGTTGCGGCTTTGTCGAAAATCCGTTTTCGCATATACATTCGCCGTATAGGAAGGGCAATGCGGGGCATCGTCTCGCGGTAATGAGTTCGCCGCACGTTTTGACGCCGAAAGAATATAACGATTTTTTGAAACTTTTGTAAATGCGGTTATGTCCGAGAAAAATATTTAAAAATGCAAAAGCCGAAGCGTTTTGGCTTGCTGTCGCGCCGAGACGGTAAACGGCTGGTGAAAGTGAGATGTATCCTTGCAAAGAATTACAGGCGTCGCCAAGCGGTTTAGCGGCGAACATCCCGTTTCGCTCGGTCTTCAAAGCGGACCTTTTTATCCGAGTTTAATTAACGGTATAATCTTGCTTAAAACAACTTTTATTTACAAAAACTTTACAAAAACTAAACGTTTTATTAGTTGTAAAGTATATTGAAAAATGATAAAATTAGATATAATAATAAGATTAGATATATAAAGAAGTAAATTAAGAGGAAGAAAAAGGAAGCAATGAAAAACGGTAAGGGATTTTCAAATTATCTTGTGTCTGTTCTGCTGTTTCCTGTATTCGAGGCGGTGGCTGTCACGCTGTAGCTTACAAAGAACAACCTATTCTATCTGCTGAATTTCAGTTACATCGGCTGTTGTCTCGCGTGAGAATATGCAAATCGAGGGCTTTTGGTATTGTCTTTTTCTCGGTGTTTTTGAAGCGGCAACTATCCGCTACGCCGTGGCGAAGATTTTCGGTCCGTTGCTGTTCGGTCGCTCCAATGAAGGTTGCAAACTTGGAACAGATTATGTTTTGGATGGTCCTTATCGGGAACGCGCTTTTTACTACATTGCCGGTATTGCGCTTGCCTTTATATTCAAGGATAACAGAGCGTTCTGCAAGTATTTGTGTCTCGTTACGGCGTTTTTCAAACCCATGAGTTGTTTTTCTCTGCTATGCCGGACAATCGAGCGTTAAAAAAACAAAACGGGCGATTGTCCGTAATTATCCCGGTTTTTTTATTGCTTGCGGGTATTGCGACGCTTGCGTTTCTCGGTAAGAAATTTGACTTTTCGGATAAGCGCATTCTTATCGTCTCGGGCATAATTTTGTTTATTCTGTTTGTTTTGTGGGAGATCGTCGCATATGTGAAAAGCAAGCGTTTTGCGACCGACTTTTACGGTAAAATGTTGCCGTCGGTACTGAAAAAAGCGTATGCCGCCTACACTCCGCGGACAGGTAATCCCGACCCGCTGTTCTTTGATTCCGCGGAGACTCGGCGTTTTCCGACGACGGTTACCTTTCTCGTTCTTACTATGAACGATTCCTCTTTCGACGCTCAAGGAATTTATCGAATCGAGCGACAGTATTTCAAGGCGGACAGTCTCGGCGATAAGGATAACGACGAGTCGGGGCAATACAGCCTTTCTCAGGATTTAATATGGAAGATACGGCTTCGGAAGCGCATACCGTTCCGACTTTCTCTTCAAACCGCGTCGGGAAGCGTGGGCGAAACCGTATTCGGTATATTCGGGAAAATCTGCGACCGTCTGACGAAAAACGGAATGCAAGACGTAAAAATCGACGACGAGGCGTTTAACAAAAGCTTTCGCGTTCGCTCGGACGACGTTATACTGGCAAAATCGTTTCTTGAAGCGCATGTTAAGCAGTTAACGGAGTTACGGAACAATATGGGTAGATTTTCGCTTGAATATGCCGACGATATGCTTACATTGTCTTTCACCGACTTTGCGCCCGTTGACGCAAAAGATACCAATGGCGTACGACGTACCGGACTGCCCGATGAACTGTCCGCCGTTAGGATTGCGGATAGCGCTCGGAAATTGGATTTTCTTGCCGACCGATTTCGGTCGTTTATTTAAGAAAAGTGAGGAATAATGGAATATGAAACAATACCGCTTAGATGAAACGCCTGTTGTCTATTACATAAGCAGCAGAGAAAATGCAGAGTGGGTGCTTTTTATACACGCTGCCTTTGTAGATCACAATATGTATCGCACACAAGTCGACTATTTTCAAGA
>DHMS01000053.1 GCA_002405915.1 Christensenella sp. UBA4636
AAAACGCCGTCGTTAGTGTAGGACTGAGAGGTGGAAACCGTTTGCCAGACCGATAAAATTTCGTCGTAAGTGGCGGTGCGGAGGTCTAATTTTTTTTGCTCGTTTTTAAGGTCGAGCTTGTTTACGTACAAGCCCCAGGAAGTATCCCACCAACCGACGGAAACGGCTTTGTACGTCCATACGCACCAGTTCCAACCGCGTTCGTCGTATTCGTCAAGCCACTTGCTCCATTCCGCTTCGTTGTTGAAAAAGGTAAATTCGCCTATCATATACGGCACGTTGTACGCGGCGAGCGAATGGCTCAAATCCATTGCAAAATAGTATAAATCGTTAGAAATCACGCTCTCGTTCCAGTTGTAGAGGTGAATCTGGTACATAACGTTTTCCCAGCCGAATTTTTCGGGCGAGGGAAACTTGTTGAAAAACCAGCAACCGGCGATTGAAATCATATGTTCCTTATCGACTTCGCGGATAGCTTTGTACATTCTGTCCTGGACGGCAAATTGCTTAGTTTCCGTTTCGTTCGTGTTTTTATCCTCGGGTTCGTTGATAAGGTCGTAACACGCGATTGTGTCGTAAAGGTCGCTCCTTTCCGTCGAATATCTCAACGCGATTGTCCGCCAAAGGTCGCACATTTCGGTTATGTAAGTTTCGTTATCCCAGAATTCGGTCGTGCGCGTGCCGGAATGTTCGTAACCGTTTTGTCCGCCGGGTACGCCGTGCATATCGAGAACGGCGTAGAGCGAATACTTTTTGCAATTTTCCAAAAATCTGTCGAGAAGCTCAAACGCGTTTTCCTTTAAAACGAGCTTGTCGTCGCCGGTTAAAAAGTTCCTATAATACATAGGTAGGCGAATGGCGTTGAAGCCTATCTCCTTAACGCGGCGGTAATCGTCCTCGGTGATGAAGTTGTCGTAGTAAACTTGCCAAAGCTCGTCGATTTGTTCGGCGGTCAAATTTTCGTTGTTTTTCAACGCTTCGTCGATTTCGCTTTGATACGTTTCCTCGTACTCTTCGATTATTCCGTCCTCGTTGATTTTCGCGTAACTGCCGTCCGCATTGTACTTTACGCCGAGCGAATTGACGGACAGCCAACCTTCCTGCACGAGGTAATTGCCGAAGCTTATGCCGTTGAGCGCAACGCGTTTGCCGTCCTTGTCGTAAATTCCTCTGCCGTTTGCGTAAAGCGCGCCCGTTTTGCGCGTTTCGTCCTTTTGTACGCTCTCCGCGACGGGCTTATAATAGCTTGCGCGGAAGTTGACGGTCGTTATCGCCGCGCCGCCTACGCCTATTAGGAATACGCCGACTATGCAGCCGATAACTATCAATATTTTTTGCCATAGCTTGAATTTTTTCGTCATATACTTTTTCCGTTTTGCTTGTTTTTTGTGTATTCTGTGAAGATACGGTGAAATTATATCACATTATAATAAAAAACTCAACCGAATGGCGGCGAATTTTAAAGGTCTATCGCGGAAAAACGTTTTTTTGCAAGATTAAGGCTTAAAAGCGTACCGAAAGCGAGGACGAGCAAGCCTATAACGCAAGGGATAACAGAGGGGAAAAGCGAATAGTCGTTCAAATTTTCAAGCCCGGGGATATGGTGGAGCGCTTCGCCTAAAAAGACAAGAACAAACGAAACAATGCAGAAGATGATAAACGGCTTGCCTATCTTGTACGCCGTTTTAAAGAACCCGCCCAAGAAAAAGATATTGAACGCGGCGAATATTAGCGCGTAAAAGCCGAGGGTCGTTAAGTTTGTGGACATAAGCGCGGAAGTGTAGACTTCGGGCGCGGCGGCGCATAAAACGCGTTTTACGGGAATGAACGCCGCAATCAAAAGTAGGGCTATAACTTCGTTAATTAAGCAAAACAAGTATTTTGCCGTAACCGCGTCCGTCTTTTTGACGGGCAGAAGAACGGTGAAAACCACGTCGTTTTCTTCGCGCGTTTTTTGGAAAGTGTAAAAAATTCCGAGGCAGACGAAAAACGCTCCGATAAGCGGCGGATAGTTGGGGATAAACGACATAAGCGTGAACGCAAGGAATATGTAAGTCAAGGGAGATGCCGAAAGCGTAAATTCTTTTCTTAAAAGTTTAATCATAAATTTTCTCCTTTTCGAGGTGAATCATAATGTCGCGAACGCCCGGGCGCAAAACTTCACGGTCGCTAAAATCCTTTTCTTCTTCGGCTTTAATTAAGCCCGTCGAGCCGTCCTTGTCCGAGCAAACGCCGATAAATCGCGATTTTTTGTCGCCGTCCTTTAAGCGGACGAGGCGGTATGAGTCGACGAACTCTTTATAGGTCGAATTCGCAATGATTTTGCCTTTCTTTATATATATAATGCGCTTAGCGCATGCGTCGAGGTCCTCGGTGACGTGCGTTGAAAAGAATATCGTGACTCCGCGCTTTGCGAGGTTTAAAAATATTTCGGTCAACTCTTCGCGGGAAACGGGGTCGAGTCCGCTTGTCGGCTCGTCGAGGATTAAAAGCTTTGCGCCGTGAGAGAGGGCGAGCGTTAGTGAAAATTTGACTTTCATTCCCTCGGAAAGCTCCCTTATCCGCTTTTCCTTGTCGAGCGAAAATTCTTTAAGGTAGCTTTCGCAAAGTTCGTCGTTCCATTCGGGGTAAAAGGTCTTGGTGATGGCGATAACGTCCTTTATCTTTTTGCGTACGTAATAGCTCGTGCCGCCGACCGCGTAACCGATATTTGCCTTGATTTCGGCTTCGCTCGTCTTTAAGTCCTTGCCGAAAAACTTGATTTTTCCGTCCGAACTTATAAGGTTCAAAAGCGATTTTATCGTCGTCGTTTTGCCCGCGCCGTTTCTGCCGATAAAGCCCGTTATAACGCCTTCTTCAAGCGAAAAGGAGATGGGGCCGAGCGTGAACGCGGGGTAGCTTTTCGTTAGGTTTTCTACTTCTAAAACTTTCATTTTTTATTTTTTGTACTCCTTGTCGAATTTTTCTTTCAGCGAAAAATACTCTTCGCTTATCATCTCGCTCACCGTCTTTTCGTCCCATTTTAGGTAGCCCGTGGCAATCATCGTGGCGATGCCGTGAACGAAAATCCATTGCATAACGTGGAATTTTTCCGCAACGAAGCGCGGGTAAGAGGTGGCGGAGGCGACTATATCGATGATTTTTTCCTTGTCGCTTTCGTTCTCTTCGCGCATTTTGCCCATAAACAAAAGCTTAAAAAGGTTGGTCTTTTCGCGCGCGAACTGGACGTAGCCGTAACCCGTCGATTTGTATTTCGGCATGTCGCGCGTGACTTCGTAAACGTACTTTTCGTAAATTTTACCGGCATTTTCGTAAACTGCGGCTTTAAGCTTCTCCATATCCGAGAATTGTGAAAATATAGGTTGTGTGGAAGAGCCGATTTTGTCCGCAAGGGCTCTCGCCGTAAGCTCTTCTCCGCTTGCGATTATCTCCGTTGCCTGCTCTATTATAAATTCGCTCGTGTACTTTTGTTTGGGCGGCATAAAATCTCCCCTTTTCGATAAATAACAAGTGTTATATAATATATGCTATTCTCTTTTGCGCTAAATGTCAACATTTTAAAGCGAGGATTTTTCGAAAATTTTTTTGCAAGAAAAATTATATAAATTTCTCATTAAAATTTTCAATATAATTATATAATTTAGTTGACAAATTATTTAAAACGGTGTAAAATAATATATAACGAAAAAGAGGTGAAAAACAAATGGGCAAAAGCGTATATAGCGTGGTGCTCGACGACGAGGTAGTTAGGCTTGTCGACAAAGCGGCGGCAAAAACCGGCGAATCGCGGTCACTTTTTATAAACAGAGTACTTGCGAAAGAAGTCGGGTTTTCAACCTCGAAACAGAAACTCGACAAGGTGGTGGATGCACTCGACACGGCGATTTCCGCTCATGAAACAATCAGAATGGTTCGTCGGCAAAAATCTGTTGTCGATTTTTTAGGTTCGCTTAACTATAAATACAGTCCGAGAGTTACTTACTCCGTCGAACTCGACCCCGAAAAGCGTGCTGCAAGGCTAAAAATCGCTCTGCGTACAACATCGCCGGAACTCTCGAATATTTGCGCGGTTTTTTTCGATAAGTTTGTTTCGCTTGAAAAAGGTTCGGAAAGTAAAAATTTCTTTTTCGTCGAAGACGGAAAAATAATTCGAGATTTTACCATTCCTTCGAAGGCCGGCGGCGAAGAGATTGCTAAGCTCATTACCGATTACGTCGATTGCTTCGACGCGCTTTTAAACGCTTATATCGGTAATTATCCGTTCGGCAATGCCGACGAAAAACTTGTCGAGGATTACTTGCGATTAGCTCCTAAAATGGTTCTTTAACGTAAAATCATCGCATAAGAACGCATATCGTTTAATAAACAGCAGCTATTCAATAAAGAATAAACAGGAGGAAAAATTTTATGAATGCTGACAAATATACCCAAAAAGCTGCCGAACTCATAAATTCGGCTCAATCTTTGGCAAGAGAACATGGTAACCCCGAGCTTAAACCGATACATCTTTTAAAAGTGATGCTCGAAGATAACGAAGGGTTTATTATGCCTCTGTTACGTTCGTCCGGTGTCGATATCGAAAAATTGAAAAACGGTATCGACGAACTTATCGTTAAGCTTCCGCACCAAAGCGGTAATCTTTACGCCTCCAACGAAATAACGCAGGCGTTAGACAAAGCCGAAAAAGAAGCGAACGAAATGAAAGACGAATATATCTCCGTCGAACATCTCTTCCTCGGCATACTCGAAACCGCCGATTACGGTTTGAAACAACTTTTTTCCGCTTGCGGCGTAAACCGCGACGGTTTTTTGAAAGAATTAAGAAAACTCCGCGGTTCGCAGAGAGTCACGAGCGACAACCCCGAATCTACTTACGACGTGCTTAATAAGTACGGGCAGGACCTCGTTGAGCTTGCTCGTCAAAACAAGCTTGACCCCGTTATCGGGCGCGACGACGAAATCCGTAACGTTATCATGATTCTTTCGCGTAAGACCAAGAACAACCCGTGCCTTATCGGCGAAGCGGGCGTAGGTAAAACGGCAATCGCGGAGGGGCTTGCGCAGCGAATTTTAAAAGGCGACGTTCCTCTCGCGCTTAAAGACAGAAAAATCTTTTCGCTCGATATGGGCGCGCTCGTCGCCGGCGCAAAATATAGAGGCGAATTCGAAGAAAGGCTCAAAGCCGTTCTTAACGAAGTAAAGAAGAGCGAAGGCAAAATCATACTTTTCATCGACGAACTTCACACAATCGTCGGCGCGGGCAAATCGGACGGCGCAATGGACGCGGGCAACCTCTTAAAGCCTATGCTTGCGCGCGGCGAACTGCACTGCATCGGCGCGACCACGCTTGACGAATACAGAAAGTATATCGAAAAAGACCCCGCGCTCGAACGTAGGTTTCAGCCGGTCATGGTCAATCAGCCGTCCGTCGAAGACACCATCTCTATACTTAGGGGTATTAAGGACAGATACGAAGTTTACCACGGCGTAAAAATCAACGATAACGCGCTTATAGCCGCGGCAACGCTTTCGGACAGGTACATTACCGACAGGTTTTTGCCCGACAAAGCGATTGACTTAATCGACGAAGCGTGCGCTTCCGTCAAGACGGAAATCGACTCTATGCCCGCCGAAATGGACGGTATACGCCGCAAGATAATTCAGTTGAAAATCGAAAAACAAGCTCTCAAAAAGGAGACGGACGATTTGTCCGCCGCAAGGCTTAAAGACGTCGAAAAGGAACTTGCCGACCTTTCCGCCAAGTACGACGGAATGACCGCAAAACTTCAATCGGAAAAGAAAACTATCGACGAAGTTACTAAACTTCGCGAAAAATTAGCCGAAGTCAACGGCAAAATCGAAGCCGCCGAAAGAAATTACGACCTCGACACCGCCGCAAAACTCAAATACGGCGAAGTGCCTAAGCTCAAAAAAGAGCTTGAAGAAGCGGAGAAAAAAGTTCCCGCGGACGCAATGCTCCCCGACAGAGTGAACGAGGAAGAAATAGCGAAAATCGTCGCTAAGTGGACGGGTATCCCCGTTTCCAAACTTATGGAAGGCGAACGCGAAAAACTCTTGAAGCTGCCCGAAATTTTGCATAAACGCGTCATCGGGCAGGACGAAGCCGTCACCGCGGTGAGCGAAGCCATTATCCGTTCGAGAGCGGGTATCGCGGACCCCGGCAAGCCGATAGGTTCCTTCCTCTTCTTAGGTCCTACGGGCGTGGGCAAAACCGAGCTTGCAAAAACGCTTGCCGCCACGCTTTTCGACGACGAAAAGAACCTTATCAGAATCGATATGACGGAGTATATGGAAAAATTCAGCGTGTCGAGGCTTATCGGTGCGCCTCCGGGATACGTCGGTTACGACGAGGGCGGCGAACTCACGGAAGCCGTAAGGCGCAAACCTTATTCCGTCGTCTTGTTCGACGAAATCGAAAAGGCTCACCCGGACGTTTTCAATATCCTCTTGCAGGTGCTTGACGACGGCAGACTTACCGACAGCCAGGGCAGAACGGTAGATTTTAAGAACACCGTGCTTATCCTAACTTCCAACTTAGGCTCCGAGTATTTGCTCGACGGCATCAAGAACGGCGAAATCACGGAAGAAGCCAAGGCGAAGATAGACGCGCTTTTAAAGCGTTCCTTCAAGCCCGAATTTTTGAACAGATTAAGCGGCATAGTTTACTTCAAACCGCTTTCCGAAAAAGAGGTTTCGTCTATCGTTTCGCTTATGCTTGAAAAGCTCAAAGCTCGTCTTAAAGACAAGCGCGTCGGCTTCGAAATCACCCCCGCCGCGGTGAACTATATCATCGGCAGAGGTTATGACATGCAGTTCGGCGCAAGACCGTTAAAGAGGTTTATCGAGCAGAACGTCGAAACGATGATTGCAAAAGAAATCATTGCGGGTAACATTAAGCCCGACACCACCATAACGGTAGATTCCGACGGCGAAAAGCTGTATATAAAGTAAATTTTATTAGCTTAAAAAACAAAAGAGAAGCGTGCGAAAGTCGACCTATAAGTCGATTATCGCACGCTTTTTGCGTTGTGTTGGTTGTTTTTTTAGGGCTAATCGTTAATGTAAAGCAAATCTTTTGCGGAAACGAGAACCACGTTGCCCGCGTTCGCCGCATATTCTTTTACCGCTTCCGTAAACCCCGAAAGGGAAAACAAATAAAAGTAAATTTCACCTTCTACAAACACTTTGCTTTGCAGCTTCTTTAGTTGTTGCATGTCGAAGGCTTCGTTCGTGAACTTGCATTCTCCGAATATGAACTTTTCCTTTTTAATGTCCGGCGCGAGTATGTCTATTTCAAGGTTAACGCTCGTCTTTTTTCCGTCAACTTCTTGCGTAGTTTTTCCCCAATAGCGCGCCGCGTTGTGTATTCTGAACGGCAAAAGCCTTTTTTTGTTGAGTATATACAAGTAGTCGAGGCAGAGTTTTTCAAACGGGCGCGAGGCGAAATCGTGAAGATTATTTTTGATATCGTCCTCCCAAACGCCGTCGATATCCTCGTTTTCAAGGTCGGTTAGGTTATGATACGCAAACGCGTACCAAAAACGGAAAAAGTTGTCTGTTAAAACGTAGTTTCCTTTCGAAGCCGAGCTTTTTTCTTTGTCGGAAGCAAGCGCGGGCGTTTCTTTTTCTATTATCGAAATTTCTATAAGGTTTTTAAGATAAACGCTTAGCTTGCTTTTTTCCAACCTCGTTTTGCTCGAAATATCGCCGAAAGAGTTGTTTCCGAGCGCGATTGCTTCCACTATCGTGTTGTATACCGCCGTTTCCCTAAGTTCTTGTTTGAGCAAGAACTCCACTTCGTTGTAAAGCGAACAGCCTTTGCGCAAAATATTGCATTTGATATTCTCTTCGAGCGAAAGGTTATCGCTAAATTGCCTTAAATAGTGCGGAACGCCGCCTAAAACGGCATAAGTTAAAAGCTTGTTTTCGTCCGAAAAATGCGGAAAGAATTTTACCGCGTCGGTATAAGGTAGCGGCTTCATTTTGTAAATGCCCGTCGTTCTGCCGTAAAGCGGGTTTTTCTCGGCAAGCAAATTCTTTTCGATAAAGCTCATCGCGCTTCCGCACAAAATAATCATAACGTTTTCTTTTCTAAGCTTCTCGTCCCACAACACTTGCAGCACGGACGGAATACTGTCGTTTACTTTGCAAGCGTAGGGAAATTCGTCTATAACAAGCAGTTTTTTCTTGTCCGTCTTGACTTTCGAAACCGTCGAAAAAACCTTTTCCCAGCTTGACAAGCAATCTACTTCTTCGTACTCCGGGATTTTTAAATCGTGAATTTTATCCGTGAACGCTTGCAATTGTTGTCTGTCCGTGTATTCGCGGCAAGTGTAAAAAATGCAAGTTTTATCCTTGCAAAATTCGTTTAAAAGCTCGGTTTTTCCTACGCGCCTTCTGCCGTACAAAACGATAAATTCCGCTTTTCCCGACTCATAAGCTTCGTTTAAAAATTTCAGTTCGCTTTCTCGTCCTACAAACATTTTTGTCGCTCCTTATTTAGTATAATCTAAATTTGTCTAATCACGATTTGACAGAATTATACCAGAAAGAAAGCCGTTTGTCAAGCAAAAACTTAAAGCAAAAGCATTTCTATCAAATCACGATTAGACTAATCACGATTTGACGGAATAAAATGCAAGTTATGACGAAAAAATTACATGTTATCTCAAAAAACTTGTAATCGATAAATTTCTATTGTATAATGAATACAATGTTAAACATTGAGAGGAAAAAAATGGAAAGTTACAACGGCGAAAAAGGGCTTGTGGTAGTTGAAGAAAAGAAACCGAAAAACAAAAAGGCGATAGTTTTCGTTTGTTTTGCGTTTCTGACGATAATTTTGCTTATATTGTCGGCTACGTTGAGAACAACCGTGGTAAAGGGGAAAGCTTACTACACTAAAAACGAAGTCGCACTTTACATTTTGACGTTTGACGGTGAATTGCCGTCCAATTATATAACCAAGTCGCAGGCGAAAAAGCGTTATACGGACGTTTCCTATTATAAGGATTCGTATTATGAAGCCTTGCGCGACGGGTACAGCATAGGTGGCGGACCGCATGATTATTCCAACAGTAGAGCCGAGTATAATAGTCATATTGCCGAATATACAGACCGAACGGACTTAAAGGAATGCGACATTTATAACAAAACAAATCGACAGATAGCCGACGAAGAAAACAGAGGCGAATGCAGATTTGTTTACACCGTTGATGGTTCGGAAGTCTTTTATACCGCCGACCATTACACAACCTTTGAAAAAATTACCGTTAAGTCGATAAACGGCGTGGCTAATTTTTTCCGCATTTGCTTAATTATCGTTTTATGTATTGAGGTTTTATATATCGTTTATCGAATTTTTATAAAAAAGGACGGCAAACAGTTAGGCTCGGATATAGGGGAATCGTTAAAAATATTTTTCACCGTAATTTTTATCGTTATTTGTTCTCCTTTCATACTTGTTTATGCGATAGTAATGGCTATAAAGGACGGCAAAAAAGCCGTCTGAAAACGTTCTATATTTGAATAAAAAACATTTCGCTTCAAAAAATTTGTTGCGGAATGTTTTATGTTTGCATTTTAATAACGAAAAGGCAAAACGAAATGATAACGAAATTTTGCGAAATTTTGCGAAATCGATTTGCCGGGTTTCGTTTTGTGTGGTAAAATTCGGCTTTCTAAAAACAATTTTAGCGAATAATAAGTATAATCCCTATCGTTTTATTTAATAAATTTTAACAAAGAAACACCCCTTCGCCGCGAACTTTTTTGCCGCAGCGGAGGGGTGCCTCATATTTCTCTTAACTCCATCAACCATACGATACACATATATTATCACATATTTGAACGTTAGTCAAGCGTTTTGAATAAAAGATTAAAAATATTTAAAAAATTTTTAAATATTTTTTAACGCAATACACTTAATCGTTACATGCTGTGGATAAATCAGTTTTCAGAAACATCTTCACAGGAAATGACACCTTGGTTTGCGGATAATTTTATTTTTGCATTCCAATTTTGTATCTCTACGACGAAATCATCTCTATTCATATAATCCTCTATATAAAAAGACCAGCTATGAAAAGTC
>DHMS01000033.1:0-45164 GCA_002405915.1 Christensenella sp. UBA4636
CTTGACATTTTACCGGATTGCTTAGTTATAATTTTCTCTCGCGCAAAATGCGTATGAAATCGGATTTTAAATATTTTTTCGTCCGCAATTTTCAACTTTCAATTTTCAACTTTCAACTTGCGCACATTGTGCGCATACCTTTCAACTTTCAACTTTCACCTTTCAACTTTTCCACTGTTATTCCGTCTGAAATTTCCGCTACGTAAAAGCTCGGAACGTAGCCCGTTTGCTTTTCGTATCTTTCCCCGACGAATTTTTCAAACTCCGTTACGCGGTCGCTTTTAACAAGCGATACGGTACAGCCGCCGAAGCCACCTCCCGTCATTCTCGTGCCTACGCACCCATCGAAAGCTTTCGCCGCATAAAACATAGAATCAAGTTCCTTTCCCGTGACTTCGTACAAATCTTTAAGCGACGTGTGCGACTCAACCATAAGCTCGCCGAGCCTTGCTATATCGTTATTTTTAAGGGCGCATACGGCTTTATTCACCCTCTCGCACTCGTATACAACGTGTTTTGCGCGTTTATATAAAACGTCCGTTAAAACGCCTTTCACGGCTTCGAATTCTTCAATGGTCAAATCGGCAAGGCAAACTATATTCAAACGCGTTTTTATAAGCCTCAAAGCCTCTTCCGTCTCCGCGCGGCGTTCGTTATACTTGCTTTCGATAAGCGCGTGCGGCTTGTTGGTGTTTGCGATAACGAGCGAAACGCCGTCAAGTTCGAGCGGAACGTATTCATGCGAAACTTTTTTACAGTCGAGCAGTATCGCGCAGTCCTTTTTGCCGAACGCCGAGGCGTACTGGTCCATAATTCCGCAGTTCATCCCGACGTATTCCCTTTCGGCTCTCCAAGCTTCGAGCGCGATTTTCTTTTTATCAATCGGCAATTCCGCAAGCGTATATAAAGCGGCAAGAGTCGAAACCTCTATCGCCGCCGAAGAAGAAAGCCCGCTTCCGAACGGCACGCCGCAATCAAAAAGCATATCCGCGCCGACGAGTTTTTCTCCGTCCTCTTTCATTACGTAAGCGCACGCGGCAATATAATCGGCGTATTTGACGTTTTTGTATTCGCCGAGTCTATTTATATCGAGCGTGATTTCGTCGGGAATATCCGTCCAAGCAAGGTTAATTTTGTCCGTTCCGTTTTTACAGCAGTAAATCTTATTAGTAAGCGACAACGCCGCGGGAAAAACCTTACCCCCGCAATAATCGATATGTTCGCCTATTATGTTTATTCGCCCCGCCGCGGTGACGAGATACTCATATTCATTTATCATAATAACTCATATGCGCATTTCATGCGCTCGATATTTGCTTCTTCGAAGCAATCGATATAGCCGCAAAGCGGCTCGATATTTGTCCGTAAACGGACAATCGATATTCGTGCATTCGCACGAGCGAAAGCGGATTTAAAATATTATATAAATATCGACCGCAATTTTCAACTTTCACCTTTCAATTCTCAACTTGCTATAATATTACTACAAAACGCAAAAAAAATCAACGGGATAGCCGCAAAAATACGCAAATCCCGTTTTTTTATCTTTTTCGCCTTTACAAAGCCTACAAATGTAGACCGCAAAGTTACTTTTCTTTTTTGTTATTCTTGACTTTTTCGATAATTTCGTCAACGTCGACTTGCGCTATTATAACCGCGACGAGCATAAGCGCGCAACCGAGATAGCGGAGCGGTTCGTAAGCAAAACTTTGCCCTCTTATCGCGTAAACGACCGTTTCGGCAACGAGCGCGAACACCGATTCCAAACATAAAAGTATGCTTACGCAAGTCGGGTTAGTGCCTTTTTGCGCTTCAATCTGCAAAGTGTAGCCCGCCGCGCTCGACAACGCGCCGACGTAAAGTATCTGCAAACCGTATTTTAAAAGCACGGCAAAATCTATCTTTTCGAATATAAGCGCGCATATAAGGCTTAAAACGCCGCCGACCAAAAACTGCACGCACGACAAAATAAACCCGTCGCTTTCTTGCGTGAATTTGTCCACGACGAGTATATGAACGGCGAACGTCGCCGCGCAAATTATCATAAGCACCGTTCCCGTGTCCGTTTTAAAGTCTGTAACGCCGCACACAAAATACAGCGCGGGTATCGCTATCGCAAGCGAAATCCAAACGCCAAGCGACGTTTTTTTTCCTATAAACAGCCCGAAAATCGGCACGAAAATCATATACGTTGCCGTAATGAACGCCGACATTGCCGGGCGCACGCCGAGCTTCATGCCCCACTGTTGCAAATTAACGGCAACCGCAAGCGCAACGCCGCAAAAGCATCCGCCGATAGCCGCGCGCTTAATATCGGGCTTATTGTACTCCGAGCCGAGTTTCTTCTTTTTTACGCCCTCTTTTGCAAAAATTATTCCGAGCAGAACGAGCGCGGCTATTATCATTCGAGAGCCGTTAAACGTAAACGGACCTATTTCTTCCGCCACATCGCCTTGAACGACAAACGCCGTACCCCATATAAAAGCCGCCAAAAGCGGCAAAAGTATTTGTCTTATATTCTTTGCCATACCCACCTAAAAACGCGCCCCCTCCCGCTAAGGGAGGGGCGTACAAATAAATTTAGTTTAATCTTTTAAAATAACGGTGCCGTCCTCTCTTATTTCGGCAGTCATTCCGTCTTTTGCGTATTCGAGGAATTCGTCGCCGAGGTTGTCGACGGTCACTATTTCGTGTTCAGTCCATACGGAAGCAAGTATCGCGCCCGCCGCCGCAAGGGAATCTATCGGCTTTGAAAATAGCAGTGCGCTGGGGTTGCAACCGATAACGGACGAGTTATAAAGCACCATTCCGCCCGTAGTCGAGCCTATCGTCTGCGGCAAGCATAACGCGACGCCCACCGTCGATTTTCCGTAAATATCCTTGTTGTTTTGGTCGGTACAAATATTCTTGCCCTCTTTGCAATTTTTGTAAGAAGCAAGCGTATTGAACCCCTCGTGCGTGACGAGCGTTTTAAGCGTAACGTTGCCTTTAACCACGCTTCTGCCCTTAAAAATCTTTTCCATTATCTTTTACCTCCCGAAATTATTTCAAGAATTTGAGAGTCGGGATAATATCTCGCGCTCGTGTAAGTCCTTAATTTGTTGGAGTTTGTGACAACCGGCATCTTCGCACAAAGCGGATTGTTCATGTACATTAAGGGGCAGATATACGAAACTACAACGCCCATCTTTTTGAGTTTTGCGTAGTTTTCCGTCTTTTCGAACTCCTTTATAACCGCGGGCGCGGAAGTGAACACCGTTTTTATAGCGACTTTCTTTCTACCCTTTTCTTTAAGAACCTTTTCGAGCTTTTCCGTCCAGTCGTTGAGTTGCGAAAGCGTCATATGCGGGCAACCCATAAAGCAAAGTTTGGGTTTAGCCGAAACGTCCTCCCAGATAACGGGGTAAGAATTTTTAACTCTTTCAAGCTCCGCGTCGTCCACAACGTAAACTTTCGCATTCTCTTTTATAAGCGATTTACCTTGCTTTTTAGCTTCCGGCGTTAAATTTTCAACGTGATAAAGTCCTACCGAACCGTTTGAAGCGGTTGCCGCGCCGAAGTCTTTAAGGTACGCGCACGTGTCTTTCGTAAGCTCCGTACCGAGGTACTTGTCAAGCCCGATAATGTACGGCACGTCCTCCAAAACCTTCATACCTATCGCGGAACCGAGAAGTTGCGCTTCAGGTTTTTTAGTCGTCTTTATTTCTACAATCCAGTCGGCTTTTCTGCCCTCGTCGGTTAAAAGTCCGAAGTACGGAACGTAACCGACGATAGAACCGAACATTTCTATAATGCCGGAGTTACGGTTGCAACGCGCGCCCAAAACCGAGTTTGCGTAGTTAACCGCCGAGGATTCCGCCCAGGAAAGTATATCGCCCTCTTTCGGCTTGTTGCCCACTTCGTCGAAGTAGCACGCGCAAGTGAACGCGTCGTCGCTCAAAAGACCTATCTTTTTGAGTTGTTCTTCGTATCTTTTCTGCGGACCGTACATTACCTTGAAAACGATATCCTGAATAAAGTTTTTCGGCACGTTTTTGTCTAAGGGGCGCGGGTCCGCGGAAAATTTCTGTTTGGACACAACGCCGTCGGCAATGAGCTTATCCATCAAATCGAAAACGCCTTTTACGACTATTACGCCGAAGCTCGTTACGATATGCCCGTAAGTCGAAGTAACGGGAACCATTTTAGTAGCTCCGAAGGTTTCGCCGTACATAACGAGCGTTTTCATTATTTTCGCCATCGTTTCGCCCTGCTCTCCGTCGAGCAAAGCCTGTTGTTCTTTATTAAGTTCCATAATTTTCACCCCATTAAATTTTCATTGCCACGTCCCACGCGCGCCAAATGACCGTGCGCAGGTTGCCAACGCCGTTGCAGTCGCCCACGAGCTTTGCTTTTTTGCCCTCGCAAGTAACGGGCGCGGGAATATAGCCCGCGGAAGAAATAACGCTGTCTGCTTTTATCTCGCTTATGTTGCCCTCTTTATCCTTGATTTTCACGCCGTCGTCGGTAATTTCCGCAACGGAACTTTCAAGGTGAACTTCGACTTTGTTGAGTTCGAAGAAGTCGCGTAAGTATGAAGTGTTCGCAAGGCAAACGCCTTTAACCGCAACTAGGTCGTTTTTCATTTCCACGATAACGGGCTTTTTGCCTTTTAGGTAGAGGTCGAGCGCGATTTCGCAACCGGAAAGCCCGCCGCCGATAATAACGACTTTGTCGCCGACTTCTTTTTGACCTAAAAGATATTCGCACGCTTCAACCGTCTTTTCAAACCCGGGTATGCGCAATTTTCTCGGCATTGCGCCCGTCGCTACGATTATTTCGTCCTCTTTTAAGCCTTTAAAGTCCGTAACCGGTGTGTCGAGCTTAACTTCAATATTAAGGTCGCGCATTTCTTTTTCGTACCACTTTATGAGTTCTCTGTCCTTTTCTTTGAAAGACGGTGCCGCCGCGGCAATAAACACGCCGCCGAGCCTATCCGATTTTTCGTAAATAGTCGGCTTGTGTCCGCGGAGAGCTAATACGCGCGCGACTTCCATTCCGCCTATACCGCCGCCGATAACCGCAACGGTTTTTGACTTTTGAGTCTTTTCAATCTTGTATTTTTTGCTCTGCATCGTTTCCGGGTTGAGCGCGCAACGCGCCATTCCCGCATTGTCGGAAAGGCTCTGGTCGTTCGCCACGCCCTTGTAATGGCACATGTTAAAGCACGCGTTGTGGCAGCAGATACACGGACGGATAGAACTTTCCTTTTCGTCCATAAGCTTAGTAACCCATTCGGGGTCGCAAAGGAATTGTCTTGCCACGCCGAGCCCGTCGATTTTGCCCTCTTTTATGGCTTCCGCGCCGACCGCGGGGTCCATTCTGCCCGCGCAAACCACGGGGATAGAAACAAATTTTTTGATATGTTCAACATCCGCAAGGTTGCAGTTTTGCGGCATGTAAGGACCGGGGTGCGCCCAGTACCACGCGTCGTAAGTGCCGTTGTCGCAGTTGAGCATATCGTAGCCAGCTTCTTCGAGGTATTTAGCGGCTTTTTCGCTCTCTTCCATATCTCTGCCCGCTTCCACGTACTCTTCGCCCGGAAGCGCGCCTTTGCCGAAGCCTTTGGTCTTAGAAAGCACGGAATACCTAAGCGATACGGGATAATCCTTGCCGCACGCTTCCTTTATGGCTTTTACGATTTCCACGGGGAAACGATATCTGTTTTCGAAACTTCCGCCGTATTCGTCTGTACGGAAGTTAGTGTATTTCATAGTGAACTGGTCGAGCAAATACCCCTCGTGTACCGCGTGAATTTCCACGCCGTCAACGCCCGCTTCTTTGCAAAGTTTGGCTGTTTTAGCAAAGGCTTCAACCATTTCATGTATTTCCTTAATAGTGAAAGGTCTGCTCATGCAAGTGTCGTCCCAACGGTTAGGGGTCGCGCTCGCGCTTGCCGTAAGATAGTCTACGTTTAATATCGGTTTTAAAATGGTACCGAGCGCCTTGTTTTTAATCGCTTTAACCATAAGGTCGTTTATAGCGAGCGACCTACCGAAACCCGCGGTAAGCTGAACGAACATTTTTGCGCCCGTTTTGTGCAGCTCGTCCATAAAAACTTTGAGTTTTTTGAACTTGCCCTCGCCTTTATAAAGCCACTTGCCGAAAAGTATATCCCTAATCGGAGCTATACCCGGCAAAATAAGCCCTACGTTGTTTTTTGCTCTTTCCAAAAGGAAATTCGCCGCTTCCTCGTCGAAATGGTTAGGTTCCATCCAACCGAAAATCGACGTTCCGCCCATCGAAGTCATAACTATTCTGTTCTTGATTTCGACGTTGCCTATCTTCCAAGGCGTAAACAACGCCTCGTAACGACTATCCATAATATTCTCACACCGTCCCTATATATTCAAAGTATTTTTCACTTTTAAAATACTTCAAATATATTATACTACCGCTTTGCGTGCTTGTCAATAGCGACTTTGTGAAAATCCACTGAAATTTTTCTAATTCGGCACAAAGAACAACCGCAACTCAAAGAAAAATGCCCGCAAAACACGGGCGTAAAATAAATTCGAAAGCGAATTTGAAATGTTTGCCATATTGCAAGCGATGTTGCGGCGTTGCCGCCGTGATGTTTTGCTTAAAGCAAAGCGATGTTTTTAATATCGGTTTTATCCTCGATTGCTTTTAATAATAGCAACGTACTCTTCGAAAAGCTTTTCGGGATAAACGCACGCCGCCGTAAAATTTGATAAGCAAAAAGCCCGAAACAATCGTGAAAATTAGTTTCAGGCTTTTAAATGGTGGAGATAGTCGGGGTCGAACCGGCGACCTCTTGAATGCCATTCAAGCGCTCTACCAACTGAGCTATACCCCCAAGATAATAACAATAGCTTGCCTCGCCGCAACGTTAGCTACGAGAACGATAACTATTGTATTAAAATTTGCTTGTTTTGTCAATGAATTTTCGCTTGTAAAAGCAAATTCAGGCAACAAAAACAAGACTTTTTACGCTCGCTACCCGTTGCGAACGATAAAAGCCGAAGCTACGGGAACGCCGAAAGCGTTTTTCGTATCCGCCGTTCCCGTTCGACTTATGAGTTTTAGTTCTTGCCGGTAAGTTCCGCAATGGACGCGCCGCCGAAAGCGGTATCTTTCCATTCGTGAGCTTCGCCGTCGTCTTCTCTTCTTGGCTGTCTTTCTCTTCTAGGACGAGCGGGCGCTTCAGCCTTTTCGGGAGCAGGGAGAGTAGCTTTGATAGAAAGCGTAATCTTTTCTTTATCGTAGTCGATGCCGATAACCTTAGCGTTAACGACGTCGCCGACTTTAAGACCTTCGGTCGGCTTTTCGAGCCAGGTGTTGGAAATCTGGGAGATATGAACGAGTCCGTCAACACCCGGTTCGATTTCCACGAATACGCCGAAGTCGACTATTCTTACGATTTTACCCGTAATAACGTCGCCGACGTTGTATTTGCCGGGAACGTTATCCCAGGGGCGCGGCTGCAACTGTTTGTAACCGATAGAAACTTTCTTGGTTTCGGGATCGGCTTTAAGTACTTTAAATTCATACTGTTTGCCGATTTCGAGAACGTCCGCCGGGGACTTAACGCCCGTCCAGCTCAAATCGGAGATATGAGCGAGGCAGTCGAAACCTTCTACTTCGACGAACGCGCCGAAGGAAGCGAAGCGAACGACCGTACCCGTAACGATATCGCCTACGTGAACGTTTGCGAAGAAAGCTTCTTCTTTCGCGGCCTTCTGAGCTTCCTTTTCCGCCTTTTCGGCTTCGAGAATAACTCTCTGGCTTGCAACTATCTGTTTTCTTCTCTCCTGAGATTCAACCTTTTCCGCTTTGACTCTTAAAGTCTTGCCTACGTATTTGTCAAGTTCTTTGACAAAACCGATCCTTATCTGAGAAGAAGGAATGAATACGCCGTAGGAGCCGTACTTAGCGGTAAGACCGCCCTTGTTGGTTCCGTCAACGGTAACGGTAAAGATTTTACCGTTCTTAATTTCTTCGATTTCCTTTTCTTCCTCCGCCAAGGCTTTGATTGCCTTTTGAGAAAGCATTACGGGGTTAAGACCGACTATCATAACTTCGATTTCTTCACCCACCTTAGCGGCGTAATCGGCTTTGTTGTACTTTTCGCAATCAAGTTCTTCCTTGGGGAGAAGGATCTCCTTCTTGGTGTTATTGATATACAAGGCCAAACCTTCGTCCGTCGCAGAAGAAATGGTCGCTACGACTTTCTGACCTCTTCTGAACTTTTGCTGAGCCCCTTCGAGCTTGGCTACTGCCTCTTCCATTTCGTTCAAGGGTTTAACTTCAGCTTCGTTTAAAGCCTTTACTTCAGTAACTTCTTCCATCTTTGAGAAAACCTCCATAGATTGTTCCGCCGGCGTGCTTGCCCCGGAAACAATCCCCACTTTTAAATAGTTTACCATTTTATTTACGTCAAGCTCGCTTGCGGAAGATACGAGAAAAACGTTTTTGCAATTATCCTTACAGACGTCGTAGAGCTTACGGGTGTTACTACTCTTCGCCCCGCCTATAACGACCATCGCGTCGCATTTTCGGCTCAAAACTTTCGCTTCTCGCTGACGTTCCTCTGTAGTATAACAAATTGTTTTGAAAACTTCAACTGTTTTGCGATAATTTTTTTTAAAAATCTCTAAAAATTTCGTAAATTTTGCTACGGAACAGGTTGTTTGCGCCACAATACAGATTTTTTCGTACTTTTCGTAGTCAAAATCGTCATCGTACTCGGTCATCGCAAAAACGTCGCCTACGCACCAGCCCGCGGTTCCCACGACCTCCGGGTGATTGCTTTCGCCGACGATAATTATCGCGTAACCGTTCTTCGAATACTCTTCGACTATCGAATGAATTTTTTTAACGAACGGACAAGTGCAATCCACGACGGTCACGTTTTTTTGCGCGAGCTTTTCGTAAACTTCTTTAGCCACCCCGTGCGAACGGATTATAACGGTCGCGCCGCTCGGCACGTCGTCCGCACTCTCCGAAACCTTAACGCCCGTTTTCGCAATGCGCTCTATAACGGACGGATTATGTATAATTTCGCCGATTGTGTAAACGCCGTCTTTTCCTATTTCCTCGGCTTTTTGGACGGCTCTTTTAACGCCCGAGCAAAACCCGCTGTATTTTCCGATTATAATTTCCATCACTTACTTTTTTTCGCCTTTTTAGCTTCGAAATATTCTTCCATCTTGTCGCCCGTCGCCAAAATGCCGTCGCGTATCTTTTCGGCGAGAGCTTCTTCCGTGGCTCTGTCAACCCTTTTGCCGAAGTATTCCGACATGTCTATCGGCTCCCCGATATAAAGGTAATTTCTGCGCAGAAAACGGCTTTTGCTCCTTATGTACATAGGAATGACGTTAACGCCCGTTTTCGCCGCCAAAACGCCCGCTCCGCCCTTTATAGGCAGCAGCCTTTCGTTCGTCTTGTTTCTCGTTCCTTCGGGGAATATAATTAGTTTTTTTCCGTCTTTAAGCGTTTTTAAGCATGTTTTCAAAGCCTGCACGTCCGCATTATCCCTGTCGACGGGTATCGCTCCGCAAGTAGAAAAAAAACATGCTACTATTTTATGTTTGAACCATTCCTTTTTGCATAGAAAGTAAGGTTTTCCTTTAAAGCACGACCCGACCATAAAGCAGTCGGTATTGCTTAAATGATTGCACACGACGACGTACGCGCCGGCTTTTTTCGCCGCCTCTTTGTTTATAACTTTATACGGAAAAAACAGCTTAACTATCAAAAGCGAAAAAAATCTGAATATATGATACATATTTTAGCCTTTTATCGCCGAAATAACGGCAGAAACGACTTCTTCCACGCTCATATCCGTCGTGTCGAGCAAAACGGCGTCATCGGCTTGTTTTAACGGCGAATGCGCTCTGTGGGAGTCGTTGTAATCCCTCTTTTGTATTTCCGCGAGAATATCTTCGTATTTTACCCTCTGTCCGCGTTCGATAAGCTCTTTATAACGTCTTTCGGCGCGAACTTCGGGAGTCGCCGTAACGAAAAACTTATACGGCGCGTTCGGCAAAACCACGGTGCCTATGTCGCGCCCGTCGAGTATGCAAGGTTGCTCCGCGGCTACCTTTCTCTGCATTTCGACCATTTTTTCCCTTACGCACGGCAAGGAAGATATGTCGGAAGCTTTCATCGAAACTTCGTTTTTTCTTATATCGAGCGAAACGTCTTTGCCGTCAAGCACGGTTTTTTGCGTTCCCTTTTCGTATTCTATTTTCAAATCGATATTCTTTATAATCTCGGAAACCCTTTTCACGTCGAAGCAATCGACGTTTTCGGACAACGCTTTCAAAGCGCACGCGCGATACATCGCGCCCGTGTCGAGATAAAGTATATCGAGTCTTTTCGCAATTATTTTCGCGGCGGTCGATTTTCCGCTGCCGCTCGGTCCGTCCAAAGCTATATTAAGCATTCATTGTACCTCTTTATTTTTTATTTTCGGGGTAATCCCTTATTTCTTTCCGGCGGCGGCTCCGCGCCCCGCGGCTGCGCCCGTAGAAAACGCGATTTGCAGATTAAAGCCCCCGGTATATGCGTCCGTATCGAGAACTTCGCCCGCAAAATACAGGTTTTTAACCTTTTTGCTTTCCATCGTTTTGGGGCTTACTTCCTTAACGTTAACCCCGCCGCTCGTCACGATAGCTTCCTTTATAGGAGCAAGAGAAACGAACGGAACTTCGAAAAATTTAAGCGCGTTCACAAGCCTTTTGCGCTCGTCTTTCGAGATAACGTTTACCTTTTTATCCTCGTCTATCCCGGACCTTTTTATAACGAACGGCACAAGAGCCGACGGCAAAAGGTCGAAAAGCGCGTTTTTGAGTTGCTTGTTGGAATATTTTTCAAAGTCGCGCAAAACTCTTTCGTCAAGGCTTTTTTCATCGAGCGCGGGTTTTAAGTCAATCGTCACTCTAAGCTTATCCGCGTCGAGCCTGTTTATGCGCGAAGAAGTCGTCAAAACTATCGGGCCCGAAATACCCTCGTGAGTAAAGAGCATTTCGCCGAATTCCGCGCTCACAAGTTTATCCGAGCAAAAAACTTTGAGGTTTACGTTTTTAAGAGTAAGCCCCGCAAGTTCGGCAAAACCGCCTTTCGTGATAAACGCGGACAACGCGGGAACGGGTTTTACAACGTCATGCCCCGCCGAGCGCGCAAATATATACCCGTCGCCCGTAGAACCCGTAAGAGGATAGGAAACCCCGCCCGTAGCAACGATAACCGCGTCGCCGTAAACGTCTCCGTTTTCGGTTTCTACGCCAACGCAAACGCCGTCTTTTATGATAAGGCTTTCGGCGCGGCAATTCAGTTCGACTTCCACGCCCGAATTATCGAGAACGCGCGCAAGCGTTTTTATAACGTCGCTCGACTTGTCGCTCGCGGGAAAAACTCTGTTTCCCCTTTCGGTTTTCAGTTTAAGCCCGTTCGCGGTAAAAAACTCCATAACGTCGGCGGGCGTAAAGGAGTTAATCGCGCTCATCAAAAACCGAGGGTTAGTCACAACGTTATTGAAGAAGTCCTCTTCGAACGTATCGTTCGTAACGTTGCAACGCCCTTTGCCTGTAATATAGAGTTTTTTTCCTAATTTTTCGTTTTTTTCAATCAGCAGAACCTCGGCGTTTTGCGCGGCAAATATTGCCGCCGTCATACCCGCGGCTCCCCCGCCGATAACAATTATCTTCATAATAACAACTCGCGCTCCGCGCAAGGTGAGTTGAAAGTTGAAAGGTGAAAGCTGAAAATTGCGGACGATTAAAAATTATATAAATTCCGACCACAACTTTCAATTTTCAATTCTCAATTTTCAACTTGCGCGCAACGCGCGCCATACTTTCAACTAAAAAAAGTGCGGAGGTTAATTGTTTTTCGCCTCCGCACGCTTAGTTTCTTTTACGCCGGATAAACTTTATCCTTGTTTTCCGTCATATCTTTGTCTACGCCTTTATCCCTCGCAAGACGCCACTTGAAGAAGTTGAGCGCAACTTGGTTGAATACCGCGTAAGAAAGCACATCCTCTTCCTTCGTAACGTATTCCTTGCACTCTTCTTTGTACTTTTCGAGTTCGGGAGCGATATCGTCGGCGGGGCGGTAATTTATGCGCTTTTCGTCGCCGAGTATTTTCTTAACGATTTCGGGGTCGGGTTCACCGGGGAGTTTGCCGTATTCGCCCTTCAAGAGAGCTTTGGACTCCTTAGTTACCATTTTGTATCTTTCGCCCGAAATAACGTTAAGAACGGCTTGCGTGCCTACTATCTGGCTTGTAGGCGTAACGAGCGGCGGATACCCGAAGTCCTTTCTGACTCTCGGAACTTCCTCCAAAACCTCGTTGAGCTTGTCGCTCTTGTTCTGCTGTTTAAGCTGAGAAATAAGATTGGAAAGCATTCCGCCCGGAACCTGGTAAACAAGCGCGTTGATGTTGATTTTCAAAACCTTGTCGGTAAGGAATCCGTCGGCTTTAAGTCTGTCGGCAACCTTTCTGAAATGGTCGACTATCGGCAAAAGCTTGTTGAGGTCTATGCCCGTGTCGTATTCGGTGCCTTTAAGCGTAGCGATAAGCGGCTCCGTTGCGGGCTGAGAAGTGCCGTTACCCAAAGGAGAAAGCGCGGTATCGACTATATCGCAACCGGCTTCGATTGCTTTGAGGTTAACCATATCGCCCGTACCTGCGGTGTTGTGCGTGTGCAAGTGGATTTTGGTTTCGGGCTTAAGAACCTTTTTCATTTCCTTAACGAGGTTGTACGCCGTGTACGGAAGTAAAAGGTTAGCCATATCCTTTATGCAGATATTGTCCGCGCCCATATCTTCGAGCGTTTTCGCAAGCTTAACGAAGTATTCGTTGGTGTGAACGGGGCTTGTCGTGTAGCAGATAGCCGCTTCGCAAACGCCGCCATACTTTTTGATTGCTTTCATAGCCGTTTCGAGATTTCTTACGTCGTTCAACGCGTCGAAAACTCTTACGATGGAAACGCCGTTTTTAATGGAAAGACGAACGAATTCGTCAACCACGTCGTCGGCATAGTGCTTGTATCCGAGAATATTCTGACCTCTCAAAAGCATCTGAATAGGCGTTTTTTTGAGGTGCTGTTTTAAAATTCTCAATCTTTCCCAGGGGTCCTCGTTCAAAAATCTCATGCAGGAATCGAATGTAGCTCCGCCCCAGGCTTCAAGCGAGTAATACCCCACTTCGTCGAGTTGGTCGAGTACGGGGAGCATTTCGTCGAGTCTCATACGGGTTGCCGCCTGAGATTGATGCGCGTCCCTTAAAATTGTTTCTGTTATTAAAACTTTTTTCATAAAAGATACTCCTTAAACTAGTACCGGGCAGAGCGCGAGAAGCACGCCCGCCGCAATTGCCGAGCCGATAACGCCAGCGACGTTCGGCCCCATAGCATGCATTAAAAGATGATTTTGCGGGTCGTATTCTCTGCCTACGTCTTGCGAAATTCTCGCAGCCATAGGAACAGCCGAAACGCCTGCCGAACCGATAAGCGGGTTGATTCCTCCGCAAATCTTGTTCATGAGTTTTGCGCACAAAAGTCCACCCACTGTACCCATGCAGAACGCAAACAAACCTAAAAGTATAATTTTAAGCGTGTCCCAAGCGAGGAATACGGAACCCGTAGCCTTTGCGCCGACCATTACGCCGAGGAAAATGGTTATCGTGTTCATAAGTCCGTTCTGCGCGGTGTTGGAAAGTCTTGTCGTAACGCCCGATTCCTTTAAAAGGTTACCGAGCATAAGCATACCGAGGAGCGGCATCGCGTCGGGGAGCAAAAGACCTACGACAAGAGAAACCGCAAGCGGGAATACTATTTTTTCAAGCTTAGAAACTGTGCGGAGCTGTTTCATTCTTATCTTTCTTTCCTTATCGGTCGTCAAAAGCTTCATGATAGGCTTTTGAATGATAGGAATGAGTGCCATGTACGAATACGCCGAAATAGCGATTGCCGGGAGCAAATCTTCCGCAAGCTTTTTGGTAACGTAAATAGCCGTAGGACCGTCCGCGCCGCCGATAATAGCGATTGCGCCGGCTTGTTGCGCATTGAACCCTAAAAGGCAGAGCGCGCCGAAGAAGGTTATGAATATACCGAGCTGCGCCGCCGCGCCGATAAGCATGCTCTTCGGGTTAGCGATTAACGGACCGAAGTCTGTCATACAACCTATACCGAGGAAGATAATCGGCGGGAAGATTACCCAGTCTACGCCTTTATAAATGTAGTAGAACAAACCGAAATCGCGTATAACCTGTTCGGTGGAAAGGGTCATCGCGCCGTAAGCCCTACCATTGATAAGCCCCACACCGCCTTCGAGGACATCCGTACCGTTTTTCAATAGCTCCGTCAGCGATTCGACCGTCAGATTCGGATTATTGAAAAGCGCTTGGAGTTCGGAAAGCGTTCCCCTTGCGACTTCAACGTTAGTGGAATCCTCGGTGATTATATAACCTTTCGTACCGAAAAGGATATGATAAACGCCCGGAATGTTTACTATGAACATACCGAAAGCTATCGGCAACATCAAAAGCGGTTCAAAGCCTTTGACGATAGCGAGATAGAAGAGTACGAACGAGATAGCGAGCATAACGTAGTTGCGCCAGTCCGCGCCTTGAAAAAGACCCGTCGACTGCCACAAGTTTACGAGAGCTTCTCCCACCTTACCCCAAAATCCGCCGCCGGAGAGTAAGAGAGAAAAATCCATTGTTTTTTCTCCTTAGCGTTAACCGATAATCGCGAGAAGAGCGTTCGTATCGACGTTCGCGCCTTCGGTGGTTTTGTAAGTGATAACGCCCGCGCAAGGTGCGGTAAGGTCGTTGTCCATCTTCATTGCTTCGAGTACGAGTATAACGTCGCCCTCTTTAACGGTCGAGCCGTTAGGAACGCTCAACTTTTTAATCATGCCGGGCATAGGCGCAAGGAACTTTGTTCCGTTTGCGGGCGCCGCCGCTGCGGGAGCAGCCTTAGGAGCCGCGGGAGCGGCAACGGGAGCAGCAGCAACGGGTGCGGCTACGGGAGCTACGCTTGCGGTCGCGCCTACTTCTTCAACGCCTACCTGATATTGTTTACCGTCAACGGTTACTATAAAATTACGCATAAATTTTAAACTCCTTATATTCTTTTGATTCTTTTTACTTTGAATTCGCAACCGCTGCCCATATCGAAATAGTAAGCGGCAATAGCGGCGAAGATAGCCGCTTTAACCTTGTCGTCAACCTCGTCCTCGGCTTTTACCTCGGCAGAGGCTTCGACCTTCACGGGTTCCGTCTTGACCTCTTCCGTCTTAGGTTTTTCTTTACCCGTCGTCGCTTGCATTATCTTACCGATAAGCGTAACGATGAGTACTATTATAGCCATTCCGAAGAATACTACGAGCAAACCTATGACGAAAACCATCAAGCCGTTAACCAATTCGTCGGCTAATAATAAGTTCATATTTCGTCACCTTCAAATAAGCGTTTGCAGCGCGGCGATGAGATACAGACGAACGAATTGCGGTTCGATAACGTTGTCGATATAACCGTTTCTCGCGGCGTTGAAAGCGTCCATCGTTTCTTCGGTGTATCTTTCGACAGCTTCGTCAATCTTTTCGCTCGTTCCCGCGATTTCGAGCCTTGCGCCGACTTCGGAATTGAAAAGACCTATTTCAGCGTTAGCGAACGCATAAGTATAATCCGCGCCGAACGCCTTGGAAGCGAACAACGTATACCCTAAGCCTATAGCCTTTCCGTAAACTACGTTTATTCTCGGCATATCCGTTTTGAGCGCGTTCACGAGGTTGGTTATTTCTTTTAATACCGTGCTGTTGGAAACTTTCGTGTTTTCGGCGATACCGAGAGTATTGACGAAAGTGATAACGGGCAAGTCGTTGTCGTCGCAATAGTAAAGGAATTCTTTTACTTTGTAAACGTTTTCCTTCGTGAGCGCAACGCCCTCTTCGCCGTTAAAGATTATCGCCGCAGCCGAGTATCCGCCTATTCTGCCGATAGCCGTAACCACTTCGGGCGCGTAACCTTTGCCTAATTCTATGCAGTAATCTTTATCGAACACCGCTTCTTGTAGGCACTTAGCGCAAGCCTTTTCGTTGAGACCGGGGAAAGCTCTGTTAAGGTCGTCGCCCGTTTCCAAAAGTTCTCCGCCGTAAGCGGGTAAAACGTTCAAAACGTTGGCGATAGAATCCTTGACTTCTTCCAAGCTCTCAACCGTAAAGGTAGCGAGGTTGGTGTACTCCGTAGCCGCCGCTCCGCCGATTTTAGCCTTATCCGCGGAAAGATTGCTCTTCGCCGCGATAACGAGCGGGCTTGCGTAAGATACGCAACTGTCTTTGAGGTAGTACGCGTAATCGGCTTCCGCAACGAAAAGCGAAGCGGAACCTAAAACGTCGCCTAAAACAACAGCGAACTGCGGAACGTAACCTTTGAGTTCGTCCATTTTTGCAACGACCTCGGCAACTCCTTCGAGTACGTTCACGCCTTCGCCGGCAACAACGCCTTGCGAAGAGAGAAGATAAACGACGGGAGCCGAAGCGTTTTCGGCTTTTTCAAGACATTTTACGATTTTTTTGCACCCCGCAAGGGTAAGACCGCCGCTTAAAACTGCAGCGTTGAGCGCGACTATCGCTACGGGCGTGTCTTCGAGAGTCGCAAGCCCCGTTACGACGCCTTCGCCTTCCGCATTCTCACCGTAAAACTCATTACCGGAAAAGCTGAAACTGTCGGTTTCCACAAAACTGTCTGCGTCAATGAGAGCGGAAACGGACTTTCTGACCGCTTCGCCGGCTTGAAGCAGCGCATTTCTGCGGCTTTGTAGCAAGCTTATTTTATCCATAAGTTCCTCCGTAATATAACATTCATCGATTATTATACACTCCGAAGAATAATTTTGCAACAAAAAAAGCGGAAAAATATTTTTCCGCCTTAAAAAATTTATTTTATTTTGCATAAAGTCGGCTTTTATCCGTTTCGAAACGACGTTTCAGCCTTTAAGCCCGACCGAAGAAAGAAAGCTTTTTAACCCCATAACTCCTTTTTCGTCGTCGCCGTAAACGGCTTTTTCTGCGACGGCTTCGTCAATCATAGCGAAAAGCCTTTCCAAAAGCGCGGCTTCGGCTTTTCTTTCGTCGCGGAAAACGCCCTCTTTTTCCGCCGCGTCGCGAACAAGTCCCGCAAGCGGGTTTTTGCTCTCTTCGAGTTTATCCTCGTCAAGTCCCGTCTTAGCCGTAAGCATTTCTTCCGCCTCTCTCAATTTTTCGGAGAATTCGTCTTTAAGCGCGAAGTAACCGGCGAAACGAGTTATATAATGCGAATTTTTAAAAACTTCGTTCAAAGGCGCGGGCAGCTCGAAGTAAGGGAGCTCGAGCGACTTATGGAACAAAAGGTCGATGGAATATCTGTTATCCGAGCCGAGTCTGCAAAACGCCGTAACATAACGCGAAAGGTTTTCCTCGTCGCCTTCTTCCGTGTAACTTTGCCAGCTTGCAATCGTTTCGCACGCAAGCTTTACAAGCGTGTTTCTGTTATAAGACGAAAGCCGCAAATCGTTAACGCCCCAATCGGTTATTCCCGCTTCGACGTCCGGGTACGCCTCGCAAGTCATAAGCCTTTTTATTTTGGACGATAACGCGGGCAAAGGCGTTTCTCCGAGCATAAAGCGGTCGTACATAGGCGTGCCGCTCACCTTTGCGACGGTAGCCGCGCCGTAAAAACAAGGCGCGTATTCTATAAAGTTAAAAAGTCCGTCCAAATATTCGTCGTTTAAAGGAAAACTTTCCTTAGGTTGCGGCATTAAAAAAGCTTGTTTTTCAAAGTCCTCGTCGGGCGCGTAGTAAAAGGAAAAGTCCATGCCGTCAAAACTCAACGAAACGCTCCTGTAATTTCCGCACGCGGCAATGTCGGTCGGCTTTTTCACGTATTCGCCGTCCATAACGTAAAGTTCTGAAGAATAACGATTTTTCGTTTCTATCCGAGAAAATTTCACGGGGCTTATAAAGCCGTTGTTTCTTTCCGTTTCGTAAAAATAATCGCAAGCTTTCTGCGCGGACATTCTCTCGCGCAAGGTTTTAAAGGTCTTGTTTATCGCCGACGGCAAGGGCGTAATAAGCCCGAACACGCACGAAACTATTTCATCTCCGCTTCCGTTCTCGTCAAGCCCGTTTTCTTTTATATAGGCTCTCACCTCTTCGTCGAGCGCGGAAAAAATAACGCGAGAAATTCTCGGCTTTTTTTGTGTTTCCGAATATTCGAGGCGCAAACACATGTACAAAAGCACGCGCAAAAGTTCGGCGTCGTCCGCGCTCATATGAAGATTTTCCGCTCCGTAAACGAGCAGTTTTTCAACGAGATTTTTTCCGTCAATCATAGTTTTACTCCAAATTTATCTTTGATATATTAGCACAATTCGATTTTTTTTGCAAGTCTTTACGGCATTGTTTTTTACGCGCGAACGTTTTTCTCAATTTTGTCAGCGTTTTTGCAGCCGTTTCTCCGACTTTTTCTCCGTTTTTGTAAACGAGATACGTGAAAAGTGCCATAAAAGAACCGAACAACACCCACAAAGCAATCCCCCACGCGCTGTCGAACGGAATAAGCATTCCTCCGATTGAAAGTGCGGAAAACGCGCCCGAGATAAGACGGGTTATAAACGCCATACAGAAAAAATATTTAAAACTCATGTTAGTAAGCCCCGCCGCAAAACACAGCGCGTCGTCGGGGAAAAACGGAAACAAAAACGCGATTGTCAAAAAAAGTTTGTCCTTACCGTTGAATTTTTTAAGCGTTTTTTCGAGAACGTCTTCGCCTAAAAAAACCGAAACGGCTTTTACGCCCGCTTTCCGCCCTATCAAAAACGCGACGAGCGACCCCGTGAATATCCCCGCAAAACAGATAAGCCCGCCTAAGAACACGCCGAAGATACTAACGCCCGCCGTAAAAGTCACTATTCCCGGGATTGGTAAAATCACGACTTGCAAAAAAGTGATTATATAAAGCGCAAGCGCGGCAAACGCTCCCCTTTCGCGAACGAATCTTATAACCTCTTCCACGGAAGTAAACCTTTCCTTTAGCCCCGTTTTCTCTAAAAAATACAAAAACAAAAGAACAACGACGGTTAAAATTCCCGCCGTAAAAAGTATTCTCACAAGTTTTTCTTTATTAAAAACGATAGCGATTATCGCCCCGCACAAATAAGCTCCGCACACGGCGAAAGCAATTTTTACCGCCGCGTGGAAATAATCGGTATCCCTTTTTAGTTCCAAATAAAGGCAAGCCGCAACGCCCGCAAGAACCGTTACGACAATCGAAGCGGCAATAAACGCAAAATTTTTCCGTACAACCTTTTTCATATAGAAAAATATATGCTTCCTTTTCCCGAAAAAACACACCTTTCCGAAAAAGCTTCCGAGCGAAACGCAACCATATCTTTCAATTTTCAATTTTCAACTTTCAACTATCCTAACGGCGGAGAGTGGTGCAGTTTGACACAGCTGGTGACGGCGACCGATAGGCGCGTACTAAAACGTACGTAACTGAGGGCACCGGCGCACGCAGTGGCAAAATGCGCCGCTATACGGCGTTAGGGCAACTTTCAACTTTCAATTTTCAACTTTAAGCTTTTCCGCTTCCGCCCTCGCCAAAAAGTCGCAACGGTTGTTAAGTTCGTCGTCGGCATGCCCTTTCACCTTTACAAAGGTTACGTCGTGCTTTTTCAAAAGCGCAAGAAGTTCTTCCCATAGCTCTTGATTTTTTACAGGCTTTTTATCGGCGGTTTTCCAACCGTTTTTCACCCACCCGTATATCCAACCGTTGTTTATCGCGTTGACTACGTACGCCGAGTCGGAATGAACGCTCACCTTGCACACGACTTTCAACGCCTTTAGCCCGTTTATGACCGCAAGCATTTCCATGCGGTTGTTCGTCGTGTCCTTTTCGCCGCCGCAAATTTCCTTTTTCTTCTCTCCGTGAATTAAAATTGCAGCCCAACCGCCGGGTCCCGGGTTGCTCGAACACGCGCCGTCGGTGTAAATTGTTACGATTTTCATTATTAAATCTTTCCTTTTTTCAAAAATTCAAGTAATTTCGTTTGACTATTATCGATAAATGTTATAAACTATAAGAAATTAAGTTTTTGACTGTTTTCAAAATCTCATTTATATTTTTTAGGGGAGTGGCTCAACGGTAGAGTAGTGGTCTCCAAAACCATAGGTTGCGTGTTCGAATCGCGTCTCCCCTGCCACAAAACAACGGTGTCATCTGGCAGCGTTGTTTTTGTTTACAGTGGTGGTGCGGTGAGAACACACACTATTAGGGTTCCCGAAAAAACGAAGCTTTGCTTTCGCTTTTTCGGGAAAAGGAGTAATGCGGAAGTAAAGGCACAGCTTTTGCCTTTGGTGAAAGCTGCCATATTTCCGCATTAGGACGCCGAATCGCGTCTCCCCTGCCATAAAAAAGCATGCTGCGGCATGCTTTTTTAGTTATGTTCGCTTGCAGCGAGTTCGGTAGCATAGCCGTGATGTTCGTTTCTCACGAGAGAGTTTTGCTCCGCAAGTGAATATTTGCGAACATTACACCGCTGCGGCGAAGCCGCAACATCACTTTTTGCTTCTGCAAAAGCACCACTTTCATCGAATACACCACTCTTACTACGCCGAATCGCGTCTCCCCTGCCATAAAAAAGCAGAGCTTTAGCATGCTTTTTTAGTTATGTTCGCTTACAGCGAGTTCGGTAGCATTGCAAACCATCGACATTTCCCTTGTTTGAAAGCATTAGCCGCAAGTCGGCTTTTCTTTTTTTTCATCGACATTCCCCCTTGTGGGGAAGGGGGACCGCCGCCGCGCGGTGGTGGATGAGGGGATAATAACGTCACGACCGCATTAAAAAAGCTTTTTCAGTACGGAACAGGATTTTCAACACCTAAAATATCAGACAGTTCCGCACATACCTTATAAAACCCGTCGCGTATTCTTTTGTTCGACACTCTCAACACGCGTATTCCGAGCGAAGCGAAAAACTCATCTCGTATCTTATCTTCTTCAACTCCGCTTCTGAATTTGTGTTGCTTGCCGTCAATTTCGATAACGAGCTTTTTATCCGAGCAGTAAAAATCAACTATGTATTCGCCCATTACCTTTTGCCTATTCACCGTAACGGGGATTTTCTTGAAAAATTTATACCAAAGTTTCTTTTCTTCCGGCGTTTGTTCTCTTCTCAGCGTTTGAGAAATCGAAGTAAGCTTTCCGTTTTTCAAAGTATTTACTTCCACTTTTTCTCCTTTTTCTATCGTTCTTCTCCACAAAGCTCGGCAAAACCGAGCGAACGCATATTGGAGCAAGTTGCAAACCACTCATGTTCCTTAGCCATTATACATTACAAATCAAAAAAAATCAAACTTACGACGGGCTTTTGTCGATAGGGCGTAAAAAAACTTCGTACAGAAACACTCTGCGCGAAGTTTTTGTGCCTTTTCAATTATTCTGCAATTCTTTCGCAAAAACGAAAATCTCTTCGTAAAGGTTGAAAACCGCCTCTTTGATATCTTTTTCGTAAGGCAACGCTTCGATTTTAGAAAGTATTTCGCCCTCGCGCTTGCCGTCGTGAACGCTAACACCCTCTTTTTGTTTTTCTTCGCCTATCTTTTTAACGATTTCGAATCTTTCACATAAAAGCTTTTGAATTTCGCCGTCGATAACGTCTATTTTTTCTCGCAAATCTTTAATTCCCATAATACTCTCCGAGTTTTTCTATTTTTACCTTTTCAACGAAAGGTTCGCCGATATCCCTTAAAAGCACGAGTTCAACGCACCCGCCCTTCCGCTTTTTGTCGCTTTTCGCAACTTCCGCAATTTCTTCTCTGCTATATTCAAAGTCCTTTACACCGTGCGCCGCTAAAAATTCGAGGCATTTTTCGCCCGTTTCCGACGGCATATACCCTTTTTTTACGGAAAGTTCAACGATAAACTTCAATCCCGATTTTACCGCTTCGCCGTGCGTTAACTTAAAGTTCGACAAACTTTCCGCCGCATGCGCAACCGTATGACCAAGATTGAGATAGTGCCTTACGCCCTTGTCAAAGTAATCTTTACTACATATTCGTATCTTATAATCGATACATTTTCGTATAATTTCGCCGAGCGGCGCGTTTTCGGAAACCAAAGAGAATATCTCCTTGTCAAGCAGCGCGTACTTTAAAATTTCGCCCTCGCCGTCCTTTTTAACGCTTTCGGGCAAAGCTTCAATCTCATTAAAGTCGCACAAAACGTAATCGGGGTCGTAAAATGTGCCAACGATATTCTTTTTGCCGTAAAAATCCACCGCGGTTTTTCCTCCGATTGAAGAATCGCACGCGGCGATAACGGTAGTCGGCACGGAAATATACTTCATTCCGCGCATATACAAAGCCGCTACAAGCCCGCACAAATCGCCCGTCACCCCGCCGCCGACGGCTATAACGCAGTCGGTTTTTATAAAGCCGTTTTTCGTTAGCTCCGCCAAAATTTTACCCGCCGCTTCAAATGTCTTTTCCCGTTCGCCGTTCGTCAAAATATAGCAGAACATCTCGAATTTTCCGTCTTTCAAAAATTCTTTTATCTTCAAAGCGGCTTTTTCGGCTTTTACGTCGTAGACAAGCATTATCTTTTTGCTTTTTAGTTTTTTCGCGAGCGCGGGGATAGTGCCGTAAATATCTTCGCCCGTTATAACGTTACTTTTCTTTATCATTTTTCTACCGTAAGACTGTTTTTTCTACCGTTTTTTTACTGCAAAACGACTGCCGCGCCTTTTTTAGCACGACAGCCTTTGCTACAAAATCCGAGAAACTAATCAATATTTTTTCCTTGCAACGTAAGAAGTATGCAACACTTTGTGCGCTTCGTGGCTGCCGGGTTTGCCGAGATATTCGTCGTAGATTGCCTTGCATTCGTTGTTCTCGTGGCTCTTTCTTTCTTTCAAGCTCTCGTCGCGAGCATACAACGCTTTTGCTCTCAAGCCTCTATAGTCTACGTTTCTTCTCGTGTAAGCGTCCACTATCGGTTGTCCGCCGCCGTTTATGCAGCCGCCGGGGCAAGCCATAATTTCAACGAACTGATAATTCGCCGTGCCGTTCTTAATCGCTTCGCAAATTTTGCTTGCGTTTTCAAGTCCGCTTGCAACCGCTACGTTAACGGTAACGTCGCCCGCCTTGTAAGTAGCTTCCTTTATGCCTTCGAAGCCTCTTACTTCCTTGAATTCAACGTTTTCAAGTTTCTTGCCCGAAACCGTTTCGACCGCGGTACGTAAAGCCGCTTCCATAACGCCGCCCGTCGCGCCGAATATAACGCCCGCGCCCGTGTATTCGCCCAAAGGAGAATCGAATTTTGCTTCGGGTATTTCCTTAAAGAGAATACCGGACTTTTTAATCATCTTGGCAAGTTCTCTCGTCGTGATAACCGCGTCTATGTCGGGATATCCGCTTGCATCCTCGTCGGCGCGCGTTTTTTCGAACTTCTTCGCAACGCACGGCATAACCGCGACTACGTATATCTTTTCGGGGTCTATATTCATTTTCTTCGCGTAGTAAGTTTTTACTATCGCGCCGAACATCTGCTGCGGAGATTTGCAGGTCGAAAGGTTAGGAATAAGTTCCGGATAGTAATATTCGAGGAACCTTATCCAGCCCGGGGAGCAGCTCGTAATCATCGGGAGCGTGCCGCCCGTCGTCAATCTTTCGATAAGCTCGTTTGCCTCTTCCAAAATAGTAAGGTCCGCCGTAAAGTTTACGTCGAAAACCTTGTCGAATTGAAGCATTTTGAGGGCTTGAACCATTTTGCCCTCTACGTCCGTGCCGATTTCGTAACCGAATTCTTCGCCCAAAGCAACGCGAACGGACGGAGCAACGCCCGCTATAACAACCTTATCGGGGTCGGCGATAGCCTGCATAACGTTTTCGATTTCGCTCTTTTCGGTGAGCGCGCCCGTCGGGCAAACGTTAATGCACTGTCCGCAACCCGCGCAAGCGGTGTCGGCAAGGTCAACGTCGAACGCCTGACCTATTTCGGTTGCAAAACCTCTCATTTTAGCGTTGATAACGCCGCAATGCTGAACTTTGTTGCACATTGCAACGCAACGGCGGCAAAGTATGCACTTGGAGTTATCTCTCACAAGGTAATCGGTCGAAAAATCCTTTTCGGAAGCGTTTACCGCGCCCGAGAAAGCCTTCGCGTCGCAACCGTATTCGTAAGCCAAAGCTTGAAGCTCGCAATGCAAGTTTCGCTCGCACGACAAGCAGTCCTTATTGTGGTCGGAAAGTATGAGTTCGAGCGTCGTTTTTCTTGACTGACGGATTTTCGGCGTGTCGGTGAAAACTTCCATCCCCTCGGTAACGGGATAAACGCACGCCGCCGCAAACGACCTTGCGCCTTTAACTTCAACGACGCAAATTCTGCACGCGCCGATAGCGTTTATGTCCTTCATGTAGCAAAGGGTCGGTATCTTAACGCCCGCAACGCGAGCCGCTTCGAGAATGGTAGTTCCCTCGGGAACGCTTACGGGAATATTGTTAATTTTTAGATTTATCATCGTTTTTCACCTCTCAACCTTTCTTTATCGCGCCGAACTTACAAGTCGAAACGCACGCGCCGCACTTAACGCACTTAGCCGTGTCGATTTCCATAGAAGCAAGCTTGTGTCCGGGCGCAATATAAGCAGTTCTCGCAATGGCTCCCGCGGGGCATTGACGAGCGCACATACCGCAACCGATACATTTGTCTTTATCGATATTGAAGTTCAAAAGTTTTTTGCAAACGCCCGCCGGGCATTTTTTGTCCACAACGTGCGCGATATATTCGTCTTTGAAGTATCTTAAAGTCGACAAAACGGGGTTAGGCGCGGTCTGACCGAGTCCGCAGAGAGAGTTTGCCTTAATATAATAGCAAAGCTGTTCCATTTTGTCAAGGTCCTCGAGCGTAGCCGTGCCGTCCGTAACCTTAGTGAGCATTTCCAAAAGGCGTTTGTTTCCGATACGGCAAGGCGTGCATTTACCGCACGATTCGTCTACCGTGAATTCGAGGAAGAACTTGGCGATATCGACCATGCAGTTGTCCTCGTCCATAACGATAAGTCCGCCCGACCCCATCATCGAGCCGATAGCGATAAGATTATCGTAATCGATGGGAATGTCAAGGTGTTCCGCGGGGATACAACCGCCGGAAGGACCGCCCGTCTGCGCCGCTTTGAACTTTTTACCGTGCGGAATGCCTCCGCCGATATCGAACACAACTTCGCGCAAAGTCGTTCCCATAGGAACTTCCACAAGACCGGTATTTACAATCTTGCCGCCGAGCGCGAATACCTTTGTGCCTTTTGAGCGTTCGGTCCCCATCGAAGCGAACCAATCCGCGCCGTTTAAAATAATCTGCGGAACGTTCGCGTAAGTTTCAACGTTGTTTAAAATAGTCGGCTTGCCGAAAAGCCCCTTAACCGCCGGGAACGGAGGACGAGGACGGGGTTCGCCGCGTTTGCCTTCGATAGAAGTCATCAACGCCGTTTCTTCGCCGCACACGAACGCACCCGCGCCGAGGCGTATTTCGAGGTCGAAATCGAAGCCCGTGCCGAATATGTTTTTGCCGAGCAAGCCGTATTCTTTGGCTTGTTCGATAGCTTTCTGCAAACGCTTAACCGCGATAGGATACTCCGCTCTGACGTAAACGTAACCTTGGTTAGAACCGATAGCGTACGCCGCGATAGCCATAGCTTCGATTACGACATGCGGGTCGCCCTCTAATACCGACCTATCCATGAACGCGCCGGGGTCGCCCTCGTCCGCGTTGCAGCAAACGTATTTTATAGGACCTTGGCTGGCTTTAGCGAATTTCCACTTAACGCCCGTCGGGAAGCCCGCGCCGCCTCTGCCGCGCAAACCGCTCGCCGTGATAACGTCTATAACGTCTTGCGGGGTCATCGTCGTCAAAACCTTGGCGAGAGCCTGATAGCCGTCGCGCCCTATGTATTCTTCTATATTTTCGGGGTCGATAACGCCGCAGTTGCGGAGCGCGTTACGAACCTGTTTTTTCAAAAACGCCGTTTCGGAAAGGGAAAGTACCGGTTCGGTCTGCCCTTCTTCCGTGTGTAAAAGCCTCTTTACTATGCGCCCGTGTTCGATATGTTCGGACACGATTTCCTTAACGTCGTCGACCTTTACTTGAGAATAGAACGCGCCCTCGGGGTAAACTATCATGATAGGTCCTTTCGCGCAAAGACCGAAGCAACCGGTCATAACTACTTTTACTTCTTCGGAAAGCCCTTTAGCGGAAAGTTCTTCGTTTAAAGCCTTGATAATTTCGAGAGATTTGTTGGAAGTACAACCCGTACCTCCGCAAACGAGAATATGAGATCTAATCATAGTAAAACTCCTTTTATCAATCCTTTAAAACGTATTCGGCAACGACTTTTTTGCCTACGATATGTTCGGCTAAAACTTTCTTGGCTTTTTCTTCGTTCATGTACCCGTAAGTTACTTTTTCTTCTCCGGGAACGTAAACTTCGACGGTCGGCTCGGCTTCGCACTTCCCTTGGCAACCCGACTGGCAGACCACTACTTTTTCTAAGCCCTTATCTTCAATTTCGCCCAAAAAAGCGTCCATAACTTTTCTTGCGCCCGCTTCAACGCCGCATTCGCCCATTCCGACTATAATTTTTATAGAATCGGGCGTCGCCGGCTGACGGTCCGCGCTTACTTTTTTCATTTTATCTCTGATAGCGTTAAGCTCGGCAATTGTCATTTATCAAAAATCCTCCAAAATCCTCTTATATATTTTCGTACATCAGGCTTTGTATGTAGCGAGAATACCCGCAACGTCTTTAGCCGTTATCTTGCCGTAGACTTCGCCGTTAATCGTCATAACGGGAGCCAAGCCGCAGCAACCTATGCAACGCGTAGCGTCGAGAGAAAACCTCTTGTCCGCCGTAACCCCGCCGCTTTCGATACCGAGCAGTTTTACAAGCTCGTTGTAAATTTCGCCCGAGCCTTTAACGTAGCAAGCGGTGCCGAGGCAAACGCCTATCTGATACCGCCCCTTCGGCGTTAAGGAAAACTGCGAGTAAAAGGTTGCCACCCCGTAAACTTCGCTCAACGGCATGCCGAGTTCTTCGGCTATGATTATCTGAACTTCTTTCGGGAGATATCCGTAAATATCCTGCGCCTTTTGGAGCGCGGGCATAAGTCCGCCGGGAACGCTTTTGAGTTCCGCGAGAACGCTTCTTAACTGTTCTTCCTGTTCCTTCGTCCCGTCGAAAGGTATAACGACTTTATTCTTCATAATGCCTCCGTAAAGATTGCAAAATTATTGTAAATATTGCAAAATTATTTTACCATTGCAATTCTAACACAAATAAAACATTTCCGCAAAGGTTTTAGGGGTGCTTTTTTCTTTTTCTATATAAAATTTTATATATTTTTATATTTTTTGTTATATAACGCCGAATTTTGTCGCTAATATGAAATTTTATTCGGTTTTAACTACATAAAAAAGCCCGTGTTATCGGCGAAAACCGATTACGGGCTTAGCGTTTTTTATGAAATTTATTTCGTAATTTTTACAAATTATTTCGTAAAATATTCAACGAGATTGTCGAGTTTTACTTCCGTGAGCGTTCCGTCCGACATATGCTTGACGTTAACGACCCCGCTTTCGATCTCGTTGTCGCCTATCGTTACGACGTTCTTCGCGCCTTGCTTGTCGGCGTACTTGAACTGCGATTTAACGCCGCGCCCCATATGGTCGCACTCCGCCTTAACACCCGCTCTTCTCAACGCCTCCGTAGCCTTGAAAGCTATCTCGTAAGCCTTTTCGCCCATCGTGGCAAAGTAAACTTCGAGTTGCTTTTCCTTAGGAATTTCAACGCCCGTCGCTTCCATAAGCATAAGCACGCGTTCTATACCCATTCCGAAGCCTATTCCGGGCATTTCGGGTCCGCCGAGCTGAGAAACGAGATTATCGTATCTTCCGCCGCCGCAAACTGTGCCTTGCGAACCGAGCGCGTCGGTTACGAATTCGAAAACGGTTTTCGTGTAATAATCGAGTCCTCTCACGATAAGCGGGTTTACTGTATATTCAAGCCCCGCCACGGTTAGGAGCTTTTTAAGCCTTTCGAAGTGCGCTTTGCAATCGTCGCAAAGATAGTCGGTTATCTTAGGCGCGTTTTTGCAGATTTCTCTGCATTTTTCTTCCTTGCAGTCGAGTATTCTCAAAGGGTTCTTTTCGTAGCGCACTTTGCACGTTTCGCAAAGCTCGTCGTAATTATCCTTTAAGTAGGCTTTTAACGCCGCGTTGTATTCTTTTCTGCACTCCGAGCAGCCCATGCTGTTTATGTTGAGCTTGACTTTGAGGTTGAGCTTGGTTAAAATGTCGTAAGCTAAAAGTATGACTTCCGCGTCGGTGTCGGCAGACGGCGAACCGTAAAACTCCACGCCGAACTGGTGATGTTCGCGGAGTCTCCCCGCTTGCGGTCTTTCGTACCGAAAAACGGGCGTGATATAATACATTTTAACGGGCATAACGCCGCTTTGCAAACCGTTTTCGATAAACGCGCGCGCAACCCCCGCCGTACCTTCGGGCTTTAAGGTTATAGAACGTTTGCCCTTATCTTCAAAGGTGTACATTTCCTTGTTGACAATGTCCGTGGTATCGCCCACGCCGCGCAAAAACAGCTCGGTGTGTTCGAATGTCGGCGTTCTTACTTCCTTAACGTTGTAGTTTTCCGCGATTTCCCGCACGATTTTTTCAACGTAGTGCCACTTATACGATTCTTCGGGCAGAACGTCCTTCGTTCCTTTCGGTATGTTAATCATAATTTCTCCGATTTTCTTTAAAGAATGAACTTTTTAAGGTTTTTGCTTGCCGAAACTTCGCTTAGATGCTCGTTAACGTACTTTTTGTCGATAACGACTTTTGTCATCGGATAGCTTCCGTCCGCGTTGAACGAAATATCTTCGAGCAAGTTTTCCATTATCGTATGCAGCCTTCTCGCGCCGATATCCTCTTGCGTGGCATTCATCTCCACGCACATATTGGCTATCGCTTCGATAGCGTCGTCGGCAAAGGAAAGTTCTATGTTATCGACCGACAAAAGCGTGGCGTATTGCTTAGTGATGGCGTTCTTCGGCAACGTCAGAATCTTAACGAAGTCCTCTTTCGTCAAACTTTCGAGTTCCACTATAACGGGGAATCTGCCTTGAAGTTCGGGGATTAAGTCGCTTATTGACGAAATCTGGAACGCGCCCGCCGCGATAAAGAGAATATAATCGGTTTTAACGGAGCCGTACTTCGTGCCGACGGTGGAACCTTCGACTATCGGGAGAATATCTCTCTGCACGCCCTCGCGCGACACGTCCGCGCCGCCCGTCTTTTCCTTAGAAGCTATTTTGTCTATCTCGTCGATAAAAATTATGCCTTCCTGTTCGGCTCTTCTCACGCCCTCGGTTATAACGGCGTCCTCGTCTACGAGTTTAGCCGCCTCTTCTTCCGTCATAACGCGCAAAGCCTCCTTTACCGTTATACGTTTTTTCTTTGTCTTTCTAGGCATAAATCCGCCGAAAATGGAACCCAAATCTATTTCCGTGCCGCTCCCGGGGATAAGTTCCTTGGGTCTCGGCGCGTCGGCAACTTCTATTTCGATAAAATAATCGTCGTATTTTCCGTCCGCTATACCGTTTTCGATTTCGGCTCTGAAAATTTCCGTCGGCTTTTCTCCCTTTTCGTTTTTGAGCGACTCTTCGAGTATTTTTGCGACTTTTTTCTTAGCTGTAGCCGAAGCTTTGACGGAAAGGTCTTTCATCTGTTCTTCTCTCACAAGTCGAACGCTATATTCCACGAGGTCGCGAACCATAGATTCGCAATCTCTGCCGACGTAGCCTACTTCGGTAAACTTCGTCGCTTCCACCTTGATAAACGGCGCGCGAACAAGCTTTGCAAGCCTCCTTGCAATCTCCGTTTTACCTACGCCCGTAGGTCCTTTCATTATAATGTTTTTAGGCGTGATTTCTTCTTGCGCTTCGATAGGAAGTCTGCTTCTTCTGTATCTGTTGCGGAGCGCGACCGCAACTTCCTTTTTTGCCGAATCCTGTCCGATAACGTACTTATCGAGTTCGGCAACAATCTGCCTCGGCGAAAGATAATCGTTCATCTTTTTAGCCCTCCCTTACCGTTTCTACCATTATATTATCGTTTGTGAAAATACATATTTTACTTGCGATTTTCAAAGCTTTCACGGCGATTTCGTCTGCGGAATAATCGGTTTCTTCCATTAAAGCTCTCGCCGCCGCAAGCGCGTAATTTCCGCCACTGCCGATAGCGCAAACGCCGTCGTCCGGCTCTATGACTTCACCCGTACCCGAAACAATCAAAAGCGTAGTCTTGTCGGCTACTATCATCATGGCGTTAAGCTGTCTGCCCACTTTGTCGTTTCTCCAAAGCTCCGCAAGTTCGACCGCCGAACGCAAAAGATTGCCCGAGTACTTATTAAGCATACCCTCGAACCTTTCGCAAAGCGTAAATGCGTCCGAAACCGCGCCGGCAAAACCTAAAATAACGCTGTCGTTATAAATTCTTCTTACTTTTTTCGCGCTGTTTTTGAATACCACGCTCTCTCCGAGCGTTACCTGACCGTCGCCCGCGATGGCGGTTACGCCGTTTCTTTTCACGGCGCAAATGGTCGTTCCCTTAAATTCGCTGCTCATAATATTTCCTTTATAATGTCTATTTGTTTAAGCGACCGTTCGCTTAAAAGTTTTTTCTTTTCTTTCTTGTTTCTCTCAACCTTTTCAAGCGGAGAAAGTATCCCGTAGTTTGCGTTCATCGGCTGAAAATTTTCCGTCGGCGTCGCGCAATGCCGCGCAAGCGCGCCTATAACGGTTTTTTCGGTGAAGTCTATTACTTCCTCACCCCTTAGCTTTCTGTCGAGATTTATGGCGGCTACAAGCCCCGAGCCTATGCTTTCCACGTACCCCTCTACGCCCGTTATTTGCCCCGCAAAGTAAATAAGCGGCTTGCCCTTGACGGAAAAATCCTTTTCGAGCGTTTCGGGTCCGTTTATAAACGTGTTACGGTGCATAACGCCGTACCGCAAAAATTCCGCGTTTTTGAGTGCCGGGAATATGGAAAACACGCGCTTCTGTTCGCCCCATAAGAGGTTTGTCTGGAAACCGACAATGTTGTACATGGTCTTTTCGGCATTCTCGGCTCTTAGCTGCATGCACGCGTAAGCCCATCTACCCGTCCTCGGGTCGGTCAGCCCGGCAGGCTTTAACGGTCCGAACCTTAAAGTATCCACTCCGCGCTCCGCCATGATTTCCACGGGCATGCACCCCTCGAAAACTTTTACGTCCTCGAAGTCATGTTTTCCCACGCGCTCGGCTTTTATAAGCTCTTCGTAAAACTTTAAATATCCGTCTTTATCGATAGGACAGTTGACGTAATCGCCTTGCCCCGCTTCGCCGTATCTGTCGGAAACGAAAGCTTCGGTCATGTCTATCGAATCAGCTGCGACTATGGGAGCCGCCGCGTCGTAAAAATAAAGCCCTTTCGCAAAGTTTTCCTTTATAAATTCGCTTAATTTATCGGTAGTAAGCGGTCCCGTAGCTATTACAGTCGGCTCGTCGAAGTTTATTTTCGTAACCTCTTCGCAGATAATTTCTATATTATCCGCCGCCCGCAAGCCCTCTGTTATCTTTTTCGCGAACAAATCTCTGTCCACAGCCCACGCGGCTCCCGCGGGAACGCGAACTTCGTCGGCACAACGTAAAACGAACGAACCGAGCCTTAAAAGCTCTTCTTTAAGTAGTCCGCAAGCGTTACCGTACACGTCGCCGCTCTTTAAGGAGTTAGAGCATACCAGTTCGCCGAAGTCGGGGTTTTTGTGCGCCGGGGTAAAGGCTTTCGGCTTTATGTCGTACAGCTTTACTTTATGCCCGCGCTTCGCAAGATAATACGCCGCTTCGGACCCCGCAAGCCCCGCGCCTATAACGTTAATCGTCATTCTTGTCAACCTTTTTTGCTTTCTTTGCCGGTTTACCCTCTACATATCCGCAATTTTTATCCTCGCACTTTTTTGTCTTGCCGTCCTTTGCAAGGTAAAGCGTTTTTCCGCACTTGGGGCATTTTTCATCGAGCGGCATGTCCCAGCTCATAAAGTTGCACTTGGGATAGTTGGAACAACCGTAAAAGACCTTGCCCGTCTTCGAAGTCATTTTTTGCGTGGGGCTGTGGCATATCGGGCATACCCCCGCTTTTTCCGTAAGGCTTTTAGTCGCCTTGCATTTTTCGCATTGCAGATATTTGCCGTACTTGCCGACTTTGAGTATCATATCTCCGCCGCACTTTTCGCATTTTTCGGTGGATTTTTCTTCCGAAAGAGACTTAATGTTGTTGCATGCGGGATAGTTGGGGCAAGCGAGAAACTTTCCGTACTTACCGTTTTTATAAACCATAAGCGCGCCGCACTTTTCGCATACGACGTCGGATACTTCCACGTTTTCGCTCTTTATATTGGAACACGCGGGGTAGTTGGAACAAGCGAGAAACTTTCCGTACTTACCCGTCTTTCTCACCATAGGCGCGCCGCACTTTTCGCAAATTATGTCCGTAGGCTCGTCGCCGTCCGAGTTGGCTTTCGCGAGTTGCTCCATAAACGGCGGATAAAATTCCGCTATAAGCTTGTGCCAGTCCTTGCCGCCGTTTTCGATATCGTCGAGCTTATCTTCCATGTTCGCCGTGAACGATACGTCCATAATGTCCTTAAAGTACTTGCAAAGTACGTCCGTCATCGTGAACGCCACTTCCGTCGGGTAAATGTACTTGCCCTCTTTTTTAGTGTACTTTCTCTTTGAAAGCACCGATATAATCGTAGAATAAGTAGACGGACGACCTATTCCCTTTTCTTCCATAAGCTTGACGAGCGAAGCGTCCGTGTGCCTTACCGGCGGCTTAGTGAACTTCTGCTCTTTTTCGAACCCGAGGTTAACGAGATTTTCGCCTACGTCTAACGCGGGGATATTCTTTTCTACGACCTCTTCTTCGTCGGCGTTCTTTATAAAGTCGGCGTAAACGGCGGTGAAGCCTTTAAAGGTCTGCGTTCTGCCGCTTGCCTTAAACGTATATTCGCCGTTGCCGATAGAAACGTTCAATACGTCGTATTCCGCGTTCGCCATTTGCGAAGCCACGAATCTGTCGTATATAAGCTTGTACACGCCGTACTGGTTTTTATCGAGCATGCTCTTAGCCTTTTCGGGCGTTAAGGTTACGTCTATCGGGCGGATTGCTTCATGCGCGTCCTGCGCCGTCTTTTTCGATTTATAATAATTAGGCTTTTCGGGAACGTATTCGTCGCCGTACTTTTCGCGTATAAACTGCAAGCATTCCTTCTGCGCCTCGTCGGAAACCCTTACCGAGTCGGTACGAATATACGTCACGAAAGCCTTATGTCCTTCCGGCGTTTCGATGCCTTCGTAAAGGTACTGCGCCACGCTCATGACTTGCGGAGCGGACAAGGAAAGCTTAGCCGAAGCGTCTTGTTGAAGCGTGCTTGTCGTAAACGGCGGCAACGGGTGAGAAGAAACTTTACTCTTCTTCACATCCTTGACGTAAGATACGCCGTTTTTCACCGCTTCGTAAACGCTTTCCGCCTCTTCTTTGTTTGCCGGGCGGTATTTTTTGCCGTTCTTTTCGGAAAGCAAAGCTTTCAATTTGTGCTTACCTTTGCCGAATTCGCCGTAAATAAGCCAATATTCCTTGGGCTCGAACGCCTGAATTTCTCTTTCTCTGTCGACGACCATTTTTAAGGCTACCGACTGAACGCGCCCGGCGGAAAGTCCGTCTTTTATCTTCTTGCACAAAAACGGGCTTAACTTATAGCCGACGAGTCTGTCCAAAACTCTGCGCGCTTGCTGGCTGTCCACGAGGTTGTAGTTGATATCTCTCGGGTGCGCGAGCGCGTTTTTTACCGCTCTTTCGCTTATTTCGTTAAAGACTATTCTCTGCGCTTTGTCCTTTATTCCGAGCACTTCCTGTAAGTGCCAGCTTATGGCTTCCCCTTCGCGGTCGGGGTCGGTTGCGAGGAATATTTTTTCGGCTTTGTCCGATTCTTCTTTAAGTTTTTTGATAACCGGCTTTTTCGCCGCCGTTATAACGTAGTTCGGTTCGAAGTTTCCCGCTACGTTAACGCCGAGTCTTTTTTCAGGCAAATCGCGAATGTGTCCGCCGCTTGCGTCAACGCTGAACTTGCCTCCGAGGTATTTTTCAATCGTTTTCGCCTTAGAGGGCGACTCAACTATGATTAACTGCATCGATTTCTCCTTGCTTTTGCTTTTTTATTCAGTATAACGGAAAAACTAAATTTTAACTGAAATTTTCCGCCGTTATTAAAATTTGTCGGTAATTTTCTTTTATTTTACGGCTTTATACACGTTTCCCGCCGTTTTGACTATAAATCCCGATATTTCGAGGGAAGATAAAGCGGGAGCGAGTTCGTACATTTTTAAGCCCGTCTTTTCCACAAGCTTATTCACGTCGTCGAACCCGTCTTTTATCGCCGAAAGAACTTCTTTTTCTTCGTCCTCAAGTTCGATTTCTTCCTCTTCGTCTTTTCTTTCTATCCCTAAAAAGGAAAGTATGTCGTCCGCGCTGTCGCATAAGGACGCGCCGTCCTTTATAAGTTCGTTGTTAAGCTCTCCCGACGATATGCCGATAGAGTAGGGATAAGCGAAAACTTCCTTGCCGTATTCGAGCGCAAAAGTCGCGGTGTGCCTTGCTCCGCTCTGTCTTTCGCCGGCGGCAATCAACACTCCTTCCGCAAGCCCCGCTATTATTCTGTTTCTTACGGGGAACATCCAAGGCTTAGGCGCGACAAACGGATTGTGTTCGCTCACTACAAGCCCCTTTTCGGAAACTTCCTTTATAAGGTTTTTGTTGTATTCGGGGTAAATGTGTTTTATTCCGCCCGCAAGCACGGAAATAACCTTTCCGCCGCCCGCAAGGCTGCCTTCTATCGCCGCTTTGTCGGCTCCGCCCGCGCTCCCCGTAACTACCGTAACGCCGTTTTTCGCAAGCACTTCCGCATGCTCTTTTATTAAAGCCGTTGCGTAAGGCGGGCATTTTCTTGACCCGACTATCGCAAAACACTTGCTTTTCAAAAGCGTTACGTCGCCGTTACAGTATAAGCACAAAGGCGGCGCGGAAATGTTTTCAAGGCTCTCGGGGTAGTTTAAAGAACCTCTCGTTATAACGACCGTTCCCGCTTCTTCGTATTTTTCGAGCGTGTATTCCGCGTAATCCTCGTCGAACGCCGCAAAAACCGTCTTTATCTTCGCTTCGTCCATAATCCCCGTAAGCGCGTCGCCGCCTCTTATCCGCATATCGAACAAATTTTCGGGCTTAACGGCGCGGGTCAAAATCGCGGCTTTGTGCCTGTATTCGAGTCCTTCGAGGGAATCGAGCAAAATTATCGCCTTTTCGCTTAATGAGTAATCCATAATTACACTTCGTTATTGTCGAGCGAACGATATCCTATCGCTTCGAGCAAATGTTTTTTCTGTATGTTCTCGGAATAATCGAGGTCGGCTATCGTACGCGCAACCTTCAATATTCTGCTTCTTGCCCTTGCCGAAAGCCCCAGCGTTTTGAAAGAGTTTTTGAGTATCTCTTCGCACTTACTATCGAGCGCGCAATACTTTGCCAAATGGCTTTCTTTCATTCGCGCGTTAAGGAGTATTCCGTCGCTACTAAACCGTTCGGCTTGTATCATACGCGCTTTATTAACTCTTGCGCGAACCTTTTCGCTCGGTTCGGCTTCTTCCTTGCTTGAAAGGTCCTCGTAATTTACGCCGTCGACCTGAACCTGAATGTCTATTCTGTCGAGAAGCGGACCCGATATCCTTGAACGATACTTTCTTATCTGCGTATCGGTGCAAGTGCATTTTTTCGCGGGGTTGTCGCTCCCCAAGTTTCCGCACGGACAGGGATTCATGCTCGCTACGAGCATAAACTCCGCGGGGTATCTAACGTTGCCTCTTGCGCGGGAAACGGTAACCATTCCGTCTTCGAGCGGTTGGCGCAGACATTCGAGCGCGCCGCGCGGATATTCCGGCATTTCGTCGAGATAAAGTACGCCGTTGTGCGCAAGGCTTATAAGCCCCGGTTTTATGGACGAGCCGCCGCCGATAAGAGAAACGGACGAAGCCGTGTGGTGCGGCGTTACGAACGGACGGGAAGTTACCACGCCGTCAAAGCTCATATCTCCGTACACGGAATGTATAGCCGTCGTTTCGAGGGCTTCTTCAAACGTCATGTCGGGCATAATCGTCGGTATGCACTTTGCGAGCATTGTTTTGCCCGCGCCGGGTGCGCCCGTCATAAGCATATTGTGTCCGCCGCTTACGGCGACTTCGAGAGCGCGCTTTGCGGCAAACTGCCCCTTAACGTACTTTAAGTCGCTTCCGAAAGCGTTTTCGCCCCTTTCGGGTTTAAAAGAAGTATGCGGAAAAACGTTCATCTCTTCTCCGCGCATAAAGGCAATAACTTCTTTAAGCGTTTCCGCGCCGTAAACTTCTATACCGTCCACGAGAGCCGCTTCTTTCGCGTTGTCGTAAGGTATGATAACGCGCTTAAAACCGTTTTCCTTTGCGGAAAGCACCATCGGCAACACGCCCGAAACCTTTCTTATCTTGCCTTCGAGCGAAAGTTCGCCGAGCATAAACAGGTCGCCTAAATCGCGAACGCAAGTTTTGTCCGCGTTCTTTATTATGGCGCATGCAATCGCAAGGTCGAGTGAAGCGCCCTCTTTTTTAACGTCCGCCGGCGCAAGGTTAATAGTTATCGCGCCCTTAGGCACCTTTGCGCCCGAATTGCGTATCGCCGAGCGAACTCTGTCCTTCGATTCTTTTACCGCCGCGTCGGGAAGTCCGACGATTGAAAGCGCGTCGTCGTCGCAGTTAGGGTTGACGTCGACTTCCACTTCGACGGGTATTCCGTTAAGCCCGTAAAGGGCGTAGCTTTTAACGAGAGAAAGCATCTTTTCTCCTTCGCCGATACTCTCGGCTTTTATTCGACTTTTTCCATTGTAATACGAATTTATCGTTTTTGCAATTGTTTTTTACGGACTTTCGGAAATTTCTTATATATATTGAAAAGCAATTTTTGTCGATACAAAGGTATAAACGAAGTTTTGCTACGCAAAATAGTCGTAAATGGCTATTATATTTTTTCGCGCGGTAATTCTTTTAATAACTCTTTTATTCGTAATGCGGCTTATGGGCAAACGGCAAATCGGCGAAATGCAGCCCTTCGAATTTATAATCACCCTTTTAATCGCCGAGCTTGCATGCGTGCCTATGGCGGACGTTTCAATTCCCCTTTTGTACGGAATAGTTTCCGTTCTCGCCGTGTTTATTCTGCACCAGCTCCTCACCGTTTTTGAGCAGTCGAGCGACAAACTCCGCCATGTTATAAGCGGCAAGCCGTCCGTAGTCATCAACCTTGACGGCGTGGACGTAAAGGAACTGCGCCGCAACAACATGGGCGTTGACGATTTAATCGAATCTATGCGCAACACGGGCAACTTTTCCCTCGATTCCGTCCTTTACGCCGTCTACGAAGCCAACGGCAAACTTTCCGTTTTAAAAAACGAGCAGAAAAAAAACGAAAAACTGCCGCTTTTAATCGTGTCCGAGGGCAAAGTCAATTTAAAAAACGTCGAGCTTGCTCACCTTGAAAAGAACTTTGCGGAAAGAATAGCGAAAGAGCGGGGCGAAAAATTGAAAAACGTAGAGGTTTTAACGCTTGACAGCGACGGAAACGTATACTTTAAAGCCAAAAACAAGCCTTATAAAACATTCGAAGTAACGCTTACGGAGGAAACGCAAAAATGGTAAGGTCAATCGTATCTATAATCGTAGCGACCCTTTTAACCGTCGCTTGCGGCGCGTACGAAAATCTTTATTTAAAACAAACCTTTTCCGACTTAACGGAAGTGTTTTCGACCGTAGAGGACAAAATAAACGCCGAAAGCGTCAGCGAAACAGACGTCACGGCGGCGCAAACGGCGTGGCTTAACAAAAAGAAAAGCTTGCATGTTTTCATTCCGCACACGGAAATAAAGGAAGTCGACCTCTGGGTATCGGAATGTCTTTTTTACGCCCGCGCGGGCAACTACGAAGAAGCCGGCGACAAAGTAGAAGTCGTCCTCGAACTCTTCGAACAAATTCCAAAAACCTTCCTTATACGGATAGAAAACTTGTTTTGACAAATTCCGCTCACGCGTAGCGTGAATATCGATTGCCGATGGTCAAGTTGAAAATTGAGAATTGAAAATTGAAAGTTGCGGTCGGAAAATATTATATAATACCATCCATACCTTTTACCTTTCAACTTTCACCTTTCAACTTGCGCACTTTGTGCGCATAGCTTTCAATTTTCAACTGTAAAAAAGTTATCGCAAACACCCGTTTGCGATAACTTTTTTACAATATTTTCTTCAAAAACATTCCCGTATAGCTTTCGGCGCATTTTGCAACTTGCTCGGGCGTACCCGCGCACAACACTTCGCCGCCGCGTTCGCCGCCCTCTTTGCCTATATCGACAATGTAGTCGGCAACCTTTATTACGTCGAGATTGTGTTCGATAACTATAATAGTGTTTCCGCCGTCGCGCAACCTATAAAGTATATCGATAAGCTTAGACACGTCGTAAGTAGAAAGCCCCGTCGTAGGCTCGTCGAAAATATACAAAGTCTTGCCGGTCGCACGCTTACTTAGCTCGGTCGCAAGCTTCACTCTCTGCGCTTCGCCGCCCGAAAGGGTCGTTGCGGGCTGACCTAATTTGATATACCCGAGCCCCACGTCTTGCAAACTTTTTATCTTGTTGTAAATTGACGTAACGTTTTGGAAGAAGTCGACTGCCTCGTCCACAGTCATGTCGAGTACGTCGGAAATAGACTTACCTTTATATTTTACTTGCAAAGTTTCGCGGTTATATCTCTTTCCGTGGCATACTTCGCACGGAACGAACACGTCGGGCAAAAAGTTCATCGGTATTTTGATTATGCCGTCGCCCTGGCAGTTTTCGCACCGTCCGCCCGAAACGTTAAAGGAAAATCTTCCGCTCCTATATCCCCTTTCTTTCGCGTCCGGGGTAGAAGCGTAAAGTTCGCGTATCGTTCCGAAAACGCCCGTGTAAGTCGCGGGGTTGGACCTCGGCGTTCTGCCTATCGGCGACTGGTCTATGTTTATAATCTTGTCGAAGTATTCCACCCCGTCAACGCCGTCGCAACCGACCGTAAAGTCCTTTCTGTGGTTGATTTTCGCGTTCACGCTCGGGTAAAGCGTTTCGTTTACGAGCGAACTTTTGCCGCTTCCGCTAACGCCCGTAACGACCGTTAAAAGCCCTATCGGGAACGAAACGTTTATGCCTTTAAGGTTGTTGGTTACGGCGTTTTTAACCGTCAAAAATCTTCCGTCTTGAGCTTTTCTCACGGTCGGCACTTCTATTTTCCGCCGCCCGGCAAGGTAATCGCCCGTAATGGATTTTTTGCACGCAGCAATTTGCTCGGGCGTTCCCGCGCATACAACCTCGCCGCCATGCACGCCCGCTTTAGGTCCGATATCGACTACGAAGTCCGCCGTCCATATCGTGTCCTCATCATGCTCTACGACTATAAGCGTATTGCCGATATCGCGTAAATTTTTAAGGGTAGCAAGCAATTTTTCGTTGTCGCGTTGGTGCAGCCCTATGCTCGGTTCGTCGAGTATATACAACACTCCCGTAAGCCCGCTGCCTATCTGGGTAGCAAGTCTTATTCTCTGCGATTCCCCGCCCGAAAGCGTCGAAGCCGAGCGCGAAAGATTGAGATAATCGAGCCCTACGTTTATCAAAAACCCGAGCCTTGCTTTCAGTTCTTTCACAATCGGCTCCGCGATTATTTTTTGACTTTCCGTGAGCGTTAATTCGCTTACAATCTTGAGAATTTTAACTACCGAAAGTTCGCAAAGGTCTGCAATGTTATACCCCGCGACAGTCACCGAAAGCGCGGTTTTATTGAGCCTTTTTCCCTTACAAGCGTCGCAAGGCGTAGTCACCATGTACTTTTCGAGTTCGCCTTTAATGTAGTCGCTCGTAGTTTCCCTATACCGCCTTTCAAGGTTAGGTATAACCCCTTCGAACGAAGCCACGTACTTGCTTGAAAAGGTTTTTGTTTCGTAATTCATTTCAATCTTTTCGCCGTCGTTGCCGTACAAAAGAATATCGAGAATATCCTTAGGCAAGTCCTTAACGGGCGTATCGAGCGAAAAGCCGTAATAGCGCGACAGCGCGGCAAACTTCATCTCGGCGATTTTGCCTATATCGAGGTTCCACCCGGACACCGTCAGCGCACCCTCGTTTATCGATTTGTTCCAATCTTTAACAATCTTGTTTACATCAAAGCTCTGTTTGTACCCGAGCCCCGTGCATGCGGGACACGCGCCGAAAGGATTGTTGAACGAAAACAACCTCGGTTCAATCTCTTCCACCGCGGTTCCGCAATCGGGGCAGGAATATTTCGTCGAATACAAAACGGAATTTCCGTCGCACTCTATCACAACTATGCCGTTCGCAAGCTTAACCGCCGTTTCAATGCTTTCCGTAAGCCTTTTTTGTATGCCCGCTTTCACGACGAGCCTGTCTATAACAACGTTAACGTTGTGCTTTACGTTCTTTTCGAGCTTTATTTCCTCGTCAAGTCCGTAAATTATCCCGTCCACTTCCACGCGTACGAACCCGCTTTTACGGTAGCTTTCAAAATCCTTTTGGAATTCGCCTTTTCTGCCTCTTACAACAGGCGCGTTGACGTAAATTTTGCTTCCCTCGGGCATAGCCATGACTTTATCGACGATTTCGTCCACCGTCTGTCGCGTAATTTCACGCCCGCACTTAGGGCAATGCGGAACGCCGAGCCGCGCGTACAAAAGACGAAGATAATCGTAAATTTCCGTCACCGTTCCGACGGTCGAACGCGGGTTGTTGTTTGTAGTTTTTTGGTCTATTGCGATAGCCGGCGAAAGTCCTTCTATCTTGTCCACGTCGGGCTTTGCCATCTGCCCTAAAAACATTCGCGCATAGCTTGACAAGCTTTCGACGTATCTTCTTTGCCCCTCCGCGAAAATAGTGTCGAACGCAAGCGTAGACTTTCCGCTTCCCGAAAGCCCCGTAAACACGACGAGCTTTTCGCGCGGTATATCTATATCTATGTTTTTTAGGTTGTTTTCTCTCGCGCCTCTTACCGAAATATAATTCTGCATGTTACTTCCTTAATTTTTTCCTTAATTCGTTAATAGTGTCGCGTATCTCTATGCAGCGTTCGAAGTCGCACTGCGCCGAGAACACTTTCAAAAGTCCTTTCAGTTTCTCTATTTCTTCCGGTATGTCTTTCGCCTTTATATCTTTGGTTCTGTCGGCTTTCTTTGTTATTTCAAGATTATCGCGCACCTCTTTCACGATTGTTTTCGGAATAATTCCGTGTTCCTCGTTGTACTTTTGCTGAACGGCTCTTCTGCGCGCCGTTTCGTCCATAGCGCGCTTCATGCTCCCCGTAATAACGTCGGCATACATTATAACCCGCCCCTCGGCGTTTCGCGCCGTTCTGCCTATCGTCTGAATAAGCGCGGTGTCGCTTCTTAAAAAGCCCTCCTTGTCCGCGTCGAGTATCGCCACAAGCTTAACTTCCGGTATGTCTAAGCCTTCGCGCAAAAGGTTGATTCCAACCAAAACGTCGATATCCCCGCGGCGAAGTTCGTTTATAATGTCTATTCTGTCAAGCGTGTCTATGTCGCTGTGCATGTACCTTACTTTCAGCCCGTGTTCCGAAAAATATTCCGAAAGGTTTTCCGCCATTTTCTTCGTCATCGTCGTGACGAGTATTCGCCCGCCGTCCGCGATAACCTTTTTTATCTCGCCGTAAAGGTGGTCGATTTGCCCCTTGGTCGGCACCACGGTAACGGGCGGGTCTAAAAGCCCGGTCGGGCGGATAAGCTGCTCCACCGTGTTGTCGGAAAGCTTTAATTCGTATTCGTTAGGCGTAGCCGAAACGCAGATAATCTGATTGATTTTTGAATTGAATTCGTCAAACGTCAAGGGTCTATTATCATACGCGCTTTTTAGTCTGAAACCGTAACCGACGAGGTTGTCTTTTCTCGCTCTGTCGCCGTTGTACATAGCCCTTAGCTGCGGCAACGTCATATGCGATTCGTCCACGAAAACTATAAAATCGTCGGGGAAGTAGTCGAGGAGAGTATACGGCGGCTGACCCGGGAGCCTACCGTCAAAATATCTGCTGTAATTTTCAATTCCGCTGCAATACCCTATTTCGCGTATCATTTCGATATCGTACTGCGTGCGCTGTCTAAGCCTTTGCGCTTCGAGCAATTTTCCGTCGCGTTCGAACGCCGCCACTTCCTTTTCCATATCGGCTTTTATCTCGGCAAGCGCGCCTTCGAGCTTGTCGGACCCCACCGCATAATGGCTTGCGGGGAATATCGCCGCATGTTTAAGCTCCGCCGTAACCTTGCCCGTCAGCGCGTCTATTTCGCAAATTCTGTCCACGGTATCGCCGAAAAACTCAACTCTAATCGCCGTTTCGGAGTTTGAAGCGGGAAAAACGTCAAGCACGTCGCCGCGCTTACGGAAAGTCGAACGCTGAAAATCCACGTCGTTTCTCGTGTACTGAATTTCGATAAGCTTGCGCATAAGCTCGTCCGGCTTTATGTCCATTCCCTCGCGGATAGAAATCATAAGCCGCATATACTCTTCGGGCGCGCCCAAGCCGTATATACACGAAACGGAAGCGACGACTATAACGTCCCGCCTCTCGGAAAGCGCGCAAGTCGCGCTGTTTCTCAGTTTGTCTATCTCGTCGTTTACCGCCAAATCCTTTTCGATATAGGTGTCGGAACTCGGAATATAAGACTCCGGTTGATAATAATCGTAGTAGGAAACAAAGTATTCCACTCTGTTTTCCGGGAAGAATTCCTTGAATTCGCTGCATAGCTGCGCCGCAAGCGTTTTGTTGTGCGCGATAACGAGGGTCGGTCGATTTACGTTTTTTATAACGTTAGCCATCGTGAACGTTTTGCCGCTCCCCGTAACGCCGACGAGAACTTGCGTTCTGAACCCGTCAAGCACTCCTTCGGTCAATTTTTCTATAGCCTGCGGTTGGTCCCCCGTCGGCTTGAATTTACTTTTTAAAACAAATTTATCCATTTTTAACTCACTCGCGCTTCGCGCGAATATCGTAAATTGAAAATTGAGAGTTGAAAATTGAAAGATAAGGACGAATTAAAATTTTAAAAAGATTGTCAACAACTTTCACCTTTCAACTTTCCATTTTTAACTTATATTATTATAAGCTTCCAAGTAAAAAACTAATCAAAGCCGCGCCGTTTTCCGTAGCAGACCCGCTAAAATCGGATGAACTCCCGGAAGAATCGCTCGGCAACTCGATAGGTTGATAATGCCCCGCAAAGTATACGACGGAAACAATAAACACAACGAGGTTGAGCATAACGGAAATCAAAGCTATCGTCTTCGCCCACCTTACCGTTTCGCTTTTGGTTTCTTTCGACAAGGAAGTCGCCCTCACAAGCGCGGGAATCGCTAAAAATATTCCGAGCCCGCCGAGGCAAGCAAGTATAAGCGAAACAACGCTTAATTTTAAAGCCGACTTGTTGCGCCGCATAGCAAAGTTTTCGCCGCTATACCTCACATCGCCGTAAAAGCCATTTTGAGAGTACCCGCTCGACTCGTTTCCCGCGCCGTTTCCGCCGCCGTTATCGCTTCCGTAAAAATTTTTTTCGCCCGTTTTTTCGTCCTCGGGTCCTTTTTCTCCGAAAAATCCGTATTCATTCATAAGTTTTTGCCTTGAAAATAATTTGATAAAAATATCTTACCACAATTTAAAAAAATTATCAAATAAATGATTAAAATGTTTGACAATATCAAAAAAAAATTGTATTATATAAACACTTGCGGCGCGGAAAGCGTTTTGCAAGGTCAAAATTCAAGTCGTCGGGGTGGCGGAATAGGCAGACGCGTACGTTTGAGGGGCGTATGGTTCACCCGTGTGAGTTCAAGTCTCATCCTCGACACCATTTAAGCCCGCAGGCATCAAGCTTGCGGGTTTTTGCATACAAAAAAATATTTTTCTCGATTTTCCTTAAACCGACATTTCGGTAAAATTTTGTCGTTCACTTTTTGATTTGAGAAAATCCAAAAATTCTTGATTTTTTATAATAAAAGCAGTTAAATATGAATTTTGTTTCGCAAAACTTATAAAAAAGCCTTGATTTTTTGTTTTAATTAGTGTATAATTAACTCAAAGGTTAGGTTAACAAGATGGCAGAACAAGTCAGAGAGCCGCAGCAACAACGCTCGATAGATAAAAAACGCAGAATAATCGAAGCCGGCTATCGCCTTTTCGCCAAACAAGGGTACTTTAACACCAACACCGCGGAAATCGCCAAGGAAGCAAAAGTTTCCACCGGCATCGTATACGGATATTTTCGCGACAAAAGGGACATAATGTTAGAGGTTCTCGATATCTACGTCGAAAACGTCTATCGCCCCGTCTTTGCAGAGTTCGAAACGCTTACCGCTCCGATATCTTTCGAAACGCTCGTTCCCGAGATTATCGATAAAGCCGTCGAAGCGCACAAAAAGAACGAAGCAATTCATCAAGCCCTTTATTCTTTAACGCCCACCGATAAGGCTGTAAACGACAAATTTATGGAACTCGAACGGCAAGTTACGCTTAGAATCGTTCAAGCTCTTCGCGATTGCGATTACGATTCCGATTCCTTAACCGAAAAAGTTCATTTCACAATGGAAATGATTCAGTCGTTCGCCCACGAAGCCGTTTTTGACAAGCATGAATACGTCGACTACGAAAAAATGCGTTCGATAGTCATCGGCTTAGTCCTCGGCTTATTCAAATAGCACACTCACTCTCTTTTCTCCTTTTTGTTGCACGTTCTGTTCACACGGGGCGCGCAACAATTTTTTGTGTTTTGTTGTTTTAGTTCGAATCTCGTTTTCCCGCGAAACGAAAAACGACAGGTAAAATACCTGTCGTTTTTGAGTGGAGCGGGAAACGAGA
>DHMS01000033.1:45303-53559 GCA_002405915.1 Christensenella sp. UBA4636
CTCCCAACTGAGCTATGCTCCCACGCGGCACCGCTTTCACAATGCTCAAATATAATATCAAATATTTGTTGTTTTGACAAGTATTTTTACGCCTTTTTCGAAATTTCTTTTTAACTTTTTTTCACAATTACTCGTCTTTCGAAAAACTCTTCTTAAAATCTTCAATTTTTACGCATTTACCCTCTTCGCAAGAGTTAACGCTTTTATCTATAAGCGCGTTACAAAATCGTCACTTCCGCTTCGTAGACATACGGGAAACGGGCTTCGACTTCTTTGCTTATTTCAGAAAACAAAGCTTTCAATTCTAAAACGCTATTAACGGTCGATTGCACGTATATTACAACAAAGCAACCGTTGCCGGCGCGCCTTGTCTTTATAAAAACTTTCGTAACGTTATTTTTAGCCGCGACAAAATCGCATATTTTAAGTTCGATTTCTTTGTTCGCGCGATAATCGACGAGAGATAGAAACGCGGAGATAAAAATTTTTACGGCGACGAAAATTATAAGGAAAGATATAATCAAGCGACATATGAATTCGCCCGCTTCGAACGTGGCGGCGATAAAAAGAGAACCGACGAGCGCGGCGACGGACGAAAGAGAGTCGGCTTGATGGTGCCAAGCGTCGGCTTTCAAAATCTCCGAACGTGCAGCTTTCGCGCTTTTTAGCACGACAAAGAACAAAATTTGCTTGATTATTACGGCTAAAACACAAACGAGAACGGTTGCAAGTTCTCCGCCGCCCGAAAAGTTTTGACTTTCGCCCGACAAAAACAACATAACGGCGGTAAAGATAAGAGCAAAAGCCGACAAAAGCGCGGTAAAATTAGCAATTTTGACGTACCCGAACGGGAATTTAGAAGTTTTCTTTCGCTTAGACAATAAATCGCCCGAAAAACTTATAACCGTTACGGCAACGTCCGTAAGCGAATGCACCGCGTCCGCCTTCAACAGAGCCGAACCGATAATAATTCCCGCAATAAGCTTCAATAAAAACAATAAAACGTTTCCGCAAAACGAGATTATAAACGCACGCCGCTCTATTTTTCTTTCGTTCATCGTAAAAACACCGTCGTTACATGATATGTTTTTCGTATTCTTTACGACAACAAAATCGCCGTTAAACGACAAAAACACGATAAAAAAACAAGCAAAAACGGCAGCAAAAAAGCTTCACCCGAAAAGATGAAGCAATTTTCAATAAAACAAAAACTCAGATATCGAGATAAAAGTATATATCGCTTTTTCCTTGCTGCGGAGTGTGGTCGTAAACGCGCGTATCGAGTCCGCCTATACTAAAACCGTTTTTGATATAGAACGCGCACGCGCCGACGTTATTATCTTGTCCTATCGTGTACACGCCGCAATACCCGCGCGATAACGCGACTTTTTTTGCTTCGCCGATAAGTATTTTTCCTACACCTTGCCCGCGGTAAGCCTTGCAAACTTTCAAATCGTAAAGATAAATATACTTGAACGTTGCGGACTGCAAAACGGCAAGTCCCACGCACTTTTCGCCGTCGTACGCGCCGATGAACGAACAATCGCTCATCTTGTCGTAATCGTAATTCTCGTTCGGGAAAGTCATTTCCGTTACGTCTTTTTTCGGGAAACGACAAACTTTATAGTCCCATTTTCCGTCCGCATAGGAAACAACGAACCGCCCGAAAACTTCGAACGGCTCGTTTAAAAGGTTTATATCGCCTTTATGCGATTTGTCAACCAATCTTACTTCGAGCATAATTTTATTCTACGGTAACCGATTTAGCGAGGTTTCTCGGCTTGTCGGGGTTAATCCCGCGGTTAACGGAAATATAGTAAGCTATAATCTGCCACGGCACTATGTCCGCAACCGGCTGCAAAAGTTCGTCTACGCGCGGCACGTTTATGATTTCCGTAAAACCGGCTTTGTCGCATTCGTCTACCGAGCAGCAAGTGGTGAGAATAAGCTTAGCTCCTCTCGATTTTGCTTCTTCGGCGTTGGCAAGCGTTTTAAGCAAAAGGTTTTTGTCGGTCGCGAAAACGCAAACGTAAGTGTTTTCCTCTATCAGAGCAAGGAAGCCGTGTTTAAGTTCGCCCGCGTAATAGGTGTTGGCGTTTATGTAGGAAGTTTCCTTGATTTTAAGGCACGCTTCCTGCGCCGTACAGTAATCTACGCCTCTGCCTATCATAAACAAATCTTGCTGATATTGCAACATATCCGCAATCATTTTGTAATGTTCCGAATCCTTTATGGTTACGGCTTTTTGAAGCTTTTCAAGCTCCTTTATAACCGGCGTTTCTCCTAAGCCGAGGTTTTTCTTTATCCTTGCCGCAACGAGGTACAAAACTGCGATTTGCGCCGCATACGCTTTTGTAGAAGCGACAGCTATCTCTACGCCCGCCTTTATCGGCATAAAGTAATTAGCCGTTTTCGCAAGAGCGGAATATTCTACGTTGACTACCGCAAGCGTGGTCGCGCCCTTTTTGCGCGATAATTCTTCGGCGGCTAAGGTATCGGCGGTTTCGCCGCTTTGGCTGACGAGTATAACGAGCGAATTTTTGCCGACTTTCGGGTCCATGTACCTGAATTCGCTCGCAACGTAAGCGTTGCACTCTATCCCGAGCTGTTTTTCTATGATTTTCGCGCCGACAAGCCCCGCATGATACGCGGTGCCGCAACCGACGATTTTTATATCGCGGATCTTTTTGAAGTCTATCTCGTCGAAGTGCTTATATGCCGATTCGTCCGAGTAATGCTCGATAACGTTCTTGATAGAGTCCTTAACTTCGTAAATTTCCTTTATCATGTAGTGCTTGTAGTCGTTTTCGAAGTTATACGCCGAGCAATCGAGCTTTAACGGCGTCTTTTTAATCTGTTGCAACAAATCGTCGCTGAAATACAGTACGCCGTCGCCGAAGTATCCGTATTCCTTGTTTTCAAGACTGTAATATTCGTCCGCAAAACCAACGAAACAAATAGGGTCGCTTGCAAGCATAAATTCCTCGCCTTTAACGGCGCAGTAAAGCGGACATCTGTTTTTGGCAAAGTAAATTTTGTTTCTGTTCTTGTTTAAAACAGCAAGCGCGTAACTTCCTTCAAGCTTGCTGCAAGCCCTGATTATGGCATTAAGGTTGTTCGTTACGTTGTGCTTTTTTCTGTAATATTCTATCAACGTCGCTACGATTTCCGTGTCCGTGTCACTGACGAATTCGTAACCTTTTTTAGTGAGTTTTTCTTTGAGCGCGCCGTAGTTTTCGATTATGCCGTTATGCACTATCGCCCATTCGTTGTCCATCGACAAATGCGGATGCGCGTTAAGTTCGCAAGGAACGCCGTGGGTCGCCCAACGCGTGTGCGCTATGCCTATGTTCGCGCCTTCGAGCGGTTCTATTATCTTTTCGAGATTGGCTATTTCGCCTTTTGCCTTAGTTACCTTAAACTTTTCTCCGCTTTTTACGGCGATACCGGAAGAATCGTAACCTCTGTACTCCAAAAGCTTAAGCTTTTTTACGAGCATGTTTTCAACGTTTTCTCTTCCGAAGTATCCTACTATTCCGCACATACTTTAGCTTCCTTTTTTCCTTGTTGTCCGTTACGGCGCAAAATCATTGGTTTAGAAAATCTTTACCCATAACGCATAGTATATTTTATTCTTAAACACGAAATAAGTCAACGTATTTTTATGGTAAAAATTAACTTGAGTTGACTTTTTATATAAGAAAATAGTTCTTTTGTGCAAAAATGCCGTTTTCGGCTATTTACCGAGAAGCTTTTTATGCCGTCTTAACTTGTTAAGGTGCCTTTCAAAACTTCCGTCGTTTAAAATTTTAGCGATTACGAGTTGCTCCAAAAGCGGAACGGTGCAAGAATAAAAGCCCAACTTTTTATAGTAAAGCTCGGCGTAGTCTTCGGGCAGTACCATATACCCCGCGCGCATAGACGGGAAAATGGTTTTTGAAAAGGTATTGAGATAAATTACGCATTTACGGTTGCTTGCGAAAAGCGTTTGCGTAAGTCGCGCGTTAAGGCAAAATTCCGACTGAAAATCGTCCTCTATAATAACTCCGCCGCGCTTCCTCGCCCAGCCGATATATTCTTCGCGTTTCCTCGCGTTCGCGGTAACGCCCGTGGGGTAGCTGCCGTAAGGAGTAACGTGCAGAACGGTTGCCGTAGAAGATAAAAGTTCTTTTGAGTTTATGCCGTTTTTCCCGAGCGCAAGCTCCTCAATTTTCACGCCTTTAAGCTCGTAAATTTTCTTTATCTTTTCGTAGCACGGCTTTTCGACGGCATAGGTTTTGTCTGAGCCCAGCATATCTACGATTATGCCGTAAAAATATTCCGACCCCGAGCCGATTATAACGTTTGCCGCCTTTGCTCGTATTCCGCGGTTCCTGTTTAAATACCGCGCTATCGCTTCCTTTAAAACGGGGTGTCCCGTCGGCGGCGATTTTTCGAAAAGCTTTTCGCCGTAATCGGCAAGCACCGCCCGCACGGCTTTGGAATAAACGGTTAAAGGAAAATATTCTTCGCCCTCTTCGCTTTCGCCGCTTTGCGTAGTGCTGCCCGTAAAGCAGTCCTCTTCGTCTTGCGGCTCGGGGCTTCTTTTCTTCTTTTCCGAGATTAAGCAATTTTCGAATTCGACAAAGTACCCGCTCCGCTCGCGCCCCGAAATGTAGCCCTCGCTTTCGAGAAGTTCGTACGCGTGTTCGACCGTCGTTACGCTCACGTCCTCGTTGAACGCCACGGCGCGCTTTGACGGGAGCTTGTCGCCCTTCGCGTATCCGCCGCCCACAATCTCGTCCTTTAACTCTTCGTAAATCTCTTCGTATTTTTTCGTTAAATTTTTCATAAAATTTGGTATCTAAAAAAATGTTAATTTTGACTATTTTAATAATACCAGATTAGTGATATAATAGCAAGCGTAAAACAAGAAAATTTTAAAACGAGGCAAAAAAAATGAATTTCACGGCAAAAAAAATATGCTACGTCGCGGTCTTTACGGCGATGAACGTTATGCTCAGTTCTTTCGGCATCACCGTCCCCGGCGGACACATCTATCTTAACGATATCGTCATCTGCTTTGCGGCTCTCGTCCTCGACCCGTTCTCGGCGTTCATCGTCGGCGGCGTTGGCGCGTTCTTCGGCGACTTAATCTTTTACCCGACGCCTATGTTCGTCAGCCTTTTTACGCATGGTCTGCAAGGCGTCGCGATTTCTCTCATCGTCGGCAAAAAAACAAGTTTAAAGCCCGTCCGGCGCGTTTTAATCGCGCTGTTTACCGGCATAATAATAATGGTCGGCGGCTACACCTTAGGCAAAACCTTCGTCTATTCGACATGGGAAACTGCGGTCATAAAGCTCCCGTACGAATTTGCGCAAGCGGGAATCGGTGCGGTCGTCGCATTCATTCTCTATTACAAAACCCCGCTCCCCTCGTTCATCTTCAAAAAGCTCCCCGAAGAGGAAAAATAAACAAACAATATGAACACGGCACGCAGATTTTGCGTGCCGCAACTTTTATAAATCTATAATTATCGTTTTCAACTTTTTTCTCTTTGCGTATTCAATAGTTTTCTTCGTGCCTCCGCCCCTACCGCTAAACAACGCGATAAGTAACGACGAGCTGTTAATCATATAAGTATTACGCTCGAACATGCATTCTTTACCGTTATATTTTTCGCAAACACACCTTACTCCGTCAGTCTTTTTCAATATTTCGTAATACCTTTTTTGTCTTTATCGCACCATTTTAAATCTTGGTCGCCACACGGCAGTGCAGCATATAATTTTATATCGCTATACTTAGATTTTAATTTTAAAACTTCTTCGGCACAAATCATATCGAAGCCTAACGCCATACCGCTTATAAAGTAACGATATCCCGATTTTATCGCTTTTTCTAGCTCAAAATCTAATTTTTCTTTCATTTCAAGACAGCGAATATCCTGTTCGTTTGCTTTCCAAGGCAACTTTTGCAAGCGATGCCCCGTAAAACATGCGGTTACGCTTTTTAAATCTTTTAAAAACAAGTCTATATTTTGTATTATAGACAACTCTTTTATTTCTTCATAACTCATAATTCACCTTTGACCAATTCATACTACATATGATAGCACTTTTCTAAAAAAAAGAAAAGAAAAAGACCATTCTATACTACATATTTTATTTTGTATGTATGATAAAATGGTTAAAAAGCTATAAGGCAGAGAGAATATGACGATAAATCAAGCGTTTTCTATAAGAGTAAGAGCGATATTGAAAGAAAAGAAGATGACGCAATACCGCCTTGAACAAGCGACGGGATTGTATCATAGCACGATGACTTCTATTTTAGGAGCAAAGACGAAAGCTTCGAATTTTAAAAGTATGGCTTTGATTATTCGCGCTTTGGGCTACACGGTAACGGATTTTTTCAACGACCCCGTTTTCGACCTCGACAACCTCGAAATTGAGTAAAAAACAGCGGCTTTCTAAAAAGAAGGTCGCTGTTTTTGCTTGTTTTAATAGTTTTCTGCGGAAATTTCGAAATAGCTTTGCGGGTGAGCGCAAGTCGGGCAAACGTCCGGGGCTTTTGTGCCGATGACGATGTGACCGCAGTTTCTGCATTCCCAGATTTTGACTTCGCCTTTTTCAAAGACAGCCGCCGTTTCGACGTTCTTTAAAAGCGCGCGGTATCTTTCCTCGTGGTGCTTTTCGATTGCGGCTACTAAGCGGAATTTTTTTGCAAGGTCGTTAAAGCCTTCCTCTTCGGCGGTTTTGGCGAATTCCTCGTACATGTCCGTCCATTCGTAATTTTCGCCGTCTGCGGCGGCGGAAAGGTTCTCGGCGGTCGTGCCTATGCCGTTAAGTTCCTTAAACCACATTTTTGCGTGTTCTTTTTCGTTATCCGCCGTTTTTAAGAACAAGTCGGCAATCTGTTCGTAGCCGTCCTTTTTCGCCTTAGAAGCGAAATAAGTGTACTTGTTGCGCGCCATGCTCTCGCCGGCGAAAGCTGCTTCGAGATTCTTTTCGGTTTTAGTGCCGGAATATTTTGTTTTTTCTGCCATTGTTTTAATCCTCCGTATATTTGTATTAACATTATATTACTTTATGCGCCGAAAGTCAAGAGAAGTTTTCGAATTGGCTCATACAAAGTTGCGCGTAGAAGCCGCTTTTTGCGATAAGCTCGTCGTGCATGCCTTTCTCGATAACGTCGCCGTCTTTTAATACGAGAATGAGGTCGGCGTTTTTGATTGTAGAAAGTCTGTGCGCTATAACGAAGCTCGTTCTCCATTTCGTCTGTTCGTCCATGGCGCGCTGAATAACTTAGTTCGGTACATGTATCGACGGAAGAAGCAGCTTCGTCGAGAATGAGCATGGGCGCGTTTTGTAGCATTGCCCTTGCTATCGTAAGGAGCTGTTTTTGCGTTCGTCGGCAACCGCCCTTATCCTTAACTCATAATCGCCCACTTCAAGCGATTCGAGAGAATACGACGCCGTTTTGGTTTTCTTTTCCACAACGATTTTATCCGCAAAAGACTTGATTTCGATGACTTCTTGTCCCGAATAGGCTTCTTCGATATAACCGTTGAGCGCGCCGAGGTCTATGCCCGCGAGCAAGCCGTCCGACATAACGTTAGCGATTTCGCCCGCTTTATCCGGTTCGATCATCGTTATAACCGAGCTTGCGATTGCTAAAATAAGCGCAAGGATAACGAAAACCACGCTCGAACGCCTACAAAGCCATTATCGGGGCTTTAATGAACATTTACAGCCCCAAAACGATTATCATTTGTATTTGAGTGATATCGTTTGTGGTGCGAGTTATAAGGCTCGGCACCGAGAAGGACTGCATTTGTTCCTTGCTCATATCCGTTACGTTATAGAAAACCTTTTCGCGGATTGTGTAACTGAAACAGGAAGCCGTCATTGCGGCAAGATATCCGCAGATAACGGAAAGGATTGCGCTCACGAATGTGCAAACGAGCATTTTTAAGCCGACGGTCGTTATTTCCGCCGTCGTACCCGAAGTTTTAATAAGCGAAGTAAGTTCCGTCATATAGTCGGGCAAGAGTAAAACGAAGTAAATTTGCCCGATTACGAAAACGCAACATATCCACGCCATTATTATTTCTTTCGACCACATTTTTGAATAGTTTAATGATATATTAAAGAAAAAAATATTTTTTGCAAAAATGAAAAAAGTGCGTTAAAAGTCTTGCGTTATAAAGCAAAATATGATATATTATTTAGGATGAAAAGTTGATGCTACTGTGGCTCAGTCGGTAGAGCAGC
>DHMS01000033.1:53638-54430 GCA_002405915.1 Christensenella sp. UBA4636
AAGTCCGGCCAGTAGCTCCAAAAATAAAGCGTAGGGATAATCTCTGCGCTTTATTTTTTTGTCTATGCTTTTTTGTTTTTGCACAAGAAAGAACGCGCGCGGCGTTCAGTTTCTAAAATGCTTATTTTGTTGACGAATCGTCGAGCTTTGAGCCTTGTATGATATATCGCACTGTAAACGTACTCACTCCATTGTACCCCATAATATAAGTATAGGCAAAAAAATCCTTTCCGAATGACAACGGTTTAGTTATAATTCCGATAGTCCTTCCTTCGGTATGGTCATCGAAATGCGTTTCGCCTTTTTTAAACAAATACACCTTACCGTCGGAAGCGGTTTCCCAAATAAAATCCACTCGTCCGGACAAAGTGTAATTTTCGTAATAGGAAGAATACGAATAGTGCGTTTCGTAATATCCCCACCCGTTTGAAGAAAAGACATAAAAACTATCGCCGTTAGCGTATTTTTTGCCGTACTGAATTGTCGGAGAATTTCCGCAACCGACAAACGACAAGCTCAAAAGCAAAACGAGCGACAAAGCGAAAATCGCGCTAAGAAGTTTTTTCATACTTAATTTCTCCTAAATGTTTTGTATTTATATCTTATCATTTTATATAAAATTTGTCAATAGGTTACAGTAAAAAGGCAGTTATTACCGACGAAAAATAAAATTTTGTTTTTTCGGCAAATAATTTGAAAAATCCGTGAAAATTCGTTGACTTTTTTCTTGTAATATTATATCATATCTATGCTATTTAAATAAGTCGCTGGTATAGCTCAGCAGGTAGAGCG
>DHMS01000033.1:54501-54756 GCA_002405915.1 Christensenella sp. UBA4636
TTCAAATCCGGTTATCAGCTCCATGGTTTGAAGGTACGCAAAAGCGTGCCTTTTTTCATAACTTTTTTGTGTCATTTGAGCCGGTGAACAAATCCTTACCAAAGAAATAGGGCTCCCGAAAAAACGAGCAAAGCTTTAGCTTTCGTTTTTTTGGGAAGAGGAACAAGCCGCTCGTTAAGGCAACGCCTTTGCCACGCGGCAAAGGCTGACTATGTAGGGCGGCTTGTGACGAAAGGATGAGGTCACCGGTTCAAA
>DHMS01000033.1:54797-107988 GCA_002405915.1 Christensenella sp. UBA4636
TTCAAATCCGGTTATCAGCTCCAACGAAAAACGAACGCCTTGTGCGTTCTTTTTTTGTTGCTAAACGAATTTTCGAGCCGGTGGTCGAAGCCTTACCAAGGATATAGCCGTTAGAGAGCCGAACTAATCAAGCCTTAAAACCGTCTTTTCTGCATATTTTTGCAAATGCTCGTTTGTAGTACGCTTGTACAACTGCAGTCGCCTTCGCAACAATCTGCTAAAAAATACGGCTTTAAGGTGCGAAGCATTTTAACGGCAATAAATTTATATAAAAATCAATGCAAACAAATACATATATACATAAATACGAATTTTGCAAATCTTGCGCCGTTAAAACATAATTAGTTCAACTCTCTAACGGCTAACAGGGCTCCCGAAAAAACGAAATAGCTTTAGCTTTTGCTTTTTCGGGAAGAGTTGCATAAGAAAACGAGGTTGCCTTTTTATTAGGTAGCCTCGATTTTTGTAGTTAATTTGTTAAAAAATATTGCCCGTGATTAGCATTAAGAAAAGATATAAGCCTAAAAGAACGGCTAAAACGACCATCATCGGGAAAATCATTTTTTTGACGGCGGCAAAATACGTCGCCCACTTTTCGCGAGCGGTACTTCGCGGGCGCGGATTATCGTTGCGCTTTTTTCGACCTTTTATATCCGTTACGGACGACATATCGGCAATAGTCGAATTATCGTCGTAATAGATTACCTTTTCTTTCTTTTTTTTGTTCTTCTTCGACATTAGTTTTTACCGTCGTAGAGGTGGCAAGCGACGAAGTGACCGGGTTCTAATTCGCGATACTCGGGGTCAATGTGCTTGCAGATTTCCATGCACTGAGGGCATCTCGTGTGGAATTTGCAACCCATCGGCGGGTTAGCGGGAGAAGGAATATCGCCCGTTAAAACGACGCGTTCCGACTTGGAATCGGGGTCGGGGTTGGGAACGGCGGAGAATAGCGCATTGGTGTACGGGTGGAGCGGATTGTCGAAAATATTCTTTTTCGAGCCGAATTCAACCATCGAGCCTAAGTACATAACGCCTATTTTGTCTGAAATGAATTTTACGACGGACAAGTCGTGCGAAATGAAGAGATACGTAAGTTTGCGCTCTTTCTGAAGCTTAATCAAAAGGTTGATAATCTGAGCCTGAATGGACACGTCGAGAGCGGAAACGGGTTCGTCGCAAACGACAAAGTCGGGGTTGACGGAGAGCGCGCGAGCGATACAGATACGCTGGCGTTGACCGCCCGAAAATTCGTGCGGGTATCTCTCGTAATAGTAATCCCTAAGACCGCATTTGTCCATTAAATCAAGAACATACTGTTTGATTTCGCCCTTCGGGACTATCTTATGAACCTTTACGGGTTCGGCTAAGATGTCGCCGACGGTGCTTCTCGGCGGGAGCGAGGAATACGGGTCTTGAAAGACAATCTGCATATCTGTGCGCAGAGCGTTCATTTGCTTTTGCGTGTATTTTGCGATGTCTTTGCCTTTAAAGAAAATCTGACCCGCGGTCGGTTGGTGAAGCTTTAAGATGGTTCTGCCCATCGTAGTTTTTCCGCAGCCCGATTCGCCGACTATACCGAGCGTTTCGCCCGGGTAGATTTTGAAAGATACGTCGTCAACGGCGCGGAGCTGCGAAAGCGGCTTGCCCGTTAAGGTCTTTTTGAGGGTAAAGTACTTTTTCAAATGACGAATTTCGAGAATCGCCTTTTCGTCGGGGGGCAAAACTTCGTCTTCTTTGATTTTTGCTTCTCGTTTTGCGTTTTCCTCTTCCTTTTCCTTTAAGTCGTCAAAGGTCGAAAAATCGCCGTTAGGAGAAATTATTTTGTTTTCTTCCATTAGTTTTTCGCCTCCGAATCGTAAAGGTGGCATGCAACGAAGTGCGTGGGGCTAATCTTAACCATGCAAGGATATTCGCCCGAGCATTTTGCGATACATTTGTCGCAACGCTCTTTAAAGTAGCAGTAGTCGGGCATGTCAATCGGGTTGGGAACGTTGCCCGGGATATTGAAAAGGGTTGTTCCGTTCGACTTCATGGTCGGCTTGGATTTTTGCAAGCCTTGCGTGTACGGGTGGCACGGATTATGGAAAATCTCCGAAGCGGTGCCTTGTTCGATTATTCTGCCCGCGTACATAACGACAACGTAATCAGCCATTTCGGCTATGACGCCGAGGTCGTGAGTAATAAGCAAAATCGACCCGTTTATCTTGGTTTTTAAGTCGTTGAAAAGTTGCAAAATTTGGGCTTGAATGGTAACGTCGAGCGCGGTGGTAGGCTCGTCGGCTATGATAAGACGAGGTTCGCACGCGAGCGCCATTGCAATCATTACCCTTTGGCGCATACCGCCGGAAAGTTCGTGCGGGTAAGACGCGTAGACGCGTTCGGACATTGCGATACCGACGGTATCGAGCATGTCTATCGAGCGTTTTTTAGCGTATTCCTTAGAAGCGCCGGGAACGTGGAGAAGGGTTACTTCGTCGAGTTGTTCGCCTATCGTGAAAACGGGGTTTAAGGAAGTCATAGGTTCCTGGAAAACCATTGACATTTGTCTGCCGCGAAGTCGATACATTTCTTTCATCGGCATTTTCGCGATGTCGTAAACCTTTTCTTCCTTTTCGTAAACGGGAAGTCCGTTTTCGTCCTTTTTAACGACCGCGCGGCGTTTCGCGCTTCCGTCGTCGTTTAAGACGGGATTGCCTTTTTTGTCGAGGACCGGTTCGAATTTAATCTTGCCGTCCTCGCCCCTTTCGTATTCGGGGACGAAATTGCCGTCCTCGTCGCGCAAAAAGTCGTACGCCTTAAATCTTATCGAGCCTTCGACTATCTGCCCCGTAGGACCTTGTAAAAGGCGCATAACGGACATCGAGGTGACGGACTTGCCGCAACCCGATTCGCCTACTACGCCGACGGTGGAGTTGAGCGGAACGTTGAAAGTAACGCCGTTTACCGCTTTGACAACGCCTTGGTCGGTGAAGAAGTACGAATGAAGATTGTCGATTTCAAGAATGTTGCCGTCGTCGCGCATGGCGGTGGTGAAGGCGGATTCGGGAAGGTCTAAACGTTTAGCTTTTTCGAGCCTGCGCATTTCCTTGGCGTTTGCACGAGCTATTGCGCGGACTTCCTTACCCGAAAGATAATGCTTTTTTGAGGAGGTTTTACTCTGTTCGGTTTTCTTTTCTTCGCTCATAGTTATCTCCTCTGTTTGGGGTCTAACGCGTCGCGCAACCCGTCGCCGATAAAGTTGAAGCCTAAAACGGCAAGTACGATGCAGATACCGGCGGGTATCCAAACGTTAAAGTGGTATTTTAATACCGCGTCGTTTTTGGAAATTATTTCTATCATCGTACCCCACGAAGCGTAAGGAATCTTAACGCCGAGGTTCAAGTACGAAAGAGTGGATTCGTAAAGTATCATGCTACCGAGAGAAAGCGTCATGGAAACGAGTATCTGCGGCAGAATGTTGGGGATTAAGTGTTTGAAAATTTTACGTTTAGTCGAATAGCCCATCGCTTCGGCGGCGACCATGTATTCTTGTTCGCGCAAGAAAAGTATTTGTCCGCGGACAAGACGAGCCATACCGGGCCACGAGAAGAGCGACAACACGCCCATAAGAAGGTATATGTAGTAATCTTGCGGAACTTTATTTGCTTCAAGAACGGTACCGATAATAAGCATTAACGGAAGAGTAGGCAAACACATTAAAACGTCGCAAATACGCATTATTATATTGTCCACCACGCCCCCGTAATAGCCGGCAATGCCGCCCATTATTATGCCGAGTATCGATATCAAAATAACCGTTAAAAAGCTAAGCGTAAGGGAAAGCCTACCGCCGTACATTAAACGAGTAAAAACGTCCATACCCTGTTCGTCTGTACCCAAAAGGTGCGAGCCGGACGGGTCAGCCAGTGAGTTGATAGACTTACCTGTTTTTCTAACTTGAACAAACTTAACGCCGTCTACTTCTACCTCGCGTACTTCGTAAGTACTTGCGCCCGTTCTATCCGTTTCTGTTTCGCCCCACTGACGATAAACGAGAGGACCAAACCAGCTAAATACGAAGAGTACTGCAAGCATGATTATGCCAACCATAGAAAGTTTAGAGCGGAAAAATCTGCGCAAAACCATTCTTGTAGGCGACATTAAACGAACGTTTTTATCCAAAGGCACGTCCGTGTCGACCGGTTCGACGGGAACGTCTACGCCCATTTCGGAGGTTGCGACATTCTCAGCCGATTCGATTATTTTTTCTTCCGTTTCGTCAAGAGTAGAAAGCGGAGCCTTTATTTGATTTTCATCCATAAATTCCGCCTCCTTTAAGCAAGTTTAACGCGCGGGTCAACTACCGCGTACATAAGGTCGGACAACAAAACGCCCGTTACCGACAAAAGCGCGAGGAACATATTATAAGTCATTATTACGGGGATATCGCCCATCTGCATGGCTTCGAGCGCGTACTGACCGATACCGGAAAGTTTGAATACCGATTCCGTAATCATGGCTCCCGAGAAAAGACCGGGAATAAGCCCTGCGAGGCTCGTTACGAGCGGGATAAGGGTGTTGCGGAAAGCGTGCTTATAAATAACCTTGTTTTCCGGCAAACCTTTCGCCCTCGCCGTGCGTATGTAGTCGGAGTTTAAAACCTCCAACATATTCGTTCTCGTCATTCTCATTCGCGAACCGATGCTAAGTATTACTACCGTTAAAACAGGCAGGAACAAGTGCGCGGCGTAGTCAGAAATCCATTCGAAAATATTCGTATGGGTTATACCAGCGTCGAACATGCCTTCTGGAGGGAACCAACCGAGAGTGTTAGCGAAAACACCTTTAAGAAGCTGACCGAAGAAGAAAGACGGCAAGGATATACCGATAAGAACGAGAACCGTTACGAGATAATCGCGGAAAGAATATTGATGAGTAGCCGCCGTTATTCCGAGAGGAATAGCGATTAAGAATTCGAACACCGTGGCGATTGCAGCGACGATGAAAGAAGTACCCATTCTATCCGCGGAGAAAATCTCCTGTAAAACGGGGCGTTGGCTCTTGAAGCTGTTGCCGAAGTCTAAACGGCAAATATTGCCGAGCCAGTTGAAATAGCCCTGAACTATGTTGCCGTTAAGACCGTAAGCCTTGTAAAGAGCTTCTTTAAATTCATCGGTAACCGTATTGCCGCTCGTAGCAAGAGCAATTATCTTTTGTTCTACGAAGTCGGTCGGCATGCACCTTAAAAGCGCGTATAGAATAAAGGAAACGCCAAGCAATAATAGTATGGAGATTCCTATTCTTTTGAGAATGTACTTTAACATTTTTGCTCCTCTTTGTTAAGAGTTTGTTTAAATTCTCGAAAATGTAAATTATATTATTTTACGAGTTCGAGGTTCCATATTTCGTTCAAAGGCGACTCGTAAGCGTTTACGTCTTCGTAGAAGCCCTTTACGTTTTTAGTGTTGTAAGCGTAGAGGTTAGCACGTTGATATACGGGAAGTTCTACGGCTAAGTCAAGAACGCTCTTCATTGCTTCTTTATAAATATTCTTTCTGGTATCTCTATCCGAAGTCTGACGACCTTCTTCGATTAATTCTTTCAACCTACCGGAAATAATACCGTATTCGTAAGAATAAAGGGTCTTTTGGTCTTTAATTTCGCGATAACCCCATGAATAAGTGGAAGTAGCGGAAGAATTGATATGATAAACCTGATACATATCCGGGTCAATCGTCGCACCCCAAGCAGCCGCCCAAACGGCAAGAGAGCCGGTGGAAAGTTTGGTTAAAGCCTGAGAATCGGCTTTTACTTCTACCTGCCAGTCGTAGCCTTCGGAGCTAAGTCCGTTAAGGAGTTCCGCAGCCTGTTTGAATACGGCGTAGGTCGGGTGTTCGGTGATGGAAGCGCCTGCGATAGTAAAGGTTATCTTGAGCATATCGGCAGAATAAGACGAACCTAATTGTTGAATAGCTGCGTCGGTATATCTCTTAATCTTTTCAATTGCCTTGTCTTTCGTCGTCCACATTGCGTAATCGTGTTCGTTGTTTGTTACGGGAGCTTCGGAACCTGTCATACGCGGATATGCCCAGCTTACGAGCGACATCGGCCAGTAAATGGTCGAGCAAGTACCCTTAGAATAGTATTCGGTTGCAAGTCCCGTTTCCATTGCGGACATTATCGCCCTACGAATGTTAACATTCTGAACCTTACCGGCATTGATACCGATATAGCCGTAGCCGAGTTGGTCGGCAGTCTTGTAGGATATACCTTTTTTAACAAGGTCTTGGTCTACGGTTTCAAAGTTTTCTTTGGTAAGTTGCGGGGTCACGTAGTCGACGTTGCCGCGGCTAAGCACGTCAAGCGCGCCGCTGGAGCTTACGACCTGCATACGCATTTTTTCGTGTTTTACTTCAAATACGAAGTTTTCGTTTCTCTTGAAGTAAACGATACCGCTATTCTTGAAGCCGTTCGCGGTTACGTCCTTAGTATCATTGTTAGAAGCGTCGGTCGCGCTATATACGCCCGCGCCCATAGGAATGGAAACGTTCTTAAGCGACTGAATAACTTTGCTCTGGAAATCGCTGTCGGCATATTTTACACCGAATTTGTTGTTCTTAATATCTACTTTTTCGTAGTTTCCGTCAATATAATCCTGCATAGTTGCCGCAGTATAATAATGAACGGGAGAAACGGAGAAGGAGAAGTTGTAAATAGCTTTCGGGTCTTGTTCATCAAGGGTAATTTTAAGAACTGCGTATTCGCCCGAATTTTTAACGGTTCCGTCGTCGTTATATTCGTGAGCAACTTTATAGGTGTTTCCGTCTACGCTCACGGTTTCAACGTCCGTAGTGTGACCCAAAGAAACGATACCGGAAATATTTTCGAATTTACCTGCGTTAGCTTTTGCCGCGTCCTTTAAAATAATACCTTTTGCATCTGCTGTGAACTGAGTAAGCGCAGTGCCGTAAGTAGCGGAAGCCGACAAAATAACATCGAATTTATTTTCTACAGTGCTATTGTAAACATGGTTTATAGCTTCTTCCTGAGTAGAAAATCTCTTAGCTAAATCAGCGTTTTCAAAACTTTCAATATTGGTTTTGTCGTCCTTACCCTGTATTTTTGCATACTTAGGAGTGATAAGACCTTCGAAATAAAGGAATTTAAAAATATCGTTTCCGAAGTAATCGGCACCAGCCCATTTTGTATACGGGGAGGTTTTCGTCGTAATATCGTAAGCCTCTTTCGCAGACCTATAATCATCTTCAAGTTCTTTTCTATACGTTTTGAGGATATAATCGTAGTCTTTTTCAAGTAACTTGCGGTATTCTTCTTCTGTTTTAGAATTAATCTCGTCCGAAGAAACGACAGCACTCTTATAACCGGGGTTGACAGTCCAAGTCTTGATAAGATTTTTTACTTTCGTTGCGTCTGCTCCGACTTTTACATCTTCATCGTTATAAGCCGCTTCTCTATACAATGCTTCGAGTTCGGCTATTCTGTCTCTTGCCTTGCCGCGAGCGTTGTTTTCGATTTCCGTTTCGGCGTTGTCGTTACTGTTGTTTTTCGTTCTGTAAGCGGCAAGACCTTTAATCTTCGTAGAATACATGGTAGAAGAACCGGTATAAACGGGGTCTAAGTATTCGTAAAGGTTAAACATTACGTCGTTCATCGTGAGCGGGTGTCCGTCGGAGAATTTTAAGCCGTTCTTTAAAACGAAAGTATAGGTAAGACCGTCTTTGGAAATTTCATAAGCTTCCGCAACCGTGGCGTATTCCTGCCCAGCGACGATTTCCGTTTCTTTCTTTGTCTGGTTGTACTTGCTCGTAAGCATGCTCATTTGAGTCATGCTTACAACGTCCTGGTCGGGACCCGAAGTCGCATAGAACGGACTGAACAAATCGCTGAGTTCTTCCGTCATTATAACTATAGCGTCCTTCTTTTTCCCGCCCGTAGCCGTCAAGATTATCGGCAAAGCGATAGCCGCGACGAGTACTACGCAGATAATCGGGATAATAATTTTCTTTTTCATCTATATGGCCTCCAAAATTATATCGGTTTTAGTGTTACGCGCTTTCGGTCTTAAACCTTTGGCGTGATTGTTTGTGAATATTCGGGCAAATCGAAAGTAGCCTCTCTATTGTACTTATCGAAAGTTATTTCGTAATTAGAGCCTATCGCTATTGTTTCGGTTTTTATTAAATAGAGGTAACTGCCGTTATAGAGTTCGCCCGTAACTTTTAAAGTAACCTCTCCTTTCGTTAAACCCGAGATAAGGGTGTAATCGTCGTTATCGCAGTTTGCAAAGACGTTGACTGACGAGTTGCCGCTTTCGCCTGTAGTTATAAGACATCTTGCGCCTATTGTAAGCGTACCGTTTACGGAAACGTTTTCTATCTTTGCACCCGCGCGAACTAAGCCCGCGAACAAACCAAAGCTACCGTTACCGCCCCTTAAAGCCGTACCTTTAACATCTAACGTTACGGATACGTCTTTAAAGTTAACATTCTTTATTTCCGCACTACTCGAAAGCGTTCCGAATATACCGCCCGAAGCACTGCCTGTATTCGAAACAGAAACACCGGATATAGTTACGTGGTTACCGCTTTCAGAATAGAACTTACCGGAGAAAGTTCCCGAGGTAAACGCAGCAGGCCAAGCTACGGTATTAGTGAAAGTTAAATCTTTTTTGATATGATATATACCGCCGAGCAAAGCATTTTCAACGAGCTGTTCCGCCGTGTCAATATAATAATCTTCGCCCTGAGTCGTTACTACATATATTTTATTGACGGGATTTACAGCCGTACCCGTTTCGTAATCAAGTTCGCCCGTATGCTTTACTACGGAGTCGCACTTTTGAGTGCATGCTTCGTCTAAGTAAGCGGCGGAAAAAGTTGTGCCTGCTACCTTTGGAAACTGTCTTTCTTCAGCTTTAAGCTTAAAGGAATAATCGATACCCCCCGTAGGAACGCCGTCCGAGTCGAGATGCCAAACGGGCAAACGAACTTCGTCAAGGTCATCGAAACGTTCTACGCCGCTATTTGCGGAAACATAATCGAATGCTATTTCGCTTTCCTTAACCCATTCGCCGTTTTTGTTGAAATAAAATTCAAACGTGTAATAAGGCACCCAAGCGGCGTAAAGGTCGAAATCGTATTTACCTGTGGAGATATCGTAATCGAGAGTATCTTTATCGAAATCCCAAAGTTTGCTATAAGTGTAGGCGGGTTCGGATTCCGTTTCTTTTCCCTCCGGCACGGCTGCATAGCCGTCGGCTGTCTTTGTATACTTGATGTAATAACGGGAATCTGCGTCGCTTAACAAAACGAGGTCGCCGTTAGCGTCTTCAAGGTAGTCAATGCCGCCGACAGTAACTGTTTTTGTATTACGTTCTTTATACCAGCCGATAATAGACATACCCTCTTTGGATATACTCATCTGAACGCCGGGGCGTTTAGAACTAAGCGGGTCGAGAAGCTTGATATGAATAATGCCGTTTGAATCCGGTGTGAAGTCGTTTGGGTTAAACATATCGATTATCGTAACTTCGGGGTCTTGAAAGAACCCGTCGCGCGTTTTTACGCAATTAGAGTTGTAAAAAACCGATATTATATTGCCCTCGTCACGCAAATTGTCGTACTCCGTTTTGTCCGAGCATGAAGCAAAGACGAAACAGAGGGATAACAAACATACAAGACTTAAAATTTTAACGATAAAGTTTTTCATCTTTTTAAAGCGGCTTAATAAGCCTTTCCTTTATTGTTTTCTCTTTTTACGGAGAAGCATTACTATTGCGGCGGCTATGCCCGCTACAACCAAAACGCCTATCACTACGAACAAAGCAATCATTCCGCCGCCTATTCCGCCGTTAGTCGAAGACGAATCGCCGGAAGAAGAGGACGAAGAATTACCCATTTTTAAGAATTCTATAACGGATTCTGCTTCCGTAAGAACGCTATAGTTGGAAACGAGAGCTTGTTGCTGTATGGACGGAAGAGCGTTGTAAGCTTTTCTTGCAGCGACTACGGCAGCTTCGTCGTCAAGGGTTATCGTTTTAGAAAGCGCGTTTATCATTGCGATGACGTTTAAAGTTTCGCTCGAAGCGGAGTTCTGTCCGTCTACGACGGTATCGAAATACTTGCCGTAAATGAACGAATCGTAGTTTTCGCCGTTAGAAGGTCTTACCATAACGAGGGGACGTTCGATATGACCGATATAGTCGACGAAGTTTGCGCCGAAGTAGAAGTTGTTGTATCTGCTCGTGACGTTCCACATATTGAACTTAGCGATACCCAAGCCCACGTAAGTGCTTAAGTTGCCCGTCATCGGCATGTTGTCGTAAGTCAAATACGAAGTGTCGTATTCTTCTTCGAGGATAGGAGCCGCAAGAGATAAGAACGTGACTACTGAGAGTTTTTTGCAACCGTAGAAGGCTTTGTCGCCTATGTTGGTTACGGAGGAAGCAATGGTTACGCTCTTTAAGGAAGCGTTGTAAAACGCCCTTGCGGAAATTCTCACGGTGCCTTCTAAGACTACGTAATCGTCCGCCGATTTGAGCTTCGGATAGGTAACGAGGACTAAGCCTTTGTTAACCGACTTGTAAAGCACGTCGCCTTCAACTTTTATGCCGTCACCAACGTCGTAACTGTCTTCTACAACTTCGATCGTGCCGTTGCCAAAAGCTTTTTGTTCTACCTTGGCGAAAGTTTCGATATCGCAGTCCGCGAACGGGTTTTCGCCGATGTCGGTTAAAGCGGTGCCGAAAATAACGTTTTTAACGGCGGAGGACGCGAAGGCGTAATCGCCGACGTAGGTCGCGCTCGTTAAATCGGCTTTTTCAATCAAGCTCGCGATGAACGCGCCGTTGCCGATATAGGTTGCTTTGCCGAGGTTTTTGACGGTAGCGAGGTAATCGCAGTAAGCGAAAGCGTAATCGCCTATTCTTGCGCCGTCGGATAAAGCGACGGAGGACACGGCGGTTCTCGCAAGCGCGAATTCGCCGAATTCGAGAATCTTGGAAGTATCGATATTCTTAATACCGGAACCGTAGAAGGCGTAAGCGCCGACGTAAGTTAAGTCGTTAGCGCATTCGACGCTTCTTAACGAAGTGCAATATGCGAAGAGATAATCGGAGATTTTCTTAACGGAATCGCTGAGCTTAACCGTTTCGAGAACGTCGTTGCCCGCGAATACCGCCATGCCTACGGTCGTTGCCGAAGAGATATCTACGGTCTTTAAAGCGGGAGCGAAGCTCGTGTACTTGTAGCCCGTCGCGATAACGTCGTCGCCGGTGTAATCGTTGCCGTCGCTCGTCTTGAAGTCGTAAGCGTAGCCGAGAGTGCCGTTTTCGTAGAGGTATTCTCTCGTTCTGCTACCCGAGAAAGCGTAGTCGCCGATAGACTTAACGCCGCTTAAATCCGCGTTAGTCAAGCTTGTAGCGTTGTAGAAAGCGTAATCGCCTACCGTAACGCCGCTACCCAAAGTGAGGTCGGAAAGTCTGATGTTGCCGTAGAATGCGTAATCGCCGATTTTAGAGCCGTCGCCGATAGTCAACGTAACGAGAGTTGACGGAGCGGAGTTGCCTTTCGTAAGGTCGTATTTATAATAGTTATGGCTTTCAAGCACGTTGCCGTCTTTATCCTTAACGTCGTAAGTGTAAAGGGTGTAGTAGTTATTGAAGATAGCCATTACTCTCGAATTGGTACGTTCGGTATAAGGAATCTTATTGATAGCGTTTTCGAAAGTATTTGCTAAGCTCACGGTGTTCGCAAACGCGCAATCGCCTATCTTTACGTTTTTACCGATTGTGACGGTATTGAGCGAATTCGCATAAGCGAAAGCGTATTCGTCAATAGTTACGTTGTCGGGGATAGTAACGGATTTTATCGACGAACCCGCAAACGCGTATTTGCCGATTTTCGTTACGTTCGTAAGGTCCGGGGTGGAAGCGATATTAGTGCCGTAGAATGCGTAATCGCCGATTTCCTTAACATTAGGTATGGACACGCGCGAAAGCGTTCTGCAGCCCGCAAACGCGTATTCTTCAATCGTGGTAGCGCTGTTCGCTATTATTTGCGCAACACGGATATTACCCGAGAACGCGCCTTTCGCGATAATTTGAGCGTCTGTCGTAAGAATGGTTTTTGAAGCGGGAGCTACGAGAACGAGAGTCTTTATGCCGTCTTCCGTTCTAACTAACGTTGCGCCGTTTTCTTCGGTCGTAAAGTAGTTGTTTTGAGCGCTTAGTTTGAAGCTTGCAACGCTTGTATCGGCAAAGGCGTATTCGCCTATTACTTGAACGTCCGCGCCGAGCGTTACGTCGCTCAAAGTGGTGCAGTTACGGAATGCGTACGAAGAGATAACCGCCGCGTTAATATCGATTTTACGAAGTGCGGAGCAACCCTCGAATGCGTTGGAACCGACTTTGATTCTCGAAGCGTTGAACGTGATATAGGTTAATTCCTTGTTGTTCTTGAACGCGCCGATACCGATAGATTGAGCGGTTGTCGGCAAGTTCAAGGAGCCAATAGAACTATTTTCAAACGCTCTATTACCTATCGCGACAACTTTGTTCAACTTTACTTCCGAAAGCGAAGTGCAGTTTCTGAACGCGTCCTTATTGACGAACTGAACGTTTTCAAGCCCTTCAACGCTCGTAAGGCTCGTGCAGCCTTCGAACGCACCCACACCGATTTTAGTTAAGGTCGACGGGAGTTTTACGCTCTTTAACGCTGTGAGTTTTGAGAATGCGTACTGTTGAATTTCCTTGACGCCTTCGGGGATTTCTATGCGTTCAATCGTATTTTCGCCGATGGCGGAAAGCTTGATATAGTAGGGGTCTTCCTTATCTATAACGTCACCGTTTTCAAGGTCTTTTTCAACGTATTCGTAACCGGAGAAAGCGTACTGGTAAATGGTCGTTATACCCTTGTTTGCGGGAATAGTGACCGTGCCGCCTAAGCCCTTGTAGGACATGAGGTATATGCTTTGAGTCGTGAAAGGCTCTTTTACCGTTATTGAAATACGTTGGTTGTTGTTTGTGTTATAAGTTTTGCCCGTTGCTGGGTCGGTATACTTAACGGTTACCGTTACGGACGAAGAACCTTTCGTCTGCGCTACGATGGTGCCGTTTTCGTCAACCGTAACACGGCTATTACCGGCTTCGAACACAACAGAAGTTCTGTCGGGGAAGTAGGAGTCAAGGATATAGGTCAACTTGACGCTTTCCGACGGATACATCGAAAGTTTAAGCGTGCCGCTAAATTCGTTCGTGCTGCCCGTAAAGCCTATTTCTCTGTCGTCCGAGTCAAGCGAATAGTAAGCTTTAATCGTTTCATAACCCGTGACGGAGAATTTGTTGACTTGTTGTACGGTGTAATCGACGTAACCATCTTCGCCCGGGGCGAGAACTTTTACGTTGAGTTTCGCGGTGATTTCCGTGCCGTTTTTGTCTTTACCTTTTACGGTAAGGACGGCGTTGCCGCTCGATTTTGCAATCAACGCGTCGTTAACAACGGAGATAATTTCTTCGTCGTCGACTTTGTAGTCAAGAGCCTGAATCCACGTTCCGTTGAGCGTACCGTTCGGGTAAACCTTTAAGATAGTGTTAAGGTCGACCGTTTGGTTAGGACTCATTTTGAGCGTGTCGATTACTTCTTTGCCGTCGGTGAAGTACATGGAGATTACTTCGTCCGGGAGCTTAAGCTCGTAGGTGGCGGCGTTCATCGCGTAGTCGTAAACGTTCACGATATACGTGTTGCTGTTGTAAACGACCGACGAATTCCCGTCGCTATCGTATTTGATACCGGCAGAAGTCTTAATCTTCTGAACGTAATCGGTAAGTTCTACGCTTACGGTACTCGTGGAGTTATAAGAAGAATAAATCGGGGTAAAGTATTCGCCGAACGTTTCGAGAGCGAAAGTCGCGGTGGACGTCGGGTCGGTGTTCGGGACTATCTGACCGAGCTGCATAGCCATTGCGTAATGGTTGTCGTACACGGAAATATCCGCGTAAAGCTTAGTCTTTTTGGTGATAGAGTCCGTTTCGACACGATACGCCACGTCGGAAACGACGGGGGCTTCGAAGTCGATATAGAACGGGAATTCAAAAGTGTTGCGAACGTTCTTTTGGTCTTCTTCGGCACCGTAGTCGATATACGTTATGATTTTGAAGGTGTATTTCGTATTGTTTTTGAGGTCGTTTTCGAGAACGCTGAAGTCAACGTCTATCGAGGAAGCGTAAATGGAACTGCCGGAGCTGAATGATTTGCGCTGGTTGTTAACCTCTTTATTCCAGATAACTTCGCCCGTCGCTTCGTCTGTGATAGTCATGTAAGCCTTTTTGACGTTTCTTAAAAGACCTGCGGAGATGGTGCGAATACCGTTGACGGTGAAGTTTGTTTGGTTGTCCTTGGGGACTTGGTTGGAAATTGCTATATGGTCCTTGCTTGCCGCAATCGATGCGGAAGAGGGATTTTGTTTGAAGTAATAAGTGCCGAGTACGGAGATGTAGTCGCTGTAAAGTCTGCCTATCGCGCGGGTTGCGTAAGCGTCCGCCATAAGCTTGTCTTCCCAGTCGATACCTGCGTTAAGCTCGTCTTTATTGGTGTCGTAATACTCTTCGTCGAAGATAGGAGCCTGTGTCCAGTCACCGTAGAAGCCGAGGAACGGAACGCTCAAATCGGTTTTTGTGTCGCCCGTTGCGGTGAACTTAACGAAGCCTTCGATATACATACCGTTTTCGAAGTTTTCGTCGAGGTACTTTTTATCGTCTTCGGTCAACGTTACTTTTACGGTAACTTTTGCGGTTGCGCCCGCGTCAACGGTTACTTTGTTGCCGCTATGCGTGCCGCCTTCGACTTTTTCTACCGTGAAGAATTTCTGCGCGCCTTCAAGAGCGTAGCCGTCCTGAGTGACCGTTCTGTCGCCGTGGCTTGTGTAAGTGGTGCTTACGCCTTCGGTATTGACGAGTGCGGAAACGTCGTAAGTAGTGGCTTTGCCGTTGACGTTCTTAACGCCGACGACCATGGTGTATTCGCCCGTTCTGTTCTTGTCGTCGCCGATTTCAAGCTTGGTTTTATCCATAAGCTCGCCTTTCTCGTCGTAAGTGACGAGGTAGGATTCGGCTTGGGTGGCTTTGGAAATACTGACTAAGCCCGCGCCTTGCTTTCTTACCGCGTAGGGGAGACCGTTCTTGTTGATAACGATATCGGCGGTGGACATCATAACGCGGTTAACTACCGCGGTTACTTCCTGCGCTACGGCTTTATCGGTCTTGCCGTCTTTGGAAACGAGTTCCTCTTTGACATATTGACGGATAAGCGCGGTTGCGCCGGCAAGGTTAGGAGCAGCCATCGAGGTACCGGAGAGCTTTTCGTAGCCTTGACCGGGGACTGCGGAATAGATTTCGCCGCCGTGACCGGTGATTTCCGGTTTGATTTTTAGGTCGGAAGTCGGGCCCCACGAAGAGAAGTCGGACATGAAAGGACCAGCTACCTGAGAAGTGGAAAGCCTAATCGTGCCTTCCTTGTTTGCGGCGAGGATTTCGCCCTCATCCTGTGCGAGAGAGCAGACCGCGCCGATGTTGTTACCGACGGACATCGAGATAGAGCCGGAAACGTTGTTATAAATGATTACGCCCAAGAAGCCTTTTTCGAAAGCTATTCTTACTTTCTGTTCGAACGTGGTGGAACCGCGCTTAACGAGAGCAATTTTCCCTTTGTAGTATTCTTTATCGCCGGAGTAGTCGGAAGATTCGCCGTAGCCGGGGATAGTGACGTAAGTGAAGTCGTAAGAAGTGTAAGTTTTGCCGTCTTTGATTTTTCCGTCCTTTATGTCAAGTTCGGTTCTTGCCTTTAAGATTTCGCTGACGAAGTCTTTATCGACGTTATCGGCGGTGCTGGCTTCCTTGAAGTACATAATCTGATCGTTGTAGAGAATGTACGGAGTCAAAACGCCGTCGACGGAAGCGACGGACAAAGCCGCGTCGTAAGTGGAGGGAGAACCGACAGTGCCGGAGTCGGGGTTGGAAGTAAGACCGTTGTTACCGTTCTTTTCGGAACCCATGGTCGCGTTGTAGCTGTTTGCCGCGGAAGCGATGAGCGAAATGCCCGCTTCTTTTACGGAGTCGTAAATGTCGGCGACGTTCTGTTCATCGACTTCGCGAGTAAAGCCGCAACCGGAACCTAAGGACATGTTGATTACGTCGACGCCGAGGTTAACGCAGTCTTCCAAAGCGGCTAAAAGCCAAGAAGTTTTTGCGCCGTCTTGCGCGTCGGAGAAAACCTTCATTATTGCGAGCTGAGCGCCCGTCGCAACGCCTTCGATAACGTCGTCCTCGCCGGCGATAATGCCCGCGACGTGTGTGCCGTGTTCGGAGTTGATGGGGAGAACGTCCGGGTCCTTATCGGCATAGTCGAACGCGTAAGGAACTTTCCTCGAAACGAAAAGGTCTTCGGCGGTAAGTCCGCTATAGGACTTGGAAGCTTCTAAATTAGAAAGTTTGGAGCGGAGAACGCTCATATTGATAACGTCGTCTTCTGTAGTTTCCATTCCGGAAGCAAAAGCCGAGTGCGTGTAATCAAGACCGGTGTCGAGAATAGCGACGACAACGCCGGAACCGTCGTACTTATCCTTGACGGTGTTGGTGAAGATACCGGTGTCCTCGACTTCGACTTTGTTTTCGACGACTTTGTATTCCGCGGGTTCGTAAACCTCGCCCACTATCGCGGTTGCCTCATTAGCGTTGAGAAGGTCTTCGACCGTGTAGAAGTCTTTCGCTTTGATAACGACTTCGAAACCGCTGACTACATTGTCGTAAGTTTCGCCGAGAGTGTAAGATACGCCCGAGCCGTCAAGCTTGGCGATAAGCCTTGCTCTTTCCGCGGCGGCGGCGTCAACAATCTTTTCGGCTTGCTTAGACGAAACGAAGTCCTCTATTTCAAGCGTTTTATCCGAGTCGTTATAAGCTTCGACGACATTGTTCGTTTTCATCGCGACGATTACGGAAATATCCTGTTCGTCTTTTACGGATGACGGAAGAGTCGTTACGACGTTCTCGTCGAAGTAGTTCGCGATATTGCTTTCTATCGGGGTCGTTATCTTCGTGATTGCGGCAAGTATGCCGTTATCGGCGGACGCAGATTTACCGCCGCCGATAACGAAGCTCGATATGCAGCATACGGTTAACACAAGTGAAAGTACGCTGATAAATAATTTTTTCTTTTTAACCATGTTCGTTCTTGTATCCTTTCCTGTCGCTTAGAAACCGCCCGTTTAGATTACTAAACGCCCGGCGATTAGCGCGTGTGAGCGCGCTTTCTAACCCACCTCAAATTATTTTATACCAAAACGAGAAAAATGTAAAGGCATTAAGGGGGTAATATAAATAAACTATATTTATATATACTACATTCTCTTTATATATACTTTAAATAAAGCTGTCTTGATTGTATTTGCTTGTAAAACGATTGTATTCCGTGCAAATACAACGTTTGAAATCGATTAACGCAAGGCAGAACGCCTTCCTTGTTACGGGAAGGCTTCCTGCTATATGTTATTTTAGCTGTTTGCTCTTGCGATTTCGGCGGTGCCGTCGTCGTTAAACTTGACGGTGTACTGCTTTCCGCCCGCCGTTATGGTGTACGTCTTATTCGTCTCGTCGTAAGTTTGCTCTGTGATTAGATACATTACTTCGCCCGTATCATCATTACTGTAGAAGAGGAATATCGTATTATCGGCTTCGTTAAAGTCGACAAAGCGATTGACGTCTTTATTGTAAACCGTTTTCATTTCGATTATTTGCATCGTAACGGAAGTATACGAAGCGGGGCTGAGAACTATGTCGTTGTCGTTTCTGTCCTTGCTCATATACGCGTTGTCCGCGTCGACAAAGCCGAACTTATAGTAAACGGTCTTTGTAACGAGCTTGGTTTCCTCGTTTCTTTCTCTGTAAATACCGTAGTAAGAACCTTCCACGTTAGCTATTTCACTGAAAGAAATCGCGGTTTCGCCATTCTTAAGCGTAATAATGAACACCGAACCGGGTACGTAGTTCTGAGAATAATCGGAAGCGATTATCTTTTCAACTTCTGCAACATATCCGCCCTCATAAGTGAATGTTTGAACTCTCGTTAAAGCTACGATAACGTAGCCATATAACCCGAAAGCGGAATGACCTTGGTAAGCAAAGTGCAAACGATAGGTATAACCATCGGTACCTTCCATTTCTACATAGCGAGTACCTGTCGTCGCGTTAACCGCGTAATCGGCATCCGTGAAACCGGTGAACATATTACCATTCAAATCATATAGCGCGGCGGATTCACCGAGAATAGCGGTAAAGCTGTCGCTTACGGTATCGCCTTTTTCGTCGTAAACGATTTTGTTTGTAAGCGTACCGTAAGTATTCGGCATGCTCGCGGCTACGCTTGCGCCGAACCATGTGTAAACGGTGTAATAAAAATCGAGATAGTTATACGCAAAGTATCTATACGCATACGACAAACCGGTGACGTCATACTTACTCAAGCTATTGTAATTTTTATCCACACCAAGGTAAGACAAATCTATATCGACACGGTAGTAACCTATCGTAAGATAAGTTTCGTATTCACCCGTTCCTTTGCCTTCTTCATCTTCGATTTCGGCACGAGTTACGTAGCAGTTATAAGTATTACCGCCTATAACAACTGTGCCGCGAACGGTGAATTCCATACCGCCGCCCGGAGTGAAGCTTAAACGTTCAAACGGCTTTTTACCGATAGACTGGCTAACAAGAACAGGATATTTTTCTTTATTTTCTTCTACCCTGTTGAATTCTATATTCCAACCGTCTGCGTAATGGTAAGTTTTTCCGCCGTAAGTTTTCGCAGTTCCGTTTTCTTTTATATCGTCTAATTCATCTGCCTTGCAGAAGAGTTCTTTGAAATAACCGTAAGCGTTAGGAGTTTCATTATCTTTAGCTACACGATAAACTATATAGTTGCCTTCTTCATCGATTTCGTAATAATATCTCGTATCACCGTTGAATATGGCAAAGCCGTGTTCCGAAAATCTTAACGATTCAAGTTTGTCGGTATAGAAAGATATATCGTAAAGTTTTGTAGCCTCGATCGTAGCATTTTCTACATCGTAGTAGTAAGTGCAAGCGTCGGTAGCGTCGTCGTTGACATAATAAACGAGTTCGTCGCTTACTATAACGTATTTACCCGTCTGCTTAACGCCCGTGGTAAGATACTTAACGGCGTTGCCCGCGTCGTCGAAAGTAATGACGGTGAAGTCTTCAGGATTGACAAACGTCAACGCGACTTTATCGTACAACTTAACGAACGTAAGGTAAGAACCTGCGGTCGTGGTGTAGATAGAGAGTTTACCGGTGATAGTTACCGTTTCCGCAGCGGATTTTTTGTAAGTGATTACGATATTGCCGTCCGAATTTTTAACGTAGGAGCCGTTTACGTCGATATTGACGTCTTTATAAATTATATAGCCGTCCTCGTCAACCTGTTGATTGCCTTGTTCGTCAAGGTCGGGTTCGCGAGTGTAAACTCTGACTTTACTATAACCGTCGAATTCGAAATAAAGGTTTTCGGCATTCTGGTTATCCATGTAAACTCTATTGCCGTACTCTAATCCGCGAATGGTGAACGTTTCGCCGCTTATATCGAAATAACGATAAGTTCTCGTTCCGTCATCGTTCGTTATAGTAAGTCTTACGACGTTAGCTTCGATAAACAAGTAGCTGCCGTCTAACTTTTTGCCTGCCGCGTCGGTGTATTCGGCTCTGTAGCCGAAACCGTCGAGCGTGAGAACGCCGTCGTCGCCGAGGTAGTCGTTTCTGCCGTCCGTTTCGCCGTTATACTTGGAGAAGTACGCGACGGAGGACGAATAAAGAAGAATGAAATCGAACTTAGTATTTCCTGTCGTAGCGGTGAATTGTTGAACGTCTACGTTAGAAACATCCGACTTATAACCCGCCGCGGCTACTCTGCCCGCTAAGTTGAGTTCATACGCGGTTTTTTCCGTCGTGCTGTTTTCGGCTTCGATAATGTAAGTTGCGCCACCCTTGCCGTCAAACATTAAATACTCTTTGGCGTTGGTTTCACCCGTTTCGGAATAAGCGTACGCTCTATAAGGAGCGTAATCGAGCTTAATAAAGGTTTCAGCGGTATCGTCAAGCTCGAAATAGGCTTCTTCGTCGTCAAAAGTTACGACGTAAAGACCGTAAGTGGTGTTTAGCTTGTAAGTACCGACAGTCGTATCGGAACCGGAAGTGTAGAAGAAGAATCCGCCGTAAACGACTACTTTAGCCGTACCGGAAGTGTATTCCTTTTTTCGCCCCGTCAAGTCTTCGATGTCGTTGTTCTTTTTTACGTAAGAATCGAAGTAAAGAAACCCGTCTTGTTCGTGAGCAACGAAAGATTTAATATCCTTTACATCGGGAACGTTTTCTGTGAATATTTCTTCCTCAATCGTATAATACTTTGCCGCTTCGTACAAAATTCTGTCTTCGGTAACAGTGTAAGTACCGGTAGAAGCAACTACATACAAGCCCGTTTTTGTGTAAGCGTAAAGCGTTGCTTCACCTACCGCCGTATCGTTTACAACGAGGAGCGGAAGCTTATATTTACCATTCTCGTTCGAATATCTATATTCGGCATAGTCTTTGGCTTTTTGCTCGAAAATATAGCTTGTTTTTCTGTCGCCGTCAGTTTCTATTGTAGTTGAAGTAAGACGGAATGTATAGACGTTATTCGTCGCGGAATCGACAAACACAGCGATATTTCCGCCGAGAACCGATTCACCGGTAACACGATAAAGACCTTCCATGACGGTAGTTCCGTCGTCGAAAGTTGCATTGAACGTGCCGTCAAGCGAAAGCTTTTTATCACCGGAAACGTAATCGTGTAAGTACGAAGTATTAAGGACCGCGTAACCTTTTACGGTTGTTCCGCCGATATCTTTTTCAAGGATTTTGAGCATCCCCGCAGAACGACCGGCAGAAGTAGAAAGGTTGATGTATTCACCGTCTACTACGTAAGTATACGTTATTTTTTCAATTTCTCCGGTGGTGGAGTTAACGTTGTTATATATAGCCGTACTGAAGCCGTTGAGTTTTACTTCGTAATAACCATTCCTAAAATAACCGATTTCTGTATCGGACGCAAAAGCAAAACGAACGATAGAACCGTAAGCATACTCTTCCTCGCTTCTTGCCGTGAACACAGGTAAATCTCCGTCCGAAGTAGCGGCTTCACCCGTAATAAACGTGAGCGTTTCGCCAACCATTTCGCCTTCGGTGAAAGTAGCGACATAGTACTCCATGCCGAATTCTTCGTCTTCGACGATAACGTAATCGCCTTTGCCTTTTACGGTAACTTTACCGTCTTTTTCCGTAACGGAATAAGTAAGTCCGTTATATGCGTTGAAAATTAGCGATACATTTTTATCTATCGAATTACTAAGTCTTCTGTCGTATTGATAAAAGATAGAGTTATCCCTATCAAGGTCTTGGTAGACATACATATTGCCGACGATCTTGCCGGAATAAGTCGTCTTTTCCGTTCTGAAACTAAATCTCGAGCCATCGGAAAGAACATTACCCTTAAAGAACTTTCCGCCACGTTCGATATAAACGACAGACTCATCGGAAGAAAGACGATAAACGACGTCATCTCCGCCGAACATATTAGTATAACCTTCTACCCATACGCCGTATAAAATTAAGTCGCTGTCAATTTCTAACTGAGCAGGCTCTTTAACTTCACCATCGTGATTGAACACAACGCCGTCAAGGTCGAAAAAGTTAGTAGCATACTTAACTTCGCCACCCTTTTCCGTAGCCCAACCGATGAGCACATAACCGTTACACTTAACGTTTTTGGCTTCGACGTACTTGGTCTGTCCGTATTTGAGAGTATCGGTGATGTCCGAACCTTCGGAACCGTCGGGGTATTCGGGACGATAGGTTATTTCTATGGTCTTTCTGTTAAAGTAAATCTTATAAACATTTTCGCTTGCGTTCGCCGTAAGGTCTTTTTTGACTACTTCGTCCGCATTAGTCGTCTTTACAAAACCGGTTTCCGTATAAGACGGAGCGTAATTTTTCTGAATGTAGTCGTAGCCCTTTACGTTTTCGGCTTTCTTTTCGTAACCCGTGCCGTCAAGCTTTTCAAGGTATACTTCGATAGTGTAACCGACCTTGTAGTCGGCTTTTACGGTCTGCCCGTCGGCGGCTTTGGTGGAAGAAGTCACTTCCTTATCGTCAAGGAGCCATCTGCCGAACTCAAAGCCCGATTTAGTCGGGGTTACGCCTTTAAGCCCGTCGAGAAGCGACGAGCCGACTTTAACGTACACGTCGCCCGCGGAAGCGGAGCCGCCGTCAAGGTCGAGCGTGATTTTTGCAAGTTTTTCCCATTTAGCGTAATATTTAACGTTTGCCGTCGGTTTAACGGTGGTAACGGCGTTGCCGGTATAGTCGGCGTTTTCGTACCAGCCGAGGAATTCGTAACCGGTCGCGGATGCGGTGGGAAGAGTATACTCTTTATCCTTATCTACTTTTACGCTTTCGACTGCGACTACGTCGTCCGTTTCAAACGAAATTTCGACCTGTCCGCCCGTGCAAGATACCGCAAATGCCGCAAATACGACGCAAAGAATAGTCATTATCGCGACGGTTATCTTTTTTGTAACGTTCATGTTTAAAGCTCCTTTTGTTTATACAATATCCGTAATTTTACGGTATTAAATTATTTTAGTTTAACTGCCAAACGGTGTAAAGCGTAGTGCCGTTTGGCGCGTTCGCTACTTCTTGCGCCGTATAATCCGCAGTAAGCGAACCATACGCCGACGACCACCCAAGGAAAGTATAACCTTTTCTCACAGGTGCGCTAATACCGTTTAAAGCGTTAGGATTAGATATAGAAGTTGCCGTTCTCACAAAAGATACGACGTATGAACCGTCCTCGGATAGCGAGCACCCCCAAATAACGGGACGATACGAAGAGTTCCAGTATTTATCCCAACCATTCGGTTTTTCGGTAGCGTCGGTATAGAAAGTAGCTTTGCCGTACCCATAGAAAGAATGTGCGCCGATAGTTGAAATATCCTTATAAATCAACACCTGCGTTATATCGGAAGTAGTAACGGGCTTTTCTTCTTCGGTATTTGAAGAACTCGACGAAGATTCTTCTGACGAAGACTGTTCGGAAGAATCCTCCGTAGAGCTATCTTCCGTATTTTTATCGTCGGATTTGTTGTCGTCCTTTACTTCTTGTAAAACAAGGTAACTGAATGCAAATTTACCTATCGATTTCAAACTTCTCGGTAAAACTAATTCGCTTGCCGCATTCATACGGAAAAACGCATAGTTTTCTATATTTTCAACGCCTTCGGCAAGGGAAAGATTTCTAAGCGATTCGCAACCCGAGAAAGCTCTCGTTCCTATAGTCTTGATAGACGCAGGGATAATTACCGTTTCAACCGCTTTACAATTTGCAAAGGTGTAATCGGCTATTTTTTCAAGAGAGGAGTTGCCGTCTTTATCCGTAGCAAATTCAATTCTCTTCAAAGCGGTGTTATTACAAAACGCTCTCTGACCAACGGAAGAAACCGTACTCGGAATAGTAATTTGCTCTAAAGCCGTTGCGTTATAGAAGGCTTTTTCGCCTATCGTTTTAAGACCTTCGTTAAGTTCAAGCTCGCTAAGCGATATACAACCATAGAACGCAAAATCAGAAATTGTTTCGATTTCCGTATCGGTTATAGAAACGTTAATAAGAGACGTGCATTTATAGAACGCCGAACGCCCTATTTTTTTCAATCTTGACGGGAATGTTACAGATTGAAGCGCAGAACATTTATAAAAAGCATAATCGTCAATAATGTCTATATCGTTATTAAACGTTACGCCCGCAAGCTTTTCGCATTGATAAAATGCAGCTTTTCCTACGTATTTTACTTCGGAAGCATTCAATGTAACAATACTGTTCGCTCCGTAAAAAGCGTAGTCCGCAATACCTATCGTTCCCTCTTTTATACTAACAAGCAGACTTGCGTTCGACGTTGCGCCGACAACCCATTTACCCGCGTAAATAAGTCCGGAGTCGTCCGGGTTATTCCACATCGACGTATTGTAAAAAGCATACGCGCCTATCGAAGTAACGGAATCAGGTATAAAAGACGTCGACTCGCTTCCGGCTAAAGCTTTACAGCCGGCGAAGGCGTATTCGCCTATAGTTTCAAGTTTATTCGAAAGAGAGACTCTCGAAAGTATAGAACAATTCCTAAACGCGGAATTTCCTATCGCAACAAGCAACCCGCGTGTTGCAGAAGACGCCGATATTCTCGTAAGTTTTTTAGCTCCGCAAAAGGCGTAATTACCTATATATTTAAGCGACGCGGGAATATAAAACTTTTCTATCTTGTTGGGCAAATTCTTTTCATCGTAAGTATAGAATACTCTATCGGCTATGCCTACAACGTCGCTTTTCAAAAATGCGGAAGCTTCGGTTGAAGAAGTATTTCCCGTAATAGCAACAAACGAGAACACATCGTTCGATATACCGACAAGCCATTTATCGGCATAAATGTAAGCGTCATTTTTTTCTTGAGCCGATTTATAAAAAGCGGTATTTTTAAAAGCAGCTTCGCCGACATGCTTAACTGTATCCGGTAATATTATATTGGAAAGTGCGGAACAATCAAGGAAAGCCTTGTCACCGATGTCGGTTACGCCTTCCGGCAATGAAAGCGCGGTTATCGAAGTGCAAAGTTCGAAAGCATTGTTACCGATAACCGAAAGCGAATTTTCCGAGGCAAAAATTATTTCCGAAAGTAAAGTATTGCTTGCGAACGCACTCGCGCCGATGGAAGCAAGAGATGAGCCGAAAGCAATCTTTCTGAGTCCCGTCGCGGTACCGCCTTCCGTATTATCGTAACAAGCCGAGAAGGCAAATTCACCGATATCGGTAACAGTCGAAGGCAGTGTTATCGCACCAAGAGAATAACAACTAACAAATGCGGACGGTCCTATCGTTTCCAACCCCTCGGGTAGAGAGATGTCAGAAAGAGAATTGCAATAAGCAAACGTGAGTTCTTCGATACTTTTCACCTTAGACGGAATAGTTATCGAAGTAAGCGAACGACAAGCCTGAAAAGCCTTTGTTCCAATAGAAGTAACAGATTCCGGAAGAGAAACCGACACGAGGTTAGGACAATTGTAAAATGCGTAGTCGCCTATACTTTCAATCGTCTGACCGGTAATTTCCACTTTTTCTATTCTCGTACTACCGCGGAACGCGCCCGAATCTATCATCGTAACGGGTTTGTTCCTAAAAACGTCCGACACCTCAAAAGTGCCGCTCGCCGTACCCGCGCGGGTAAGCTTATATTCGGTTTTGTTGTTGATAAGCGTATAAATGCAGCCGTTTTCCTTGTCTTTATGAAATTCCGTGATTTCCGACCAATTAGAATCGGTACCTCCGCTAACGGAAGCAATTGCTTTTACTCTGATTTCGTAATCGCCTTCCGAAAGCCTTGAGAGAGAAAAACTTGCTTTTCTTGATTTCTGCTCGTCGGCTTTTTCGTCTGAATTAACGTTTTTTATTTCTATAACGTAACTTCTCGCTTTATCGACAGACATCCATGTTAAAGTCAAATCGTCGTCGATATTAAAGCTCGTCGGTGCCGCAAGGCGGGTAGAAGAGCAAGCGACGGCAAGACATGCCGAAATAATCGCAAGCGCAATCAATGCAATGTATTTTATTTTTTTCATTTTATCACCCGTCCTTTAATTCCAAACGAAGGATATTTGCCGTTATGGAATCTATTTCAAGTTTTCTGTTTTCTTTTTTCTTAATTCGATTATAAGCTCGTGCGGCCATTTGAATTTAAACTTTCTCACGGCAATGTCGGCAAGGAACAATACAATCGAAAGTATAGCGAATAGCCAACGCGGGTCAAACACTCGAGCAAGCCGCGTTACGAAAGATTCGAATATAGAAGAAATATCGTCTTCTAAACTTTCTATATACAAACCGTTGCCGTACGACGCAATTTTCTTGACTTGGTCTTCGTAATCTACGCCGTCGCTTTCAATATAGGTGTCATATTCTTTCGAATACGAAAAACTCTTATACATAACGGTTTGTATTTTTGTTCCGTCCGCTTTGACTTTTTCAAGCGTTATTTTGTATATGCCTTCTTTTTTTACAATAAAGGTGCATCTACTATAGTTATTACCGATACCAAGCGGAGAAGTAACGTAAAAATCTTCGTTTCCGCCCTCTTCGTTAAGAGAGACACTTTTATCCTCGTCATCAAGAGATGATATCGTACCGTTAACAACTTCGTCATTTTCAAGGTCGGCGTAAACGCTCAACTTGTTCGTGTAGTTATCTTCTTTTAGTTCGGCGGTTATCTCACTCGGTCGAATATCGCTCGTCGGCATAAGGTTTGTTATAACGTTCGTAATAAACGTTATACCGCCCGTGTCGACATTGCCGTCTTCATCCGCGCCGCCTAAAAACTCGCTCGACCAGTTGCCGTTCAAATCGCTCATAAAGCTGCCGACCATACCTTTGCCGTACTTCCACTGCGCGTAAATAGGAACGGTATATTCGCCAACAAGTATCAACGACGCGTCTTTTTTTATTCTTGCGCCGTAAAATCCGTTTAATTTACTAGCAAACTTGTTATCGTCAATATTGACTCCGTTAAATAAAGAAGAAAGTCTATCGTAAACTATAGGATTAAAATCCTTGACATCGCTTTCTTTAACCGCTTCGATATTGAGATCTTCTCTCATTTCGAAAGAAACGTTATCGCTACCGGTCCAATGAAGTTTACCTCCGCCGAGCTTAGCGATACGCAAGCATTTTCCGTAAGCAGAAGTGGTAGGAATACCGTTTTCCGGATCATCTATATCTTCAACAGGTACTTTTTCAAGTTCGTCGGCATTAGCCGGTCTAGACTGACCGATTATAACGACAGAGAATGTCGTACCGTCTCTATCATGGAATTGCTTAATATACTTTTCATAATCGGCGGCGTTTTCACCGGGCTCACCGTCGGAAACAATCATAATATGGCGTTTTTCAACAGATTTAAGCGTTCTTAAAGCATCACCGGCATCGATAATTGCTTGCGTGTAAAGCGTGCCGCCGTCCGCATCGCCTATTCTGTCTATTGCCGCGGTTATTTCAGATTCTCTTGTTCTCGGCGTAAGCGGTAAGATTGTATTCGAATACGTGTCAAGCGACATTATACCGATATAATCCCTGTCGGTTAAAGCGTTAAGGCACGAAAGCGCACCGGCTTTCGCCTGCTCTATAAACTTACCGTTTTGGTTTTCTTGCCCCATTGAACCGGAACGGTCGACTATAATTATAAGTCCGACGGGAGGAGTGTAGTTGATAAGTTCAACCGGCAACAATTTTTTAAGATATTCGCTTTGCGCCATATCTTCGCGATTATAGCCGTGAGCATTGTCTGCATCATCATTACCTCCGATAGTAAACAAACCTCCGCCGTAATCGTACACATACGAATAAATCATTTCTTCAAAGCCTTCCGGCATATCCATGTACGAAACATTGTTGAGTATTATCTGGTCGTAAGCTCTTAAATCGTCGATAGTCTTCGGAAAAAAGCTTTCTTCGACGTCACTTATTACGTTTATAGTTTTAACAGTGCTTACTTTTGTTCCGTTATCGTCCGTTCTGAACTGCTCGGTATCGAGAATAGATTCAAGCAAATCGGAATCGCCTTTACGGCTTTCAAGAATCAAAATTTTATTAAAATTCTGAATTATAGTGTACGTTACGTAAGCGTTGTTAATAGCAAGTTTGTCTTCCGCCGCCGTGAGTTCAACTCTTATTTCATGAAAGCCGTCGTCATCGGTTGCTTCAAAAACATGCTTCATTGAAACCTCTTTACTACCTGAAGCAAGAGAGACAACTACGGAACTTTCATCGTCTTTAACACCGTTATCGTACAATGTTAAGGTTGCCTCCGTTATCGGAGAAAGAGCCTCAAGACTTCTTTTTGCTTTTACGGTAACGGATATATCAACGCTTTCGCCCGCCTTAACATACGTATCCGGGAGTTTGACGTTTGTTATAAGCGCGTCGGCTTCGTCGTAAGACGACGGAACATAAGCAGTGTCTACTTTTATACCTTTAGCCGAAACGCTCCTTATAACGGAAGCCGCGTTTTCATCAGTTTCTTTACCGTCCGTTACGAGAATAATCTTTCCCGATTCGGGGTTTTCAAACAAATCCTTAGCGTAAGTAAGAGCTGCGGCGACATTGGTCGCTGAAACGTCCGGAAGTTCAGCTTCTTTATAACGGTCGTAAATACTCGAAACATCGTAAGTAAACGGAACGGCAATTTTTTGGTCAAAACCGAATGTCACGACGGCAATTTTAAAGTTTTGCCCATCAGCCTCGTTTATCACATCCGAAACAAATTTATCCCTTTGCTTAATTTTTTCCGCAGTAATTTCACCGTCGTAATCGGCGGAATTATCCATTGTTTCCGAAACGTCAACAAGAATAATTATCTCATTTTCCTTGTTCGGGATACTGTAAGCAAAAGTAGTACCGGCAAGAAGCGAAATCGCCATAATCATTACAAGCGAATGAAGAACAAGCGAAGTTATACGGTTTCTTGTGCGGCGGTATCTTTTCGCCAATCTAAAGTACGGGAAGAACGTGAAGAACGCCGCGGGAATAAGCAACAGAAGAAACCAAGGATTAGTAAATTGTATAACAAAATTCTGCATATCCTTACCCTCCGTTACATATTATCGCGCGACTGAAGCCACCACTCGATAAAGAGCAGAGCAACAAGCACAAGCGCAATATAAAATAGTAAATCTTTATAAAATTCAACCTTATCTTTGTTTATATATGGGTTAACAAGCGCGTCGTCGGTCGCGAAAACGTTACTTTCTGCAGCGGGTGTTCTTACATAAATTTCTTCGGTTATAGATTCACTAGGGTCCCTGAAAGTTTTTTGAGAAATGGTGTACGCCCCGGGAATTGTCGGAGATATCGTTGCAGGGAATTCCTGAATCACGATACCGGTTGAGCCGTACGAACCTCCGGTAACGGTTAATTCGCTACCGCGACTGTTGAGTTTTATTTCTTCCGAAACCTCAAAAGCGTTACCGCTTACGGTCGTCGGGAAGTAATAATCGAAAATATGAGTCATCAAAAGAGGAAAATCCTTTTTGACTGCAAGATTAGAGTTGTGTATACTGAACATCATCAAGACGACTTTTACCGGTTTGTGGTTATCCATGGTAACCCCGTTTTTATAAATAAGCGCAGGATGTTTTTTACCATTCGTTTCCAGTAAAACGGTATAAGCATCGTCTCTTAACGTCACGCCGGTAATAGCGCTAAGCGTTATATCGCCCGGGGTTATGTTATTCAAAATAGAATCAGTCCCGCCGGTCGCATCCGACAAAGTCATTCCGGCGTCCGTAATAAGATTGGATGACAATGTAAAATCGCCGTTTGAGGAACTTGTATCAGGGTCTGAAATAAACACCACACCATCGGTAGGTAATTTTTCAGGATTTTTATGTTCGAATATATAAAAGTCAAAACCTTCCGTAGCAGCTTCCTCGTCCGGACGAACGAAAGTTATATCAAGCTGATATCTATCGGCATAACTGTTTCTCATAACATTGAGAATACCTTGGAAGAACGGGTTAGGAATAGTACTTGCGTACTGAATCTTTATTCTTTCCTTAGTACCGCCGTAAATCCAAAAACTATTATCTATAGTGTAGTTATCATCCGTTTCAATAGATACGAGAATACTCTTAAACGAAAAGAAACGTTCGCTTGCGGAAAGTTCACGATACGTAGTAACGTCATCGTCATGGTCCGTAAGGTCAAGCATATACTTAAAAATAACAGTCCTCGTTTTTTCTTCAGAACAAACAACACCATCGGCAGTCAGAACAAGATTCATTCCTTCGGTATCCACGGAATCGTTATTCGCACCGTTAACTTCAACTTCTATATTCAGTTTTTCGTCATGACCGTAGGACGCAACGTCTACTTTTAAAACGTAAAAACCATCCGAAAGAGAAACCTCGGCATTAAGTATACCGGCATTCCATTCCGTATCGTCACGTATTGTTTCAACGTTCACACCGTCCGGAACACTATTAAATTTTTTATCTGTAAAAACGGTAACTTTAGCAGACGGATTTTCTTCGATAATTTCTTGAGATAATCGCATTGACTCATCTAAATCGCCCTTACCGTAAGTACAAGCGTTCAAGCCCGTTTCCGGGGAAACTTCAACGAGAGAATCAAGCGTTTCGAGAACGGAATTTCTTGATTCACTACCTGCGCGACGAGCTAAAAACGACGGTTTAGAATCGGCAAGAATTAAAGAAACTTTCCCGTCGGAATCAAACGTAGATATAGCAAGTGTACGAGCTTTTTCCACGGCGCGTTCGAAGCGGGTCGTGTCGACTTCGGTAAGCATACTTGCGGAAGCGTCGATTACGATTACGTTTTCAGGCTTATCTTCCTGTGACTTAATAACGAAAACCGGTTGCGACAAAATCACGGCGCAACTGACAAGGATAAGTATCTGACAGATAATTAAAATTATATTACGGAGTTTGTTGGTGGACAACCGTCTTTTTCTGTATTTGAGGCTTAATTTCCAAACATACGTGCTGGAAATTATTTTTTGCTGGAAGTTCGGCTTGATAATGTAAATTATTATCAAGCCGACCACGCCGAGCAAACCCAACAACCCCAAAGGGATAAGTAAACTCATGACATTATACCTGCTTTCAGTAACTCACCGAAAAGGACTTTTTCAATCGGAACGTCGCTTCTTATGGTGACGTAACCGACGTCTCTTCTCGTGCAGAAATCTTTTATCTCGCTGCGGAAGTCTTTCAAGGCTTCTTCATAGGCTTTCTGCATGCCTCGCGTAATTTTTAATTTCATGTTCTTGGGGTCGGAAAGGTCTACGGATTCGGAATCGATAAGGTTAAGCCTGCCGTCGTAAGCGGGGTCGATTTCCTCGGGCGTAAGTATCTGAACGAGCAGGACCTGACGTTTTTTGTAACAGAGATAATCGACGGCTTTTTTCCAATTGCTTTCCGTAAAAAAGTCCGACACGATAACGGTAAGCCCGTTTCCCGAAGAGGTGTCCGGGCAGCTCGCCACACAAGCTTCTATATCCGTATCGTAATCGAACTCCGTTTTCTCCAACTCACCCACCGCTCTAAAGTACGCAGTCTTGCCGATAAGCGTACCGAACGGATTTTCGGACTTGTCGCCCTTCATAAGATTGAAGGTAACCTTGTCCATGTTATGCACGCCTAAAAAGCCGAGAGCCGCGGCGGTCGCTACGGCGTAAGAAGCTTTTTTAGGATTATCCTTACCCATCGAGGCAGAGCAGTCGAGGAATATCTGTATCTGCATCTGCCGTTCGTCGGTAAAGAGTTTTAAGAAGTACTTTTCGAAACGACTGTACAAGTTCCAGTCGATTCTTCTTATATCGTCGCCCAACTGGTATTCGCGGAAGTCGGCAAATTCGACCGTCTGCCCATAAGTGCTGACGAGGTGCTTGCCGCCGAAATAACCGGTAAGATTTGATTTTAAGTTTAACGATAAAGTTTCGAGCCGACTGAAAAAAGAGTCGTTTAAAAGAGTATCTCTCATCGTATTGCTCCGTGCGCTTTTTTAGCGCGAAAATTTGATTTAACCTTTGTAATTTTTAGAAACTTCTTCGACAATCATCGTAATGACGTCATCTGCGGTAACTCTTTCGGCAACCGCTTCGAAGTTAAGTTTGATACGGTGACGGAGAACGGCGTGCGCAAGTTCGTTGATATCGGAATACGCAACGTTGAATCTACCTTTTATCAAAGCCTTAACCTTAGCGGCGGAGATAAGAGCCTGTCCCGCACGAGGGCTTGCGCCGACCCTTATATACTTTTTGGCGGCGGCAGCCGAGCATTCGCCTACCGGGTGGGTTGCTGCGGTTAAAACCATAGCGTATTTCAAAACTTCTTGCGCTACGGGAATCTGGTTAGCCGTTTCCCTCATTTTAAGAAGTTGCTCGCCGTTGCAAGCGCATTCCGCGACTTCCGACATCGTCTTTTGAGTCATATCGACGATTTGCATAAGCTCGTCAAGCGAAGGATCCGGAACGATGAGCTTGAACATAAAGCGGTCCATCTGCGCTTCGGGGAGCGGGTAGGTACCGTCTTGCTCAATCGGGTTCTGAGTTGCGAGAACGAAGAAAGGTTCTTCAAGTCTTCTCGAAACACCCATTACGGTTACGGTGTGTTCCTGCATCGCTTCGAGGAGCGCGGACTGCGTTTTAGGCGTAGCACGGTTGATTTCGTCGGCAAGAACTATATTCGCGAAGATAGGACCGGGCTGAAACTGAAATTTGGAGTTACCCTCTTCGTCTTTGACGATGATGTTCGTACCTGTAACGTCCGCAGGCATAAGGTCGGGCGTAAACTGAATACGAGAGAAGGGCAAATCGAAAACTCTGCCGAGGCTTCTGACAAGACGAGTCTTGCCGACGCCCGGAACGCCTTCGAGAAGAACGTTACCGCCGGCAATCATCGCGATGACGGTACCTTCGACGACTTCTTTTTGTCCGATAACGTCGCGGGAAATCTGCGTAAAGATATTCGCGCATTGTTTGCAAAATTGTTCAATGTCTTTTTCTGTAACCATAATGTTTATCTCTCAAAATTATTTTTTGTGTTTTTCGTAAAATTATTTGTTTTGGCGTGAACGTAAAACATTAAGTTTTACTATCGTCTTCCTTTTCGGACGGGTCTGTCGCAATAGCGTCAAAGTAATCGGAAATAGAAGTTTTATCATCTTTTGTCATTTCCGAATTAGAAGTCGTATCCGACATAGCCTGGTCCTTTTCATCCTTGTAGTAATCGCCGTAATATGTTTTTCCGTCGATTATCTGATTGTTGGGAGTAAGTCTTCCGCCACCATTCGGATTATCGGTACTGTTATTGTTATTATCGCTTTTATTATCGGACTCTCCTTCTTGTTCGGGAGGCATGCCTTCATCCTCTTCGCCTTCACCCTCTCCTTCACCTTCACCTTCGCCTTTTTCGTCCTCGTCCAGTTCAAGCTCTGAAAAAAGTGCGACAAACAACTTATTCTCTTGCACATCCGTTTCGGAACGTTCGGTTTCAGTGCTGCCGTCCGACCAACCGAGGAATACCCAATTCTCGTTTGTCACGACATAAACGGGGGTCGTGTTTTCGCCTTTTTTGACTTTCTGGTCAAGGTTTCCTTTTATTGAGCCGCCGTATTCCTCATCGACAACATAAACAACGTTATAAATTATTTCTTCGGTAGGAATAATATCTTGACCCTTTTTTATAACTTTATATTCGGCAAGAGCGGAAACTGTAGTCATACCCACACCAAGAACCGAACCTATTGAAACGGTCACAATCAACGCCGTAGAAACAACCGTTTTTAAAAGGTCCGCGTCAACGAGCTTCATCGCATTCATTGCGTCTTCTCGTTGCTTCATTGCGATAAACGATTCGTCGCCTTCAAGCTCGGTCATCGTTATAATACGTTCTTCAAGACCTAATTCATCTACGCGCTTAGCAATTGCTTTAGTCGTTGGACGGTAAAGCTTGAAATAGAAAATCGGAGTCGTAATTGCAGCAGCAACAACCCAGCCAATCAAAGCAAGCCAGAAGAATTTCGCAAAGAAAATCCATATAACAAGTGAAGTCAAGAACATAACGCCCGCGCCGACGGACAAACCGCAAATGCCGGCTTTTATCCAACCTTCGCGTTGAATGCGCGAATAATACTTGTTAAAAAGTTTTTTGCCCCTTTCGGTAGAGTTTTCGTTTTTTTGAATTTTCATATCGAGACCTCCTTTAAAAGTCTTTCGTGCTATCGCACGCGCTTTATATTTTTATAATATACGCTATTATTTATAAATAAATTTACTATTGTCTATTATAACAACTTTGTCCGTGAATGTAAAACAATTGTACGCCGTTTTGAGAAATTATTGTTAAATATTTCAAGAATTTACGATAAATTTACAAAAAAAACACTAAATTTCGTCCATCGATTATCCTCCTTATACAAACTTAAAAACAAACAAAAGACAAGCCGATACCGACTCGCCTTTTTGTGGTATAAAATTTAAGGTTTGTTTTAGTAATTTTTTTGCATACCGCTATACCGAAAGGCTTTTACGGCTTTTCGGTATAGTTGTAATGCAATTTTTAGTAAAGATTACGCGACGTCGGCTTCTTTAAAAACTTTTCCGTCGATTATAATCTTAGCGTCGCAGTTATCGTACCAAGTTCTTGTCGTCGAAATATACGAACCTTTGCAAGCCTCGTTATAGTCTCCTAAAAGTTCAAGCGTCTTATCTGAACCGATACCGGCAAACGCGTACGGTCCTATCGCAATACCAGAGGGAATCACGAGACCGGTCTTATCCGCGGGAGTCGAAGTAAACTTAATCGATTGAAGCGATGTACAACCCTCGAACATGCTACCGCCTATCGTCGGCATATAGCACTTGAATTCGACAGTCTTCAAGGACTTGCATCCCTTAAACGTGGAAGTCGAAAAGCTGTTAAGCAAGATATTAGTCTTATGCGCACCATTGTACATAAATGTATACCAATCGCCTACAGTCGAAGGAATAACTATGCTTTCAAGCGAAGCGCAGTCGACAAAAGCCGAGGCGTCAATTCTGTAAAGTCCTTCGTTAAGATTGATACTCTTGAGCCCGGATCCGCTAAACGCGTAAACGCTAATTATCTTTGCATTAGCGGGAAGCGTTATGCTTTCAAGCGAAGTAGTACCGGCAAACATGTAGTCTGCAATAACTTCAAGCGAGCCAAGGTCAACTTTAGAAAGTGCCGTGCAACCGTCAAACATGTGTCCGTTCTTATATACGGTGTAGTTACTGCTATTAAGAGCTTCGCCCAAAGAAGTTACGTTCTCACCGAATTTAACTTCGGTAAGCGCCGTACAATTCAAGAACGCAGCAGAACCGCTTACAAGACCGCCGGCATTGATAACAGCCTTTTTAAGTTTTGCGTTTTCGGCAAACGTTTGAGTGCCAAGTTCGATAACGCTTTCGGGGATCACAACTCCGGTTATACCGGTGTTGTTGAACGCCATATTACCGAGCGTAACAAGCGTATTCGGCAATACAACAGAACCGTCTTCCGCAGCGGTCTGACCTCTAAAGAGAACCGTAGAGAGCGATGTGGAGTTAACGAACGTAGAAGGAGCAATGCTTACGATATCGCCTTTAAACGTTACGGAAACAAGCGACTCGCAGTTCGCAAATACGAAACCGCCAACGCGGGAAGCAAGAGTGTTTCCGATAACGGTAACACCTTCGGGAACGACGATAGATTCAATGCCGCTACCGTTAAAGGTGTAATCGCCGATGTTACGTAAACTTTCGGGAAGGATTATGTTCTTCAAAGAGGTCGTATTTTGGAAAGCCTCATTACCGAGCGATACCACGCCTTCCGGTAATGTTACGGAAGCAAGCGCAGAGCAACCACTGAACGCACCGTCACCGAGAACCAACGCGGACGAAGGAATTACAACAGACTTAAGTCCCGTGTCGGCAAAAGCATAATCGCCGATAACGTTAAGCGTTTTGGGAAGCGTTACCGTTTCAAGTGCGGAGCAACCCATAAACGCCTCATCGCCTATCGAAACGAGGATTGAACCTTCTTCAAAGGCAACCTCGGTGAGGTTGACGCAGTTTGCAAACGTTCCGGAAACAATAGTCTGAACGTTTTTACCTACGACAAGTTTTCTTATGCCTTTTGCACCTTCAAACGCGCCGTCTGCATACGATTCGGGGAGAACGAGAGTACCCTCGTTTTCTTTACCTTCGTTAGGAACTTTTGCACTCGGATAGTAAATAAGCATATCGCCGATATAGAGCGCGCCGTCCTTGACGGAGTAAACTTTAGAAGCTTTAGCGAGCTTAAATTCCTTAATGTCTGAACCGGTAAAGATGTTAGAACCTCTGCTTGTCAAATCGTCGGAAATAGTGACTTCGGTCAAACCGGAACCGTAAAACGCTTTATCGCCTATCTTAGCGGCGACCGAAAGGTCTGCTTTTTTTAAAGCCGTACAACCGTTAAAAGCATTCGCGTTAATAGTCACCACATTAGACAAGTCTATACTCCTAAGGCTCGTGCAGTTTTCAAACATCTGCTTAGGAACGGAAGTCCCCGTAAAGTTCTTAACTTCGACAAGTTCTTTACAACCGGAGAACTGCAAACCGCTTGAATTTAATGACGTACAACTTGCAAGGTCGACAGAATAGAGTGCGGTATTCATAAACGCATTGTAGTCGATAGTCTTGACTTTTGCAAGGTTGATATACTTCAATGAAGTGCAATCCTGGAACGCATAAGCACCTACTTTATTAGTCGTTTCCGGCAATATGACAACAGACAATACCTTATTATCACGGAAAACCTGAGGATTAATCGTCGTCAATTTTGTATTACTCAAATCGGCAATTACAATCTTTGTCGCAGAGAGAGAATATAATTCAAGCGAGGTAAGCGTGGTCGGGAATACAAAATCGGTAAGCGAGGTACAATTCTGGAAAGTATATTTGTCGAGTTTAGAAAGAGACGAAGCACCAAGATCGACGCTTTCGAGAGCAACACAAGCATCAAAAGCATACGTACCGAGAGTTTTTAGTTTGGGTAAAGCAATAGAACTTATTCCCGATTCTCTAAACGCATAGTTTCCGATAGTCGTAACGGAAGACAAATCGATTGTTTTCAAGTTTTCACAATACTGGAACACATATTTGCCGACGGACGTTACTTTTTCCGTGTTTTTGATGTTTTCGACGCCGGAATGAGAGAACAAGTAATTACTCAAAGTAGTAACACCTGCCGGCAAAGAGAACTCTTTAAGCGAAGTCGTATATTCAAACGCATCGGCGCCGATAGTAGTTACGTTTTTCATGCCCGTTACCGAAGTAAGGTTAGCGCACTTATAGAATACGTAATTTCCGAGAGAAGTTACACTATCGGGGACAAAGAAGCTTGTCATCAAAGACTCTCTGAAAGCACTTGCTCCGATTGTCTTTACTTTTATTTCAGTATCCGCGGTTACACCTTCAAGCTTTTTGAAGTTGTAAGCATAAGCGAACGCATAATCTGCAATAGCCGTTACTTTTTCGCTAATCTTAACAGTTTCAACGTTCGAATAGCTAAACATGTACTTAGGAATTGTTGTGAAAGTAGACGGTAAAGTTACCGTTTTAAGGTTCGAGCAGAACTGGAAGATATAGTTACCGATGCCGGATTCCGTAAGTTCGGGATAATCGGCAAACTCGATTTCTTCAAGCCCCACACAACTCTTAAACGCACTCGTTCCGATTTTGTTAACGGAAGCGGGAACGATTATCTTTTTAATCCTATACTGACCTTCGAAAGCCTTAGAGGAAATTTCGGTAACACCTTCGGGAATTTCAAAAGTATCACTATTCCAAACACCTACGAAAGTTTTAAGAACGGTTTTGCTTACATTGTAAATAACTTTGCCGCTTTCACTATCGGAATCAACAAGGTAGTTCTTGTTTTCATCCGCAACGATAATATTCTTTATAGAGTAATTGCCGTAAAGCGAATCACCGAGATTGGTAACCGTTTTTGAAAGCGTAATGGTTTCAAGGTCCTTGCAGTTTTCGAAGATCCCTTCGTTTAAGCTTATAGGAACTATAGTAGTCGGGAACGTGAACGAAGTAAGACCGGAGTTTGCAAAAACCCTCTTTTCCATCGTTCTAAGCTGACTTATTCCGCCTTCCGTTGCAAAGTTAACCGTAGTAAGGTCTTTACAATTCATGAATGCAAAGAAGTCAAGCTTCGTGACGGAAGCAGGAATGGTAATACTTTCGATACCGCTGCCGTAGAACGCTTGCTGTTCAATTCTTTCGATTGTATCGGGAAGCTCTACCGACTTAAGCGAAACGCAATCCAAGAACATACTCATGTTGATACGTTCAAGCTTGCTATCATTGGCAAAAGTCACGTTTTCAAGAGCATAGCAACCGGCAAACGTTCTCGCCTCGTAGGTTATATAATAACCGGTTGAAGAATAACTAGCGGAGTATTGTTTGCCGATATGGGTAAGTGAAGCCGGAAGAGAAGCGTCAACAAGGTTGGTGCAGTCTTCAAACACGGAGACGCCCATCGTTTCAACGCCTTCGGGAACAACTATACTCGTGATAGCCGTATTCGCCAAGAAGTTGTCGGGAATCGACTTAAGCGACGATATCTTATCGAAGTCATTCAGTGTTTTAAGTTTACGGCACTTTTTGAACACATTGCTACCGAATGCAACAACGTCTTTACCAAAGGTAACCGATTCAAGGTTAGCACAGTCGATGAATGCATAGGAGCCGAGAGATAAAGCTCTGTCGGTCGGGAACACTACATTTGTAAGCGCGGCGTCTTTAGCGAATACGCCGTATGCATCGGAGTCATAACCGTAATCGCTTACGGAATCAGCTATTACAAGGGTCTCTTCGTTACCGTTGTCAAACGTGAGAGAACTTAACGCAGCGCAACTATTAAACGCGCCTCTTTCGATAAGCGTTACACTGGCAGGAATGTTAACAGATACAAGTGCAGAGCACTTATTGAACGCGTTCGCACCGATAGTAGTCACACCTTCAACAAGTTCCAAGGTTTTGAGCGAAGTGCAGCCGGAGAAAGCATTTTCACCGATAGTGAGAGAGCCTTCAAGCGCGCCCGCAAACTTAACAGCGGTTACGCGACGATGGTCTGCAAATACGTCGGCTTTGATTTCCGTTGCCGTAGCAGGAATTGTTATTTCGCCGGAAACGTTAACGGGAGCGTAGAAAAGAATCTGAGCGTCTCCGTCTTTCTTCGTATAAAGAACACCGCCGATAGAAGTGAATTTTTCGTTAGCGGAGTCAACCGTTACGGAAGAAAGCATTTTGCAACCGCTAAACACGTCATAAGAAGCAAGATATTCTTCATCGCCGTTCGAAGCATACGTACCCATACGTTCGAGAGTGGACGGAAGCGAAACCGTGCTAAGCATAGAGCAGTCTTCAAAAGCTCTTTCGCCTAAAGACGTAACGCCTTCGGGGATAGTTACGGAAGAAAGTCTTGAGCAACCGCTAAACGCGTAAGCACCGATAGTCTTTATCTTGGAAGAAAGGTTGAGCGAAACGAGGTTGGAGCAGTCGCCGAAAGCATACTGTTCGATAGAAACGTCTTTTTCGCCGCCTTCATCAAACGTAACGGTAGTAAGACCGGTACAATCATTAAACGTATAAGCACCGACATAAGTAACGTTTTTGCTTATCGTGATGCTATAAATTTGAGTTTTGCCGTAGAACACCTTAGAACCGAGATATTCAACGGTCGAAGGAATAGTGTAGGAGCCTACTTTGTTCGCCGGATAGAGAAGAAGCTTCGTTCCGTCCGCACTAAATACAACATTGTCGTCGACTTTGTAATTTTTATTATCGCCGTCAACCGTGATTATCGAAACATTAGTACCGAATATACCGTTTAATTCGAGAGTCGGAACAAGTTTACCGATAGTAAGACTAGTAACATATGACGGGAACGCATCAAGTTCGAAATTCACATCGGTTTCACAATTAATCGTAACCTGTTTTAGTGACCAACAACCTTTAAATGCACCACTTTCAATTTTCTTTACGGAAGGAGCCAAAACCAAGGAATCCAAGTCAACGTAAGCAAAGGCTCCGGTACAAATAGTGATATTGTCATCTTTCGAACCTTCGAATTCGAGCGAGGCAATGGAGGTACTATCGAAAGCAGACACGCCTATCGTTTTAGTTCTTGCCGGGACAATAAGAGCCTCAATTCCGGTCGATTCGAAAGCACTGTCGCCTATCGTAAGCGGGTCTTCCTCACCCTCGTCCTTCGCAAAAACAATTTCCGCAAGCTCAGTAGCTTCATAGAAAGCCTTATTTCCTATCGAAGTGACGCTCGCGTCAAACGTAACCTTGGTTATCGTGGTATTCTTCATGAACGCGCCTTCCCCGATAGAAGTTATCTGCGAAGGAATCTTAACTTCGGAAAGAGGAAGAGCAATAGGAGCAAAGATTATTTCGTTACCGGCTTGATTTGTAAGAACATTAGCCTTTTTAACCTTGCTTTCGTCTATTTTTCCGTCTTCGCCCTTAGCGGCGGAGTCGTCAACAAGTTCGAGCGTGTTGTAATACTTGCTACCTTCGGCAACATAGATATTCGCAAGTTTTTTGCTGGAAGCAAACAAAGTCGGGATATCGATACCTTGCGCAAGACGAGCGGGGAAGTGAACTTCCGTGATACCGGAGCAAGAAGTGAATGCCGTGGAATCGATATAAAGTTCTTGTATTTCGGATTCCGCCGTACCTTCGGGGGCATCTTCAAATATTATGTTTTTAAGCCCTGAGCAGTTAGCAAAAGCCTTTGCTTCTATTCTCGTCACGGTATACGGAATAGTTACGCTAGTAAGTTTGCTTCTGCCTTTGAAAAGGTTAAGCGGTATCGTTTTGATACCTACGGGGATTTTGTAACCGTCTATTTTAGCAGTCGGAACATATACAAGCGCGTCATAGGTCATATCATCGCCGGTACCCGTTTTCGTTACGAGAGAGCCGTCGATAACCGTATACTTGCTTGCTTCTATATAAGCGGCAAGAGTAGGATCTTCCGGTGTGTACATTTTGATTTCTTTAAGAGAAGTACATTTACCGAAAGCAGCACCTACTTCGTTTCCGTCATCATCAACAACGCCTATTTCTATAGTCTGAATGCTCGACGGGATTTCAATCGTGGCGAGGTTTCTTTTGTAGTAGAACGCATTAGCTTCGATAATGGTTACCGGGTTACCTTTATAGGTTGCAGGAATTTTAATGGCAGTATCGTTACCGAACTGAGGTCCCGCCGAAACAGAGTACGCAATCTTATCTTTGATTACGGAGTTACCTACTTCTCTAAACGTAAGCTTTTCAGCCCAACCGGCAATGAGGACTACGTTATCCTTAGCATTAGCCCATACGGAACGAGATTTACCTTCCTTGTCGGTGTACTGAACGCCGCTCATATAAGCTTCGGAATACCAACCGCTAAAGTATGTGGTTTCAACAACGTCGGTACCGTCGGAATTCTTTCTGTTCGGAACGGGAAGTTCAAAAGCTTCGCCGTATTTAACTTTCACACCTTTCGTTGCAACGTCTGCATCAAGCGAGCCATAGCCGGAAAGGTCGAACAAAACGGTGTATTCCTTCGGAGTCCAACGAGCGTAAAGCGTTCCGTTTTTACCGAAGTCGTAAGCGTCGCCGGTAACGTATTTTTTAGCATTACCGGTAGCTGCGTTGTACCAACCTTCGAAGGTATAGCCGTACCTCTGGCTCGTTTCAGTTATAGTCATTACGTCGGTATCGGCGTAGTAATAAGTTGCTTTCACGTCTTCGCCGCCGGTAACGTCGTAAACAAGTTTATAAACGTTAACTTCAAGCGTGGCGGAGTCAAGTTTAGTCGTGCCGTCCGCTTTGTAAGCCGTAACGACAACGGTGTGTTTACCGTCTTTATCGAAAGCCGTCGTAACGGTTCTTGCTCCGTCGGTAATCTTAACTTCTGCGGCGGTATCGATTTTCACGCCGTACGAAGCCGCGCCGAGAACAACATCCCAAGTGACGATTTTATTCTTGTAAACGGGTGCGGTTACAAACTTGCCGTAAGTAGCTTTAATCGGAGTACTGAAACCGGAGTTTTTAGCCGTATCGCTTGCGACCGCTTTTACGGAAACTTCATATTCGGTTTTGCCTTCTACGATATCGACTTCGGTAACGGTGTAAGAAGTACCGTTTGCTACGGGGATTTCTTTATCGCCAATCTTAACGATATAGCTTGCAGCGCCCGTAACGGCAGACCAAGATATGGTGTTAACGGAAATCTTTACGTCGGACGGAGCGGCAAGAGTAGCCTTGTCGAATTCGTAAGAAGTTTCGTCCGCACTGTTATATTTACGGGACAACGGTTTAACCTTAACGGTTGCTTTGCCGGTCAAATCGCCTACGTAAACTTTTGCTTCTTCAACGGTAACTTTTGTCTCTTTCGTACCGACTACAATGGTTACTTCGTAAGAAGTCGCGCCCTTAACGGCAGTCCACGTTACATAGTCGCCCGCATAAGCGTATCCGCCTACTTTTTCAAGAGTACGGTCAACTTTATAGACGATAGATTCGCTCGTAACGTAACCTTCCGCTACGGCTTTAACTACAAATTCGATACCGCCTTCTTTCATCGCGCAGTTTTCGAAGTTGTATTGTGTAGAGCCGGTAATTTCAACGGCAGAGTGGTCGTGTGTAGCGTCGCCGCAAGTAATGCTCAAGATATACTTTTCGGCGTTATCGATTGCATTCCAAGAAATAATGTCAAGTTCGTTGCCCGCGTCATCGGTTAAGACTTCAAAATGAGAAACTCTCGCAAGAGCTTTATTCTTGTAGTAAGCAGTTGCCGTTTTGTCGTCGACCGTTACGGTAATGACATAATCGCCGGCTTCAAGCGCGGTAAAATCGAAAGCTTTACTAAGCGTAGCCGCATTTTCATCAACAAGCGCTTCATCTTTCGGGCTTACAATCTTAATATGATAATTTTTGCCTACGCCCGCCGAAGTCCACTTTATCGTGCCGCCTTCAACAGTTTCTATAACGGGTTCGGAAGAATCGGTTATAAACTTAGCATAAAGCGTTGAATCTTCTTTGATAAGCTGTTCTTCGTACTTATATGAGAGCTTATTCGCGTCATTGTACTGGCTGACAAACCAACCTACAAACGTAGAGCCGCTCTTGGTGGGCATCGGTAAGTTGTAAACCTTGTAACCGATTGTTTCAAGGTCTTTATAGTTTTCGCCATCGCAAGAAAGCTTTACTTTGTATATTTCTTCGCCGGTAGTATACTCTCCGAATCTCGCGTAGATTTGGGTATCTTGAGTTATGGGTGTAGCGAAATTATATACTTTGGTGAAATTCGCGTCGGCGTACCAAGTTATAAATTTGTAATTACCCTCTTTTTCAGGGTCGGCAGGCTGTTTTGCGGCTTTGCCGTTTATAACATTTTGTTCGGCAGACTTGATTTCAGTCGTGCCGTCCATAAACTTGACGGTATATTCGACTTTCTTCAAATAGCTATAAGTCGCGCCGTTATAAGTAAGCTTGAGAACGCCGTCGGTATACTCGCCCGAGGCTCCCGTCGTGTTGCCTTTAAACTTAACGGTAAAATTAGTCTTGTCGTAGTCATACGAACCCTCGACAACTTTATCGCCTTGTTTCAAGGTAATCTTGCCGTCCTTAAGCGTAACGGTATATTCGCCGCTTTGAGTATCGCAGTAGTACTCGCCGTTAATCTCGCTTGCGGCGGGATTAATCTTAGTACAACCCACGATGCCTATAGCCATAGCGACAACCATTATGACGCAGAACAAGCTGATTAGGTACTTCCTTGTTTTCATTGTGGAATTCTCCTTGTAATAAGAATTTTTTTGATATAACACCCCGCTTGCGCCTTAACGCGATTTTGGCTTGGACGGGATATCCGGCTAAAATAAAAATTTTGATTTTCCCTTTTCGGACTTTTGTATGGTTTTTCGGAAATTTTCTTTTTTGCGCTTTTATTATGCTTTAGTAAACGCTTTTGCTTATTATGCGCTTTCGCGCGGTTTCGCTATGCGCTTTCACACGCGCACGCATATAAAGAAAAAATCAAAAATAACGAAAAGCCCACGCCGAAAGCTCAAATCGGCGTAAAGGAATTTTGGTTATAACGGACGATAGCACGCTTTTTCAGTGCCAAACGCCTTTTGTTATCGGGAAATTTGCAAATTTTATAAATTTTACCGATTTTACAAACGCCCGAAAGTTATTTTGCGCCGTTCAAGCGATGCGCATACGCTTTTGTTAATTTAGGTTCGCAAAACGCGAAGGGAAAATATAAAAACAGTCCTCGAGCCGCTTTTGCGCGCTCGATGTTATATATTATATGGAAATTTATTCATTTGTCAAAAAAAATAAGCCCGTTTTCGCATAATTATTTTTTATATTTTCCATAAGTTTGACTAATATGACGCAAAAACACTTGATTTTATCGGCGATTTTAAGCAAAAATTTTTTTAAAACAAAACTTAAGAATTTTTATAGTTAAAACGGGCTTTATAACAATCGCCTTTTCGCTAATACTTGACGAGATGCGGTAATATAAGTTTAGCTGTACCGTAATGTAAAGACAGTGTTTTTATGCCGCGAACAACTTTAAGCGTTTTAATATCATTATATATAATATAAAAGGCTCGGTTTTGTTTTTAAGCTTCCGTGTTTATGCTTTCGCACTAAAATTTGAGCAGTTTTTTACGCGATTTCTTTTTGTTTACGCAATGTATAAATTTATATTTTATTCGTTATATCGTGTATAAATATTAGTTTGTAAATTTTTGCGAATTTTATCGAACGCGGCTGAAAAAGGCAAAATTTCAACGAATTTATAAAAACCGTACAAAAAATTATCTTTGACGAGCGGACACGGCGGCGAAAAATTTTAGTCGCCTTTTATATAACAAAAACGCCGAAACGAGCTACAACGCGTAAAAAACATTCAAAAACGCGATATTTGAAAGCCGATTGACGGTGAAAGCATATTTTTTAATGAATTTTGAAAGCATTTTTTAAAGTATTGCAAACACAATTGTCCGCGGTTGACGAACGCCTTTAAGCGTACCGCGGACGAAAGAAAGGTTGCGACCTAAAACGAAATACAAAATTTTTCGTTTAATTATCGGCGTTTTTTTATTCACATAAAACAATTCGCCTCGTTTAAACAAACAAGACGAATGAAAATCAATGATTTTTAATTTTCAGACTTTAAAAGAGCGTTTAGCCTGTCGATTGTTTTTTGCGAAGTTTCGGGATAATCGTCAAGCGGGAAACGCAAGCCTAAATCGCGATACTTTAAAATGCAGAGCTTGCGCATGGGCAAAAGTTCGATTTCTTCGACGTTCGGGTGAGCGTTTTTTAATTCTTTTAGCTTTAACACATTGTTTTCCGTGTCGTTCAAGCCTTCGACGATAACTTGCCGTATGCGGGTCGGTACGTTTTTGCGCGTTAACGCTTCCAAAAAATCGAGCGCGGCGCGGTAGGAAAGCCCCGTATACTTTAAATATTCCTCGTCGGAAGTAAATTTGATATCGAGCAGGCAGTAATCGGTAAAGGCAAGCAATTCTTCGACTTGCGTGTTCAAGACCGCGCCGGAAGTGTCGAGGCAAGTGTTTATGCCGTCCGCTTTCGCCTTTTTGAAAACTTCCGTCACGAACGCCGCCTGAACGAGCGGTTCGCCGCCCGAAAGCGTTATTCCGCCGCGCTTGCCGAAGTATTCGCGATATTTTTTCGCGTCGGCTACGAGTGCGGAAGCAGTGGTTTGCGTTCCGCCGATAAAGTCGCGCGTTTCGATATTGTGGCAGTACGCGCACTTTAACAGGCAGCCCTGCAAGAACGCGACGTACCTTAGCCCCGGACCGTCGAGCGAGCCGAGGGTCTGAACGGAACTTATTTTGCCGAAAACTTCTTTCGTCATAAGCTTTCGTGGAAGGTGCGGGAAATGACTTCGCGCTGTTGCTCTTTGGAAAGCTTGTGGAAGTTGACGGCATAGCCCGACACGCGGATCGTTAGGTTCGGGTAGGCTTCGGGGTCCTCGTAAGCTTTGATAAGCGTTTCGCGGCGAAGCACGTTTACGTTGAGATGGTGCGCGCCCTTAGAGAAAAATCCGTCGAGGAGCGCAACGAGGTTTTCCGCGCGTTCTTTTTCGTTTCTGCCGAGCGTTTCGGGCGTTATAGAGAAAGTATCGGAAATGCCGTCGCGGCAATCGTCGTAAGAAAGTTTTGCGACGGAATTGAGCGAAGCGAGCGCGCCGCGTTTTTCACGATTGTGCATCGGGTTTGCGCCCGGTGCGAAAGGCTTGCCCGCCTCTCTGCCGTCCGGGGTGGCGCCTGTGTGTTTGCCGTACATTACGTTGGAAGTTATAGTTAAAACGGAGAGCGTATGTTCTGCGCCGCGATAGGTCTTTGTTTTTCTTAAATCTTCTATCGTCATCTTCGCCAAAAGCTTTACGATATCGTCCACCCTATCGTCGTCGTTACCGAATGTCGGGAAGTCGCCTTCGGTTAAAAACCCGTCTATATATCCGTTATCGCCTTTTTTTGCCGTTACTTTGCCGTACTTTATTGCCGAGAAAGAATCGGCTGCGACGGAAAGCCCGGCGATACCGAAAGCCATAAAACGGTGAATTTTTGCGTCGTGCAAAGCCATTTCTAACGCTTCGTAAGCGTACTTATCGTGCATAAAATGAATGACGTTCATCGTGTTTACGTACAGTTTTGAAAGCCATTCGAGATAGATTTTGAACCTATCGAAAACCTCGTCGAACACTAAAACTTCCTTATCGTAAACGGGCATTTGCGGACCTATTTTTATACCGGTCGCCGCGTCCGTTCCTCCGTTCAAAGCGAATAATAATAGCTTAGGCAAGTTGCACCTTGCGCCGAAAAACTGCATTTGTTTGCCGACTTTCATTGCCGAAACGCAGCACGCGATTGCATAATCGTCACCGTATACGGGTCGCATTATATCGTCGTTTTCGTACTGCACGGAATCGGTGTCGGCGGAGAGTTTCGCACAGAAAAGTTTGAAAGGCTCGGGCAAGTTTTTAGACCACAAAACCGTCAAATTAGGCTCGGGCGCGGGTTTAAGATTGTAGAGCGTATTGAGCATTCTGTACGAAGTTTTCGTGACAAGCGTTCTGCCGTCCTCGCCCATACCGCCAACGCTTTCGGTAATCCACATGGGGTCGCCGCCGAAAAGCTCGTTGTACTCGGTCGTGCGCAAGTGACGAGCAAGGCGGAGTTTCAAGACGAAATCGTCGATAAGCTCTTGCGCGCCCTCTTCGGTTAAAACGCCGTTTTCGATATCGTTTTCTATATAAATATCGAAAAAAGTAGACGTTCTGCCGAGCGACATCGCCGCGCCGTTCTGTTCCTTTATAGCGGCAAGATAGCCGAAATACGTCCATTGTATGGCTTCTTTTGCGTTTTTAGCCGGTAAGGAAATATCGTAGCCGTAGGAAAGAGCCATCCTTTTTAACTCTTCGAGCGCGGCGAGTTGGAGCGAAAATTCTTCGGCTTCGCGCGCCGTTTCTTCGTCGAAATCCGCACCTTCTAATTTTGTTTTATCCTTTTTGCGCTCTTCGATGAGCTTGTCCACGCCGTAAAGCGCAACTCGACGATAATCGCCGATAATTCTGCCTCTGCCGTACGCGTCGGGAAGTCCCGTTATAAGGTGAATTTTGCGTGCCGCGCGCATTTCCGCGGTGTAGGCTTTATAAACGCCGTCGTTATGGGTCGTGCGATATTTGAATTCGTTTTCGATATTTTCGCCGAGCTTGTAGCCGTAAGCTTCGCAAGCTTGACGAGCCATTCTCATTCCGCCGAACGGGTTAACCATTCTCTTTAACGGTTCGTCAGTTTGAAGTCCCACTATAATTTCGTTTTCCTTGTCTACATAGCCCGGGTTAAAGGAATTTATGCCCGAAACTATTTGCGTGTCAACAGAGAGAACGCCGCCTTTTTTGCGTTCTTTTTTGAAAAGTTCTTCAACCTTTTTGAGTAAGTTTTTCGTTCTCTCCGTTGCGCCGCGTAAAAACGAGCCGTCACCCGAGTACGGCGTGTAATTTTGCTGTATGAAAGACCTTACGTCTATTTGTTGTGCGTTATTGTTTTCTATAGTCATTTATACTCCGTTTGTTTAAAATGTGAGGCTATAAGTCGATTATCGCCCGTTTTCGTTATTCTTTTTCTCTTATTCTGAGCGGCACGCCGAGCGTTTCCGCTTTCTTTTTGCACTCTTCGATATCGTCCTTACCGATACTGTCGACTATCGAAAAATTAACTTTCGCACCGTGAGAAGCGCAAAGCGCGGCAAACTCCAAAAGCGCGGAATAGGCTTCTTCGCCGAACACGCTGTTGCAATGCGCCTGATATTTTTCGGAGTTGCTTTCGTTTAAAGAAACGTTGATATAGTCGCACGCCTTGGATACTTCTGCGCTTACGTCACGCCCGTGGATAAGGTTTGCTTGCCCGTTGGTGTTTATGCGCGTAGTCATTCCTTTTGAATGCAGATATTCGCCTACTTTTACCAAAGCTTCTAAATTATAAGTCGGTTCTCCGAAACCGCAAAACACGACTTCTTCATAATCTGTCAAATTTTGAGGCAACGCCGAAATAACTTCTTCGGCGGTCGGTTCCTTATCTATCCAAAGGGTTGTGCCGTTCATTCCGTCGCGCCCGTCGCGAATACAAAAATCGCAATTATTACTGCAACGATTAGTTAAGTTTATATATAACTTATTATTTATAGTGTAAACGTAATTATTCATTTTTGCGTTTTCCTTTTTGTTTCACTTTATAAAAAAGCCTATAAATCAAATGATAATCGACCTATAGGCTTACTTCTATGTTATTAGATTATTTTTCGATAGTAAACTTGTCGCCACTTTTTTTGTAAGTGTATTCGCTTGTAGAAAACTTAGTAATATCGGTCCCTTTTGCGCCGTCGCGATGCAATACCAAAGAAAACTTTCCGTTCTCTTCTTTTAAAATATCGCTAAGATTGTTAAGCTCGATTTTTACTCTAAAAGTTTTACCGTCTTTTAATTCTTCGCCTTTTACCGAGCAAAGAACGCTTTCATAATAAGTAGAAGAAAACTGACTGTCAGTAGTTATCGCGAAAACGAAAGTATCGTTTAAATCGGCTTCGCTTTCAGCCGAAAAGGTCGTATCGAGAACGTAGCCGTCATATATTGTTTCGGCTATAGTAAAGTTTACGGAAACCCTATCGTTTTCTTTGTTGCCGTCGCCTATACCTATGCTTACTTCATAGCCGCCGCAAGCAACAAGAGATACCAAAACGCAGACCACAAGTAAAAATATTGACGTGAATTTTAAAGATTTTTTCATAATAAGTCCTCCCATAAGTCGATTATCAGTTATTTTTCGGCTCCGTCATCGTGAACGGGTCGAGAATTTTATCTAAGAGTGCGTCGTCTAAAAGCCCTTGTTCGCGGACGAGGTCTTTTATTTTTTTGTTTTCCTTTAACGCGCGTTTGGCAAGCTCCGCAGCCTTTTTGTAACCTATGTACGGGCAAAGCGCGGTTACGGTGCCGACGCTGCCGAACAAAAGTTCTTCGCAACGAGCTTTATTTGAAGTTATGCCGTTTATGCAGTTAACCGTCAAGGTTTTTACGGCATTTTTCATGCAAGTCAACGATTCGAAAAGCTTATAGAAAATAACAGGTTCGAAAGCGTTGAGTTCGAGTTGCCCCGCCTCCGCGGCAAGGGTTATCGTGGAATCGTTGCCGATAACGGCGAACGCGACTTGCGTTACGACTTCCGGAATAACGGGGTTGACTTTGCCGGGCATTATCGACGAGCCGTTTTGCTTTGCGGGCAACGTGATTTCTTCAAAACCCGTCTTGGGTCCGCTCGACATAAGGCGCAAATCGTTGCACATTTTGGAAAGCGAAACAGCCATAGTTTTGAGCGCGCCCGAAACGTACACGAAACCGTCAAGGTTTTGCGTTGCGTCGATTAAGTTTTCGGCGCGAGTAAGAGCGTAACCAGTAACTTCCGAAAGGGTCGGCACTATCTCGTCAAGATAAACTTTTTCGACGTTTATCGCTGTACCTATCGCCGTGCCGCCGATATTGACCGAATACATTTCGCCCACGGCTTTTTCAAGCAGTTTAAGCGTTCTTTTAAGCCCCGAAGAGTACGCGGCGAATTCCTGCCCTAAACGGATAGGAACGGCGTCCTCAAGCTGAGTTCTGCCCATTTTAATGATATCGTTGAATTCTTCCGCCTTTTTATCGAGCGAAGAAATAAGCTCCGTAACGTTGGCGATAAGTTCGCCCGCAAGTTCGATTACGGTAATGCGACCGGCAGTAGGGATAACGTCGTTTGTCGACTGCGAGCAGTTAACATGGTCGTTCGGATGGCAGAGATATTCGCCTTTTTTACCGCCTAAAAGCTCGGTCGCGCGGTTTGCGATAACCTCGTTGACGTTCATGTTTGCGGTCGTCCCCGCGCCGCCCTGGATGGCGTCCGTAATAAAACCCGAATCGAGCTTTCCTTCAAGCGCTTCCTTACACGCCGCGATAATCGCTTCGCCCGTCTTTTTGTCGACGGAACCCGCTTTCATATTAGCTATCGCCGCCGCAAGTTTTATTCTCACGATATTGAGAATAAAGCGGTTGTTCATTTTTGTTCCCGTAATGTGGAAATTTTCGTAACCTCTTAAAGACTGAACGCCGTAATAAGCGTCGCAAGGTATATCGAGCGCGCCTATGGAATCGCTCTCGGTTCTCGTGTTTTTCACTTTATGTTTACTCCCGTATAAACTTTGAATAAAGCGTTTTGCCATGCGGCGAAAAGCGCATATTCCTCTTTCGTTTTTTTAGAATAATTTTATACTGTAAAAAGTCTTTCGTCAACTGTTTTAAAGCTCTTTTTTTAATAGCACGCAAAAAAATTTACCGTCCGTTATTACGCGGACGGCGAAAAAAACTTTTTAGTTGTCTTCTTTCATACAAAGAAGCAAAATTCCGGAAATTACGTTAGCGAAAATAAGCGTGCAAACCTTAAAGCCGGTTGTTAGAGGTTCGTTGTTTTTAAGACTGTTGTTAATCTTAATCGTCATAGGAATGACCCAACAAAGCGGGATTAAACCGCCGATAAGCCCGCCTATACCCAAAGCAAGTCCGTTTTCAACTCCTGAATACATACCGAGAGAAGCAAACGCGGTAACCACGCAACCTACGCAAGTTAAAATCATAAAGATTTTAGCTACAAGCCCGAGAGTCGCGTTGTTGTTTGAAGAATTGTTTTTATTTTCTTCAAAGACCTCTTCGCCCTTAGCCGTCGCGCAACCGCATTTGGGGCATACCACGGCTTCGTCGTCAATCTGCGCGCCGCAATGTGTGCAATACTTCATAAAAATTATCCTCCATAATTTTTTTGATTATATTATATAGTATATTTTAATTTGTCGATATTGTCAAGCGATACTATGAAAAAATTTAATCTTCGTCGTCTTTTACGAAAAGAAGAATTATTCCCGCGGGAACGGAACAGAAAATAAGCGTGCAGATTTTGAAAGCTTTACTTATTTTTGTGCCTTTCGCTCCCTTTGTGAACAAGACTATCGCCATAGGGATTATCCAAAGAATAGGGATTAATGTGCCGAGGAAAAATATCCGCGGGTCGATAAAATTCCACTCAAACGGCTGTTCTGTTCCGCCGTATGCGCCGGCAATCAAATAGATAAAGAAAAATAAAGCGTAAACCAACCAAAGCGCAAAACCTAAGTACGCCAAAGCCGCAAGCAAAAAACACGTTGCAATCATCACGACGCCCGCAATAATACACAAAGCCTTTCGCGTGGATTTTTTGTTCTTTTCTTCGGCTTTTCGCTCTCTTTCGATAGCCTTTTCACGCGCGGTCGGCGCGCCGCAGGAGGGGCAGAAGTTCTCTTCCGTCACCATTTTTTGTCCGCAATATTCGCAATATTTCATAACTGAATCGCTTAATTATCGTCGTTCATACAAAGCAAAAGAACGCCGGAAACGGTACTCACGAAAATAAGCGTGCAAACCTTCATAGCAACGCTAATCGGTTCTTTGTTTTTGAGCTTATCGGATACGGAAAGCGTCATCGGAATCGTCCAGCAAAGCGGTATCAAAAGAAAACCGCTGACAACGCAGGCAATTATCATGAATACCTTAGCGATAAGTCCGAGCGTTTCGTTTTGGGAATTTGAAGAATCGGTTCCTTTGCGTTTCGTTAAATCTTCAACGGCGCAGCCGCAACCGGGGCAAATAACGGCTTCATCCATAAGCTGTTTGCCGCAATGTGTACAATACTTCATAAAAGCACCTCAAAATATATATTATGCAAATGCCGCAAAAATACGGCAGGCATATCGTAATAATTAAAATTTCAAGCTAAGAACTTAATAAGCCCGATAATGAAAAGATGAAGTGGATAGTAAACAAAGAAAAACCACTTCATAAACTTGTTTACCTTTTCGTTTTTGCCGCGTTTGCCGTTGTACAAGAAGAGCAAGGGAAAGGCAAGGAAAACGCAAAGCCGGATTACCCCGTAAACGACGTTTATTGAGAAAACGTATACTACAACATATGCGCTTACGAACAAAAAACGCCAGATTACTTGTTTTTTGACATCGCCGCGGTTGAAACCTATCGCAAGCACGCAAAGCGCGGCTATGCAGCTCTAGTCGGACGGAAACGTTAAAAAGCAAACGAGGAAAGTTAAAAGGATTTTCGCCCACTGTTTTAGTGTTTTTGAGGCGTTTATTCTAAGAAGAGTAAGCCAGCCCAAAGCGAAAACATTACGCTCTCTTTGTTTAAAAAACGATTTATTCCCGTGCCGTAATAGAACGGGGTAAACGAGCGTAAGTCGACGAAATCGTTTGAAGCGAAGATATATGCAAAATGCGAAACGAGCGCAAAAACAAGCAAACGGAGCGAATATTTTTTTACGTTATGTGTGTAATTGGAAACCTTCGGCTATGAAAAACACATTATCGGGCAAGTAAGCCTGCTGATAACGTGCATAATAATCGGCAAAGGTTCCGTCGGATAGCCGGGAAACAAAAACCACGCTAAATTGTCTATCGTCATAGCTCTACGATAGCGATAAGTTTAAGTGCATTGCCGTTTAGTATTCTTTTTTGATTGTTTTGCGTAAGACTTTCACCCATATGGCAAACGCTCCCTTTCTTTTCTTGAGTTAATTGTAACATATAATATGTTTATAGTCAAGCGTTATAAAAAATTTATCGTCAAAAGGCAAATTTTAGCGATAATCGGCAAATTTTTTATTGACAAAAGCGAAACTACCGATTATAATATAAAAGCTGTAACGGTGAAGAAAGGAATTTCTCCCGTTACAATATTTTCACCGTCGAGGCGTAGCGCAGTTTGGTAGCGCGCTTGGTTCGGGACCAAGAGGTCGTGGGTTCAAGTCCCGTC
>DHMS01000033.1:108022-108261 GCA_002405915.1 Christensenella sp. UBA4636
GACCAACAAAAAAGATAGGGTTTTTTGCCCTATCTTTTTTGTTGTGTTTAGGTGCGGGGTTTGCCCGTGACCTCTTAGGTCCCGAACCATAACACGGGGACCCCGAATAAAACGGAAATCGTTTTTTCGGGGAGAGGAGCAACCGACCGTAAAGTCCGCGCCTTTGCCAAAGGTAAAGGCGTGACCATACCGTCGCGTTGCGACGAGGGACCAAGAGTCGTGGGTTCAAGTCCCGTCGC
>DHMS01000033.1:108330-193747 GCA_002405915.1 Christensenella sp. UBA4636
GACCAACAAAAAAGATAGGGTTTATTGCCCTATCTTTTTTGTTGTGTTTAGGTGCGGGGTTTGCCCGTGACCTCTTAGGTCCCGAACCATAGTTTGCCCTAAAGGGCGTAAAGTTGAAAGTTGAAAATTGAGAGTTGAAAAGTGAAAATTAAGGAAGAATTATACGATATTTAAAGCTTGCATTCACCTACCTCATAAAAGCACTAAAATTCGGCTATTGTGTTGACAAAAGACATATTTTAGTTTATAATTGAGTAAAACCAAGATAAGGAGTAAACGATTATGAAAACTAATCTAAATATTAAAGTCGACGCGGATATACGCGACAGAGCGAAAAAGTTGTATGCGCAGATGGGGCTTGATATGACTACGGCGGTTAATTTGTTTTTAATTGCTTCTTTAAGGGAACAAAAAATTCCGTTTGAGATATGCGCGGTTTCAAAACCTAACGAGGAAGAAGCTTACGAAAAGTTTTTCGCCGACAAACTAAGGATTGCCGAAGAGCAAGAACGCGCGGGAATGGCACGCAGTTTTGACGATTTCGCCCAAAAAATGGATAGCCGCTATGACAACGACTGATTATAGCGCGGTAATTCTTCCGCAAGCGGAGCAAGATATAACCGAAATTTTGGATTATATCGCCGTGAATTTGAAAAATCCGACTGCGACGAAAAATTTGTGGACGGATATTAAGGAAGCGATAGCGAGAGCAAAAGCATTCCCCTTTGCTATGCCGACTTTGAAAAACGAAAAAATAACGCTCGGCAAAGAATATCGCCGATTAGACGTAAACAATTACGTTTTGATTTACAAAGTCAACGAAGCCAAAAAGGAAATTTGCATATTTGCAGTTTTCTATGCGCCGTCGAACGTTATAGCGAAAGTATTGAACAGAATATAGCGAAAAAATTTGTCTCACAAAGATTTTTTTCAAAAGCGGAGGAAGGTCGGCACCTTGATACAAGTTGAAAATTGAAAGTTGAAAGGTTAAAATTAAGGAAGGAATAAAAGTTAAAAATTTTTACAAAAATCGCTTGACAAACGGATAGCAGATATAGTAACATATACGCAAATAAAAACGGAGCGACACTTATGCAAGCAAAAGCTACGAATTATACTTTTGAATTTTCGATGCGAATGTTAGCACCCCGAGCAGAAATGCGCGGGCTTATTGTCGTTCATTCGTTTTTGAAACAATAGGTCTGAAAGCATATCTCGCCCGGGGCAACTAATCGCCTCGGGTTTTTTCTATACTCAAAATTCCGAAAAACAAAAATTCGCCTTAGCGGCAACGGAGAAAAAATGATTCAATTAAGAAACTTAACAAAAACTTACATTTCGAATAAGACAAAAATTACGCCCGTACAAGACGTAAACCTGACTATAAAAGACGGCGAGGTTTTCGGCATAATCGGTCTTTCGGGCGCGGGCAAAAGCACGCTCGTAAGATGCATGAATTTAACCGAAAAACCTACGTCGGGCAGTGTTTTTATCGACGGAGAAAACCTCGTTACGGCAAACGAAAAACAATTAAGACTTTTACGAAAGAAAATTTCGATGATTTTTCAGCAATATAACCTCTTACAACAAAGAACCGTGCTTAAAAACGTTGAACTTGCAGGCGAAATTCACAACGACAAAGGCAGAAGAGAAAAAGCGATAAGGCTTTTAAAATTAGTCGGTCTTGAAAGTAAATTGAACGCCTACCCCGCCGAACTTTCGGGCGGACAACAACAGAGAGTTGCCATAGCGCGCGCGTTGATGACAAACCCGAGCGTGCTATTATGCGACGAAGCGACTTCCGCGCTCGACCCCGAAACGACGAAAGCCATTCTCGAACTAATAAAAAAACTCAATAAAGAACTTAACCTTACCGTCGTTATAATATCACACCAAATGTCTGTAATCGAATCTATTTGCGAAAGAGTTGCGATAATGGACAATTCGAAGATTGTAGAACAAGGAAGCATTACCGATATTTTTCTTTTTCCGAAAGAAAACGTAACGAAAAAGCTTATATATTCAGGAAAAATTAGCCTTAACTTAAAAGGCAAAAAGCTTATAAAAATTACTTTCAACGGCGGTATAGACCAACCGATAATAGCGAAAGCGGCACAAGATTGCAATGTTTTGTTATCGATTCTTCACGCCGAAACAAAGATTTTAAACAGCACGACTTACGGGCAAGTTCTGCTCGATTTACCGAATTATCTAAGCGATATAAGTAAGTTAAAAGAATATCTAAACAAAGAAAAAATTATTTTTGAGGAGGTTGACGGAAATGACTTTTGTTGAGTTTTTAACGATGACGGCGGAAACGCTCGCTATGACTTTTATATCGACGATTATCGCCTACCTATTAGGTTTGCCGTGCGGCGTTTTATTGAACGTAACCGCAAAAAACGGACTAAGACCGTGCAAAGCGTTAAATTTTGCGCTCGGGCTTATCGTCAATATTTTACGGTCTATCCCCTGCCTTATAGTTATAGTTCTTTGTATACCTTGGACGAGAGCTTGGTTCGGACGGGCTTCTTCCGAATGGTACACGATTATTATCCCCGTAACGGTCTGCGCGTTCGGGTTCGTATCGAGAATGGTCGAACAATCGCTCGCCGAGGTTCCGACGGGAGAAATCGAAGCAGTAAAATCGCTCGGAGCAACAGATTTTCAACTAATATACAAAGTTTTGTTGCCGGAAGCAAAATGTTCGCTTATTTTAGGCACAGCCGTGGTGCTTGTGAACGTTCTCGGGTACACTTCGTTCGCATACAACATAGGCGCGGGCGGTCTTATATCGGGCGTATACAATTTCTATAAACTTCACACCGGCGACTATCTTTTTCAACCCGTATTTTGGATTTTAATTCTTACCGTAGTGATAATCGTTCAGCTTATCCAAGAAGCAGGACTGAGAATATCGAAAAAATTAGACAAAAGGAGTCTTTTGAAATGAAAAAACTAATCAAACTCTTAGCAAATTTAACATTGTGCCTTATTTTACCGCTTACGCTTATTGTTCAAAGCGGTTGCGCAAAAAACGATGAAAACGTAATTTACGTTTGCTCTTCGAGCGTACCGCACGCCGAAGTTCTCAACGGCATAGTCAAAAAAGAACTTGCGGCAAAAGGTTATGAATTGCGCGTTTCCGTTCTTGACTGGACGCTTCAAAACGACGCAGTAGCAAACAAAGACTACGACGCGAATTATTTTCAACACGTTCCTTATCTCGAAACGTATGCGGGAAAAACGGAACTGTTCGCAACATGCAAAGTGCATTATGAGCCGTTAGGCATTTACTACGGAAAAACGACGGTCGGCACAGACCTGAAAAGCGGAACGACCTTTGAAATTTGCGACGACGAATCCAACGCGATTAGAGCGTTTGCTCTGCTCGAAAACAAGGGCGTGATATCAAGAGAAGCGGAAAAAGAAAACTTTCCTATAACAGAGTCGGACGACAAATTGAATTTTAGCGAAACGTCAAAAATTTGGACGAGCAAAGACGGGACAATAAAAGTAACGCTTGTTGCCGAAGAATTGCTCGTTTCTCTTATAAACGACTATGATTTTGCACTCTTGCCGTGCAATACTGCGCTTACAGGCAAGATAACAAGTGAAAGAATGGTTACTAAAGAGGACGACCCGGCGCAAGTTGCGGAAAAAGCAAACGTTATCGCCGCGCGAAAAGCCGATTACAAAAACGACGAAAAATACAAAGCGAAAATCGACGCGCTTACCGACGTTATGCTTTCGAAAGCCGTTTCCGATTATTTTAAAGAAAAATACAACGGCGTGATTATTTGCGATGACTCTACTCAGATAGATTTGAGAAATTCAATATAAATTTATAGATGAAAAGTCGCCCGTTCGGACGACTTTTTTCAATGTTGATTTGTTTTTTATTTTACAAAGATTTTTATAAAATAGTTGACAATCTAAATGTGAAAAATACTTGTATGAGCGTTACTTTCACCTTTCAATTTTCAACTTTCAACTTAATCAATATTCTCTAATCCATCGCTAAAGCGGTCTTCCTTCCCAGCCTTGCTTCGCAAACGTGGAAATGTCGATATCTTTCACCTTTCAATTTTCAACTTTCAACTTAAAAAGTGGGGCTATAAGTCGATTAACCGTCGATTTTGAACTTTTTTCTTTGAGAGAGCGGTGTAGCGTTGCTTATGTACGTTTCCCAGACGTTCATGCGGTCTTGCTCGTCGATTTGGCGAATAACTTTGGCGGGAACGCCCGCGACTATGGTGTTGGCGGGAACGTCTTTCGTGACGACTGCGCCCGCGGCGACTATGCTGTTTTCGCCTATTGTAACGCCGCCGCAAATTATCGCGCCGGAACAAATCCAGCAACCGTCTTTAACGGTAATCGGAGAAGAATATTCGAGGTCATGCCGCCCGTCGGGATAGTCGGCGTTTAGCCTTTCTTCCGCGATAAACGGGTGGTTAGGCGTTACCAAAGTGACGTTTGCGCCGAGCCACACGCCGTTGCCGAGCGTTATGGGCGAAACGTCTAAAAACACGCAATTATAATTGAAAAAACACTCTTTTCCGACAGAAATATTTACCCCGTATTCAGTGTGAAACGGCGCAAAAACGGTAAGACCTTTACCTTTTGCGGACGGGATAAGTTTTTCGAGCGTTCTTTGCTTTCTTCTGTATTGCCAAAGTGGAATTCTGTTGAACTTATCGCACAAAAGAAGTCCGCGAATATGTTGTTTTTCGATATCTTTACTTGTTGAATTATAAAGTTTTCCGCTTATCATGCGTTCCCAATCGCTAATGCCGTTTTTCATTTTACCTCCGCTTGCTTTGGACTATGATTTTTTTCACATGTTTGATATCAGTATATCACTTTGTAGTGCAAATTGCAACACATTTTTCAAGATTTCTTATTTTGAAAATCAAATTGCGCGGATTTGATTGACTGAAAGCGAAAAAGTATTGTATAATTATCGGAGCGATTACTAAAAGGAGCTTTTTATGGGGATTGACGAAGTTGTAAATGCGAGCGACGAAATTGTGGCGGAAGTTTCGGCGGAGATTATCGAAGAAAACATCGAAGCTTACACGGAGCTTGCGAAATGATTTGGCTTACTAAAAAACAATTGCTTTTTCTGCACGAAAAAATTGCGGAAGCGACGGGAGGCTCGGACAAAACGCGCGACGAAGGGCTTTTGGAGTCGGCTTTGCTTTCGCCGATGCAAGTTTACGGAGATAGCGAACTTTTTCCGACGGTTATAGACAAAACCGTGCGGCTTGCGTGCGGAATAACGGGCAATCACCCGTTTATCGACGGTAACAAGCGAACGGGAGCGCATGCAATGCTCGTTACGCTTAGGCTAAACAATATAAAACTTTGCTACACGCAAGAGGAACTTTCTTCCGTATTTTGGCAACTTGCCGCGGATAAAATAGGTTACGACGAGTTGCGCGAATGGGTTTTAAAACATATTAAAAACGAGGGTGTTTGATTTACCCTCGCTATTTTTTACCTTATAAAGTTTGTGAAAACGCGTTCTTCTTGTTCGGGCATACCGAAACGTTCTTTGCCGAGCGCGATTGACTTCATTAAAAAGACCATGTTGCGGGCTAAAACGCGCATAGTGCGCAAGCCCTCCAAATCTTCCTTAGCCTCGCCCGGGAGCCTACCGTGAACACTGTTCCAGTACGCGCTCGAAGCGATAGGCATACCGGAAATGGTGAAGTATTTATTGAGTTCGTCGAAGGTAGACGAGCAACCGCCGCGGCGCGCGACCGCAACGCTTGCACCCACTTTGAACGATTTATCGAACGACGAAGAATAGAAAAGCCTGTCTAAAAGCGAAACGAGCGTGCCGTTTGCCGAAGCATAGTATACGGGTGAGCCGACGACAAGACCGTCCGCTTCTTTAAACTTTTCGGCAAGTTCGTTGACGATATCGTTGAACACGCATTTGCCGTTCTTGTGGCAGTAACCGCACGCGGCGCAACCGCGGATATCAAGTCCGCCCACCGTTACTATTTCCGCTTCAACGCCCTCTTCCACAAAGATTTTGCGCATTTCGTCAAGCGCGGTAAAAGTGTTGCCCTCTTTTTTAGGAGAGCCGTTAATAAGTAAAACTTTCATATCATCAAAACCTCTTTAAAATCATAAAAATTGTGCGATAATCGACTTATAGCCTTGCTTTTTGCGATTTTTAAGCCGATAGATTTTCATCTATTCCGCAGCTTTATAGAGCGAAGCGTAAATTCCGTTTTGCTCCATAAGCTCGTTGTGCGTGCCTTTTTCGGCTATTCCTTTGCCGTCGATAACGAAAATTTCGTCGGCTTTTTTGACGGTCGAAAGTCTGTGCGCGACGGTTATAGTCGTTCTGCCGACTTTGAGCGTTTCGAGTGCCTGTTGAATTTCTCGTTCGGTGACGGTATCGAGCGAAGAAGTAGCTTCATCGAGAATTAGTATGGGCGGATTTTTAAGGAACGCGCGGGCTATCGAAATGCGTTGGCGTTGTCCACCCGAGAGCTTAACGCCGTGTTCGCCGATATAAGTGTCGTAGCCGTCCTTTTGCCCTTCGACGAATTTATGAACGCCCGCAAGCTTTGCCGCTGCGATAATTTCTTCGTCGGTAGCGTTCGGGTTACCGTAAGAAATATTTTCTCTCACGGTACCGCTGAAAAGGAAGGTTTCTTGTTGTACGACGCCTATAAATTTTCGCAAATCGTCCGTTTTCAACGTTGAAATATCTATGCCGCCTATCGTAATTTTGCCCGAATCCGGCAGATAAAAGCGCGGCAAAAGGTTGCATATCGTGGTTTTACCCGCGCCCGAAGCCCCGACGAGAGCGACCGAAGTTCCCTCTTTAACCGTAAACGAAAGGTTTTCGACGACGTGCGCCGTGTTACCTTGTCCTTTATAGGTAAAACACACGTTTTCATAGACGATATCGCCGCCTAAGTTTGTGATTTTGACGGGATTTTCGGGTTCGTACTCGGACGGAAGTTCCATAACGTCGAGGAAGCGTTCGAAGCCGACGATGCCGTCCTCAATCTGCTCGGTAAGCGTTATGAAAGTTCGTATAGGCGACACGAGCATAGCGACGTAAAGCACGAGCGCGGTTAAGTCGCCCGCGCTTATAACGCCTTTAAAGCACATATAACCGCCCATTACGACGCATAAAAGATAAAGAATATCTATGCAAAACTGCATCACGGAGTTGAACGACCCCATAACTTTAAGTACGCCGATACGCGACTTGCAGTACCTTTCGTTGGATTTTTCAAACTTTTTCGATTCCGTTTCGGCGGCGCAGTAAGCCTTCGACACCCTTATGCCCGACACGGACGACTCTACTTCCGAGTTGATTTCGGCGGTAGTTTCTCGGCGTTTTTTGAAAGCGGCAATCATTCTCAACCGCATTCGAGCGACGACGAAAAGCATTATCGGCAAAACAAGCCCGATAACGAGCGCAAGGTACGGGTTTATGCCGACAATCATGACAACCGCGCCGATAAACGACAAAACCGATACGAAAGCGTCCTCGGGACCGTGGTGCGCAAGTTCGGAAACTTCGAACAAGTCGTTCGTTATCCTTGAAATTATACTGCCCGACGGCGTTTCGTCAAAATAGGAAACGGGGAGCCGCTCTAACTTTTCGAACAGTTCTTTGCGCATTTGCTTTTGCATTTTTACGCCGAAAACATGCCCGTAATAATCGACCATATATCTGAACACGGCTTTCAAAACGAACACGGCAAGCATTATCGCACCGGCAATAAGCGCGCGCGAAAAAGTGTCGTCAAAGACGTATTCGTTAAAGATTTTTCTGGCAATCGCGGGGTAAATAAGCCCGCAAGCGACAAGCCCCAACGCACAAAGAATATCTACGATAAACGGCTTTATATGCGGCTTATAGTACGAAGCGAAAGCCTTTATGCTGTTTCGTTTTTTATCTTTCATTCGTTCACCTTTACTAAAATCTACTATTATCCAAACGGTATTTTACCATAGAAAAACAGAAAAAGCAAGAAAAAATCAATCCTCGGACAATCGGCGCGTATTCAAAAAAATTCGTACGCGCGTTTTAAGTTTAAAAAAGTCAACCTCGTACGATTGACAAAATCGAGCGCGATATATATAATATAATAGTTTTAGATAAATTAACACGATATAGACAAACGTAATTTTGAATTTTAACTTTCGGAGTAAAAATATGGACATCAGAGAAGACGTAAGAAACATTGCGATTATTGCACACGTCGACCACGGCAAGACGACGCTCGTTGACGCGCTTTTAAAGCAGAGCCACACATTTAGAGCCAACGAAGCGGTTGCCGAACGCGTTATGGACAGCAACGACATAGAACGCGAAAGAGGAATAACCATTCTCGCAAAAAACACGTCCGTGCATTATAAGGGCGTGAAAATCAACATTATAGACACCCCGGGTCACGCCGACTTCGGCGGAGAAGTCGAACGCATACTTTCTATGGTAGACGGCGTTCTTCTCCTCGTTGACGCGGTCGAAGGCTGCATGCCGCAGACGAGATTCGTACTCAAAAAAGCGTTGAACCTCAACAAAAAGCCTATCGTCGTAATAAACAAGATAGACAAGGGCGGCGACGTTAAGCAAACGCTCGACGGCATTTGCGACCTGTTTTTAGACCTCGGCGCAAACGACGACCAGCTTGACTTCAAGACCGTTTACGCTTCGGCAAAACAAGGCTGGGCGGTAACCGATTTGAACGACGAAAGAAAGGACATAACGCCTATCTTCGACACTATTATTTCGGAAATCCCCGCGCCGAGCGGCGAGATAAACGCGCCTCTTCAACTTATGATTTGCAATATCGACTACGACGAATACGTCGGAAGGATAGGCGTAGGCAAGATTATTCGCGGCAAAATTTCGGCTAACCAGCCCATTTCCATCTGCCGCACGGACGGCACCGTGGCGCAAGGCAAAATTTCAAGGCTTTATCAATTTGAAGGCTTAAAACGCGTAGAAGTAACCGAAGGCAAAATGGGCGATATCGTGGCGATTAACGGCGCGGAAAAGCTCAATATCGGCGAAACCGTATGCGATTTGAATAGTCCGGAAGCCCTCCCCTTCGTCGCTATCGACGAACCCACCATGTCGATGATGTTCATGGTAAACAACTCGCCGTTCGCGGGGAAAGAAGGTAAGTTCGTCACCTCTCGTCACTTGCGCGCAAGGCTTTTTAAGGAAGTGGAAACAAACGTTTCGATGCGCGTACATGAAACGGAATCGGCGGATACCTTCGAAGTGTTCGGCAGAGGAGAACTTCACCTCTCCATTCTCATCGAAAACATGCGCCGCGAGGGTTACGAATTCCAGGTTTCCCGCCCGAAAGTTATCTTTAAAGAGATAAACGGCAGATGCCACGAACCTATGGAGGACCTCGTTATCGAAGTGCCGGAAGAGTACGTCGGCGCGGTTATGAATAAAATGGGTCAACGCAAAGGCGAGCTTGTGAACATGAGCTTGAACCAAAGCGGAGAAACCAAACTCGAATTCAAAATCCCCTCCCGTTGCTTGTTCGGGTACAGAAGCGAACTTTTGACCGACACCAAAGGCTTCGGCATAATGAGCCACGTTTTCACGGGCTACGAAGAGTATAAAGGCGATATTCCCGAAAGATTGAGAGGAAGCTTAGTCGCATTCGAAGCGGGCGTTACGACCCAGTACGGGCTGTTTAACGCGCAAGAACGTTGCACACTCTTTTTAGGACCGGGCGTTCCCGTTTACGAGGGAATGATTATCGGCGAAAACTCGCGCGAGGACGACCTCGTTGTAAACGTTTGCAAAACCAAGCACTTGACGAACAACCGCGCAAGCGGCAGCGACGAAGCGTTGAAGCTCGTTCCGCCCACCACGCTTAGTTTGGAACAGTGCATGGAATTCATCGCAGACGACGAACTCGTTGAACTTACGCCTAAGTCAATAAGGCTCAGAAAGAAAATCTTGTCCAAAGAACTCCGTATGAAGGAATGGGCTAAGGCGAGGAACAGAGGCTAAAAGTAAATCCGCAAGCGGATTTGTGGTGTTTGCCGTTGGCAAGTGGTGCTTCGCCTTGCGGCGAATGATGTTGCGACTTCGTCGCAGTGATGGTTGCCTATCGGCAAGTTAAGGATAAAATTATTTATAAAATATAAAAAGTTAACCTCCCGGTGAGTTTTCCTCGGGAGGTCTGTTTTGCCTTTTTATGCTATTTTACGCTAAGGATAGGTAGCTTCTTAAGAAGGAATAGCCGCTGTTTAGACTTGCGGCGGCGGAGCGGTAAAATTTGGCAAGGTTGCTTATTTGCTCGCTTATCTCCGACGTAACCTCACGGGAAGCGCGGGAAACGTCGTCGTCGAGCATGTCGCAAAAGTTTTCGGCGGCAAGAGAAACGTCCGCGCTCGAATTGCTCGTTCTTTGCGCGTAATCCGAAATTCTTGACGCGCCTTGAAGCAAAACGCCGATATCCGTTACGCTTAGTCGTGCGCCGAAATAATAGCTTTCGCCGAGAGAAAGTGCTTTCATCGCCTCGTTTACGTAATTATATGCGCGTGAAACCTTTCCCGAAAACTCGTTTATAGCTTGGTTTGCGGAATTTAACGTTTTTACAACCGAATTGTATGCGCTCGTTATTGCGGAAAGCGCGGAATTGTAAGTAGAAATATTGTTCATCGTTTGGCTCAAAAGTCTGTTTAGGGACTTTCTTTCGTTATCGATGCTATTTAACACTGAACGGTCTATACGCGGCGCAGTGGTGCCTTGCGATTGTGCGGCTTGGTCGGCTTTCGCTTGGCGTTTTTCGATATCAGCCTCGTTTGCTTTATAGAGAATATCAAGAACGATTAAGTCGTTATCGATATTGATTTTTGACTCTTCAAGGTTGTGAATAGCCGTTTGCAAGCGGTCGGAAACGTTGCCGAAAACCTCTCCTAAAACGCTTATATTATAGTCGATATCGTCCGAAAGGCGGTGCAAACCGTCTTGAAAATCACGGATTTCATCAAGGGAAACGTTAACCGTATTGCTCATAATTACACTTTATATTTCCTTTCGAATTCAAATTCACGCGATTCGTAAACCTCTTCTTCGCCGCTTATCGCGTCAAGTTTTTTTACGTTTGCAAAAAAGCCGTCTTGCGCGTAGCCGAGACCATGCGTTACGTCCTTTACCGCTTGTAAGAAATTTTCGCCGACCCTATCGTTCCAAGAGTACGTGACGGTTTTGTCAAGCTCGTTCAAATAAACGGTGCCGCCGGGAAAAGATTGGGAAGCGGGTAGTTCAAAAACCTTCATTATCACTCACCCGATTCTCTGAGCGTTGCGAGCGCGTCCGCAAACTGCGCGGAAATGTCGTCAAGCTCGCGTTTTAAGTTGTCGCCGCGCTTTAAGGCTTCGCCCATTTTTTCCGTTTCGAGAGCCATTTTCTTTTTAAAGCTATCGTAAGCTGCGCCCGACCAAGAAGAGCCGAGAGCCGATACGATTTCGTTTATTCCGTTAGTTTTGTCGCCCATATCGCGAACGTAATCGCCGAGCTTTGTGGAAAAGCCCTTAACTATTTGGTCTAATTCTTCTATCTGTGCGCGAATTTCCGAACTCATTATATTTTCCCTCCCATTTTTCTGGCACGAGCTTCAATCGCTTCCATTTTGTCAATTCCTTCGCCCGCTTTTTGACCGGCTTCTTCCACTATCTTTTTAGAACGCTTGATAATTTCAAGAATTTCTTCGATTATCGCGAGAGCCTCGCGGGACGTATCGTCTTGAATGGATTGAGCGAACGAAGCCGCTTCCGTTTTAAAGGTTTGGGTTTTCCGCTCCATCTCTTCAAGAGTCTTTAAGGCTTCGTTTACGCTTTCGCGCGACTGCCCCGTTTGCATTTTATACGCCATCTTTTTACCTCTTTATATTGTTTTATTTTTTGTTGCCGTAAACGCTTTGCGTTACGCCGTTTGCTTCTTTAAATTTTTTGAGGATTGACGAAGCGAAAACTTTTGCTTCGTTCCCGTCCGCATGCGGAACCGTGAATAACGTTGCCGGTTTGCCGTTGCCTTTTACCGCGGCTACGCCTAAGGGAGATTGGTCTACCGATTGCAAAACCGATTTATCTTCGACGTTTTTTTCGCCGCCGCAAAATCCGTAATTTAGGCAACCTTTTAAGCATATGCTTACGACTTCTCTGCCGCAAGAACGTAACATTCTTGCAAATTCGCCATTATAATCCGCGTCGCTGCTTAACGCGAAAGAAATGCCTAACGGTTTTGATACCCTCAAAAATTCGCAAAATCTTTCAATCGTCGGATTGTAAAGCCAAAGGATATCTTTTAATAGCGCAAAATTTTTCAACAAATCGTCCAAAACGAAGAAAGTTACGGGTAAAGGTTCATTTGCGGTCGCATTGTATTTTGCGATATCGGAAACGCCGCTTACCGCAAAAAGCCTTTTTCGCCTTTCGATTTCGTCTTCTATATGCGACAAAAATTCGATTAGTCCGTTGCCCCTTTCCGCATACATTATTCCCGTGACTTGCGGAACGTAAAGCGAAGATTTGCTTTCGTCAAAGCACAAAAAGTCGTCGCAATTGTCCGCGGTATCGCCGATAAAAAAGTTGACCTTTTTAGGAGAATAAACGGCGGAAGCAGACAAAACAAGCGATTTTAAGAAGTTAGTTTTGCCCGTGCCTGCACTCCCTCGAACGATAATGAGCGGAGCGTTTTCCGCACTAACCGTGACGGAATAGGTTTTTCCGTTAGCCTTAACGCCGAGCGGAAAGCAAAGCTTATCGCCGCCTTTTCGGCTATCTTCCTTTTCGAAAGTTTCAAGCGTTTTCAATAAAGAAAGCTCTTTTGCGGCTACGCTTACACTGCTTTTCGGTTCTGTGCAAACGGGGCGCGGGTCCTTGGCGGGTAGAATAGTCGGTTTGTGTACTTCTTTCGTTTCGGGTGCTTTTTTAGTTTGCTTTTCGCCCTTTTTCTGTTCTTCTTCCTCGTAGGAAGCGAGCATTGCGTCAAGGTCGTCGTCTGTGAATTCTTCAAATTCGTCGACGGGTTTTACGTCCTCGGGCGGATTGGAAACGGTCGGTTTAGCGGGAGATGACAAAAAGTCTTGCAAACTCTTTTTTGTTTCTTCATCAAGGTCGTCGGGAATTTCCAAAGAGTCAGATTCGAGCATGGCGAAAAACGCGTCGCGGGTTTTTGCGCTCTGTTCGCGTTCGGCTTTTTCGCTTTCTCTACGCTTTTTCCGCTCTTCCTCTTTTTTCCACGCTTCTATTTTTTTGCCGTCTTCGAGCATTTTTTTGTCGAATTCTTCAAAGGCGCGTTCGAGGTCGAGTTCCTCTTTGGCTTTCGGGTCGGTTTTTGCATGTTCTTCAAGGTCCGCGCGTTTTCTCTTTTCCGCTTCGTCCTTTTCGTCAAGCTCTTTTAAAAACTTACGCCATTCGGCTTCGTCTCGCTTAGACTTCTTTTTCGGCGGATTTTTTGCAAGTCCATCCGCTGTCTCAGCGGCTTTTTTTGAAGAACCGCCCATTACGCTGTCAAACGAAATATCTGAAATACCCGAAAAAATATCGTCTTTTTTACCGCTCATGTTTAGCCTCTCTTAGCCTTTAAAGCTTTCCACCATTCGGCGTTGTTTTCTATCGAATAATCGAAGAGCCTCGTGCGAGTACTGCTCAGATTGTCGTAAACGCAAGTTTCGTCCACTCGCGCGCCCTCTATCGACTTATTTTCCGTTATAGCTTTCAAAACGTCGTAGGAATCGTAAATATAACGCTGGGATGAGCGAGCGTTTTCACCTCCGCCGCATACCGCCTTTAACTGCGAAAGTTTTTCATGGGCTAATATAACGAAAACACAATAACCGCTGCCGTTTTCGTACAAATCGGAAACGATTGCTTTAAGGTCGGAAACATAATATGTTTTGTTGTCTTCGACGGGCTTTTCTGCCTTAGGCTGTATTGTCGAACCGCCCGCACGAACGCGTGAAAGCATCGCAAGCGCGCCGCCTTTAAGCGAAACTCCGCTATCCGCAAGCTCCTTTTCGGTTGCCGACGTATCGACGGGTTTTGCGGGCGTATCCGCCGATTTGTTTGCGGCGGAAGTTGTTTTTTTGCCGCCTATCGCGCCGCTTGAAAGAAGCCATTCAACGTCGTGAATAACGAGGTATACGGGCTTAAATTGCGCCTTATTGTCTAAGCTCTTTTCTTCGCGACGTTTTTCCAAAAGTTCTTTAAGCCTTGTAAGTTCGCGCGCGATTTTAAGGTGTTCTTTATCGTCGCATACGTTGACGAATTTAGAAACGAAGTCTTTCTCGCGCCCGAAGCCGTCGATAAATTCCTTACCGTCGGCGGGACCCGCGGCGTAAATAAATTCGCCGTCGTTAAACTTTTCTATATACGAAAGCGTAAACGAACGTTCAAGTTCGAAAAGCTTGCTTTCTCGCGCAAGCGCGCAATAGCCCGAGGCGTTTCTGTCCTCGGCAAAGCTCAGCGATACGCCTATCGTATTCGAAGCCGACGCGCCTATCGGCAAATAGTATTTGCCCTCTTTATAAGCTACCGCTTTATAGTCGGAAATCGGGAATAAATCGTCGTTGCCGGCTTCCGCCTGAACTATCTTGCAAGCAGGGTTATTTTTATACTTTTCGCGTATTCTTTCGGCAACGTCTTTCATGTCCCGCGAAGTGGTTTCGCCTGCGTAAGCAACTTTAACAAGGTTAGTTATATCACCGTTGTTACTTCCTATCGATATGAGAGCCGTGCCTATTTTTTTAAGCTTTTCCGAATATTCTCCGGCTTTTATGGAATTGAGCTTGAAATAAGAGTTGAATACCGACGGATTGTTTACTTTTAAAGACAGTTTTGAGCCTATCTGTTCCGTTGCTCCGCACCCGATTAACGGGTCGGCGGTCTGTCCGCAGAAAAGTATTTCTATGCCGTAGCTTCTCGCTCTTTTCAGAACGGAATCAAGCTTATTGCCGAGCTTGCTTATAGTCGCAAAGTTCGCCCCGGAACCGAACATGTTGTTGTACTCGTCGATTATAAAGAGCGCAATCGGGAGCTTTTTATACTTGCCGGACAAAACCGCTTGGCTTTTGTTGAACGCTCGGATATCCGAACAGCCCGATTTACTCTCCGACATTATTTTTGCGCGTTCGTCTATCATAAAATCCATTTTATTGAGCAAGTCCATCGCGCTCTCTTCTCTGCAACGAAGAGAAAGATAAACGACATGCGGCAAATACATAGGGTTACCCTTTTTGTAGTTTGCAAAAGCGGGAGACGTTTCGCCGCTCTTGAAGTCGACGAGGTACATTTGCAACTCGTCGGGCGCGTAATTGTATGCCGCGGACATTATAAACGTGTGCAAAAACGCCGATTTACCCGACCCCGTCATACCGACCAAAAGCCCGAAAACATTAGTGGAGCAAGTCTTTAAAACGTAATCGTAACGAACGCCCGAAGAAATACCGAGAGGAATTCGCAATGCGTCGTTATAATCTTCGACGGGCTTCAACGCAAAATCCTTGTCCGACATTTCAAGCAGCTTTTTTAGCGAAAGTGAATCCGAAGCTTTGTTTTCCTTGGAAAGATAGTCGAGGTAATCGTTTATTTTGAAATTTTCAGCCATTATATCTACGGAAACAGGCTCGCCGTTATATAAAACGCCGTCCTCCGTAACATCGATAACATCGCAAGAGATTTTTTTGCCCTTATCGTCTTCGAGCTTAAAATCGCTGTTCTTGTCGATACAGATCAGCGAAAGCACGCCCTTGGCGGGTCCCGTTTCCAAGACATTTAAAAAAGTCTTTTTCTGTTCGGAGGTAAAGCGTTCGCCGAAACAGTCGGGCGCATAGTTATATGCAGCTAAAACGAAATCATGCTTGGCGTCGGGAGTGTTGTCATTATATTCGTAAATGTTCGCATAGTCGTTACCCTTATATGTTTTGGAACGACCGCGGATAAGGGTTATCAAGGCTTCGTTAAAAGAAATCGTTCCGGACGAGCTTGAAGCGATGTCCTTATCGAAAATATAATTTTCGCCAAGCTTTGCTTTAACTCTGTCGGCAACCGCGCCGATAACCGCCTCCACAGCCGTTTCCGCGCCTCCTAAGCGCAGGTTTTTGAGACCTAACGAGGAGAGAAGAGAAAGGTAAATTTTGCGAATCAGGTCGAAAGCGTCGCCGCCATCCGCTTCGAAATAATCCCTGTCGGCACGTATAACGATAACCCCGTTTCTTGTTTTGGGTTTGAAGAATACGGGAACGCCGGATAGTGCTTTTTCGGGAACGCCGAGCGTTTTGACGGCAAAATCTAACGCTTCTTTATTTATATCCGATTTTTTAAAGCCGATAAGGAAGCGGTAGTCCGTTTCTTCGTCCGATAAGGGCTTGCCGATAAGCATAGTGCTTGCCTTTTCGTTGTCGGTGAGAATTTGAGTTTTTAAAGCTTCTAATTCCTTATAGCAGGAGAGGTTTTCAAGCTTTGTGTTCTTTTTGAAGTTAATTTCTAAGTCGGCTTTCTTTTTGTCGACTTCCGCCAAAGCTTCTTCGCGCTTTCTTTCTTCATAGCCCGTTTCGGATAAAAGACGGCGCGCAGACATAACGACGTAGCGTAAGTCGGTCAAGCACTGACAAAAGCGTTTTTGCGGCGCGATATCGTCCTCTACCGTTTTGCTTTCGTCAACCGCCATGATAGCGGCTCTCCCCTCCTCGACGAGCCTGTCGACGTATTCGAACACGCCGCCCTTAGGTACGGGGCGGGGAGAAAGACGTTTTATGTACTCTCCGACGGTAAACGTAACGCCCTTGGTGCGGCGTTGAACGCTATCCCAGTCGGCGAAAATTTCTTCGAGGGCGGAAAGCGAAACGCGGTAAGTGTCGACGTATTCTTTCACATAGTCGGTCGCTTTAATCTCCTTTTCCTCATCGGCAAGCTTTTTCATCGCCGCGTCGAATTTGTCTTGTTTTTTCTTGATTTCGGAAGCGTAAACTAAATGCAAACGCTCCGTTTCTCTTATTATATCGGACATAAGTTCACCGTAAAATTATTTTAGTATCGAAATAAGTTGTTTTGCCGCTCTTAAAATTTCAGTAGCTTCCGTATACGCTTTTACATGAACAATCGATTGATAGATACCGACCGCGAAAGCGACGACCAAGAAGATTGCGCCTATAACAGCCACGGGAGCGGTTATACCGTCGTCGATATCGTTAATAACGAAACAGGCGGCTATCAACATAAGTACCGCGTTGATAAGCGCGGCGGCGTTCAAGAACACCATGTACCCCGGGAAGTTTACACTCCCGACAATTCCCATAACGCCGAAGCCTAAAACAATTATGATATGCAAAAAAACAAGTATAACGCTATCGCTTCCTTCGACGTTGTAGTTTTCGAATTTGTGTATGCAAACGAGAACGAAATGCGGAACGAATGCGACAAGGCACGGGAAGCCTATAACCATTCCGCGAGTCCAACCCGCTTCAAAAAAGCCTAAACCGACGGCAATCGCCGTTACGACGACCGAAACGCCGAGCATAAGCGAAGAACTGCAAACAGTTTCCTCCTCGGAGAAAATCGCGCCGAAAAGATATGCTGAGAACGCAGCCGCGCCGAAAGCGACGGCAAGATACGCGTATTCGCCGCCTAAAGCCGAAAAAATAATCGAAGCGATGATTAAAAACGGGTTGACGGCATGCAAAACCGCCAAAACGGCAACGTTTTTGCCGCCGTTGCCTACTTTACATTCGAACAAAAACCACATTACGCCGTAAGCGACAACGCAAGCCGCGCTCACGAGCGGCAAACGGAGATTAGGCACGAATACCGAAACGCCTATCGCGATAACAAGCAACAGTACGGCGGCAAGTATCGGCAAGGTTACGGGCAAACGCTTTTTGCGATTGTAAGCTTTTATACGTTTTATTTCCGCTTGTCTTTGTTTTCTCGCCTCGCGGGCTTCCTTTTCTTCGCGCTCTTTCTTCATTTTTTCTATAGCTTTGTCGTTAATATCGCAAGCTTCTTTATAAGCCGCTTCCAACGCGCTTATTTTATTTTCGGAAATAAGCTTCTTTTCGGCGGAAGTAAGGCTATGATAAACGCGCATTACGTCCGTAGTTTTACCGTTTTTGTCTGCTTTAAACGCCGGCAAAACCTCGTCGATTTTCGCTTCTTTTTCGGCGGCGGATTGTTTTACCGCCTCTTGATTTTTGATATAACGCTCCGCTTCGGTTTTTAAGCTTTTAACCTTATCCTTATCTAAGTACGGCAAAACGCGCGCGGGAACGGAAGCGAAAAAGCTTTCCGCTTCATAATATTTTGCGTGTCTGTTTTGACAAGAAGTTATAAACGCGTCTAACTTTTTATTGTAATCGATAATTTCCTTTTGAAGTTTTTCTTCGGCTGCCTTTTTCTCTGCGGCTTGGCGGCGAAGTTCTTTTTGTCTGTCCTCTTCCGCCTTAATGCCGTCCTTAGCGATTTTCAAAAGCTTATTGAGCTTTTGCGACTCTTTAAGATACGGGCGGACGGAATCGGTTATCGTCTTTTCGAACTTCAAAACGGCGTTATAATCGGCGTTGCCGCGTTCGAAGTCGTCCGAAAAAGCAAGGATTTTTTCGTCGATCGTGTAAGCTAAGGAAACCTTTTTGGCAATAACGGCAAGCTCGTCGAGAACGGCGAGATTTTTGCACCTCGAACGAATTTTAAGTTCAAGATTTTTTACGAGATTTTGGGCGTTTTTAACGTCCTCGCACCAATAAACGCCTTTGGGAGCTTTGCTCAAATCGAAGATAAGCTTGTCGATATCCGCGGCGGAATCGGCAATACGCTTTTCTTCCTTTTCTTTCGCGGCACGCTCCGCTTCCGCCTTTTTTATGGCGGCTAAGCGTTCTTCTTCCGCTTTTTTAGCGGCGGCTTGGCGTTTGGCTTCTTCCTCGGCGGCTTTCTTTGCGGCGGCTTTGTCCGCGATATCTTTTTCGATGATTTTTACGGCTTCCGCCTTTATTACGTTAATTTTCGTAGCGTTTTTAATAGATTTTATAATATCGGCGTTTTGTTTTTCTTCCTTTTCTACAACCTTTAAAGCGCGCTCCGCCCACGCAACCGAACGGGGTTCTTTATCTAACGCCGCTATGCGTTCGTCAAGCTCGTCAATGCGCTTTTTTAACGCCGCTTCGTCGTCTTGCTTCTTTTTTTCGATTATGTAATTTGCCTTTTCTTTGATTTCTTTAAGGCGCGAAGCGTTGAGAGATAGGTCGAAAATATCGGAATTGAGCCGCGTTTCCTCTTCTACGAAAGGAAGAGCCGCTTTTGCCCATTCGATATCTTGTTTTCTCTTTAAAAATTCCGCGACGCGCGCGTCAAGCTGTTCGGCTCGTTCTCTTTTCGTCGCCTCGTCGCCGACCTTTTTGTACTTTGCGGGATCGCCGGAATTAAGCCCGCCGAATAAGTTGTTGCCTGCCATGTTTTTGCTTTGCTCCTCGAATATAATATTCTTGATTTGTCGTTTGTAGTTACGCGCGCCGAAAACGGAGAAAGTTTTTCCTACGTTATATTCGCACGCAAAACGCATTGTTTTTATTATATAATTTTACAAAACGAGTTGCGTTTTGTCAAGTCCAAAACAGCACGAAAGACAGCCTTTCTTAAAAAATCTTAAAAAGCTGTCTTTCGATGATTGATTCCGTTTCATACCGCCGATTATGCGAACGCTAAGAAACGAAATCTTTATTTACTTTTTGAAAAGCTTTCTCACGAATGCGGGAAGTCCGCCTTTTTTCTGCTCTTCTCTGGGCTGCTCCTCTTGCGGCTGCGCGCCGTAAGGATAGCCGTCGTCATAAGAATGGTCGTCGTAACCTCTTCTCGCTCTGTCGTCAGGTTGTCTATAATCGTCCCTGCCGTATTCGCCGTAAGCGTTGCGCGCCGCGCCGGTAGTTACAACGCGTTCGTCGCCGTAAGGTCTGCGCGGTTGTTCTCTATCGTACTGCGGTCTTTCGGCGTAATCCTCGTCGCGCTTACCGTAAGGTCTTGCGGCGTACGGGTCCCTCGCGTAGCCGTCGCGCTTTTGGTCGTACGCGGACTGCTCGGGAGAAGCGTAGCGGGAACGCGGAGCTTCCTCCTCTTCGCCGTAACCTCTTGCATAAGGGGTCTGGGTCTGCTGCGGACGAGCGGTATCTCTTTCATAAGGAGAACGAACGTAAGACGGCTTAGCTTCTTCTTGCGGTTCTTCAACCTTTTTTTCGGGTTCGGGACGAGCCGAGAAAAGGTTCTTGTACGCTCTCGAAGCGTCGGATGAAGAATCGTCGGAACTTCTGTCGAAGCCGGTCGCTATCATCGTGATGATGACTTCTTCCTGCAAAGCTTCGTTTATGTTCATGCCGAAAATAATGTTTGCGGACGGGTCGACGATGCCTTTAATGCTGTGCGCCGCTTCGTCAACTTGTTTGAGCGTTAAGTCTTTGCCGCCCGTGACGTTCAAAATAACGCCCTTTGCGCCCTCGATGGTTGTTTCAAGGAGCGGCGAAGAAATGGCTTCTCTTACCGCTTCGAGTATTCTGTTTTCGCCCTTGGCTCTACCCACGCCCATGTGCGCAAGACCCTGGTTTTTGATTATCGCGGAAACGTCGGCAAAGTCAAGGTTGATAAGCGACGGGGTGGCGATAAGGTCGGCAATGCCGCAAATGCCCTGGCGGAGCGTGTCGTCCGCGTATTTTAACGCTTCAATCATTGGCGTGTCGGGTTTTAACGCTTCGAGAAGTTTGTCGTTCGGGATAATAATCATCGTATCGACGTACTTTTCAAGGTTGGCGATACCCTTTTTGGCGTTGATTTCGCGCTTGCCGCCTTCGAACATGAACGGCTTGGTGACGACAGCAACCGTTACGCAACCTTTTTCTTTTGCGACTTTGGCAATGACGGGGGAAGCGCCCGTGCCGGTGCCGCCGCCCATACCCGCGGCGATAAACAAAAGGTCTACGCCGTCGACTATCTGTTCGATAAGTTCTCTGCTTTCTTCGGCGGCTTTTTCGCCGATTTCCGGGTTTGCGCCCGCGCCTAAGCCCTTGGTTTCTTCCGCGCCTATCTGGTAGCGGTTTTCGGGCGGGCATTTTGAAAGCATGAGCGCCTGCTTGTCCGTGTTGATAGCTACGAATTCGGCGGTGTGTACGCCTTGGTCTATCATTCTGTTGACGGCGTTGTTGCCCGCGCCGCCTACGCCGATTACCATAATTTTGGCAACCGACGACGCTTGATCGTATTCTTCGTTAAACATATATTTCCTCCTGACGGATTGCTTTTTTTGTTGCTCTTTATAGAGTCTTTCTTCTTCGGTTTCCGATTCTTCGGGAATTTCTTCTCGGGTTTCTTCTTTTTCCTCGTACGGCGTTGTAGCTTGTTGCGTTTGCGCCTGCGTTTGCTCGAATTTTATCGTTTGCGGCTCTTCCTCTTGAATTGTCTGCGGCACCGCTTTGATTGCTTGTTCTGCCGTCTGCTCCGCAGTTTGATCTTCGAAAGGCTCTTGCGGCTGCACGGGTTGCGGCTCTTCCGTCGCCGTTTGTTGCGGCGGTTCGGGTTGCGGTTCTTCTATTTGAATTTCGGGTTCCGCTTGCGCTTCGACTTCTTCAATTGTTTGTTCCGCTTGCGGTTCGTCAAAGACCGTTAAAAACTCGTCCTCGTCCGACTGCTTTTCGGTTGTTTCCGAAATAACGTCGTCGAAAATGCTTTTCGCTTCCTCTTCGTCGTCAACTTGTTCCGTCTGCTCGGTTACCTCATCTATCGGCGCAACCTCTTCGGGTTCGGCTTCTATAATAGGCTCCGTAACGGGTTCCGCTTGTTCGACGGATTCAACTTTTTCATCGACGGGTTCGGGAATTATTTTTTCTACCGTCGCGGTTTCGGGTTCAACTTCGGTCGTTTCTTTAATTTCGGTCGCCGTTACCTCTTCCGTTTGAGTTTCAACTTCTGTAGGGCTTTCTTCAACGGTTTCCGCTTGCGGTTCATCCTCTTCCGCCTTTGCGGGAGTCGTGAAAAAGTCGCTTATTTCGCCCGAATTTTCCGTTTCTGCCGCGCCGAACAAAGCTTCTTCGAAAGAAATTTGTCCTTTAACGGGCGCAAATTCGTCCTCTTCGTCGGCTGTTTCTTCGGCTTGTTCGCTTTCCGCGGTTTCTTGCGCCGTTTCTTCAATCTCCGTTGCTTCTTCGGCTTGTTCTACCTTTTCGACTTCATCTTCGATTTTTTCTATTTCTAAGGTAGATTGTTCCACCTCTTCGATAGTTTCTTCTTCGACGGGCTTTTCTTCCGCTGTTTCGGGTTCGTTTACCTCGGGTTCTTCGGCAACTTCCGTTTCGTCCTCAGAGACTTCTTCGTCGGAAGCTAAGTCGGAGGCTAAGTCGGGCGGGAGCGCGCATGTTGCGTCGGCTATTCGCTCGACTTCTTCAATCGTTTTGATTTCTTCGTCCTCGGCTTCCTTTATAGGCTCGTCCGCCTTTTCTATGGCTGCGGCGGGACTTTCCGAAACGGTTAAGTTGCCCGACGAATATTCTTCTTCGTTAGTCGCTTCGATTTGTATTCCTTGCGGCTCGGCTTCTTCAAGCTCTTTGGGTTCTTCTGAAAGTTCTTCCGTTTCGACCTCTTCTGTTTCCTCTTCGGTTTCGGTTTGTTCTTCTACCTCTTCGCCGTCGATTTTTTCAGCCGTTTCTTCGTCGATATTTTCTTCGGCTTCGTCGGCTGCTTCGTCGATTTCGGGTTCGCCGTCTTTTTCGGTTTCTTCTATCTCGTCGGAAATTTCAAGTTTTTCCTCTTCGACGGGCAAATCTTCTGCGGGTTCTTCTTCCGCTTCTTCTTGCTCGTCCGAAACTTCCGCTTCTGCGGGTTCTTCAACTTCTTCGGGTTCGGTTTCTTCCGCCGTTTTCTCGATAGTCGCGGTTTCTTCCGCCGTTTCGGCTTTCAAATCTTCTTCTAAGTCCGGTTCGAAGTTAACGCTTTCTTTCCATTTTTCAAAGGTTTTTTCTTCCTCTTCCGTTTCCTCTTCCGTTTCGTCGTCATCTATTGGCACGTAAGAGCTTAAAAAATCCTCGTCCGGTTCGAAGTCCACCTTGGAGCGGTCGAAAACGAAAGGCTTTTTTTCTTCGGCTTCGCCGATTTCGGGTTCGCCGTCTTTTTCGGTTTCTTCTATCTCGTCGGAAATTTCAAGTCTTTCCTCTTCTTCGGGCAAGTCCTCTTCGATTTCTTCCGCCGTTTCTTCGTCGGTTACATCTTCGGAAGTTTTTTCCGTTTCTTTCGCGGCTTCATCGTCCAAAGTTTCTTCAACCTCTTCGGGAGCGGTTGTAAGTTCTTTTTCGGTTTCTACCTCTGCGGGCGTTTCTACTTTTACTTCTTCCGTTTCGGCTTCCTCGGAGAATTTGCCCGTTTGCTCGTTTATTTCGAAAAACGTTACGGGAATAGGCTTAGGAGTAACGGAAAATCCTCCGCCCCGCGTTTTTATTTTATTTTTTTTCTTCTTTTTTTCTTTGTACATTTTTACCTCCCTATTTTTTATTTGCTCGCTCAAAACTTAAAGCGGTATATGCGTTTTTATTATTCGCTCAAATTAAGCGCGTAGTTTAAAAGAGCTAATTTAGAGCTGTCGTCGGGCTTTGCCATATAGGCTATCGGCGGGCAGATTACGTTGACGGGCATTTCTATATATTCGCTGAGCCGCTCTTTGCCGCCGCGTATATAAGATATTCCGCCGCCCGTTAAGGTCACCGCCATGTTGTGCGGCAATTTTACGCGGCTTTCCGCCATAGCCTTGTCCACTTGTTCGGCAATGTCGCCGATGACGTTACGAGCAATGTCGTTACAATCCTTTTGCGGAAAAGATAAAATTTCTTCGCCCCAGGTTATTTCGTACGCGCCCTCGGCGACTTCGGGCACCGACAAATTGAGCCGCCGCTTTATTCTTTCGGCAAGTTCGAAGCTTACGTTCAGCCTTTCGTAAAGGTAAGCCGTAATGTGTCCGCCGCCTATCGGGAAGGACTTATGATACAAAAGCCCGCCGCCGTAGCAGATTGAGAACGTAGATGTAGTGTAGCCGACGTCGAGCAGAAGAACGTACGAAAACCGCTCCGACGGGGAGAAAAGAAACAAACTTTCCGCAATCGCAACAGGCACGAACGTTATCTTTTTTACGCCGAACGACGAAAACGCGCTTCTTATCGTATCAAGAAAACCTTTTTCGGCAAGAAAGAAGGTAACGTAACCGTTGACGGAAGATGTGGTTTCCTTTAACAAACTTTCGACCCGTCTTTCGCCGTCGAGATAGTACATAACGCCGCGGCGGTCTATGACCTCGTAGCCGTTTCTCGCCACCGTGCCGCCCGCTTCCGTTAAAAATTCGTCCACGTCTTTGGCGCGCAATCTTTTGCGGCGGTTGTAGTAAGTGCGTTGTTGTCTGTTTTCCGTTATCGTGAAATCGCCGGGAACGCCGACGAAAATTTCGTCTATTCTGGCTTTCGCCGTTTCCGCGACCGACTTATAAGCCGAGCGCAACGCAAAAACGAGGCTTTGGGGATTATCGAGCGCGCCGTCGTAAAAACCTTCGTGAGAAACTTCGGAAATCGCTCGTATTATGAAATTTTTATTAACGCCGTTTTCGCCTATCAAGCCCGTGACTTTGGACGAGCCTATATCGAAAACCGCGACCGCGTCTTTAAGCATTTTGACTCTCCTTTTCATGCGTGGTGTAAGTTGCAGCAACTTCGCCTTTGACTTCGTTGCAAATTATTATGCCTTCAGTCTTTTCCCCGTCGGAAAGGGTGTTGTATTTAGCTATGCCCGCTTGGATTTTGGCTTTGCCCTTGTCGAGCGCTTTGCGGACTTCTATAATAACTCCGTCGCGGAGCGTAACGTAAACCGTAATATTGCCCTTTTCTTCCTTTCTTTCGAATACGGTGACGGACGAAAGCGCGTCGCGCGGGCTTGCGAAAGAGGAAATAATATTCGCCGTTACTTCGAGTATTCCGCCATCCGTTACGTTTAGCGTTTGCTTTTCCTTGACTTCCACCTTGTCTATCGTGTCGAAGGAAAGGATAATGTTGTCAAGCCCGTCGGGGTTTTTAAGGCTTGTCCTCTTTGCGACGACGGAATATTCCTCGTCGAGGATATAATACGTGCCGTCGCCCGCGGGGATAGCAAACCGCTCCTGCCTACCGGTGAGTTCAACCTTAATGGCGTTCGGGTAAACCTTTTTTACGGACTTTACTTTGAGGGAAGTTTCTTCCGTGATTTTTCTTTCGATTTCCTTAACGCTGACGAACAAGAGGTTGCGCCCTTTGTAAGACGAAAGGACCTCTTCGGCTTTGGCTACTTCGTCGTCCGTATAGACGGAATAGTAAGCGTTCACGTCGCGTACGGTAAAAACAACGTGAAAAATCATCGCCGCGAACGCGAGCGTTGTCAAAACCGATAAAATTATAACGAGCCTTGCGTGCTTCATGTTATTTTTCCTTAACCCTCGCCCCTAACGAAGCGAGTTTTTTGTCTATTTCGAAATATCCTCTTTCAACGTGGTTCATGCCGGCGATTACGGAACGCCCTTCCGCGGATAGCGCCGCTATTATGAGCGCCGCGCCGCCGCGTAAATCTTCGGCTTGCATTTCTGCGCCGAAAATATTTTTGCCGTTCACGGTCACCACTCTGCCGTCCGCCTTTATATCTGCGCCCGTCTTTAAAAGTTCTTTTACGTAGTCGAAACGGGAATCGAACACGGCTTCGGTTAAAACCGTTTTACCTTGAGCGGAACATGCCGCCGCGACGAGCTGCGGATGCAAATCGGTCGGGAAGCCCGGGTAGGGCGCCGTTATTATTTTGCCGTAGCCCGCGCGCGTTGAAAAAGTCTGTATATATATATTATCATCTTTTTGGGTGATTTGGCAAGTGTTATAACGAATTTTCTCGACAAGCGGCAAAATATTTCCTAAATTTGCGCCTTTTAAAAGGGCTTCGCCGCCAGTGGAAAGCACCGCAAGCAAAAAAGTTCCCGTTTCTATCCTATCCTCGATGGGCGTAAAGGAAAAACCGCCGTACAAATTTTTAACGCCGTCAACCCTTATAACGTCCGTTCCCGCGCCGCTAATGTTCGCTCCCGCGCGGCGCAAAAAGCTTTGCAGATCTACTATTTCCGGTTCCTTTGCGGCGTTTCTTATAAGCGTTACGCCGTCGGCAAGGGTAGCCGCCATCATTAAGTTTTCGGTCGCGCCTACGCTCGGGTATCTAAGCACCACATTGCCGCCCGTAAGAGAGGGCGCGAAAAAGTTCAACGCCTCTTCCGTTTCGAAAGCGTTAACGCCGATTTTCTTTAAGGCTTCGATATGTATGTCCACGGGGCGCGCGCCTATTTTGCACCCGCCGGGGCGCGGAACGCAAGCGACTTTGAAACGAGAAACGAGCGCGCCGACCGTAAAGAACGACGCGCGTATTTTTTGCGTGAGAGTTTTTGATAGGCGAGTAGAAAAAACGTCGGTCGAATCTATGTACGCGCCGTCCTGTTTGAACACGACTTTCGCGCCGAGCGAACGCAAGATATCGCCCATCACGAAAACGTCGCCGATAGCGGGGCAGTCGTTAATAAAAACTTCGCCGCGTATCATAAGGCTTGCAGCCATTAGCGCGAGAACGGAATTTTTCGCCCTCGATATCTTCACCTCTCCGCTTAGCTTCTTGCCGCCGTCGATTATGAGTTCACGCATTAAAAACACCTTTATTACAGTTTATGCGCTAATGCGGGGCGGAAGTGTGTTTCCGCGTTTTATCATTACTTCCGCCTTTCCTCTTGCGGAAATGTTGTAAAGCACACCGAACGCCGCCATGTTGACTACGAGCGACGTGTTGCCGGAGGAAACGAGCGGAAAAGGTATGCCCGTCGGCGGCACGCTTCCGCTCACTACGAGCGCGTTCACGACGACTTGAAGAAAAAACGACGAGCTTATACCTACGGCTAAAAGATAGCCGAATAAGTCCGACGCGTTTTTCGCGGCTTTTATACCGCGCCAAGCAAGGACGAAACTTGCAAAAAGTAGGGCTATAACGCCGATAAAGCCCAATTCTTCGCCTATAACGGACAGGATAAAATCGCTCTCCGAGAATGGCAAAAAACGGTATTTTTGCCGTGAATTGAAAAGTCCCGAACCGAAAAATCCGCCGTTTCCGAGTCCGTAAAGAGATTGTATAAGCTGGTAACCTTCGCCCTTAGGGGTAGCCCACGGGTCCAAAAACGCGACGAGCCGTTTGAGCCTGTACGGCTCCATGATTATGAGAACGGGAACGAGCGCGAGGGCGGGAACGAGGATAATTAAAAAGGTTTTTATCTTTACTCCCGCGGCGAACAAGACGACTAAAAGCGTTGCCGCAACGCACACCGTTACCGACATATTCGGCTCTAACATTATTAAAACCGCGCACGCGCCGCCCGCGAGAAGCGGCACCGAAACGCCTTTAAAACTCCTTGCGCTTTCGGGCTTTTTCGCAAAATACGCCGCTAAAAACATTACGAGAAAAAGCCGCGCGAACTCCGACGGTTGAATGGTAAAAAGCCGCAGATTTATCCAGCGCGACGCGCCGTAAACCTTTACTCCAAGCCCCGGAACAAAGACGAGCGCAAGCAGCAAAAGTCCGCATAAATAAAGCCATTTTGCGGCTTTAAAGTACTTTTTATAATCAAAGTGCATCGTCAAAAACATTGCTATAAGCCCGCCGAAGAACCCGACGAGCTGTTTTAAGGCAAAGTAAAAGCCGTTGCCGTAATCTTCCTCGCCGACGTAGCGGGAAGCCGAGTACACGGCTACCACACCGAAGAGAGCGATAGCGGCAACGACTATCGGAATAATTATATCCCCTTTTACGCGTTTAATTTTCATAAAGCGACTTTACAATCCTCTCGAACTCCGTACCCCTTTCGGCGTAATCGTAAAAACAATCGAACGAAGCGCAAGCGGGGCTTAAAAGCACGTCGTTTTTCTCTTTAGCCTCTATCTTCGCAATCTTTATCGCGCTTTCAAAGGACGGGGTCACCGAAATGTTTTTATATCCCGCCGCTTCGCTTGCCGAAAGCATTTTGAATCTGCTTGCGCCGGTTAAAACGGCATGCACCGCAAAACTTCCGTTTAAAGCCGAAAAAAGCGGCGTAAAGTCTTGATTTTTATCGTACCCGCCGAGTATTAAAACGGTAGGCTTTTTAAGCGCGGATATTGCTTTAAGGGTCGAATCGACGTTAGTCGCTTTTGAGTCGTTATAATAATTTACCTTGCCCGCCGTGTAGATTAACTCTATGCGGTGTCTAACGCCTTTGAAAGTCGAAAAAGCTTTGACGATATCTTCGTTTTTCACGTTTAAAATCTTTAAAACGGCAATAGCCGCCAAAGCGTTCTTTTCGTTATGTAAGCCGCTTAAAGTAAAGGACTTTAAGTCGAAAACCTTTTCGCCGTAAAAATAAAGCTCGTCGCCCTTTTTGTACGCGCCGTCGACTTCCTTTTCGGTAGAAAACCAGACGGGCTTAAAACGCGCGTTTTCGGCAAAATTCCTCGTTACTTCGTCGTCGTAGTTTAACACGGCGTATTCGCTTTCACGCAGGTTGGCAAGCAATTTTTTCTTTAAAAACTTGTAATTTTCAAAGGTGTAATGGCGGTCGAGATGATCGGGCGTAACGTTCAAAACGGCGGCGATATGCGGCGTGAATGACGAAAGCGTTTCAAGCTGAAAGGAAGAAACTTCCGTCACCGCGACAGGGTAGGAAAGCGCGTTTATTTCGTCCGACTTAGAGGTGAGCGGCACGCCTATGTTGCCAACGAGGAAACTCTTTTCGTTCGCCGTTTGAAGCGCGGCGTTAATTAGCGAACAAGTCGTAGTTTTTCCGTTGGTACCCGTGACGGCGACGAACGTGGCGCGCGAAAAGAGATAGCCGAGTTCGAGTTCGCCCGTTATCCGTTTGCCCATGCGTTTTGCTTTGACGACGAGCGGATTATCGATAGGCACGCCCGGCGAAAGAACGACGACGTCGCTGTTTCTTATGAAATTTTCGGGTGAATCGAGAGCGGAAACGCAACCCTTTTCCGATAGGTAGCGCATTGTTTTTTCTATTCTCGGCGCGCCGTCGTCATATGCGAAAACGGTTGCGCCCAAGCCAAGCAGTTTTTCTGCGACCGCTCTGCCGCTTAAAGAAAGCCCGAACACTAAGAATTTTTGCCTTTTAAAATCCATAAAAAATTTTCTCCTTATATTATTATTGAAAGAGTTTTAGCGTAAAAAACAGACGAGAGAAGCGCAGACGGAAAGCAAAAAATAAAGTATGGCGACGCGCGGTTCCGACCACGAAGAGTGTTGCAAATGGTGGTGAAAGGGAGCCATTTTGAACGCTCTCCTTTTTGTTCGCTTATAGTGCAAAACTTGAATTATCACGCTTACGCCCGAGATAACGAAACACACGCCCGAAAGCGCGGAATAGAGCGCGCAACCCGAAAAGCAAGCGATACTCGACACCGCCGCGCCGATTGCAAGCGAGCCGCAGTCGCCCATAAAAACTTTTGCGGGATAAACGTTGAAGAACAAAAACCCGACGAGCGAAAACGCGAAAATTACGGCATATATGCTCAATCCGTTTTCGCCACCCTTCAAAAACGCAAGCGCGCCCACGCAAAGGAGAACGGGAAAGGAAGCGGACGAAGCAAGCCCGTCAAGTCCGTCGGTTAAGTTAACGCAATTTGTGAGAGATAAAAACACGAACGCGACGAACGGAAAGTACCATATTCCGATATTAAAAGACAAATCGGTAAAAGGCAAAAAGACGTAAGTTTTTTCCGTTCTCACCGCAAACGCCGCCGCGACTAACGCGCCTAAAAGCTCAAAAATTATCTTTTGCCACGGCGTTAAGCCCTCGTTGCGCGAAAACTTTATCTTGATAAAATCGTCGGCAAAACCGACGGCGGCGTAAAAAAGAGTTAAGCCGCACGCGACGAGCGTAGTCATGTTGAAGCCCGTGAAAAAAGCGGCAAGGATAACGGACGGGATAACGAAAATTATTCCGCCCATCGTCGGCGTACCCGATTTTTTGTTGTGTTCGGGAACGTATTTGTTTATCGGTTGCCCCGCCTTTAATTTCTTTAATAGCGGCAGAAATATAAAGCCGAAAACAAGGCTTAACGACAGAGAAACGAGCGAAGATACGACTAATTTTTGAAGCGGCATATCAACCTCCGCACTCTTTTGCTATTTCCGTTATAAGCCGTTTATCCGAAAAGTAATGTTTTATACCCATAATTTCCTGGTACTCCTCCGCCCCTTTGCCGGCAACGAGCAGACAATCGCCGTCGCAAAGCATGTTAAGGGCGTATTTTATAGCCGTTTCGCGGTTTTCGATGCAGACGTAATCGCGCGTGGATTCCCTAAGCCCCGTTTCCGCGCGGCGGATAATAAGCATAGGGTCCTCGTAACGCGGATTGTCGGAAGTTAAAATAACGAAGTCGGCGATATCGCCCGCGACCCTGCCCATTGCGGGGCGTTTTTCCTCGTCGCGGTTTCCGCCGCAACCGAACAGACAGTAAAGGTTGCCTTTACATATTTTGCGCAAGAAAAGCAAGCTTTTTTCAAGCCCGTCGGGCGTGTGCGCGTAGTCGACGAAAACTTTACCGCGCGGGTAGAAAACTTCTTCCATTCGCCCGGGAACACGCTTAGACGAAGAAAGCCCTCTGCCTATCTGTTCCGCGCTAAGCCCCAATGCCGCGGCGGCGCAAGCGGCGGCAAGACCGTTATACACGTTAAAAAGCCCTAAAAGCGGCGTTTTCACCTCGTAAAGCTTGTCGAAAACGTTCATTATATAGCAAAGCCCGTCCGCAGTTTCCTTTACGTTCACGGCGAAAACGTCCGACGGGGTTTTTATGCCGTAGGTTATACTCGGCTCCTTCCTCGCAATTTTACGCCCCGTTTCGTCGTCTGCGTTGACGACTAAAAACTCCGCCCTCGTCTTATTCATTATGCTCGTTTTAACGCTTTCGTAAACGGAAAACGTTTTAAAATAATCGAGATGGTCGGGCGTGCAGTTCGTAAAGACAAGCACGGAAAAGAAGATAGGGTCGACCTTTTTTTGCGCGATTGCGTGCGCCGAAACTTCCATGACGACGTACTCCGCGCCCCGTTTACAAAGCTCGTCGAGATAATAATAAAGTAAATGCGGGTCGGGCGTGGTGTGGCTTGTCGCGCCGCTAAACGACGGGTAGCTTACGCCGAGCGTGCCTATAACCGCCGCCCGAAAACCGTTCGAATTAAGGATATCGCTAAGCACGCGGCAGACGGTCGTTTTGCCGTTGGTGCCTACCGCGCCTATGATTTTTAGCTTTTTCTGAGGGTTATCGTAAAACGTCGCGCTAAAAAACGCGTAAGCTTTTCGCGCGTTATCCACGATTATGCAGTTTACGCCCGCCCTTTCCTTTTCTGTTACGACCGCTACCGCGCCGTTTTTGACGGCTTCGTCGATAAAATTTTCGCCGTCCGAGCTTTCGCCAGAGAGCGCGAAAAACAAGCCGTTGCGCACCTTTTTGCCCGAGAAAATAAAAAGTTCTTCTATCTCTAAATCGCGATATTCGCTTTTTACGGGATAATCCCCGACTATCTGCTTTATTCTCATTTTTCCTGCCTTTAAGCCGATTTTTGTTCGCTCGGCTTGATTCTTTTTACTTTGATTATGCCTTCGAAAACTTCCTTGACGATAGGCGCGGCGACGGTGGAGCCGTACATTCCGCCGACCGGTTCGTCGACTACGGCAAGGGCTAAGTAGCGAGGACTGTCCGACGGGAAAAAGCCGACGAAGCTCATAACGTACTTGCCTTGCGCTATCCGCCCGTTTTCGTACTTTTGCGCCGTACCCGTTTTGCCGCCGACCTTGTAACCCTCTATATACGCTTGCTTGCCGCTCCCCTCGCTAACTACCCGCTCTAAGTACGAGCTTAGTATCGAAGAAGCTTGTTTGCTTGCGACCGTGCGTTTGAGTTTAGGCTCAGTTTCGACGACCGTTTTGCCGTCCAGCGTGATTTTTTCGACGAAGCTCGGCGCATAATACTTTCCGCCGTTGACCGCAGCAGAAGCCGCCGCGGCAAGTTGCAAAGGCGTTACCGCTATCGTTTGCCCGAAAGAAATTCTCGCTAAATCCCCGTCGGTTACCGCCGATACGGGAACGACCATGCCCGCCGCTTCGCCGGGGAAGTCCACGCCCGTCGTTTTACCGAAGTTAAGCCCCGTTATATACTCGTACATTTTGGATTTACCGAGCGCGAGCGCGATATCGACGAAGCACGGGTTGCACGAATTGTTCAAGGCTTCCGAAAGCCTTTCGTTTGAGTGCCGCCCGTTTGCATGGCTTGCCCAACACTTTATTTTTTTGCCGCCGACGACGCGATAACGCGAAGAATCGAAAACGTAATCGAGCGGAAGAGCGTTTTTGTTGCCCGAAAGCGTTTCTTCGATGTCCGCAAGCGAAGTGACGATTTTAAACGTCGACCCCGGTTCGTAGGAGTCTGCTACTACGGTGTTACGTGAAAGCGCGTTTAAAGCCGCCAAATCGTCGCGCGGCGGCGAATTAAGGTCGAATGCGGGGTAAGTCGCAAGCGCGCGTATTCGCCCCGTAGACGGCTCTAAAACGACCACCGACGAGCTTTTAGGCGTGTACTTTTCGTACGCCGCGGCGACAGCCTTTTCGGTTATGAGTTGAATATCCAAATCTATCGAAAGCGTTACGTCAAGCCCGTCCGTCGCCTCTATATAGGACGGTTTTCTGCCTTCTATATCCTTGCCGACAAGGTCGGATTCATATAGAATTTCGCCGTTTGTGCCGCGCAAAAACTCGTCGTAATACTTTTCTATGCCCGTTTGCCCTAATCCGTCGGCGTTAGTGTAGCCGATAACGCGGGATAAAACCTCGTTGTACGGGTAAACGCGCTTTGACTCGGGCGAAAAATACACGCCGTCAAGCGAATAATCTTCGAGCGAAAACGCAACCTCTTTTTCGACGTTCCCCTTTATTTTTACTTCCGAGGACTTTGCGTTTTTTATTTTTGCTTCGACTTCGGCTTTGTTAAGAGAAAGCGCGGAAGAAAGAGCCGAGCTAACCGCTTCGATATCGGCGACGGAGCGCGGGCGCACGTACACGCCGTAAACGGTTGCGCTCGTTGCTAAAACTCTGCCCGCGCTATCGAAAATTTCGCCGCGCCTTGCTTTTATCGGCAGTTCCCTCGTCCACTGGTCTATCGCCTTTGCTTTAAGTTTGTCGCCGTCGACCGCGGTTACCAGAAAAAAGCGGACGGCGATGATTAAAAACAAAAAGATTGCCGCCAAAACAATTGCGGTCAATCTCTTTCGTAAAGTCGTTACGGATAGTTTTATTTCCTTGCTTTCCAACGCTTTTCCTTTTCGCGGCATATAAAAACCTCGACATTTTTAATAGATAATCTTTTACTCTATTATATCTATTCCTTCGGTCGCGGATTATGATTAGTTTAGCGAATTTTGTCTTTTTTTATCGCTTTACGATAATGCATTGGCTTGTTTGAGTATGCGTTTTTTTGCTTAAAAACTTTTTTGTTTTTTCTCGTTATTTTGCTTGACTTTTTATTTGCAGGTCTCATCCACCGTCGCCGCGACGACGGCCCCCCTTCTCCGCAAAGCTCGGCAAAGCCGAGCGGGCGAAGGTCGGCGTGGGAATGCTTTCAACTTTCAATTTTCAACTTTCAACTTTCAACTTTCAATTTTCAACTTTCAACTTTCAACTTCCTGTCATGAGGGCGGAGAGTGAAGAGAATTGACACAACAGGCAAAAACATCGCGCAGGCGCATAAAAAAAGTAGACCTTGTAAAAAAGTCTACTTCAAAACTATCCTAAAAAGGTTAAATTAGCCCGTAGAGTGCGTCGTATTGACACAGCCGGTCGACGAATGTTGACGGGTGCGTACTATACGTACGTAACCGAAACCGAGGCGGCACGCAGTGTCAAGACGGCGTGCTATCCGGGTTAATTTTTGACCATGCCCATTTCGAGAGCTTTTTTCTCAATCTCTTCGTCGTCGGAAACGACGGAAAGCTCTTCACGGAGCTGTTCCGTTTCTTGCTTTAAGGATTCGAGACGGGATTGCTGGGAAGAAATGGCGTTGTTCATGTTCTTCAAAAGGCGCGTGTTCAATATGATGAGCGCGAAGATTGCGGCAACGACTATCGCGTAAACGGCGATGAGAACTTTGCCTTTGGTGTTGATACGATATCTTTTGTCGCTTTCTACTTCGTAATCGCTTCTGAAATCCTCGTAAGGGTTGGTGTGGAGCTGTTCCTCTTCGACGAATTGCATAGTGGTGCGACCCGGGGTGCTTTCCTCTTCGAAAGCTTTTCTTTCGGGTTCGGCGTAAGCGGAAGGAGCTTCGCGCTTTACGTCATAAGAATAGGGCGCGCGGCGAGTTTGTTCTTCTTCGGCGGGCGCGGCATAAGAAACCTGAGAAGGAGCTTCTTCCCTCTCGTAAAGCATTTTTTCAAAGTCGTCGGCAGGGTAGGACGATGTCCTCGAGCCGCGAAGAGTACCGTCGTCATAGGCGTAGGCAGACGAGCCTTGCGTACGGTATTTTTTTTCGTCGTTATAGTTCATTTTTGGTCCCTCTCGATTTTACTTTCTCGTATTTTCCTTGCCGTATTTTTCTCGGCATAGTAATTAAAGTTTTTCAATAACCCTTAGTTTCGCGCTTTTGGAGCGGGGGTTGTCCGCCCTCTCCTTTTCTGTGGCTACGAGAGGCTTTCTCGTAACTTCCTTGACGATTTCCTTTCTGCCGCAAACGCAAATCGGCAAACTTTTGTCGCAAGTACAGCCGGTTGAAAGGTCTTTGAAAACGTTCTTTACTATTCTGTCCTCTAAGGAGTGGAAGGTAATAACGGCTAATCTTCCGCCCTTAGCGAGCCTTAACGCCATTTCTCTCAAAACCGCGTCGAGTCCTTCAAGCTCTCCGTTTACTTCGATACGAATTGCCTGAAAGGTTCTTTTTGCCGGATGACCGTCCCGTTGAAATTTTTTCGGTATACTTTGTTCGATAATTTTTACAAGCTCGCCGCAAGTTTTTACGGGTGAAATTTCACGCGATTTTACTATGTTTTCGGCGATTTTTTTCGAAAATCTCTCTTCTCCGTATTTATCTATTACTTCCGCGAGAGCTTTCTCGGAATAGGTATTGACGACGTCGTAAGCCGAAAAGGATTGTTCCTCGTTCATGCGCATGTCGAGCTTTTCGTCGACCGCCATGTAGGAAAAACCCCTTTCGCGCATATCGAGCTGCATGCTCGATACGCCGAGGTCTACGAGTATTCCGTCGAACTTATCTATATTAAGCTCGTCCGCTACAATCGAAAAATTTTTAAAATTATCATGAACCGCGGTAAACCGCTTTCCGTATGAAAAAAACTTTGTCAAAGCGTTGTTTACGGCAAGCGTATCGAGGTCGGTTGATATAAGTTTTGAATCCTCCGCGCGCTTCAATATTTCGCCGCTGTGTCCGCCCGCTCCCAAAGTTGCGTCGAAGTAAACGCCGCCCTTTTTGAGATTCAAGTTTTCCATGCACTCTTCAAGCATGACGGGAACGTGCTTAATTTCCATTTTTCCTCTCTTTATAAAGCTCGTTGAGCTTTGCGAGGACTTCTTTGTTCGTATACTTCTTTCTTACTTCCTCGCGACGTTCTTTGCTCATTATGTCGATATGGTCGCCCATACCGATGGTAACTACTTCGCTACCTATCGCGACTTGGCGGCGGATAGGTTCCGGTATCATGACTCTTCCTTGCCCGTCCTCTTCGGCGGGGTAGAAGTTGCCGAGATAGTTCGCGGCGATATCGCAAAGTTCTTCGTCGAAAGGAGACACGTCCTTAAGCACGGCAAATTTCTCGTCCATCGTCTTTGACGAATAAACGCTGATGACTCCCTCTCTCAATACGCTAAAAACGTATTCTTCGCCCTTGGGAAGCTTAAACTTCGTCGGTATTCTTATTCTTTTTTTAGCGTCAACCGCATGGGTGTACTCGCCGTAAAACATACCTCAAAGGCACTCCTCGTTTTTATCGTACATATATCATATCACAACATTGCGCCACAATCAACCACTTTTGACTACTTTTTCGAAAATTTTTAAAAATATTTTTTGAAAATCTTAGAACATTTGTGCGATTTTATGCCCTCTAAATTAGAAAAAGTCAGAAAATTACGCGATTTATCGTTGCCGAGGAAGTTTTTTGCCGTAATTTGTAGAGCCGGGCTTTCGGTGGTCGGCTGTCCCACGGTTTTTTGTAAAAAGAGAGAAAGTTCGGCGATAAGAGGGTCTATGCCGTCAAAGATTTTAGCGGGATAATAAAAATTTTTTAAAAACTCCGAAAGAAAAATAAAATGCGTGCAGCCCGCGAAAACACGGTCGAAATTTTTTTCGGGCAAAGATTTTTTAAAAAAGGAAAAATTTTTAGGAAAAGGCTCTTTTTCGAGAGAAGTCACCCACCCCTCGGGCGCGACGACGGTGACATGCTTATTTTCGCCTAAAAGCTTTTTAGTTGCCGCCGCCGTTGCCGAAGTGCATAAAAGCAAAGTTTCGCCTTTTACCTCTCCGATATTCGGGCGCACGCCGAAAAAGGGCTTTTTAAAACGCGCTTGCAATAAGCTTAAGGAGTTAGTCGTGAGCGTGTTGCATGCGAGAACGACCGCCGAAAAATTTTCGATAAGAGGCTTTATAGCGGTTTCGGCAAGCGAAAATAATTGCTCCGGCTTCTTTGTTCCGTAAGGCGCGTTCTTAAAGTCGGACAAATAGTAAAAATCTATGTATTTAAAGGTGTTTTTCAAGCGAAAAAGCACGTTAAGTCCGCCTATGCCGGAATCGAAAACAAGGATTTTAAAAGATTCCATAGAATATAATATGCGGCAAAAAGCGGGTCGGAAGCAAAAATATAAAACTTTATTATTATAAAAATGCAAAATCCGACTAAAAACCCTTGCAAAACGGCAAAGTATATGATAAAATTAGCGGGTAAATACGAAAAAACGCCCGCAAAAAGGCGTTACCATAAAGGAGACAACAAATGCCTAACATTAAGTCCGCTAAAAAACGCGTTATCGTAAACGACAAGAAGAACGCCGGAAACAGAAGCGCAAACGCAGAAGTCAAGACCGCTATGAAGAAGGTCAACGCCGCTATCGAAGCAGGCGATAAGGCTGCCGCTACGGAAGCTTACAAAGCCGCCGCTAAACTTATCGACAGCGCGGTTTCCGCAGGCAGAATGCACATCAACACCGCGGCTAACAAAAAGTCCGGTTTTGCTAAGCGCATCAACGCTCTTGCGTAAGACAAATTAAAAACTTTCATTAAAGACTTAGGGCGAGCTTTACGTTCGCCCTTTTTGTCGTATGCGAATTTTTCGTGTTTATAGCGCAGAAAAAGTACGGCGACGATATAAATTCGCCTTTACAAATTTTTTTCCGCCGCCTCCCCGCCGCCCGTTTGCGTTTTTAGCGGCGGCTTTTTTGTTTGCAAAGTATAAAAGCAAATTAAGTCGGGCATAAACATTCCGTAGCCGAAAAGAAACGGCACATGGAGGAATTTTATGAACCCGTTTAAAGTTTTACCTAAAACCGACGAAATAGCTTACGAAAAGCAGACCGCGCTATCCCTTGCGCCGTACGACAAGTTAGCTGCTTTGCCCTACACGAAAACGCGAATTATTTTGCTTTCGGGCGCAGAATTCGAAGCCAACTGGTTTTTGCACCAATTCAACAGACATTGCCTAAACAACGACGTAAGGCGTATTTTAGCCGCCGTGCGCCGCGACGAGCAGCAACAGCAAAAAGCACTTTCTTCCCTAAAACCGCTTGACGAAAACATTCTCGAAACGACAATCGCCTACGAGCAACTTGCCGTCGACTTAACGGCGGAAATGGCGGAAAAAGAAAAAAATTTATTCGTCAAGGCTCAACTCAACTTTGCGCTTTTGGAAGATTTTGACCACCTTTACCGATATTCCGACCTATTAGACATGGAAAACGGCTTCAACGGTTACGACTACACGGGCGGATACACGGAGATAACGCCGGGCAGACCGACCGTTGCCGAACCGCGACATCCCGACGACGACGTTCGCCGTTATATCAATTTTTGGCAAGACGACCTCTTGACAATTCTGCACACGGGCATAATCACCGCCGCCGAACAACAGACGATGAACTACTATATGAACGTCGGCAACACCTACCCCACCGACGAGGGGCGCAAACTGTATTCCGAAATCGCGATGATAGAAGAACAACACGTCACCGGTTACGGCGCGCTTTGCGACCCGTCGCTTTGCTGGTTTGAAAGCTGGGTAGTACACGAATACACCGAATGCTACCTTTATTATTCCGCCTACGAGGACGAAACGGACGCGCGACTTAAAAAGCTTTGGCTCAAAAATTACGAAAAGGAACTCGTTCACTTAAAAATCGCAGTCGAAACAATGCAAAAGTACAACGGCAGAGCGTGGGAGCAACTCTTTAAAGGCGGAGCCGACTTCCCAAGTCTAATTAAACTTCGCCCGCACAAAGAGTATATCCGCAACGTTTTAAAGTCGATTAGGCTCACCGGTTACAAGGAAGATTTGGTTAAAATCACCGAACTGCCCGACGATTACGGATTTTTCAAATATCAGGACGAAGTGGTAACGCCCGACGGCGCGGCGACGCATAACGTTATCGAACGCTATATAAAGGAAAAAGGCAAAGACTACCGAACCGAGGACGCGCCGCACCCCGACAAGCTTCTCCGCGACAGAAAGAAGGACAACACTACGCTCGGCAGAGTAAAAACGCCCGAGTAAAACGCAACGCTCGGCAGAGTAAAAACGCCAGAATAACCCCGAGCAAAGAGAAAAACTTCCGATTTTCACGTCGGAAGTTTTTCTGTATACGGATATATAAAGCCTATTTTACATGGCGGATTTTGCGTTCTTCGGAGAATTTTTCCACCCACCGCTTAGTGTAGGCGTAAAGCTCGTCAAGCGTGACGGCGGAGTAGCCGCGACAATATTTTATATATTCGCAAGTAAGCCCCTCGACGAAAATGTTAATTTCCACGTCCACGAACTGCCTGTCAACGATATCTCGACTTTCGTTGCAAAGTTCCAAAAGCTTGCCGGAAGCTACGCTCGTAAGCTTTTTAGCAGCGAACAAAAAATCGTTTGAGCGGCACAACAAACGGTAGTTTTCGTCGTTTTTCCTTATATAATCGAAGAATACGTCGACGAACTGCTCGGCGTTTTCGGCGGACAAAAGGCGCGCGTTATCGAAGAACGCGTCTATAAGCTCGTTTTCGAAGTCCTCGGCGACAGCATAAATATCGTCGTAATGAGAATAGAACGCGCCGCGGCTCAAATCGGCGCGCTTACATAGTTCGCTGACGTAAATTTTGTCAAGCTGCTTTTTTTCGGCAAGCATTTCCGCGAATACTTTTTTTATGAGCGTTCTCGTTTTTCTCGAAGAACTGTTTACGTTTGCGGCTTTCATAGGCACCTCTTTTTGTCTTTTTACTCTGATTTTTGCTTTTTTTCGCGAATTTTCGAAATATTTATTTACAATATCGTGAACAGTGTAAACATTTGAACAGTGACGGCAAAAAAGTACTTCCGAAACGTTCGCAATAATAGTATAATGCAACAGTGTTCAAAAGTCAACAGTGTTTACAAAAAAAATATAAAGGAGCAAAAAAACATGCACGTTATCGAAGTTGAAAACTTAACCAAAGATTACGGCGCGGGGAACGTGAACGGGCTTTCAGGTTGGAAAAAGCAAAGCGAAAGTTCACGCATTATAGGCTACCTTGCGGGCGAAATTAAGTTCGTCAAAAAGCATTTGCCGCTGTAACGTAAATATACCAAAAAGGCGGACTGAAAAAATGAAAGACTTTTCGAAAATTTTAAAGCAGGCGGAAAACCTCGACGCAACCACGCGAAAAACCGAAATAATTTATAGCTCGGCAAAAGTCTTATCCGTGCTTTTAAGCGAAGAAAGCGGCGCCGAAGCCGTCAACGCGCTCGTAAGCTTTATCATCGGCGCAACGGCGGACGGGGGCAAAATAAACGAGCGGGAGTATCTTGCGATATATCCCGCCCTCGTTACCGCTTTCGGTCCCGGATACGACTTTTATTCCGTAAAACGCTCCTTTGACGGGCTAATTGCGACGAAGCGCATAATAAGGCAAAGCGTTTCCACCCTTTCCGCCGCCCTCCGCATAACCTCGGAAATAACCCTCGACGACGTGATATCGCTTTACGCCTTAATCCTAATGCCAACTTTCGGCAAGCTCTCCCTAAAGCACAAAGCCCACCTCGCCCGCCTAACGTTGAAACCGACGGGAAAAACTGGAAAGACGGGTAAGTGAGTGGTGCTATAGGAGTGCAAGCAAAAAAAGAAGAAGTATTATGCAGTAACAAAAAAGAACAAGCGACCACCCAAAAGATAGCCGCTTGTTTTTTGTTGTTTAACCTATTTTAACCTATTTTGTCTTTTAAAAAATAGGTTAAACATATCATTTACTTTTTGTTATCCATTTCTATCAGTCAAACTTTATTAAATTTTTTGCACAGAAAAAAGGACTACCGAATACCAAAAAACAGCTTGGGATAGTCCTTGTTTTTTATAATTTATATTTTTTGCGAACGCTTGAAAAAACTTTCGTCACGGATTTTACGCTATTCTACACACATAATCTCACGTAATTTTGAGATAGCGGCGAAAACGGTTTTCTTGCTTAATTTGTCTTGCTCGTTGAACACATAAATCCTTTGCATTTCATCGAACACGCTTTCAAAATCTTTGTTACCGTCAAGTCCTTTGAAGTAATCAAAGTTTGCTATTTGCATATCTGCGGCAACGCCGCCTTTGCGGTTCAACTCTTCTTTACGTTTATACCCTATTACTTCAAGAACGCGTTTTTCGTCATTCAGGAACGCTTTGATCTGCTCGTTATCGAGAAGCACGGTTAAATCGTAAACGTGCTTTGCAACGTCGCTGTAATCTTTCCGTTCAAAGTAAAACTGCGCAGCAAACACCTTGTCGATAAAAATGCGTTCAAGTGAAATCGTTTCGATTTCAAAGGGTTCTACGCTATACACTTCACGCATTATCTTTTGTTGTTCTTCGCTCGCAAGTTCATAAATGTGCGGCGCAATCGTTATTTTGTCGGTCGGCTCGCTTACTGTAAAGCTCGTGGCTTCTATTTTCACTCTGCCGAAGCGTTGTAACGCGTCCTCTTTATCGAGTGCGTACATCGACTCGTAAAGATATTCGCAAGTAATGCTTCCGCGATGATTTTCAAGCGTTTCCCATTTTTCAAGGCAACTGAACTTTAGTGTGGCATTTTCAAGTCGTTTTTTCGCCTGACTTGCCGTAGGACAATCTTCGATATACACCGTGAGGTCTATATCTTCCGAAAATCGGCGAATGGATTTCAACGCCTTGTAAAGCGCAGTACCGCCTTTGAAATAAGCATACGCCTGATGTTCCTTTTCCGACAACTCTTTCAGTAAAAGCGTAACGTAATAATCTTTTTCCAAAACGTCGCGGCGAACGGAACATTTTTTCGATATTTCGTCTACTACAAGTTGAAACGCCGCTCTATCTAAATGTAAATTCATTTCAGTTCACCCCTCTCGCAAGTTCCGAAAGTCCTACATACACCTTATTGTTCTTGTAATACTTCGCATAGCCTATAAGCCGTTCAAAACTCAAACCGAAAATGCCGATTTGCTTTCTTAAAATCTCTTGGTAGTTATCAGCTTCGATTTTTACTTTCATCTTATTGTCGAGCATATCGAGTAACTGCAAGTACCTAAAATTATCCCGATTGACCTGAATGACGGGTTTAATAAGATATATGCCGTCTTTCTTATCTTCCGTCGTGTATCTCGTTCGCGTGGTTACTATATAAGTCATATTCGGCATTTGCGTCGTAAGCCCTATCTTGTTCATATAGGACGGTCCGGACTCGTATCCGATTACTTCGTCGCCGTTTACAAGATACTTTCTTTTGATAAGCTCGGTTGTGTCAATTCCGGCAACGCCGAACGGCGTATGCACCGTCTTATAGTAAATACCTTTTTGATAACGCACAAAGTCGGGATTACGCTTTTCATAACGTTGCAAAGTCATATTAAACGTTGCTTTATCCGTGTCGGGCAACTTCGATTTGACATATTCGTAAATCTCGTTCGTATACACCGGAACTCTCAATTCTGCTTTTTTTAGAAACTCGTCAATACACTGTGTAACAGTCATTATCTCGCACCTCCGTACGATATTTTATATGTGCAACCTTCCCTTTGTTTACACGATAATAATATCACATATTAAGTTTGTTGTCAAGCCGGTTTCTCACTCTAACGGTGAATTCTTTTGTAAAAACTTGTCTTTTTATGAAACATCATTATTATAGCTTACTTTGCCGCGCTCAACACAAAAAAGAACTATCGAAAGCCGAAAAACAGCTTAGGATAGCCCTTTATTGCTATAATTTATAATTCAACAATTACTTTATGAACGCCTTAAACGCAAGATAGTTCATATAAAGGTCGGCTTTCGAGATGACTTCGTAAGGCGAGTGCATAGAGATGACCGGAACGCCGATGTCTATCGTATCGATGTTCATGTTCGCAACGAATTTGGCTATCGTGCCGCCGCCGCCCGCGTCGACTTTGCCGAGTTCGCCCGTCTGGTAAACAACGCCGTTGTCCTCGAAAAGTTTACGCAAAAACGCAACGTATTCGGCGGAAGCGTCGTTAGAACCGCTCTTGCCGCGCGCGCCCGTGTACTTTGTGATACCCGCGCCGCATGAAAGGAAGGTTGCGTTGAGTTTTTCGCTGACTTCCGGGAAGTTGGGGTCGAAGCTCGCGTTTACGTCCGCGGAAAGGCACTTGGAAGCAACTCTCACCGCCGCAGAAGTTACGCCGAAAGAGTCGGCAATAACGTCGATTATGTCGCGGAGCAAGCAGCACTGCATACCCGTGGAGCCTTCGGAACCGATTTCTTCCTTATCGACTAAAAGAGTAATGGAAGTCTGCTTGTCGCTTTCCGTGTCGAACGCCGCCGTGAACGCCGCATAGGAGCAAACCCTGTCGTCGTGACCGTAACCGCCGACGAGCGCGCGGTCGAAGCCTATATCCTTGGGCTTGAAGCTCGGAGTGAGAGAAAGTTCCGCGCTCAAAAAATCCTCTTCTTCGATGCCGTATTTTTCTTCCAAAATCTTTAAAAGATTCTTCTTAACCGTCTTGTCGTCGTCCTTTTCGCCGTAAGGAATGTTGCCGAGCCAAATATTGAGGTTTTCGCCCTCTATCGCTTCTCCGAGCGTTTTCGCGTTCTGCTTAGCGGCAAGGTGCGGCAAAAGGTCGCTGACGTAAAACACGGGGTCGTCGTCCGCTTCGCCTATTTTTACGGTAATTACTTCGCCGTTCTTTTTAGCGACTACGCCGTGAAGAGCGAGCGGAATGGTAGCCCACTGATACTTGCGGATTCCGCCGTAATAATGGGTCTTGGCAAAAGCAACGCCGTTATCTTCGTACAAAGGCACTTGCTTCAAGTCAAGGCGCGGGTTGTCGATATGCGCGCCGACTATTCTTATGCCGTCCTTTTTAATATCGCCGGTGCCGATTTTGATAATGAAAACGGCTTTGCCTCTGTTGTTATAATAGAGTTTGTCGCCCTTTTTTACTTTTTCGGAAAAATCGAATTGCTTGTAGCCATTCTTTTTTGCTTCTTCGACTATGTAAGCGCAAGCTTCGCGCTCGGTCTTGCATTCGCCGATAAACGCTTTGTAGCCCTCCGCGTAATCGAAAATGGCTTTCATCGTCTTTTCGTCCGCAGTTTCGTAAACGTTGGTTCTTTTATATTCTTTCATGTCAGCCTCCTAAATTTCTTTTGAATTATGATTTTTGCGAATTTTGTTTTCGCCTTTTCGCGTTGTTAAAAGTCGTAACGGTCCATATTGAATCCGCGTGCTTTTTCGTCCTGCAACCTTTTGTATCTTCGTTTGTCGCCGTAATTATCGAATACAATCGAATCGACCGCGTGCGCCGGCAAAATTTTTCTCAAAAACGCGAAGAATTTATACTTTCCGCCAACGACTTTAACGAGCGGCGGGTTTTCGTCCGTTATGACTTTATAAATCGCCTCTGCGCACTTTTCCGCCGAATAGCCGTTCTGCTCGTCTTTCGCAACCTTTTTAGCGTACTCTTTAACATAATCGCCGTAAATAAATTTTTTACCTTCGATTATTTTCCTCGCCGCGGTAAAGCCCGTGTTGGCGTCGCCGAAAACCATTGCGGTGACAAAGGTATCGAACGGTTTAAGTTCCATCGCAAGAGCCTTGCTGAACGCGAGAACGTACGCTTTCGTAGCCGAATAGTGAGCTTGGAACGGTAGCGGCGTGTAAGCTGCAAAGCTCGAAACGTTTATTATTCTGCCCTTTTTCGACCTGACGTACGGCACGAACATTCTAAGCGTTTTTTCGAACGCGGTAATGTTCAAGTCAAGCTGTTTTCTTACGTCCTCGTCCGACATACACTCCGCCGCGCCGCAAATGCCCATACCGGCGTTGTTTATGAGCAAATCAACTCTGCCGACGTTCGCAAGCCACATTCTCGCGGTGACTTCGTAATCAAACAAATTCGTCATATCGCATTCGACAAACTGTATATTCTCAATCTCTTCTTTGGGCTTAGTTCTTGCAAAGCAATACGTTCTATAACCGTTCGCGGCAAGAATTTTAGCCGTAGCAAGTCCTATTCCTCTCGAACCGCCCGTGACTACGGCAACCTTTTTATCTTTATCCATAAGTCAGTCTCTCTTTAAAGTGTGTTTTTTTCTTCGTTTTTCCTTAAATTTATAGGATTACAACCTATTATATATGTCATTTTCCCTCTTGTCAAGTTTTTTCTTCGCGCCTAACAAAAATTAAATATGAATTATTATTCACATATCGCGTTTTCCCTCTAACTTTTCATCATATGCGCACGTATTTATTTGTGATTTTATATAAGAATTATAAGGAAAAGAGAAAAGCCGACGGGTTTTCAGTCCCGTCGGCGGGGAAAAATTAGTCGGCTCTGTTTTTGAGAACCGTGAAAACGTAATTGTAATAATCGCCGAGATAGTCCTCGAAAGCGGGGTCGGACAAAAAGTCGCGCATAGCTTCGGCTTTGTCGTCAAACGACATGTAGTAGTCGATAACCGCGCCCACCTTTTTGATGTCGTAGCTCTTTTTTATCTTTGCGAGTTCCTCGTCGGTCGGGGCTTTCGCGGCGGAAGAATTGTATTTTACTTCCTTTTCTTCAAGCGAATTGTTGTACTTTTTAACGGCTTCCGCTTTGTCGTCGCTCTCCTTTTTGAGCCTTTCGAATTCCGTTTCGCGCGCGGTCGCTTCCTCGTCTTGGCTCGCTTTGAGCGTTTCTTCAAGCTCTAAGGTAAGTTCCTCTATTTGCTTGCGAATATCATCGGCTTTCGATTTGGAATTTTGGTCGATAATCGACTTATCGGCTAACTTTTCCTTTTCAAGCTCGGCTATTCTGTTAGTCGCGATACTTGAGCGTTGAATACCTCTTTTAACCGCGTCCGCACTCACTCTGTCGGCGGCGGAAGCGTAGCCCGCGTCGATTGCGGCGTTGTCTTTTTCACGCTGCTTTTCAAGCTCCGCAATGGTTTCCGACAAAGAAAGTTTTTTCTTTTCCGCCGTATCCGTCGCGTTCTTTCTCGCCGTGCCGTACTTTTTTTCAATCGAAGCTTTCGCCTTTTCGTAAAGCTCGTCGTCGCTCGGACGGTCGTATGTTAGCCTTTCGAGTTGAAGCGGCTTTTCCACCTTGCCTTTCGTTTCCGACTGATAAGCGTTTTCAAGTTCATTGAGCTTGTCGAATATCTCTTTTCTCTTCTTTTCCGATTCCTCGGTTGAATATTTTGCCATAAAAATTCTCCTTAATTTGATTTTTTGTAAGTTAAATTCTGCCCTCTTCTTATAACATACCCTGCGCCGAGCGGCAGATACTCGTCGCCGTACGCCTTTGCTTCTCTTGCTCCCGTATCTTCGTTTATTTTGTAAATAACTCCGTCCGCCGAGCAGTAACTTTCGTTTTCTCCCGCGTGCAGATTTTCGCCTTTCCCGAGCCTTATTTTTTTGCCCGAAGCGTTTTTCGTGTACCACACGCCGTCGTATTCCTTGTAGTAAAGTCTGTTAAAGCCCGCCGTCGCCGAAATTTCGCTTGCGCTAATCTCTGCCGAAGTAGTATCGGCGGAAACGCTCAAATCGTCGTTAACGACATACTTTTTGGCTTTGCCCTTATAAAGAACATATAAATCGGGGGCGAAAACGATGAAGTCCGCGTTGACGGAAGTTGTCTTTCCGCTCGTCACGGTAGAAGTCGAAATTGTGAATTTTCGTACGTCCACGCCGCCGTCCTTTAAAAGAGCGATTAAAATCTCGTCCGAAGAAGCAACCTTTATTGCCCCGCCCTTTACATCTTGAAACTCGACTTTTTTAGAAAGTTCGTCGCCCGCGCAAAGGTAAAGCGAAGCGATTTTCTTTGTTCCGTCAAACGAAAACACGTAATCGTTACCGGACAAAGTATCGCCCGAAACAAAGCTTTTAAAGTCATTGCGTTTTACTATTCCGCTAACGGTAGCAAAAACTTCCGACACATTCGCAGGAGAATGAAACACAGCCTTAATTCGTCCTTCTTTTTTAGTCGCAACTCCGCCTAAGCTCAACCGATTTACGCCGATAATCGACTTATAGGTCAACATGTCAAGGTCGTCGTAAAAAATTTCTACGTCCGAAACCGCGGACGAAACAACGCTTTTATAGTTTATTTCAAAGCTTACTCTGTTGCCGATTTCCGTTAAAAAATCAAACGAATAAACGCCCGTAGCCGTCGACGACGAATCGCTTTCGGCGTACTTTATCGAAGTCACGTTTTTTACTCTCGACCACTCCTCTCTATAAAGCCTTTCAAGCATGGCAACTCGTTTTTCAAGACTTTCGTTCATTCTCTCACGCTCCCGCAAAATAGTTTAGCTTAACGCTCATTTTGCTAAGGTACGCGCCCGCGCCGCTCGCCGAATAGGATATTTTAAAGTTTTCGCCTTTAAGCCCTACCGCGATATTCTTTAATCCGTCGCCGCTAAGTTTAAACTCTCGTTCGCCCTCTTCGCTTATTACTTTAAGCGTTCCGCTTCCGCCCGAATAAAAAGTTATCCGTTCAAGCGTTTTCCTCTCCGGAACGTCGAAATCGGAATATTTACTTTCCCAGCTCATATCAAGGGGTGTGGCGAGAAAGTACGGGTTATCCGAAAGTTCGCCGAGCCGTCTTGCGGAAAAAGCGAAAAGAAGCTTGTAATGCCCCGCGGCGTACACGGAAATAAAGTGCGAAAAAGTAAAGTCTTTTATCAAAAACCAACTGTTTTCGCTGTCGTCGTAGCAAAGAATAACGTTTGTAAGCACGCCGTCCACGCGTATTTTCATCGAACAAAAATATTTTCCGTCGTAAAAACCCGCGTAAGCGGACGAGTTGTCCACACCTTTAAGGTACCTGTCAAGCCCGCGCATAATACGCCCGGATGACGAGCCGTCAAAATAATAAAAACCGTTGTCTGTGAGATAAAACACGACTTTGCCGCAGTCCGCGACCGTTTCGCCGTAAATTTTGGCTCTGTCCGCCTCTATTCCTGCGGCGTAAAAGTCCTCTTGGTCACCGTAAGCCGTCAAGCGCGTTATCCCGTAGTTGCGGAAAATATAAACGTAATCCTTAAAACTTATGGCTTTCAAAAGCTTGCCTCGCCCGTCTAAAAAATCGATAAACCCCGCTTCTTTGAGCGAAACGTACCAGTTAGTCGGGTCGAAGCTTTCCGAAAACCAAAGCCGAGTGTCCTCTCTGCCGCTCGTAACGAAAAGCCTTTCGCCGTGAACGCAAACGGAAGTCATTTCGGGCGCGTCGTACAAAGTCGCGTTCGTTCCGTCGTAAACGGTTATGCCGCCGCTCGTCGCAAACAGAAACACGTCCTCGCCGTTCAGTCGATAATTAACCCCGAGCGGAGCCGCCGCCGTGCTAAACGTGAGCGCATTCACCTTCGTAAAACCCGTTTCCGTGCCTACTTCGTATTCGTAAACGTACCCGTCGTCGGCTAAAACAAGCACTCTGTCGCGCCTAACGCCGTCGTCGAAATCGAACTTTTCATAGTAGTAAATTTTCTTCCCGACAACGCCGGTAGGAAGCGCGGGCGAATAAGTTCCGTCCTCGATAGGGAAGCTTGCGTATTGCATGCCGTACCCCGTTTTGAGCGCGCCGTCCGATAGCCGCAAGTTATACGAGCTTGCCGCCGCGTTAAAAGGAGAAAGCCTGTCGTCCTTTCTTCCGTCTATTCCGTAAGAAAAATCGAAAAGCTTTATCGTTTTTTCACGCCGCGCCGCTATAGAATAACGCCTACTCATAACCAACTCCTCTTGCGTATCTTCGGCGTTTTCCTCGAAGTTAAATATGAGGAAACGCCCTCTTCGAACCTATCCCTCAAAGTCACCGCTTCGCCGAAAAGTCCCGCTATAAGCAGATATTCGGCAGCTATTCCGTAAGCGACGGCGCGTTCGCCGAGCAAATCGCAAACTTTTGCGTCGTCTGTTAAAGCCGTGATTTTCGGAAAAAGATATGAATACGTGACCGTTATTTTTTCGGCTTTTACTTCTATTCTGTCGGAGTAAGTTTTAAACGGTATTTCTGCGCCCTCGTACTCGACTTTTTTAATCTTAAGAGGAGAAGATGAAAAAGAAGTATAGTAATATTTTCCGTTCCCGCTCGTAAGATTTTCTTGTTTTTCGGGCGTAACGGTCCATTCGGCAAGCTCTTCCGTAATAAGGTTAAGCGCGGCGATAAGCTTTTTCACGTCCGCGTCGTCCGCCGTAACTTCGTCCGCGGAGAGTTTTTTGTTTAAGTCCTCCTTGCCCGCCAAAAGGCTCGCCGTAAGTAAAAGTTCTTTTACTTTCATTTTGTCTTTACCTCCTTGTTTTTCGGCGTTTTAGCCTCGCTCCCCACCGCATAAAAACGACAAGAAGCGGGGCTATAAGCCGATTATCGACTATTTTTACGCTTCGGTGATACCCGTGAGCATACCCTGTCCGCACGGCTTCGCGCAGATAAGGTCGGCGTATTTTACGAGGGTAGCGGTGTAAGTCGGCGTACCGGGAATCTGCTTTAAGATTTTGCCGTCGTCGCCTTCGAGCCACTGCCAGTCGCAGAGCTGATGGAGAGTAAAGTCGTCGGTGTTAAGTAAGTACATGGTGCCTTCGGGGCAGAATCTGTCGGAAACGATGGGGATACCGTTATAGGATATCGCCTTAAATCCGCCCGCAAGGTTCATAACGTCGGTGTTTCTCTTGTACGTCGCAAGGTGGTTCATAAACGCCCTCTTTACGCCCGAGGAGCAGACGATGAAGTTGACTCTGCTGCCCGCGTCCTCTTCGAGCGTATCGATAGCCGTCTGAATAACCGTTTCGCTTATCGCGCCGACGGAAGATTTCATGTACGGAACGAGCCACTTGTTGAGCGTTCTCGACAAGCCGTAAATAGAGCCGCTCGATTTAAAAATCGCGCCCAAGCCCGTGATTTCCTGACCGTAGGAACCCTGAACGGTGATAAGGCAATCTGCTTTTACGGTCGAAGTATTGAAGTCGTCGCCGTCGAATTCTACGGTCTTATTAGTCTTGTCTACGGCAAGAACTCTTCTTGCGGAAGAAGCCGCTAAAAGCGCGCCGGAAGAAGACCTGATATCGACCGTCATACCCTCAACGATGTTCTTCACGCTATCGCAAGTTATGGTCGTTCCGTCAACGGAAACGACTTTCGCAAGCACGCCCGTACCGTCGCCGTAAAGCATTCTGCCGAAGTTGTAAGTCGCCGACTTAATAAGCCCTTCCATTTCGGCGTTCAAAAGGTTGACGAACGCGCCCGCGTTGTTTTCGCTTGCTCTTATCGCCTTATCGGAAATTTCGATAGTACCGTAAAGGTTCTTCAAAGAGAGAGTGAAAGTGTCGTAATTGTTTCCGCCGGCTGCGGGCAACGCGCCCGTTTCGGTACCGGCACCTACGCCGCCGTTAACGCCGTGCTGAGCAAGTCTTTTAATTTCCTTGCCCCAAACGTCGGAAGTCGACTGTTTGATTTTAGCAAGCAACGGGTTGACCGCAGTGTTCATTTGTTCGGTGATTACACCGAGGTAAAGTGTTTTTAATGCGTTAGACGCACTGGATAAAGTTATCATAATTTCTTTTACTCCTTAATTTTTATTTTTTTATTTTATTATGATATAGTCTTTGGCGAGCATCCCGGCTTCAGCCAAAGTTTTGGGTTTGACGGGCGGCATAACCGCAATACTTCCGCCGTTCCCTAAAAGTTTAGGGGTTTTCGGAGAGTTTTTTACGCCCGAAAGGTAAGCTTTTATAACTCTGTCCTTAATCGGTGTACTTTCGATTTGACCGTACAAAAACTCCTCGTCGTTAAGCTTTGCTCTCAGCTCTTCGGCTTCACGTAGCAAGCATTTAACGTAAGCTTTCTCCAAAAACTCCTTGTCGCCGAGGTTTTCGCCCGATTCGGCAAAATCGGCTATTTTCTCGGCATACTTTGCGGCTTCGGGAAATTTTTTGTAAAACTCCTCCGCGCCGCTTAAACCCCTTTCGCCTTTTTCCGCGTTTTCCCGCGCTTTTTTCTCCGCTTCAAGAGCGGCTTTTTCTTTCTCCGCGCTAAGCTTGAACTCGGTTAATTCGGCTACTTTCCCTTCCAGTTCCTTAATCCGTTGACTGCGTTTGGTGAATTCGGATTCGAGTGAACCGTAAGCTTTTTCAAGCGACTTAACGTCTTTGAACTTTTTCAATGAGGTCGAGGTCTGCTCGTCGCGCCCTTCTAAAATTTCTTCTGCCTCCGCAGTTTGCGCCGCGACCGCGGCTTGTTCATTTTTAAGCTCTTCCATGATATCCTCCCGCTTATTTTAATTTGCTTTTTCGCTTAAATTTTGAATTTTTTCGGCGTTTTCCTCTCTCAAAAACGCCTTGTGCGCTCTTATATGAGCGAGCGCGTTCTCTTTAACTTTCTTTTCGTCGCCGAACAGCGCCGCTTCTCCCGATAAAAGGAAACGCGTATGTTCGGTGATATGCAGGTCGTGGTCGTCGAATTCTTCGGGTTCAACTTTCCCTTTTATGAATTCGAGATTTTCGCCCGAAGCCTTCGAAATGTGCAAATTCGTCAAATCTTGCACACTGTCGAAGTTGCCGTACCCTAAAATTTCCAGAATTTTGGCTTTCGTTCTCGGGTTCATCTGCCCGTCGCCGTCCGTCAAAAGCCCGGTCGAAAGTAGATCGTAAATACTGCTCTTCTTCTGCGCCGGGGTGGACGAAAGCTCGTTTTCTGTATCGAACACAACGTCGTCGCTCGTCAAATCCGACGCGTTGAAGTAGAACACTTCGCTCTTTCTGTTATCGCCCGCAATGCGCATAAGCCTCGTATCGGTCGCAAATTGTCTAAAAAGCCTTATAATCTGCTTTCCGACCTCACGCACCGCCCGCCTTACGTTCTCCGCCGTAACGGACAATCTCGTTTCGTCTTGCTCCACGAGAAGTTGAAGCGCAACGCCGCTCGTCGCCGTCGTCGGTAAGGAGGAATTGCGCGAAATTTCGCTTACGCCGCTTATCGTGATGAACTCGCTTGAAAGCCTTTCTTCCTCGTAAGTAAAGTCCACCGGCACGCTTTGCGCGTTGAGCATTCTCGGCGGCTCCGCGCCTTGGCGATAAACAATAACTTTTCCAGGCGGCAAGCCCTCTTCGGCAAGCGCGTCGGTATCAACGGAGCCGTCCTCGACGGTCATGACTCCCACGCTCACTCTGTTCAAAAACTCATGCTTTCTGTTCTTGACGGCGTTGTAAGCCCTCTGCAACGGAATAATCCTTTCAACCACGCTCACGCCGAAAAACGTTCCCGCCTGAGAGTTACTGTCTTGCTTGACGAACGGAAAATCTCGTTCGCCGTCCCTGCCGTTTAAGTACGGCAAGTCGGAAATAGCAAGTATCTTGTCGCCCGCAACAGTCACTACGCGCCCGTTCGGGAACTCCATGCTCGGTCTTTCGTACCGCTCGATGACTATCGCCGAATCCCTTGCCGCGCCCGAACCTATGCCGCGCGCGTTCGCCGTCGCTCTGCCCGTAGTTTTCGTGAGCGAGAAAACGTCGACTTCTTCGCCCTCCACTTTCACGCCGTAAACGTCCTCGATTTCCTTAACGGGTACGGCGCGCGCATGAATGAGCGATTTTTGCTCGGCTATGTCTTGGCGGAACAAACTTTCGGGAAATATTTCGAAAGGAGAAACGGCTATTACTTCCACGTCGCCCTCCGTAACTTTCTCCCCGTTCACGCTCCCGAGCGTTTTGCCCGCGTTTGCGTTCCAGGTTATTTTATAGAACGCCGAACCGAGCGTTTCGCTCCACAACGTCGCTTTAGAAATTATCCCGTCAAGACCTATGCGCGAACAAGTCGCGTTTAAGACTCCCGAAGATATCCTCGCGGTTTTAATGTCCGCTTCCTCGCTACCCGCCGCCCTTACGCTCATAACGGGTCTAACCCTCGAAAGTTTAGCTATTCTCGTTTCGACTATAGGCGCGATATGGTTGTAAACGTTCCGCCTTTGCCAGTAATAGTCCTCTTCCTCTTCTCTCACGTCGCCGTCGGAAGCGATTTCGCAGTACTGGTTGCCCATCAGATAATTCATGTTGAGCCGCCACTGTTGTTCGAGCGCGCGCCTTTCGCTTCTTCTTCGTTCGAAGTCCTCTTTAACCTCGGCGGCAAGCTCGTCGTAAAAAACTTCTTTACTTTCTTTCATCGTTTTTCCCGCCCGTCGCCATAACGGCTTTTTTCAGCTCCGAAAAACAACTTCTGCAAAGGTTAAAGCTTGCGCTTTTTCCGTCGAACGTCAGTCTAAACTCCGCAAGGTTTCCGCACCCCGGCACGTCGCACACGATTTTGTCTTTCAATTTTTCGATTTTCATAAAATCTTTTACTCCTTAATTGTTGTTTTTTAGTTCTTCGATGAGCCTTAACTTTTCTTTTTCAAGCTCTTCGTCCGTCATCGAAGAATAGTCTTTTTTCTCTTCGCTAAACGCGTCGAGAACCATCTTCGCCGCTTGCGTATCGGGCGGAAAGTGCTTTTTGGTCACTTTCTTTTTGGTCAGAACAAGTCCGTTGTCCGTGTCTTGATACTCTTCCACGACTTCTTTCGCGTCGTAGCCGACCGCCTTCTTCGTAAGCGCGCTTCTGATTTTTTCCTTAACGCTCTCTTCACTTTTCACGTTTTACACTCCTCGTCGTTTTATTTTTCTCATAAGCCTCTCCTTGTCTTTTTGTACCGCCGTTAGTTTTTCCGTTATTTTCGGACCGGCGGGTCTCGTCATGATATAGTAACGTAGCGCGTCGAGCGCGTGGTCGTCACGCTTAATCGGCGCGTCCTCGTTGCCCCAGTAGTAACTTTTCAGTTCGCGTATAAGGTTTACGCAATTTTTAAAGATATAAAGCCTTTTCCCTTTGAAGTATTCCTTAACGCGCGCTATCCCCGTGAACAAATCCTTGTTAACCCGCGTGTCCACGGCAATTCCTTGTTCGAAGAATAGTTGCGCCACGCTTGCAGGTCCGTTCAACGTCTTTTGGTTCGCCGCACTATCAATTAGCGCGTAAATTCTGCCCGCTTTGTCCTTCTTCCAGTTAAGCTTTTCGCAAATATCCTTTATCTTTTCGGCGTGGTAAGAAATATTCCGCCCCGCTTCGAAGTGTTCCGCCGCAACGTACACGGCGTCGTCGTAATCGACGTAAAACCACAACGCCGCAAGCGGGTTATTTAGCCCCGGGTCAACGGAAATTCCGCTCTGCCATTCGTCGGGGAGCTTTCTCGGCTCAATAACGTGTACGTTCTCGTCGAACTCTCCGTATACAATTCCGCACGCGTTCTTGAACCGCCCGAACCTGCGCGATTCGAGTTCGTCCTTGTCCATGCACTCCGAAAGTCTTTTGACTTCCTTTTTATCGAGGAACGGGTTGTCCGCCCATTCCATGAATTCATACCACACTTCTTTGGAATTGAATTTATTGAGATAAATCTCATCGTATATAAACGTCAATCCCTTTAAAGGCGTCATCGTGCCGAAAATTTCGCCGCACTTATCGAGAACGCGCATTTTGCATTCTTCGTACACGTCCTTAGGCGGCTCCTCGTCGAACCACACGAAGTCCAAGCTTGAACCTTGAAACTTTTCGCGCCCTTGGTCGCAACTTTTAAAGCCTATCCGCGAAATTCCGCCGAACACGTTTTTTACGAGTATCTGGTCGATTATCCCGTTTTCCGGGCTACCGCGCCGCCCTTCGCTCATAATAACGTCCTCAATCCAGTCGGGGTTTAGGTAGGAAAGTATCTTCTTTTGCGCAACGTCGCGCTGAACTTGCGCCGAAAGAGAAACCACCCACCCGAACACGTTAGGCTTGTTTTTCTTGTACGGGTGACACCCCCGCGCAAGATAAATTGTTTCCACCGCGCCGCATTCCGTCTTTCCGCTTCTGTTCCCGCCGAACACCCAGCGATTCTTTTTCTTGCATTTATGGAACGCAATTTGTTTTTTATGAACTTTTTTGCCCGAATTATAACGGGACAACAAATCGTTATCCCGTCGCCTTAGCTGCTCTCGCTCGATGGCGAGAACCTCTTCAATAAGATTTTTCATGATTTACGACAATCCTCTACAAAATTTTCTTTTCTTCCTTAAAAACGTTTATACTCCGCCGAGTTATAATCTTTCTACTATGAAAAAGCTTATACTCCTGTTTTTAATAATATCGACTTTTGTTTCGGCGGTTTTTTCTCCGCCCGTTTTACGGTCAACGCCCGCGAGCGCGGCTTTGTACACCTACGCCCGCGTGGTCGTTTCCGACGCCGTTTTTTACGCCGACCGTTCGCTTTCTCTTCCGCGCTTTTTCTTGCCGGAAAGCTACTTCGTCCGCGTAATTTCCATCGACTCCGACGTTTGCCGCGTCGCTTATATGGACGGAGCGGCGCGCCCCGTCAAGGAGGGTTACGTAAAAACGGTCGCTTTGAGCTTCGTTGCCGAAACCCCGCCCGTTATTTATCCGGACATAACCCTTTCCGTCAAAAACGAAGAAGTTCTTTTTTCCGACTTAACGAGCTTCACGCCCCGCGCCGTGCTTTCGACTTCCTCTTCCGCCGTCTATTACGGCGAAACGACTTTCGGCGGCGAAACTTACGTTTACGTCTACGCCTCGGGTTACGTCGGCTACGTTCGTAAGTCGGGCTTTTCTCCCTTTTCCGTGCCGCTTTTAAGCGATTATAGGCGCGTTACCGAAGAAAGCTCCGCTTCCTCTTCTCAAAGCGGAAGCTCTTCTTCTCAAAACTCCGAAAAATCGGCTCTCGGCGCGGATACCGGCAAAATTGCGGTTATCGCCGCCGCGCTCATCGCCGTGGTGTCGCTCGTCTTTATCGTCACGCGCCCCTCTAAGAAGAACGCCAACGCTTTTTACAAAGACGACGACTAAGCTTTTACTTATACCTTAAAAAACTTTAAGCAAGCCTTGTCGGGAAAACTCTTATAACGATAGGCTTTTTCGCCGCGGAAGCGCACGCCGCGCCGGCTTGAGAAAGCCCGCCTACCGATAGTTTTTGCTCGTTCGCCCCGCTTTCTTTTGCCGCGGGTTTTACGGGAATGTTTACGCGCGCCTTTCTCGGTCTGCCCCTTCTTTTGAAAAGGAAGGGGTTGTTTTCCGTTTCGTCCGCGCGTCCTATGCTTTCTACTAACGTACTGAGCCGACTGCGCTTATTTTCCGAAAACCTCTTCGCCCACGAATACTTGCCGTACTCCCTGTCAAAGCTTGCTTCGTCAAGACCGACGTAAGAAAGATATTCTTCTAACAAGGCTTCCGCGAGCGTTAATCTGCGGTAATAACCGCTCTTCGAAAACCTTTTTTCCTCTCCGCCTTTCGGCAATACGTTCAAATATCGATACATCAATATTTCGCGATAATCTTTTCCCAGCCTTTCAAGCACGACCTTCACTCTCTTTTTTAGCCACAGTAAATCTTCTTTCTCTTTTGCTTTTAACGAAACCTCGTCGAATATTCCTTCGACGGATTTTTTAAAACAGAAACTTCTTACGCAAATCGTGCGTATTTCCTCGTTAATCGCTTCAACCCTCGAGTCGCACGAACGGTAAAGCAGCAGAATTTTTTTTGAGTAACTCATTGACTCCTCCGAAATTAAAAATTTGATTTCGTTCTCCTTGCACGCCTATTATACCAAGCTTTTCACCGAATTTCAAACGTTAGTCCACTTTTTGAACAAAATAATTTTTAAGTAATTCAAAATTTCGCTTTTTATCGTCGATTTTACGGCAAAAATTTTTTTCGTTCACCCCCGAATTTTTCTCGGCACAAGTTCGAACATTTGTTCTATTATTATTCTATCACAACTTTTTAAAAAATGCAACCGGTTTGTCCCACTTTTTTCAAAAAATTTTTTCAAGCGCGAAAACGTTAGCGATAATGCGGAATTTTGCGAGCAAGGCAATGAAGAAAAAACAAAAAATTGCGTAAAATAAAAAAAATTCGGGTAAATCGCGCTAAAAAAATTGTCGTTTTATGGTGTATTATGATATACTATTAGTTATCAAAAATATTATGGTGAAACATGAAACGGACTATTTCTTTTATCCTCTCCCTCGCAAGCTTATTTTTGATTGTCGGAGGGGCTTACGACTTACAAATAAATAAAAAAACGACCGAGGCGCACGCCTTAGAACGGGTTTCGACTTCCGTTATCTCCCCCGCCTCGTACCCGGAATACCTCGAACTTTCCTCCCCCGTTGACGTTTTCGTCGACGGAGAACCTACCGACGGCGACTACGTTTTAGCCATAGCCGAACCGCACAAAATCTTCGTCTACAAAAACGGCGTTTACACAAGCTATCCGCTTACCGAGTACACCGTGTCTAAGCTTGCCGTGTTCGGCGATTACGTAATCTTCCTTTCAAGCTCGGGCATCTACTATTTTTCGACCGAAACGCCCGCGGAAAGCTTTGAAGTTATAGATTCCGGCGTGAAATCGGCAAACAGTTTCGTTTTGACGGCAAGCCTCTTAATAGTCAACCCGTCGAGCGAAATACGCTCTTACGAAGTCGTAACTGCAGAAACTTCCCTTCAATTTATTCCTAAAAACTCTTCGAGCCTTAATTACACGCCCTCGTGCTTGGCTTACGACAACGGCAGCACCTATTACTTTTTCGAAAAGACTTTAAGGCGTTTTTCAATGGACACGCCCGTTGAAATCGCGCGAAATTTGAAAGAGCCGCGTTACGCGGTCGCAGGCAACGGTTACGTTTATTTTTCTTCGGCGGACGGCATTTACGCCGTAGACCTCGCCACGGGAAAAGCCCCCGCAGACCCCATTGTGCCGACAAGCTCCGTAAACGCCCTTTCAAGCCTCGTTTCGCCCCAAGGTCTATTCCTTTACGGCAAGTCGCTTTACATATGCGACAGTTCGATTGACGCCGTAATGGTAATAAATATCGATACAAACGAGTTTACGAATTTCGCGATAACCGCGCGCGGAGATTTGCCCAACAGAGTGACCTCTCAACCCAAAGCAATCGCCGCAAACGACTTGTCGCTTTTTATCCTCGACGATTCGCAAGTTAAAATTTACGATTTGAACGCAAAAACTTTCACCGCCGAAAAATTAGAAGGCGTAGGCGGAAGCGACAAAATCGCCGCGACCGCTTCCTCTCTTTTGGTAGCCTCGGGCGACGATTTAAACCTTTTCAAGCTAAATCAATCGGGAACATACGAACGCGCGGAAATTTTAAGCGACACGGCAAACTACCGCAACGTTACGGCGATTTGCGCGTACGACAAGAATTTTTATTTTATAAACAACGAGCTTTTAGACAGCGTTTCCCATGCGGTTATTTACGAAGTCGACGTTACCACCCGCACGATAAAACGCCTTGCAGACATCAAAGGCACGGGCGAGCTTATAACTTCCGACGTGTTCGGTCGCCTTTACGCCACCGTTTATTCCAACGGCGAATATAAAGTTTTCGGCAGCGAAGAAAACGTTTTCACCGAAAACGGCTTGCTCCTTTCGACTACAGTAAAACCGTTAGCCTCTTTCGTCGATATCGAGGGCACCGTGTTTTTACTCTCGGAAGCAAATAAAATAACGGCGGTAACGACCGACAAAACTTCCACGAAGACGGAATACGAACTCTCCCTTTCTCAAAACTTGCCAGCCTTAACCGCGCTCGACGCTTGCCTCGTTCCCGCTTCCGACAAAACCTTTTTCCTTTATAAAGGCTTCGTCCTCACGGCTTCGACCTCTCTTAACGTTGCCACCCCCGAAAAGCTTTCCGTTCCCGAAGATTATTCGGTCGAACTCAACAAAAAGCCCGAAAAGGTATCGATAGCCGAAAACGCCCGCTATTTCGGCGTAGACCTTGCAAAGACCGCCGAAAAGAACGTTTTCGAATACGTCGGCTACGGCGCGGAAGAAACCGAAAAGGAATATCTCTTGCTTGCCGAAACCGACCGTTACGCATTAGTTACGAGCAACGAAAAATCCGCCGTCGTCCGCAAAGACGATATCATCAAAATTTCCGACGGCATAACCGAAAAGAAAGGTAAATATTACCTCGTAACGGACGTAAACGCCTACTCTTACCCCGTCGCCCGCGACCCCTTCGCCAAGTTTTGTTTAAGCTACAACGAGCAAATCGAAGCGTTAGGCACAATCGCCTTGAACGGCAAAAGCTTCACTCTCGTAAAGCGCGGCGAGGACGAGGGCTACGTTCCCTCCTCGATGCTCAAATCGGCAATCGCGGCGGACTCCACCCCACACGAATATTACACGGCGGCGGTAGGCAGAAGCGGCGCAAAAGTTTATTCCGACGAAGCCTTAACCGAAGAAGTAGGCTTTTTTAACCCATCAACGGATATTTTCGTTTTAAAAGACGACGGCAAAATCGCCGCCGTTCTATACGAAGGCAAGGTTTGCTATCTCGACTCCACGCTCCTAAAACCGCACGGCTATTACGCTATAAGGTATCTTTTAGTCGTCGTAATCTTAGTTTTCGCCCTCTTCTCCACGGGCTACTATCTCATCAAAACCCGCGTGTTCAAAAAGAAGAACGAAGAAGCCTAAACGTAAAAACTTGCAGGGGGTACCCCCTGCAAGCCTAAATTTAAAAAATTATATTTCTGTAAATTCTTTTTTTCAGAAACTACACCCCAACATTTAACAAAGAACCAAAAGGGTTCTATAATAAAAGTTGAGGTGTTTTTTTTGCGCCCCAACTTTTATTATAGAACCTGTTTTTCTCAAAAAAATCGCCTTTCCCGTAAGAAAGACGATTTTTCAATGCTATTTAGTTACTTTTTATTTACTTCCCGCAGAAAAAGCCTAAGGCGTTCGAATACGGGTTGCCGAAAAAGTCCTTGACTTGGTTGACTTCTCGCGCCATGCCGAACGCGGGAGAAGAAGATTTTAACTTAAAGTTGTCGGCAAAGCTTCTGCCCGTGCGCGCCGCCACGTCGGAATCGGAATACGCGGAGACAAACTGCGGGTCGACGTACAAGCCGTCCGTGTTAGCCGTCTTAAACGCCTCTAAATTCGATATTTTGCCGTTAGCCGAGGAATAAACCAAGTTGTTGCTTACAAGCGCGTTTTTAGTGTCTGCAATCTCGAATTTTGCGTTTGCGGACATATTGTAAATAATGTTGTTGTAAAATTCGAAGTTGCGCTCTCCGTTGCTCTTCAAGATAATCGGAGAAGTTTCCGCAGAAATTACGAACGTATTGTTGTAAAGCGAAACGTTCTTCGCCTCATAGTTAATGTAAACTATGCCCTTGTTGCCGTAATCGTGAACGGAAAGATTGTATCTTACCGTAACTTTATCGGCAACGCCCCGGTCGTTCAAAGTCGTGCAGTTCAAAAACAAGCCGAAAGCGTTGTCATGGCTGTAATTGTACTGCCAAACGGTATCGCGGCTCTGCAAGTCCGCGTCAAGCATGCAGCCGTCTTGAAGCGTAACCCCGTCGGCTTTCGCCTTCGCGCGATTGAAATAGCCTTCGTTGTATTCGATAACCGTACCCGAAACATAAGAAGTGCAGATAGTGTTGCCCGAAACGCACTTTATAGCCGTTTCGTACATAACGTTGCCCTTTATCTTGCCGCCGGCAAGGTTGCGCGCGAATATGGCGTTTTTGCCGATATAGCAAATCTCGTTGTTTTCGATATTTACGTTAAGGTAGGAAAATTTTTCAAAATCGTCGGAATAAGGCGAAACTTTCGTGGTGCCGCTTGCCGTTTGCGGTCTGTACCAAGTGGCGATACCTACGTTTTCGACGTTTTTTATCTTGTTTCCTACGATATTAAGCCCGTCGTATCTGCCGTAGCCGTCGAGCGACCAAACGTGTATGCCGCCCGTAACTTTTGACGGCATGCTCATACCGCTGTTCGCCGCGTCGGTTATGCCGTGTATGTCGTGAATGTATAAGTTTCTTATCGTAATGTCGCGATAAGTGACTACTTCCTTTTTGCCTTCGGGGTTTGTTGCGTTGATAAGCACGCCCCTACGGTCGCCTTCTTCGGTCTCTTCGTCGTAAATTTCTAAATTTTCAACCGTAAGATATTCGCAATTTTCGATATAAATAACGCCGCTTCCCGATAAATTCGCACCGTTTATCTTGGGCTTTGGCAAGCTTTCGTCGCCGTAAGCGGTAATTAAAACTTCAGCAACTTCGGTACCTTTTACGTTTTTGAGTTGAAGTCCGCCGTTAAAAATCGAACCGCGCTTCAAGCCTATTTTATCTCCCGGCTTAATGTCGATCAGCTCGATACCGGTCAAGTCGCTGAAAGGCTTTTCTTTGCTTCCGTCGGCGTCGTCCAACGTCGACGTAGAGTCAAAGTAGTAAGTCATTTTTTGCTCGGTTTCTCCGCCGTTATCACCCGAGGACGAATCGCCGTTCGGACCGTCTCCGACGCACCCGACAAGTGCAAACGCAATAACAAAGGCGCAAACCGCAGCAAGTATTTTTGATAACAAATTTTTCATTTTTACCTCTATTCGTGTATTATTTTTTTAAAGCGATTAACAGCTTTTCCGAAATAACGCGCCCGCCCGATATTTTTTTGTCGGTTACGGACGCGTAAAAAGGAAGATATAGTAGAGTAAGCTAATTGTTAAGCGTTTTCAGTCGTCTTTTTGGCAAACGGGAGCTTATCCCAAACGCTCGTTAAGATAAACGCGACGGCGGTTAACCCGAAGATAATGCCGAACACTACCTGAACGACGCCTACGGCGTTCATCCAAGCGGGTGTAATCGTTATATAACGAGTGCTTGCCGTTACGCCGTTCATTGCGTAAGAATTGACGACAACGTAAAGTATTTTATGCGCTTCTTCTCTCATGGCATTAGCAAGCTTGCCGTAACCCGTTTTGTATTGATTGAGCGGAGAGTCTGCCGCACTCTTAACCGCCAAGTCGCCGTCGGGGAGAGCCGAGCCGCCCAAAATTCCGCCGGCTAAGTCCATATAGTTAGACTGCCAATAGTCGGAAACGGCAAAACCTTTCATACCGAATTCGTTGCGAAGAACGGTATTGATAAAGCCGTGCTGGCTCGTCCAGTCAACGCCGATACGATTAAAGCCCGTCATAACGTTTTCCGCGCCGCCTTCGATAATACCTATTTCGAAAGGCTTCAAGTAAATTTCTCTTATCGTCTGCTCGTTCGCCCAGGTGTTCACGCCCTCACGGTTGTGTTCCTGTTCGTTCAAAACGGCATGTTTTAGGTAAACGTAAATGCCTTTTTCTCTTATGCCGCGAATTTCCGCCGCGGTTGTTTTACCGGACAAAAATCCGTCCTCGGAATAATATTCGAAAGCTCTGCCGTTGTACGCGCCACGGTGAATGTTCGCGCCCGGTCCGTACAATCCGGAGTAACCAGCCCAGAGGCAGTCCTCGCCGATAGCGTTGCCGAGTTCTTCGATAAGTTCCTCGTTCATCGTCGCAGCCATGAGTGCGGCGCAAGGATAAGCAACCGGCGAAGTGTCTTTGTCGGGGTCGTCGTAAAGGAACGCATATCTGAGTTCCGCAACGCCTGCGTTGGAAGAATATCTGTATGCGTCCTCGCCCGCGCTCGTCGCGCCTACGGGTCCGAGCGCGCCGTTGCCGTCGATGGTTTCGGTTTTTATTTCCAAGCCCCAGGTTTTTCTAAGTCCGTTGGAAAGAAGCATAACGGTATCTTCCCAAGTAAGCTGGTCGAGAATTTCTTCCCATCTTTCGTCGTCGTATTCTACTTTTTCAAGCTTGCCGTCTTTTATCGAAAGGAGCGAGCCGAGAGTCTTGTCGTATGTGCCGTCGCCGTAAGTCGGGTAAGCAACGTCGTCTTTTTGTAGCTTGGTCGAGCCTTTTGCCGCGTCGGACGCCATTTTAGCGGTAGCCGTAACCTTAACTTCGTTGTTTAATCTTTCGTGAGTTTTTGTCAAGCCCAATTTGACCGTGCCTTCCCAGTTGCTTCTCGTCATGTAAGTAACGGAGTTACTGCCCTTGCCTTCGTAACGGTTAAGGTCCGCGTCGTCGAAAGCGTTGGTTATTTTATTGCCGGTAGCCGCGGACGTAGCGTAGGTTTTGTCGTCGAAAGTCTTAGCAAATTTCTTCGTCATCGACGTTTCGCCGTCGTCCGTCATGCCGTCGGACTTCTTTTTACCCTTAGCGGCTAAAACGTTGTTTACTGCTTCGTGCGCGTTCTTGGCGGCGGTGAAGTAATAATCGCCCGCATCAAGGATATAAGTTTTTGCTTTATTCGAGTCGTAAGAAGCAAGTTCGCTGCCCTTTATTTCGATAGTAACGGGTTGGCTTGCGCCCGGCGCGAGTTCTTCGGTTTTTGCAAACCCCGCAAAATCGATTGCCGATTTTTCAATGCCGTTTTGCTTGTCGTAATCGGTATAAGGCTTCTGCAAGTAAATCTGCACCGCCTCTTTACCCTTGCTGTTGCCTACGTTTTTAACGGTGACTTTCGCCGTGTAAACGTCGGTTTTTTCGTTGTATTCGACGTCGAAATCGTAATATTCGAATTCCGTATAGCTAAGTCCGAAGCCGAACGGGTATTTGACTACTTCGTTATAATTGAACGTTCCCGCGTTCGCCGTCTTCAAAACGGAATCTTCGTAACGCGTTTCGGTGTAGCGATAGCCGTTGTAAATGCCTTCCTGGTAAACGAGGTATTTTGTCGACTTAATGCCGCCCGGTACCGTTTCGCCCGCGTTCGCGAATTCGCCGAAGTTAGCGTATACGGGGTTAAAGTAATGTTCTACCCAATAAGTGTCGGTGAGCTTGCCGCTCGGGCTTACTCCGGTTAAAATCTTGCCGATACCTCTCGTACCGGTCGCGCCGCCTTCGCCTACCCACAAAACGGCGTCTATGCCGTATTCGGCGTTGTCTACGTAGTCGCACTGAACTTGGTTAACGGAGTTCAAAAGGATAACTATTTTTTTGATTTTTCCCGAATCTTTAAGGGATTTCATTCCTTTAAGCACGGAAATTTCGTTGGGAGAAAGTTCAAGATAATCGCCGTTCGTCGTGTCGGAAGAAGAGCCGCCGTTCATGTAAAGGTCGGTTGCCTCCGTGCCGTAACGCGAAAGAACGAATATGCCCGCTTCCGCCGCTTCGTCTCTGCCCGAGCCGATAGCGTTCCAAGGAACGTCCTTAATAGCATAAGTAGCCTTATCCGAGCTTGTGTTGCTGTTATGGTCGGCTTTGTATTGAACGTTATCCGCGTTTGCCGTGTAGAAGTTCCAGAGTGCTTCGTTTACGACAAGTCCCGCTTCGGTAAGCCCGTCTTTCAAGCTCAGATTTTCCGCGCGTTTAGCAAGCGAAGAACCGCCGCCCTGATAAATATAGTTAACGGAGTTGATGCTGTAAAGATTGACTTTCGCGCCGGAAGACAAAGGCAACGCCTTTGCGCCGTTTACTTCGTCGTTTTTAAGCAAAACAGCACCTTCTTCAGTGACTTTTGCTACGACTTCGTTTGCGTTTTCTTTAAGTTCCGCTATGCTTTCGTAATCGGACTTATAGTAAAGAGTATCCTCGTCCTCATCGTCTGCGGTTATTTTTTCCTGCGTTTTTACGTTAAAAATAGCGTTTATCTGCCCCGCCGCGTCGGGAGAGAGCATAATGTTGCCGCCGACGAGAATAATACCGAACAGTACGGCGAACATGTTAAAGAGTATCTTTGATAATAATTTATAAACCTTTTTCATGCGTTTGCCTCCTCCGTTTCTATTTCTTCTTTCTCGCCTTGTTTAAGCCATAACGCAACGTTACCGAGTATCGCGGAGACTAAAAGCGCGATTGCGATAAAGAGATACGAGCCGTCGATAAGCTTAAAAGCTTCCGCCGAAACGCCGTTGTAGAACACGCCCGAAAGGTACATGTAAGACGTACCCGCAAACGTTAAAAAGGCAATAAGGCTCATTCCCCAACTCACTATCGGCGCAATGCCGGAGGTCGGCTTAAACGCCGCTAAAAGTATCGTAAGCACAAGCGAAATTATCGGCAGAATAACGACCGCAGCCGTGTAATATCCCGTCAAAAATTCCTTCTTGAACGCCCCCGCATAGACAAGCCCCGCGATAAACGCAAGCACTGCCGAAACGGCGGTGAAGTAAAACCCGATGTTTTTATAACAATCGGTATTAAGATATTTTTTTATCTTTTCCATTTTTTATATTTTCCTTTTAGTTTTTAAAGGCGCACGGTAGGTCGTAAGACCATGAGCCGAACGCCTTTTTCTTGTTTTTTCTTACGCAATCGGAGTGATAACGAGGTTGCTAATTGTTATCGTTTCTTCGGCAACATCGTTCGAATGAATACAAATCTGCCAGTAATTATTTTTACTTGTAGTAAGGTCTACGATGGTTTTTACTGTGTAGCCAGCAATCGCCTTTTCTGCTTCGATATCAACTCTGCCCAAGCTGCCGCTATCTTCAATAGATATTCCGCCTTTTGTTGTCTTTACGGTATAAGTCGCAACAAACTTTTTGTTGAACGGCAAGAAACGGTACATATATTTACTCTTACTCGGTATAACAATTGATGTAACAGCAGTCAGAACACCATCATTGAACGAGCATATGTCGTTAGGTCTGTTTTCTTTATCGTTACTATGTCCTTGGGCCCATATACCGGCAAGGCTTCCATCCGCAAAAGCAGAGGCTTTTTTTGTTTCGGTTACATAGCTTGAAGCACTATCTACAACGTAAACGGTGCAATCTCTCTTCGCACCCGTTACGGAAGCGGTAACCGTCGCCCAGCCTGCTTTAAGACCGGTGATTTTGCCGTTTTCAACGGTTACGATTGTGTTGTCGGAAGTAGACCAAGTAATCGCGCTGCCGTCCGAAGCGGTTGCGGTGAGAGTCTTGGTGTTCTTAGTCGTGCCGTCTTCGTCCGCCTGCAAATAGAGGTAAACGAAAGTGCTGCTCAAATAAACGGCTTTATCTACAACCACAACCGTGCAAGAAGCCTCTTTCCCTTTGCATTTTACCGTTATGGTAGCGGTACCGGGCGCAACCGCGGTAACTACGCCGTTTTCAACGGTAGCTACTTTATTATCGGAAGTTTCCCAAGTGAACTCCGCGCCGCTGCCCGTATAAGTCGGGGTAAGGGTTGCAGTGTTTTTGCCTTCCGCCGTTAAAATTTCGATTTCGTTTTTGTCGAGCGTAAGCTTAGCTTCCGGCGTGGATTCGACGAATACCGGAACGATAATGAAAGCGGTAGGCGATCTGAATTTGAACTGATAGGGGTCTTGCGCACTCGGTTTTTTGGAAGTGTATTCGAAGTTATAGGTGCCGTAACCCGCTTTAATAGTGGTATCGACGCCGTTAATGGAGATAACGCCTTCCGAAGCGGCATATATGCCGAGCGTGACTTTGTAATAAAGACCGCCCTCAGTGTCGGGTTGATATCTCATGTATACGAAGTTCGTGCCGCTGGTGCCTACGCCCGTAATATCGATTGCAAGCGCGCCGTTCTTAAAAGTCGGAGCTTCGCTTACGGTAGCGGTAGCCGATTCGAGCAAGTGGTTCCATACTCCGGGAGCGCCGCAAGCGTCCGCCTTTTTACCGGATGCAAGTTCATAGGAATTTTCTACTTCGCTTACGATAACGAGGTATTGTTCGCTATCTTCGCCGGCGGTTGCGGTAACGAGAGTGGAACCGACTTCAACGCCCGTAACTTTTCCGCCTTCTACGGTCGCGATTTTGCTGTTAGCCGTAGCCCACTTAGGAGCCGCGAAAGAAGAAGTTATAATTTCGCTTGCGCCTTTCTTAACAAATACGCGCGCAACTACTATTACTCTTACGTCTTTGGAAACGTCGCCTACCGAAACTTTAACGCTCGTAGTACCCGTCTTTAAGCCGGTGACAACACCGTCCTTAACGGTAGCAACGCTTTCGTTTTCGCTTTTCCAAACCAAGTCGCCGCTAAGACCTTCCGCCTTAGCTTCGATTTTTGCGGTATCGGAAATATCGGTCATGATAAGAACGCTTGTCTTGTCAACGATAATCTGTTTGCTTTCAACGGTTACTTCACAAGTTTTTGTTTCAATAACTTTGTTTAAGCCTTTCTTTTTAACGCTTACGGTAATGGTAGCTTTACCGCCCGCCTTTGCGGTGACAAGTCCGCCCTGAACGCTCGCTACGTCGGAATCGGAAGACTCCCACCAAATGGTATAGCCCTCTTTTACGGAAGCTTCGAGCTGTTTGGTTTCGCCGAGGTTAAGAGTTATAGCCGTTTCCGAAAGTGTAAATCCCGTATCGACGCTTGCAGAGTTGCCGCCGCCCGAAGACGAACCGTCGCCTTTCTTTGCGCAACCGGGGATTATCGCCGCGCACATTACCACAACGAGCAATGCAGCAACGAAAGAGAAGAGTTTGTTTTTCATAAGTTTAATATATCCTCCTTAGGGATTTATTTTGTCTTTCTCCGTCGCTTTTAATGCATGTGCTGCGCAAACATGTTTGCGCAGCTACTTTTTTGCATGCAAAAAAGACAAAGGTAGTGGCTATTCGCCTTTTAAGACAAGCATAGTATACAACAAAAAAAAGACAATTGCAATTGCAAAAACAACTTTTTAACATTGCAAATTTTCTAATAATTTCAATTTTTTATAAAAAAATAATTTTCACCTTTCAATTTTCAACTTTCAACTAAAAAAGCCGCAAGGCGTTTTGATACGCACCCGCGGCATTCATTATTATTATATAGCTGTGCTTACATCTTTCAAGAACTTATCGCTGTCAAAACAAAGTTCCGCGTCCATATCGAAGTTGTCGGCGTTTTCAAACGCCGCTAAACGAGAAACGGAAACTTCGTAAGCAGTCATTTCCTTAACTTCCGTATCGCTTATCCGCTTTTGATAAATTCTGCTCTGTATCCGCCCCGCCAGCGCGATTTTTTCGCCTACCGGGATATTGCGCACGAACCGCGCGTTTCTGCCCCAAGCTATGCACGGGATATAGTCGCTTTTATTGTACGCTCTGTTGACCGCGACGAGCATATCCGCGATTTCACGAGAGAAAGGGGTCGTGCGGTAAGTCGGTTGTTTGCAAATGTAGCCGCTAAGCACAATGCAGTTAGGATTAACCGAGAATGCCGGCGAAACCTTTTCGCGCGCGAACACCGAAAGCATAAGTTTGCTTTTGCCGTTGACGAGTTTGTTGTAACTTCTGTACTGACCGAGTACGGAAAGCGTTTTGCCTTTGTCGAGGTCGCCGTCCGCAATCATTCGTTCGGAAACGGTGATGGGCAGAATATCCGCTTGCCCGGACAGTCTTTTTACGGCTACGTCCACTTCGTAAAACCCTTCTCCGTACACTTCGTGCGAAAATCTTTTGTCGGAAATTATCTCTCCGCGCAGATACACTTTGTTGTTGCTCTTTTCCATTCTTTCTTTTCCTCCGTTTTTCAGGCGAAACTCAATCTTTTCTCGCCCGTAAAATAAAAATCTATTCGCTTAAAATTTGTTTTCCGCTCTGGTCTATCGCGTAATTTTGTTTGTACGCGAGTTCGCCTATCGGCACAAATTCGTAGCCCTTTTGTTGTAATGCCGCAAATATGAGCGGCAAGCTCTCGGCTGTATGTAAGCCGTTGTTGTGGCAAAGTATAATCGAGCCGCTTTTCGTCTTTGCAATAACTCTGTTCGCAATTTCCTCGGCGGAGAGGTCTTTCCAGTCGAGGCTGTCAACGTCCCACTGAATGGTCGTAAGCCCCGATTTTTCCGCGCATTCGATAAGCAAATCGTCGTATTCGCCGAACGGCGGGCGGAACAGTTCAACCTTTTTGCCCGTGATATCCTCTATCGCCTTTTTAGAAGTTCCCAATTCCTTTAAAATATCCGCTTCGTTCATCTTCGCCATATGCGAGTGAGTCGCGCTGTGCGTTCCTAATTCGTGACCTTTTTCGCTTATCTTTTTAACGTAATCGGGGTATTTTTTCACCCAGAATTCCACGGCGAAAAACGTGCATTTTACATTGAATTTTTCCATAGCCGCAAGAATGTCGTCCGTGTGTTCAGTTCCCCATGCGCAGTCAAACGAAACAGCGATTTTTTTATCGTCGCGCCCGACCGAATAAATCGGCAACTTTCTTACGGTCTTTCCGTAATACACGGGGTACGCAACGCTTGCGTTAACCGCAAAACTAAGTAAAACCACCGCCGTTAAAAGCGCAATCGCGCAAAAAACAATGCTTTTTCTCTTCAATTTACTCTCCCATAATACAACTTTATTTAAGTCGCTTTTTATTTTGCTTTGTCGACCTATGTCGTTTTTAGTCGATTATAAAGTCGTTTTTGTTTTATATCTATTACGAGAAAGAATTTTTTATGACTTTTAATTTTTTTCTAAACGCAAAAGACTCCCGATTTTTTACTTCGAAAGTCTTTATTATCAAATATTATTTTTTATAAAATATTTTTTTGCTTACATATTGAGCGCAGCCGCGCCGACGATACCCGCCGATTTTAAGCTTGCGAATATTATGCCCACGCTCGGACCGGAACTTCTCGCAAACAAACCGCCTTTGACTTGCTCGCGGAGCGGCAAGATAAGGCTGTCGCCCTGGTTAGCGACTCCGCCGCCGATAATGATAACTTCCGGGCGGAAAATGTTCGCGATATTGATTAAGCCTACCGCAAGATTGTCTATGTATTCGTCTACCACCTGTTTTGCGTATTCGTCGACGTCGGCATAATCGAAAGCCGTTTTGCCGTCCACGTTTTCAAGTCCGCCGACCTTCCACATTTCGGAATCCTTGTGCGCTTGCATGGCTCTGCGCGTTTCCCTTATGATTGCGGTAGCCGAACCGTAAGTTTCCCAGCACCCTTTATTGCCGCAAGTGCATTGTTCGCCGTGCGGATGAATAATCATGTGACCTATCTCTCCGCCCGCCGATTTGTTGCCTTCGTACAGCTTGCCGTCTATAATGATGCCGCCGCCTATACCCGTGCCGAGAGTTACGAAAACGCTCGTTTTGTAGCTTTTGCCCGAACCGAACTTAGCTTCGCCCAAAGCCGCAGCGTTCGCGTCGTTCGTGATTTTTATGGGATAATCGAAATGTTTGTGCAGTTCGTCCACGATATGAACGTCGCTCCAATAAAGGTTGCCCGCAACGACCACAACGCCGCTTTCCGCGTCGATAAGCCCCGGTATACCTATGCCTATGCCTTGAATTTCGCCGTTGGCGTTATGCGCTTCGAGGTCTCTTATAAGCTTAACTATGTTGGAAATAACTTTTTTTACACCCTCTTTCGCGTCGGTCGGAACGGAGCTTTTATACAAAATTTTGCCGTCCGCCGTAACGATACCGCCTTTAACGCTCGTACCGCCGAAATCTATTCCGATATATACTTTTTCCATGTTCTTTACCCGCCGAAAAATTCTTTTATCGCGTTTTTAGGGTTACGTCGTCGCTTTTTACGCGTTTTTGCGCTTCCTCACGCGATACTTTTTCTATATTCTATCATTTTTATTTGCTTTTGTAAAGAAAAACTTGTTAAACATTGCAATTTTAACTATCCGATATTGCTTTTTTTACTTTTTGTCGCATTCTATTCACATTTTAAAAAGAGTTTTTCCTTTTCGGCAGGCAAAAACGTACTATAAAGACAATTTACGACATATTTTAAAATCGGAAACAATTGAGCATGCTTTATTACGACGTAAACGAAAGAATACTTGCCGAGGGCGAGTTCATCGTCGAAAACTCTTCAACCGTCCGCGCGACCGCGGCAAAATTCGGCGTTTCCAAGTCGACCGTTCACAAAGATTTAAGCTACAAACTAAAATACCTCGACGAAGCCCTTTTTAACCTCGTCGAGGAAGTTTTACAAAAAAATCTGTCCGAACGACACCTCCGCGGCGGCGTCGCCACCAAACTAAAATACTTAGCGAGAAAAATCGAAAGTTGAAAACGGAATCAACTTTCACCTTTCAACTTTCAATTCTCAATTTGCAATATCTTCCGCAATCTGTTCAACCGTAAGACGGTTTTCTTTCAAAACCTCGTCAACGTTATAGCGGTCGATAAACTGCTTTTTCAAGCCGTAATTGTACACGCGCATACCGCTTGCGCCGTAATAGGAAGCTATCGTTTCGCCGAAACCGCCGGAAAGAACGCCGTCCTCAATCGTAACGACTTGCGTGTGATTTTCTTTGAGCTTTTCAAGCAATTCTTTGTCAAGCCCCGTCAAAAATACGGGGTTAACGAGCGTGGGCTTAAAGCCTTTCGTCTCTTCGATATAAGCGGCAAGCTCTTCGCCGAGCGAATACATTCCGCCCTCCGCGATTATCGCAAGCTTTTCGCCCTCTTCAACCACGCTGTACTTGTTGATTTTAGAATAATCTTTCTTTACTTCGCCCTTCGCGTGTTCGACTACCGAGGGAACGCGTATCGCAACGGGGTGTTTTCTCTGTTCAATAGACCATTCCGTCATCGCCAAAAGTTCCTCGGCGTTTGTCGGCGCAAGGTACACGAGGTTAGGTATGTTTTTAAGCATCGGAATATCGAAAATTCCGAGGTGCGTAACGTCCTTAAACGCTTTCACCGAAGCCGCAAAAACAAGTATCGTAACGGGGCTTTCGTTAATGCAGATATCTTGCGAAATCTGGTCGTAGCAACGCTGAACGAAGGAACTGAAAACAGCCCATACGGGTTTGCCGCCGTAGGTTGCAACGCCGCTCGCCATAGCCGCCGCCGTTTCTTCCGCAATGCCCACGTCCACAAACTGTTTGCCCGCGATTTCGCGTTTGTCCTTAGTGAAGCCCACGATGACCGGGGTTGCCGCGTTGATTGCAACGACCGTCGAATCCTTTTTCATTTTATCCAAAAGGTAGTCGCGCATTATGTCGTTGTAGCTTTCGCCGCCCGCAAAAAGATACTTGCCCGTAACGGGGTCGAAAGGTCCGCCGGAATGATAGGTTTCGGGGTCTTTTTCGGCGAACGCAAGCCCTTTACCCTTTTTCGTGTGAATATGAACTACGACGGCATGGTCGGTGTTTTTAACGCTTTCGAACGCTTCTATAAGCTTTTCAACGTCGTTGCCCTCGTCGACGTAAACGTAATCGAGACCAATCGCCTTGAACAAATTGTTCTGCGCCTTGCCTTTTGTTTCGCGCAAAAGCGCAAGGTTTTTGTACATTCCGCCGTGGTTTTCGGCAATGCTCATCTCGTTGTCGTTTACGACTATTATAAAGTTACCGGTCTGCTCGCCCGCGTAGTCAAGCCCTTCCAAAGCTTCCCCGCCCGAAAGCGAACCGTCGCCTATCACCGCGATAACGTTTTCCTTTCCGCCCGCAAGGTTGCGCGCCTTAGCTAAGCCCAAAGCAAGGCTCACCGAAGTTGAAGTATGCCCTATCGCGAACAGGTCATGCACGCTTTCTTTCGGGTTGGAATAGCCCGAAACTTCGTCGTAACGGCTCTCGTCGAGGAACGCGTAAGCCCTGCCCGTAAGCATTTTATGGCAATAAGTTTGGTGCGAAACGTCGAAAACCATTTTGTCGTACGGCGACGAAAAAACGTAATGAAGCGCGACCGTCGCTTCCACAAACCCGAGATTAGGTCCGATATGTCCGCCGTGAACGGAAAGCTTTTTGATAAGCGTATAGCGCATTTCGTCCGCCAAAACTTTAAGCTCGTCTTTTCCGAGTTTTTTCACGTCGTCGGGTCCCTTAATATTATTCAGATACTTAATTTCCATAAATTTTATCCTCGTTTCTTTGATTTTTCTTCATTCTAACACTTGAAGTTAACTTTAAGTCAAGGTATTTTCCTTTGTTTTTCAAAATTTTTTTAGAAAAAATTCGACAAAGCTTTTCAACTCTGCCGAATTTTCATCCTAACATGTTTTTTACAACGAAATACTAAAAGTTCTTCAAAGCCTTTGCGATAGATTTTAAGTTTCCTTTCGTAATATCGCCGTCGTTATAAGCTTCTTCTAAAGTCTTTATCTTTTTGTCTTTTGTATAGACAATCACACACCAATCGCCTTGCGGCAACTTGCATATGAATATATCGTCTACATACAAATCCACAGCGACACAAACAACGCCTATCCTATTAGAGTACCAAATCATCATTGCAACGATATTACCGGAATAAGTACCCACATATTTTTCAAAGGTCGTTTCGTAATAACCCTCATCTTTCGCTTGCAGATATTCAAGGTATGCGGTTGCTATTTCCGTTTCCTTATCCTCGCTTAACTTTCCTACACATGCCGAAAGCAAAAAACAAGCAAGAAAACAACATATAAGCGCGCAAGCGACTACCCTTCTTTTCATCGTTGCCACCTCTTAATCGATTGTCAAGTTTATGATATCATACTTTCGCCCTTTTGTCAATACCCTTTTTAAAATTTGGGTTATACTTATTTTTTAACGCTACGCGGTACAAAACGGCATAAAACGCAAACAAGCTTCCTTGCTCGTAGGAACAAGGAAGCCGTTTCAGGAGATTAAAATTCAAATGCAATGGCGAAATTTATCCGCTTGAATTTTTGTTTTTTTCGCCCGTTCTAAAAACGAGCAATGAGCGAGTTGTCAAATTAAAGAGCCGCACCCTCGACTTTCAAGTCGTAGTATTTTTTGAGGGTAGCCAAGGCTTCGTCGCAGTTTTTGGCGTAAGCGTCGGCGGAAACATCATAGTAGCCGATATAGCTCTTATTGTGTCCCGCGGTCTTGTAGAATTCGGTGCCGTCCGGGTTGGTCATGCCCATCGCGACGAACGAGGAAGCGGGAACCTGACCTGCTTTGCCGATTTCTTCGACGATGTAGTTGCGGTCGATAAGCAAGCTCAAAGCCTTTCTTATTTCTACCTGCGCCTTTTCCTTTTCAACGCCCGTGAGAGTGGATTTTGCGGGCAAAAGGTTTGCGTTAATGTTGACGCAGATGTAGTAAGTGCCTATCTGCCCAGCAACGACGAACTCGGTCGGGTAATCCTTTTTGAGCGTTTCTATTTCGTCGTTCGGAACGCTGTCGATAAGCTGCCACGAACCGTTTTTGAAGTTAGCGAGCATGTTGGAATCGTCGTCCGAGAGATAGAAGGTTATCTTCGGCATAGTGACTTCCGCCGCACCGAAGTATTCTTCTCTCTTTTCAATCGTGATGGAACCGTTGTGCGTCCAAGCGGTCATTTTGTACGCGCCGTTGGAAACGTAAGTTGCGGGATTCGTAGCCCAGCTTTCGCTTGCGACGGTGTCTTTATGAACGGGGAAGAACACGGGGAAAGCAAGCAGTTCGTTCCAGTAAGCGACGTCGGAATTGAGCGTTACTTTCAAAGTCTTTTCGTCGACGGCTTCTACCGCGAGCGGAACGAGTCCGTCAACCTTTTCTTCGCCGTAGCCTTTAATGTTTTCGAACATGTAGCCGTAATCGAATTCTTCGGGGTCGGCGGCGCGCTTCCAAGCGTAAACGAAGTCCTCCGCGGTGACTTTTTCGCCGTTCGACCAAGTGTTGTCTTTCAAAACGTAAGTGTAAGTGACGGTGCCGTCCGCGTTTTCAACGCCCTCGGTAAGCTCTTCGGCGGAATCCGCAACGACTACAAGCTTACCGTTTTCGTCTTGTTCCCATTTTGCAAGCCCCGAGAAGAGGTGCGCGAGCATGGTTGCGCCGTCGACCGCGCTGTTCTTAGCGGGGTCTAAGCTCTGCGGCTCGGAAGCAAGGCAGACGTTGATTTCCGTTTTGCCGGCGATTGTCGTTTTATGGAAGTATTTATAACCGAGCGGGTTGGAGTAGAAGCCTTTAACCGCGTCGTCGAGCATATAGATATCGGTGTAGAAGTAAAGAGGAATTATGCAGCCGGTATCCATAAGCATGTCTTCCGCAAGGTGCATCATCTCGTAACGCTTAACGTTGTCTTTTTCTTTTTTAATCGTCGAGATAAGCACGTCGTAAGTTTCCGCCCACGTTCCGTTTTCCACCTTTTTGCCGCCGTAAGCGGTGAGGTCGAGGTCGTACATTTTCAAATCCTTATGCGCACCTTTGCCGAACTGAACGTCGTTGTTGCCGGAATCGGTCGTCCACATATCCAAGAAGCATATGGGGTCGCTGTAATCTGCAATCCAGCCGTTACGGGCTATCGTATAATCGCCGTTTTTACGGGTGGTAAGGAAGGTGTTCCATTCCTGGTTGTCGAGCGTTATATTTACGCCCGCCGTCTTGAACGCTTGCTGTAAATACTCCGCTATCGCTTTATGCCCCGTATTCGTGTTATAGAGGTAAGTCATCGTAGGCGGCGCGCCTTTAGTTTCCTCGGTCGTCGCGCAACCGGTCATAAAGCAGAGAGCTAATGTGAGTGCCGTTAAAATTGCCGCTAATATCTTTTTCATGTTAAAAGTCTCCTTTCTTGTTTATTTTTTCGCCTTTCGCCGCATTGCATTTCGGTTAAGGCTAAATTTTTAAGATTTTTTTGTTTTGTAAAATGGTTTTTGTGTTTTTGCTATAAGTTTCAAGTTTTGGTTTTGCGCCTTAAAAGGCTCAGTTTTTGCTTCAAAATTCTTCGTTTCATTGTTTTTACCTCTTAAATTTTTACTTTGTGGCAGGCTTTACTTTATGACAAGCGACGAATCTGCCGGGCTTTACCTCCTTTAATTCGGGCATGGAAAGCGAACATTTTTCTTCCGCTATGGGGCAACGCGTTCTGAAAGGACAACCGCTCGGCGCGTCGAGAGGACTCGGAATATCGCCCTCTAAAACTATTCTTTCGCTTTCTCTTGCGGCTTTGGGGTCGGGCAGCGGGACCGCGGACATCAAAGCCTTAGTGTAAGGGTGCAACGGATAATCGCAAATTTCGTCCGACGGCGCGATTTCCACCATTTTGCCGAGGTACATTACGGCTATTCTGTCGCTTATGTGCCGAACGACGAGCAAGTCGTGCGCGATAAACAGATATGTTAAGCCGAGCTTTTTTTGCAAATCTTCGAACATGTTAACGACTTGAGCCTGAATGGATACGTCGAGAGCCGAAACGGGTTCGTCGCAAACGATAAATTCGGGGTTGACGGCGAGCGCACGGGCTATGCCGATACGTTGCCTTTGCCCGCCCGAAAATTCGTGCGCGTAACGGGAAGCATGTTCGCTGTTCAGCCCGACGTAACCCATAAGTTCGAGAACGCGTTTGCGCCGTTCTTCCTTAGTCGAATACATTTTATGAATGTCGAGCGGTTCGGCAATTATGTCCTCTACCGTCATTCTGGGGTCCAACGAGGAGTATGGGTCCTGAAAAACCATCGTCGCCTTTTTTCTGAATTCCGCAAGGCTTTTTTTGTCTTTTATTTCCTTGCCGTCGAAAATTATTTTGCCCGAAGTCGGCTTATACAAGTTGAGTATGGTTCTGCCGACCGTCGTTTTACCGCAGCCCGATTCACCTACAAGCCCGAGCGTTTCGCCTTTATTGACGAAAAACGAAACGCCGTCAACGGCTTTCAGCGGCTTTGTTTTGAACGCGCCGACGTTTATGTCGAAGTATTCTTTAAGGTCAATGACTTCTAAAAGCTTTTTTGCCGCTTCACTCATTTTTGCGCCCTCCTTGTTTTTCTATTATCTCGTCGAGCTGCTCGGGGGTAATCTCTCCCTCGTCGAATTTTTCGGCTACGTTGACCCAACACGCCGCTTTGTGGAATTGGTTTATATCGAGCCGCGGAGCCTTGCATTCGAGACAGATTTTCAAGGCTTCCGCACATCTCGGCGCGAACGGGCAACCTTTTGGCATGTTGAGCAAGTCTATCGGCGTGCCGCGTATAGGTTCGAGCCGTTTGCCCGAGCCGTCCACCCTCGGCACCGACCGTAAAAGCCCTTTGGTGTAAGCGTGGCGCGGATTGTAGAAAATCTCGTCCGCCGTGCCTTGTTCGCAAATGCCGCCCGCGTACATAACTATAACTTCGTCGCACATTTTCGCGATAACGCCGAGGTCGTGGGTTATCATTATGATTGACATTCCCATTTCCTTTTGAAGCTTCATCATAAGGTCGAGAATCTGCGCCTGAATGGTAACGTCGAGCGCGGTGGTCGGTTCGTCTGCTATAAGAATATCCGGTTCGCATGCAAGAGCCATCGCAATCATAACCCTTTGCCGCATGCCGCCCGAAAATTCGTAAGGGTATTGCTTCATTCGTTTTTCGGGTTCGTTGACGTTAACGAGCTTCAACATTTCGATAGCCCGCGCCTTTGCTTCCGTTTTGTTGCGGTCGGTGTGCAAAGTTATGGCTTCTACAAGCTGCCTGCCGATTGTGTAAGTCGGGTTTAAGCTCGTCATCGGGTCCTGGAATATGATTGAAATTTTGTTGCCGCGAATGGTTTTCATAACCTTTTCGCTTGCGCCTACAAGCTCCGTTCCGTTAAACTTTATCGACCCCGAAACGACTTTGCCGGTCGGCGCGAGAATGTTCATTATCGAGTACGCCGTGACGGACTTGCCCGACCCCGATTCGCCCACTATTCCCAAAACTTTTCCGCTGTCCAAAAAGAACGAAACGCCGTTCACGGCTTTGACTTCGCCCGCGTCGGTGAAGAACGAAGTTCTCAAATCTTTTACTTCGAGTAAAGACATATTTTTTGCCCTCCTTTAAGAATTGAGTTTTGGGTCGAACGCGTCTCTCAAACCGTCGCCTACGAGGTTGAGAGATAAAACGATTAGCGAAATGACTATCGCCGGGATTATGAGCCTATACGCATAAGAAGTTACGCCCGCAAGTGCGTCCGAAGCAAGGGAGCCGAGCGACGGCATAGGCGCGTTCACGCCGAGTCCTAAAAACGAAAGGTAACTTTCTGTGAATATCGCGCTCGGTATCTGCAACGCCGTGGAAATGATAACCACGCTCATACAGTTGGGGATAAGGTGCTTGCGGATTATCCAACCGCCGCCCGCGCCCGAAGCTTTAGCCGCGAGAACGTATTCTTGTTCGCGAAGAGATAGTATCTGCCCGCGGATAAGCCTTGCCATCGACACCCAGTACAAAAGCCCGAACACGATGAACAAACTCATAATGTTGCTGCCGATTGAAGCGAAGATAGTTCCGTCAAGCGCGTTGCCGAGAACAAGCCGCATAACCGAAGCTAAAAGTATAACCATAAGCATATCGGGCAGCGAATAGATAATATCGACTATTCGCATTATCACCATATCGACCTTGCCGCCCATGTAGCCTGCAATCGAACCGACCGTAAGCCCTATAACGAGAACGATTATGCTTGCGAAAAATCCTACCGCAAGAGAAATTCTTGACCCGTAAACTACCCTTATAAAGTAATCTCTGCCCATTCCGTCGGTTCCGAATATGTGCGGAAACGGCTTTTTAGGCACCGTGCCTTGCTCCCATTCGCTAACCGCCGAAAGGTATTCTTTGTAAGTTAAGTACCCCGCGGAATAGCCCTTTTGCGCAAGATAGCTTAGTTTGTTTTTGTCTTTTGCGGCTTTAAAGTCGTCAAGTTCAGTCTGCAAAGTCGCCGCGCGTTTAAGCGACTCTTCGTCGCCCGCAGCCGTGAGCGTATCTATCTCCGCTTGCCTTTTTGTAACTTCCGCTTCGAAATAGCTTTCGTAAGCGGCGGTCGCCTTTTCTTGCTTTTTCAAAAGCTCCTCTTCGGTTATCGCCGTTTTGTTTTTTTTCCATTCGGAATAAAGGTTTACTTTTTCAATCTCTTTCCGCTCGGTGGAACCGTAAGAAAACGGCGCGATATTGTTGTACGAAGCGTCCGGGTTTTTGCCGAACGACACGCCTAACTGCTTATCGTAAGAATACGGATAGAATATCGGCAAAAGAAGTGCCGTTAGCGTTATTATCGCCACTATTATAAGGCTGACGAGCGCAACTTTGTTTTTGACGAAGCGTTTAACGCCGTCCTTAAAAAACGTCGAAGGCGGTCGCATCGCCACGGAATATTTTTTATCCTCGTCGGTTGCAGGCATAAACGCGTCGAGGTTTGTATGCATTGTAAAAAATTTCTTTTTCATGTTTGCCTCCTTTCATCACTTACCAAAAGCAAGTTGACGATAGTTGAAAGGTTAAAGTTGAAAGTTGAAAGGTACGCCGCCACACATCGACCTTCCCCCGATTTTGCAAAAATCTTTGTGGGGAAGGGGGACCGCCGTCGCATCGGCGGTGGATGAGGGGATAATATGTAAATCGATATTTGCGCCAAAGGAGCAAGTGATATGCCTAACGGCGTGATATTTGCCTATCGGCAATCGATATTCGCATATAAAATGCGAGCGAAAGCGGATTTTAAATAATATATTGAAAGTTGAGAGTTGAGAGTTGAAAATCACTTGTCGGCAATCTTTCAACTTTCAATTCGTCAGCACCTTTCAATTTTCCATTTTCAATTTTCAATTTTTGCGGTGCCGAGATACGGCGTTATTCTAATTTGATTCTGGGGTCTGCAATCTTATACATTATATCCCCTATCAAGTTCATAACCACGACAAGGATTGCAAGGACTATCGTGGTACCCATAATCAAAGGGTAATCACGGTTTGTGATACTGTTCACGAAGTCGCGACCTATGCCGGGAACGGCGAAAATCTTTTCGACTACCAAAGAACCGGTGACGATATAAGCGAGCATCGGTCCGAAGTAAGTTATGACGGGGATAAGCGCGTTTTTGAGCGCATGTCCGAAGATTATTCGTCCGCCCGAAACGCCTTTCGCCTTTGCCGTTCTGATATAGTCTTGCCCTAAAACGTCAAGCATAGAAGAACGAGTCAGTCGCGTTATATACGCCATAGGAGATAGCGAAAGCGTTATTACGGGGAGTACCAAGCCCGCCGCCGTTGAGCCGTTTGCGGGAAACAACGGAATCGCCAGCGCAAACGTCAATAGTAAAAGCGTACCCATGATAAACGACGGCATAGACACGAAAGCCGTAGTTACCACCATTATAATTCGGTCTATCGGTTTGTTCCTTTTAAGAGCCGCCACAGAACCGAGTACAACGCCGATTATCAAAGCGATTACAGCCGCAAACACGCCGATTTTCGCTGAAGTTTTCATTCCGTCGCCTATTATCGTGATAACGTCGCGCCCCATCTGCTTTAAGGACGGTCCGAAGTCAAACCTCGTCACGATGTCCTTAAGATACGTGAAATATTGAACCATAAGCGGTTTGTCAAGCCCGTACTTTTCTTTAAGCGCGGCTTCCACTTCCGGCGAAACCGCCTTTTCGGAAGTGAACGGTCCCCCGGGAACCGCATGCATTACGAAAAACGTAAGCGTTATTACGACCCAGACCGTTATTATCGCAAGAAAAATTCTTTTGAGAATATAAACGAAAGTCTTTCCGTTCATAAAAACCTCCTCCGCCGTTCAAAACAATATTATTTTTGAACAACTAATATAGGAATTATTATATTATTAACGATTTATTTTTGAATTTGAAATTTCGTATTTGTCTATAGTTAAAAAACAATTAAAAAGAGTATAAAAAGGTATGCGAAAAAATATGAAAACCACACGGCAAAATATCGCCGTTCAAAATTTTAAACGTTAAGCGAAAAAGAAAATAACAAAAACCATAACCGAAAAAAAGAATACGGTTAAAAATTCGCCTACGCTTAAATATTAAGTTTTCGTAATAAAAATAAAAATTTGAATATGCCCGCAAAACGCGGAAAGAAAAATTAAAAAAATTAAGCTCGTTGAGCTTTTGTTGTCGGTAGTTTACCATATTATACGAATAAAGGCAAACGATTTTTACCAAAATCTCAAAATTTATGCCGAATTTTTCTATAACAAAAATTTATACTTTTCATAAGCAAATCTTATAAAGCACATTTTCGTCTCTTTTTAGCTTTACAACAAACGTTAAACGGCGACCGCCTTTTCGGCGGTCGCCGTGCTTTTAGTCAACAAAAAGTTATGACTTATTAAAGCTTTACTTTAATCTTAGAACAGTCTTGAATACTTTTCAATCATGACTTCGAGCGATATTTTGTTGGTAAGCTTTTTGCCTACGGCAACTTTGAGATACTGTCCGTTCAATGCATTGAACATTTCTTCGGAAATCAAGCCTTCAAAATCTTCGTAAGTGAATACGCCGTATTGTTCAATATCCGCAGCCATTTTTTCCGCATTATATTTCATCGTTTCGCCGTCTACTTCAAAAATATTGAACAACCCGTCTATTCCGCCCGGCATTGAAAGCATACCGTTAACGTAATAACACAAATGCTCAGCCGTCACGGGGCTGTAAGCCGTTGTTTCTTTTTCGGTTATCTGTACCTCGATAAGCTGAACGTTTGTCCATATCTGCATACCGTTTTCGTCGACTGTCTGCTTATTGAACCAATCGCCTACGTATTCGGAAGCGTTTTCGTCTAAATAGACATACTTGTTAAGCGTACTGTTCCAGAACCCGTGCTCCGAAATAACTTCGACAACAGTGCCGTCCGAAAAATACAAGCTTATTACCTTATACACCCTTAGCGGGTCTTTGTCTATAAACAATATCGGCGCGCTATCAAACGTTCCCGTGTTAAAATTCCACACAAGCAGCATTTCGTTACCAATCAAGCTTTCAACGGGAACTTGTCTACCGTCCGCAAGCGTTATCAAAGTACCAGCAGCAACACAACTCGATTGTTGCGGGTTGTATTGATAATAAACCCACAAAGTATATTGATCATAGTTTCCTACACACAAGTTTGTCATGTTTATAGACCTACTTGTTCCAGTTGCTACTGTTCCCGCTCGATAAGTCAATTCCCAACTTTGAATATCATAATCAGTGATACCTTGTTATAATAAGTTTTCTGCTCGTTTGTTTTAAGCGAAAAATTTTCGCCATCCATATGAACTTTAGTATTATCGCTAAAATTCGCCCATACGCTCACGTCCCATGTCATTTCTTCCCAATAAGCGTAAAGTTTTATGTTGTAGGTGAAATCACATACTTTTGCATAATATAAATGATAGTAATTTTCCGGCAAAAAATTTATATCAAAGAAGTCGTAATAACAAGTTCCCTTACCATATGTATAATACCCGAGAAAGTTGTTTGCAGTTTTCTTAGGATAGTTGATAAATGGCAACTTTAAGCCGTAAGTAGCGGTTATGCTTGTGGTGCCACCACTCCCGCCGTTCTTTTCAAAAGTAATCGTGTAAGTATTATATATCCAATACGCATAAAGCGTAACGTCTTCTTCCTTATCCCATTTTGCAGCACTGCTCATATTTGAACTGTAATACATCTTACCTGCGCCGCCTCTACCTCCAAAATAACCGCCAAACGTATACCCAGCTTGCGACGGAGCAGTTGCGCTCGGCATTTCACGATTGTAATGCGCGGCAACGCTATCCGTTCCGCCCGTACCGCCTTGCTTGTCAAAAGTTACGATATGGTCTATATCTTCGCGCCCCGCCGTTACGGTAATGTTTAATGTAGCGTCAAAATACCATCTTGCCGTTATCATTATTACAAAACCTATAGGCAAATCATATGTAATTGTTAAAACGTTATTTTCATAGCTATACGCTCTCGCGGAATCCTCTGTACACTTGAAATCCGCATCTACTTCATGTGTTTCGCCGTCTTTTATATAAACTAAACGCAAATTATAAGTTTTTCCTCTTTGCAAAGCCATATTGTAACTTACGTTATAAATTTGACCGTCCAATTCCCATTTGAAATACAGCTCGTCCTGGGTAACTTCTATTATCGACGTAGCTGTTATATTAAAGAAGAAATAACAAACTTCATTAGCTTGCAAGCCAAAATAATACTTTGTTTCACCCGAAGTAAATAGCGTTCTGCTTGCTATTTGTATACCGTTGGTATTGTAAACGGCAATGCTTTTTACTCCCGAATCATTAGGTATTCCTAACTGAAAACTCATTTCTTTATCGTAAGTATTTACAAAAGACATTGCTTTCACGTCAGGAGTAACCGTAATGCTTTGTTCGGGCTGAAAACTCTGTATTCCAGTTATCGTAAGCGCGGCATCGTAAACTACCGAATTACCATTGTTACGGATAATGAAATAGTAATCTTTGTCGCTGTCAAACGGAAGCGTAACAGACGAGCCTTCTACAAAAGGAACGTAAGTTTCGTATTGCGTAAGCACATTGTTTTTATAATAATAAATATGTTCGATTATAAGGTTTTGATTGCCCGTATCGACAGTTTTTATGTCGCTTACGTTTGTTTTCAATATGTATCTTCCGTTAGGATAAATCGCCCCTATATTCGTTGTTTCGTTCAACGATATATCAACGCTTCCTATTAACCCCACCTCGTTACCATATACATATATATCAATATCGTCGTGTTCCTTTGCGTGAACGTTAAACACGAGGTTTTTACCCGTTTTAACAGTTCCGTTCACCTTTACATAAGCTTCGCTCGACAAGTTAACGCGCATGGTATAATCGCTTTCATACACCGCGTCTCTATACACCAAGTTGTCCGCTCCGTTTGGTAATAAGTAAATATCACCCGTACCGAGATAATCTATCTCTTTTGTTGTCTGTTCTCTCAAATTGCATTGAACCATTGTATCTCCCGCGGCAACGACTTCGTCTCCGTCACTGTTGACTATTCTTAAAGCAATTTGATTGATAAACCTTGTATAATCAGGAGCTCTGCCATTAAGAGCAGAATGCCCGATACTGAAATAACCTGTAGCGTTATCACCTACTCCATACCACATACTCTTATCGTCATCGGTTTCTATTGCTATCATAGCCACTTTTGCCAGTACAGAGTTCCCATCGCTATCTTTGTAGTATTTTAACTGATCATCCCTATTTTGATACAAACAAGTAGCCGTTAATTTCTTTTCTTCTGTTTTTATTTCATTTGCAAGACTATTAGCTCTGCCCACTCCCCAATCAATCCAGCCTTGCGTTAGAGAAACAACAGAATATATTTTTCCTAAGGGACCCGCTACAACCCCAACTGGAGGCACTATTTTTTCCAATATACCCAATGCGAAAAATGTGGAATCAAGAATGTTCCAAACTAAGCCGGCAGTATCAAATTCTCCCTCTTCACGATATTTGCCTTGATAAGAATAATCAAAACCCGTAAAATACGAACCATAATCATTATGCGGATTATATCCAGGGTCGCCATAATTTAGTTCTTGTTCGTTATATAAGGAAGCCCCGAATGAAATGTCTTTAAGATAGTAGTTTTCTACCATATCATATTCCAAAGTAGGACCGGTAAAAGCCATTTCCATATACGAAGGATAAGCAAGAACAATCGGATTTTCAAAACGGTCATATCTAAAGTTAACGTAGAAAAATTCCTCATTTCTCGAATCCGTTGTAATTCCTAAATACTGATATTGAAATATCGGGCTAACATCGACTATCGCACGGTCAAACGTTGTTTCTAAATCCAAATTCAGAGTAATATCAAACACCAATACCGTAGCCAAGTAATTTTTATTTCCCGTTTTTACAGTGTTTATAAAAAAGCCATACTCAGTACCGATTTTTAACGTTTGATTTTCTGTATAAAAGTATTCCTTAGGCACGATATCGACAATAGGGTCGTCCTCGTTGGAATTGTAAAAATAATAACCGACATTTTCATTAGAGTTTCCACCCATTCGGACAGAAGCTTTCGTAGCATGCAATTGCTCGGGGTAATCCCTTATCGTTAAATCAGAACCTGCAATATTATCATCGTCAAGATGTGATAAGTCAACTTCGATTACCGCAGTAGAACTTTCTTCTGCTTTTGCAAAGTTATAATCGGCAAAAAGACTTACGGATAAAAATGCTAATAACGCTATCGTTAGGCAAGCAAGTTGTTTGTATTTTTTGTTCATAAATTTCTCCAAATCTTTTTTTTATTCAGTTGTAGCATGCGTTTCTTCGGATTGCTCCTTAGTAGATTGTACTTGACACCTCTTTGTAATTTTATATTTTTTTGTTGCATTGAATTTTTTATCATCATTCCCGGCTTCGTTTATTTTATCTTCATAATACATATAGCAAGCAAAATTTGCTATAGTAGGAATAATAACTAAAATAGCCGTTAATATTAAACCTAATATATTCATAATAACGCCAATACAAAAGAACACCACACAAGCAATAGCACCGATAATACCATAACTCAATACCATTATTTGTCGTTCTCTATAGACTTTCCTTAAGTCTTTTACCACTTTTGATTCTTTCGCAGTGTTTTTGTAAGTTGTAGTCGGTTGTTCGTCTGTAGCTAAATACTCATCTTCAGATTGCGCTTCGCCCTCTTCGGTTTCGTTGTTTTCTTTTTTGCCACGCTTAGAAGCAAACGCGGCGATTACAGAAAAACAAACGCCTACGGCAAGACCTATTATCATTAAAACCCATGTTTTAAATAATACTCCCAAAAAGACCGCAATAAACCCGAAAACAGCAAAGACAACCGATATAGCTATTCCCGCAGACCTTTTATATTTGAACTGTTCTTCAGAAGTTTTTCTTTCTTCCATGATTTTCCTTTTTTAGTTATCCTCCTTGATATTCTTATGAATTGCAAACGATTATTGTAACTACAATACAAATATCACCGTTTTCCATTTTTGTTCTTCCCTTAGGGATTGCTTTCTTCATCACTAATTATTTTTGCGGCAATAAATCGGTTTTTACTGCGTTAAACTCCCATCAATGTACGTCGCGTACTATTTCGGTCGTTTGCCTTGCGAAAACCGAACCGCAAACGGCTTTTTTCTATCCGCAAAAATGCGAAGCACCTAAAAGAGCGTATTTT
>DHMS01000038.1 GCA_002405915.1 Christensenella sp. UBA4636
AGAAACCTCTGTCTGCGAGAATATTATCTCATAAAGGTTATGGGATAAGCAATTAAATACAATCAATAAATAACAAATTTATTATACAAGTGAGGATAAAAAAATGAAATGTGAAAAGTGCGGCGCGCAAACGCCCGAAAATGCAACGTTCTGCCCCGAATGCGGAGCAAACCTTGCCGAGCAAACGAAGAAAAGAACTTGCCCGTTTTGCGGCAACGAGGTTTCCGAAGAAGCTGTTTTCTGCAATAATTGCGGGGAACGAGTGGACGGCAAAAACTCTTGCAAAAACTGCGGAGCCGTTTTCGAAGGCTCATTCTGCCCGCTTTGCGGAACAAAAGCAAAACAAAAATTGAGCGAAAAAACTGCGGAAGTAAAAGAGGAAAAAGCAAAAACTTCTTCCGCTTCACCACTAAAAATAGTTGAAAACGACGCGTTTGCGGGCGAAAAACTCAAGAAAATCGTAAGCTTTATTACGCCGATTTTGTCGCTTGCGGCTATCGCGCTTCTTCTAATCTTTTCGTTCTTTATCGGCGTTAAGTACAACGTTTCCGCTTCCGGTTTTTCTCAAAAGGAATTAGAAAGCCTTTTAAGTAATTACGCGATAAACCCCGAAGAATCGGTTACCGTTTTTGACTTTTTCGGCGAATGTTATCAAGCCTTTACCGAGCCGACTTTCTGGCAGATTTTTCCGCTTATCGTCTGCACGGTTGCGGTGTCCGTAAATCTCTTAGCCGCCGCGGGCGCGTTCGCGTATTCCGTTTACGCCGTTATCCGCGCAAATCTCAATAAAACGACTGTCAATTTGGCAAAGCCTTTCGCAATCGCTATTGCGACTTATATTGTAGCAATGCTCGTAATGCGTTCGGTTTTGGGTGTAGACTTGTCGATTTTGGTCGTCTATTTGAGCAGCAATAATACTATCGCGGCTTATTCTTCGCTTGGCGTTCCCGCAATCGTCGGCGCGGCAGTCGCGGCGTTCGTCTTTATCTTCTCGTACGCGCTTAACGCGGCTTGCTCGCCGGAAGTTTTTGCCGATAAAAAGGTCGCTGTGCGCACGATTGTTTATGCGGCTTCCTTAGTTTTCGTTTTAGTTGCCGCTGTTATTGCCGCTTGCGGAACGTATTCCGTCACGACTAAAGAGTTAGATTCCGACGGCATAATGCAGTCAAGCCTTACGGCGGGCGAAACGTTTTCCGCGCTCATTATGTCGCTTGAAACGCTCGCTTCTTCGGGTGTTCAACCCGAAATAGATTACGGCGCGGCTCCGTTTATCGGTTACTTCGGCATGCTTATTATGATTGTCGCCGCGGCTATCGCGGTTGCGTGCATGGTCGTTTCCGTCGGCAAAAACAAAGCGGGCTACGCTTCCGTGCTTGCTTGCGGCGGGGCTGTGACCGGCGGTTTTATGACCGTAATATCTTGCTTCGTCTGCTCTAACGCTTACGTATCGCATATGAAAGAACAGTTGGGCGACGCTTTCGGAAAAACGACCGTCGTATCCACGGGCTTCGCTTCGTTTATCGTTGCCGCCGCGCTTCTTTTAGTCGCTTTCGTTCTTTCAATCGTCGCGCTAACGCTCAAAAAACAAAAGGACGAAAAGGTGGTTATCGTTTCCGGAAACGCCGTAAAATTCTAAAAGAAAATCGCATATAAAAACATAACGAAAAAAACGCAAAAACCGCCCGATAAGTCGATTATCGAGCGGTTTTTGCAAACAAAAAGCACGCCGCTTCCCTAAAAGAAGGAAACGGCGCGTTTATTTAAGGAGGGCATTCAGATATTTCTCAATGCCTTAAAGAGAGTCTGATTAGTACATTCCGCCCATACCGCCGGCGGGTGCTGCGGGAGCTTCGGGAGCGGGAATATCCGTAACGATGCTTTCGGTCGTTAAAAGCGTGGAAGCGATGGAAGCTGCGTTCTGGAGAGCCGAACGGGTAACTTTCGTCGGGTCGATTATGCCCTTAGCGACCATGTCTACGTATTCGTTTTCTAAGAAATCGAAGCCGTAGTTCTGTTTTTTAGCGGTAAGAATTTTGTTGACGATAACCGAGCCGTCAAGCCCCGCGTTAGCGGCGATTTGTCTAATCGGCTCTTCGATGGCTTTCGCAACGATTTCCGCGCCGGTCTTTTCGTCGCCTTTAAGAAGCGTAGCGAGCTTTCTTACTGCGGGAATAACGGAGAGGAGAGCAACGCCGCCGCCGGGAACGATACCTTCTTCAACGGCAGCTCTCGTAGCCGCAAGTGCGTCCTCTATACGGAGCTTCTTTTCTTTCATTTCTACTTCCGTAGCCGCGCCGACGTTGATTACGCCTACGCCGCCCGCAAGCTTGGCAAGGCGTTCTTGCAATTTTTCTTTGTCGTATTCCGAAGTCGTTTCGGCGATTTGCGCTTTGATAGCGGTAATACGTGCTTTGATAGCTTCGCTGTCGCCCGCGCCGTCGATAATGGTCGTGTTGTCTTTGTCGACTTTGACTTGACCCGCGTGACCGAGCATATCCATCGTGAAGTCCTTGAATTCTATGCCGAGGTCGGAAGAAAGTACCTGACCGCCGGTAAGAATAGCGATATCTTCGAGCATTGCTTTTCTTCTGTCGCCGAACCCGGGCGCTTTAACGGCAACGCAGTTGAACACGCCTTTAAGTTTATTTACTACGAGCGCGGCAAGCGCGTCGCCTTCAACGTCCTCCGCTATTATGAGGAGGCGCATACCTTGCTGAGCAATCGGTTCGATAATCGGCAAAATTTCTTGAATGGAAGAAATCTTCTTGTCCGTGATAAGGATAGCGGGCGAATCGAGAACGGCCTCCATCTTGTCTGTGTTGGTGACCATGTAAGCGGAAGCGTAGCCGCGGTCGAACTGCATACCGTCGACGGTGGTGAGTTCGGTTTTCATCGTCTTGCTTTCCTGAATGGTTATAACGCCGTCCTTGCCGACCTTTTCCATAGCGTCGGAAATAAGTTGACCGATAGCTTCGTCGCCGGCGGAAATGGAAGCGACCTGCGCTATTGCTTTCTTGCCGTCTACAACCTTTGACTGCGCTTTCAAGTTTTCGACAGCCGTATCGACTGCTTTCGTTATACCTTTTTTGAGAATAATCGGGTTCGCGCCCGCGGCTAAGTTTTTAAGCCCTTCTCTAATCATCGCCTGGGCGAGAACGACAGCCGTAGTGGTACCGTCGCCCGCAACGTCGTTGGTTTTAGTGGAAACTTCCTTTACGAGCTGCGCGCCCATATTTTCGAACGGGTCTTCGAGTTCGATTTCTTTCGCAATCGTAACGCCGTCGTTGGTGATGAGAGGCGCGCCGTACTTTTTATCGAGTACGACGTTTCTGCCCTTAGGTCCTATCGTGATTTTTACGGTATCCGCAAGCGCGTTTACGCCGTTTTCAAGAGCTTTTCTTGCGTCAAGCCCCGTCTTAATCTGTTTTGCCATAATAAAAAATCCTCCTTAAATTTAGTCTTCGACTACCGCCAAAATATCGCTCTGGCGAATAATCGTGAATTCTTTGCCGTCGACCTTGAAGTCGCTCCCGGAATATTTGGAATACAAAACGACGTCGCCGACCTTAACCTGCATGGTTACTTCTTTGCCGTCGATAACTCCGCCGGGTCCCACCGCGACGACTTTCGCCGTCTGTTGTTTCTCCTGTGCCGAAGAGGGAAGTATGAAACCGCTTTTCGTGGTTTCTTCTTTGCCCGTCTGTTCTACGACTACCTTATCGAATAAGGGTCTTATGTTCATCTTTCTGTTACCTCCATGTCGAATTTTGTCGTTTTAGCAATCTTTTTTTGCCTAAACCGTCCCTTGATACGATTTTTAGCACTCTTCTTTCTTGATTGCTAATTATATTATACCACTTTTTTTTTATTTGTCAATAGGTTAGTCCCAAAATTTATCAAAAACTTTTGCAAAACTTTGAAGTCTGTGGTATACTTATATAGGAAAAGGTAATTTAGGCTCTTTTTTAGCTTGAAAAGCCTTTTTATGTACACCAAGTTGTAGATAGAGGAATTATAGCGGATATGGATAAATGGGACGTTCGTTTTATGGAAATGGCAAGAATGGTCGGCGGCTGGTCGAGCTGTTATCAGATTAACCGCCACGTCGGCGCGGTGGTAGTTAGGAACAAAAGGGTTTTGACTACCGGTTACAACGGCGCGCCCGCAGGCGTTAAAAGCTGCGTAGAAAGGGGCGAATGCCTTCGCCGTAACCTAAATATCCCGAGCGGTACCCGTCAAGAAATGTGCTACGCCGTTCACGCCGAACAGAACGCCATTTGTCAGGCTTCAAAGCTCGGCGTGTCCTTAGAGGGCGCGACCCTTTACTGCACGCACCAGCCTTGCACTATCTGTACGCGAATGATAATCAATTCCGGCATAACGAAAGTCATCTACGAACAAGGCTACCCGGACGAGTTCGCGCTCAAACTCTTTGAAGAAGCGGGCGTGGAAATCGTAAAATTCAACGCGGAAGAAGTAAAAGCGTAAAAAGTTAGCGATAAAAAAGTAACGTTTTTCGCTCCGTCGTCGTATGATATGCGGGGAAGTTTATAATAATGATAGCCGATTTTCATAACGACGTACTAACGAGCGAAAAGCGCGAAAAAGTTTTTGCGGAATACAAAAAAGAGAAAAACGCAATCGTCTGCGCAATCTTTAAGGGCAAGCGCGACGAGAAAAAGCTTTTGCGCCTTGCGGAGTTTTTCAAAAACAATAAAAGCGAAAATCTTTATCTTTCATTCGAAGATTTTTCTATAACCGACGAAAAAATCGCCGACAAGCTTTTGTCTTTTGCACCCGTCGCGGTGTCTTTGACGTGGAATAACGCAAATTTTCTTGCGGGCGGAGCAAAATCGGACGGCGAACTTACCGAAAGCGGCAAAAAGCTTATAAAAAAGCTCAACGAGAAAAAAATCGCGCTCGACGGCGCGCACCTTAACGAAAAATCTTTCTTCGCGGCGATAGAGCTTGCCGATACTTTCGTCGTGACTCACACGGGCTTTAAGGGAATTTGCAACGTTAAACGCAATATTTCCGACGAGCAAATAAAGTTGACGATTGAAAAACGCGGGCTTATCGGGCTTGCCTTTTACGCGGAGTTTTTAGGCACGAGCCGCGGCGGCGACGAAAACGCCGTCGTTAAAAGCGTTGATTACTTTGCTCAAAAATTCGGCGTTAAAAACCTTTGCTTAGGCACGGACTTTTTCGGTTGCGAAGATTTTCCTTGCGGCTACGGCGATTATCGTTTCGAAGAGCGTTTCACAAACGGCTTAACAAAGCTCGGCTATAAAACAGAGCAAATAAACGCGATAAAATTCGGCAATCTTTTTGCTTTTTTGTCGCGCGCTCAATAAACTTCGCCGTAAATTTAATAAACGAAACAAAAATATATATTATATATATTGAAACAATACTATGACCTTTCGCATAAAAAACGAAAGGAAAGGGGCAGTATATGAATTACAAAATAGAATACGAAAACTGGCTTTTGAGCCCCGCGCTTTCGAGCGAGGGCGCGGACGAGCTTAAAGCTATCGAGCAGGACGAGAAAGAAAAAGAGTATCGTTTCGGCGCGGAACTTCAATTCGGCACAGCCGGTATGCGCGGCATAATCGGCATGGGAACGAACATGATGAACGTTTACACCGTTAAACGCGCCACCAAAGGTCTTGCCGAATACATAAAAGCGAGCGGTGAGGACGCGATAAAACGCGGCGTAGCCATTTCTTACGATACCCGCAGAAAATCCACGGAATTCGCGCTTGCCGCCGCGGGCGTTCTCGTTAAAGAGGGCATAACCGTCCGCCTTTACTCCGAACCGCGCCCCGTGCCTATGCTTTCTTACGCTGTGAGAAAGCTCGATTGCTTCGCCGGCATAATGATTACGGCAAGCCATAACCCCAAGGAATACAACGGCTACAAGGTTTACGGCGATGACGGCGCGCAAATGTCGCCCGAAGCTACCGAAACAGTCGTCGGCTATATCAAAAAGATTACCGACTATTTCTCCGTCGAAAGCGTAGCGTTCGATTCCGTCGAAAAGGCTAAGCGTTACGGCGTTAAAATAATAGGTTGGTTCTTCGAACGCAAATATTACGCGGAAATCTTAAAACTTTGCCTTTCTAAAAAAGCCGTAAAACAAGAAGGTAAAAAAATAAAACTCGTTTACACGCCCGTTCACGGCACCGGTTACGTTCCCGTGACTACGGTTTTGAAAAAATTAGGCATAAAAGTCACAGTCGTGGAAGAACAGTGCAAGCCGGATACGGAATTTTCTACCGTAAAAGTTCCTAACCCGGAATTTAAAGAAACGCTTTCCATGGCGATTGCGCTTGCGGATAAGATAAAAGCCGACGTAGTTTTCGGCACCGACCCCGACTGCGACCGTTTGGGCGTAGCTCTGCGCAACAAGCAGGGCGAATTCCAAGCTTTAAGCGGCAACCAGGTGGGCGTGCTTTTACTCAATTACGTTCTCACGCGCTTAAAACAGGAAAACAAACTTACGCCCGATTGCTTTGCCGTTAAGAGTTTCGTTTCCACCGGCTTAGCCAAAGCCGTAGCGGATAGTTACGGAGTCGAATTAAAGGAAACGCCCGTAGGCTTCAAGTTTATCGGCGAAAAGATAAAAGAGGCGGAAGAAAGCGGCAAAGGCACTTTCGTGTTCGGTTTCGAAGAAAGCTGCGGATATCTGCGCGGCACGCATGCCCGAGATAAGGACGCGGTTGTCGCAAGCATGCTTTTCGCGGAAATGGTTTGCTACTATAATTCGATAGGCGTTTCGGTGTTCGACGTGCTTATGTCTATTTACGAAAAGTTCGGCTATTGCAAGGACGAAACCGACTGCATAGCCTTCTCCGGGCTTAACGCGATGGCGGAAATGAACGCCGCCGTCAACAAAGTCGCCGCGATGAAGATTGACAAAATCGACATTTACACGGTCGCCGCCGTAAGAAATTACGAAACGGGCGTCAGAACGAAAGCCGACGGCGAAAAGGAAAAGTTGGAATACTCGGGGCTTAACTGCTTGTACTTCGAACTTGACAACGGCGGGTTCGTGTGCCTCAGACCCAGCGGCACGGAGCCTAAGCTCAAAATTTACTACTCCGTCTACGCAAAGGACGAAGAAAGAGCCAAGGAAAGAATAGAAGGTTTAAAGGCTGCTTTCGGGCAAATTTTAAAAAGTTGAAAAATTTTTTAAAAACTTTTAAAAACCTTTGAAAATAATTTGACTTATATTTGCATAAGTGGTAATATGTATAAGCTGTCCGAAAGGAAAGCAACTTGAGCCGCTCGGCTCAACGAATGAAGATTGACAACTGCATAGTAAAGACGAGATAATAGAAATATTATCGAGAACAAAGTACAGAAAGGCAAAAGTAAAAAAGACTAAGCTAACGAAGTTAGAAATAGCGATAAGTTAGCAGGTTAATACGAAAGCAATAATAACGTATCGACCGCAAAAGTTTTTAGAATTTTTTGTAAGGTATGAGAGAATAATTCGACGGAATATTTGATGAAGCGAAAATGCTAAGATTAAATAATTCTGAAAAAGAATAAGCTACAAAGAGCATACAGGAGGATGCCTTGGTACATGGCGCCGAAGAAGGACGTGACAAGCTGCGAAAAGCTGCGGAGAGTTGCAAATGAACGTTGACCCGCAGATATCCGAATGAGGAAACTCATCACGAGTAATGTCGTGATATCGTACACTGAATCCATAGGTGTACGAGGGGAACCCGGGGAACTGAACCATCTAATTACCCGGAGGAAAAGAAAGTAAACAAACGATTCCGAAAGTAGTGGCGAGCGAAATCGGAAGAGCCCAAACCGTATGTAGTAATACGTACGGGGTAAAGGACCGCGGAAAGCACGAGACACCTTAGCCGAAGATAGTTGGAAAGCTACTCGAGACAGCGTTAAAGACGCGTAGGCGAAAGGGTGTTGAGGCAGGCGGTATCCGGAGTACGTCGGGACACGAGAAATCCTGACGGAACATGTGAGGACCATCTCATAAGGCTAAATACGACCATGTGACCGATAGAGTATAGTACCGTGAGGGAACGGTGAAAAGAACCCCGGG
>DHMS01000027.1 GCA_002405915.1 Christensenella sp. UBA4636
ACGGGCGAAGAAGTACCGAAAATGGTCGATTACGCGCATATAGCCCTACATTCCGCTTCCTATTCGCCGTATTATTTGTATAGACAAAAGTACATGGCGGCAAACCTTGAAAACACCGGTTACGCAAAAGCGGGCAAGGAATGCATATATAACATAGACATTATGGAAGAAATTGCAAGCATTTTAGCGTGCGGAGCCAACGCCGTCGGGAAAAGGCTTTTTTCTACGGAAAACAGAATAGAACGACTGGGCGAGCCTAAGGATATAAAAACCTATTTAAATAAGCTTGACAAAATAATAGAAGAAAAAAATCAACTTTTTAGTTAAAAATGTTTGCAAGCGGCGGAAAATCGTTTTACAAACGGAACAATTTCTGCTATTATATATAAGTACTTGCGGCTTAGCCGCGCGGCTCCCTTCGCCGCCGCGCTCGGTCGCAGGCGAATACGTACTGATTTTATAGGAGTAACGACAATGCAGAAGGAATTAAAAACCCAAATCATCACAGATTACGCAACGCACGAAGGCGACACCGGTTCCGTAGAGGTTCAGGTCGCGCTTTTAACCGAACGCATCAACCATCTTAACGAACATCTTGCCAACAATAAGCATGATAACCATTCCCGCCGCGGGCTTTTGAAGATGGTCGGTCGCAGAAAAGGTCTTCTCGACTATCTCAAATCCAAGGATATCGAAAAGTACAGAGACCTTATTGCAAGACTCAACCTTAGAAAGTAAGATTTGAGGGGTGTTGTAACGCACCCCTTTTTTCGTGTTTTTCGGCGTTTTCTTGCAGTAAATGAGCCGAAATAAAGATGCGTTAAAAAAAACAAAAAGGTAATTTCCTGAGTAAATCAGAGTCAATAGTAGTAAAACAAGGAGTCAACATGTTAGTAAATCACAAGATTTTCGAAACCGAAATCGGCGGCAGAAAAGTCACCGTCGATGTAGGCAAGTACGCGCAACAAGCTAACGGCTCGTGCCTCGTCCGCTGCGGCGACACCGTCGTTATGGTCAACGTAACCATGTCCGACACCCCTCGCGAGGGTATGGACTTTTTCCCGCTTTCCGTCGATTACGAAGAAAAAATGTACGCCGTCGGGAAAATCCCCGGTAGCTTCAAGAGAAGAGAAGGCAGAGCAAGCGACAAAGCTATCCTTACTTCCCGTCTTATCGACAGACCTATTCGTCCGCTTTTCCCGAAGGGGCTTTTTAACGACGTAACCGTCGTTGCAACCGCTCTTTCCGTCGACCCGGACGTTGCTCCCGAGCCTTTTGCAATGCTCGGTTCGTCTATCGCTCTCACCATTTCCGATATTCCTTTCGCCGGTCCTACGGGTTCCGTCGTAGTCGGTATGGTAGACGGCAAGTATATCATCAACCCGAACGCTAAGGAAAGAGAACTTTCCACCCTTCATCTTAACCTTTCCGGCACTAAGGACGCTATCATGATGGTTGAAGCGGGCGCGAAAGAAATCGACGACGAACAGATGGTCGGCGCGATTTTGTTCGGTCACGAAGAAATCAAAAAGCAGTGCGCTTTCATCGAAGAGATGGCTGCCGTCTGCGGCAAACCCAAGAGGGAAATGGACCTTTATCATATCTATCCCGAACTTGACGAAAAAGTCCGCGCTTACGCTTCCGAAAAGCTCGATTGGGCTTTGGACACTATCGACAGATTCGAACGCCAGGAAAGACAGGATAAGGTCGAAAAAGAGTGCATAGAATATTTCACCGCGGAAGATTACACGGGCTTTGACGAACTCGGTCTTTCCCACGGCGATATCGTGAGACAGATTAAAGATTCTCTCTATTATATAACGAAAGAAAAAGTAAGAGCTAAAATCACAAACTACGGCATTCGTCCCGACGGCAGAAAGCTCACCGAGATAAGACCTATCTGGTGCGAACATGGCGTTTTACCGCGCGTTCACGGCAGCGGCGTATTTACGAGAGGCTTAACTCAGGTTATGACGACCTGCACGCTCGGCACCGTCGGCGATATACAAAAACTCGAAGGTCTTGACGAAGAAGTCGAAAAGAGATACATGCACCACTACAACATGCCCGGTTACGCTTCCGGCGAAGCTAAGCCTATGCGCGGACCCGGCAGGAGAGAAATCGGACACGGCGCGCTTGCCGAAAGGTCTTTGGAACCGGTTATTCCGTCGCTTGAAGAATTCCCGTACTCCATTCGTCTTGTTTCCGAAGTTCTTTCTTCCAACGGCTCCACTTCGCAAGCTTCCGTTTGCGGTTCGACCCTCGCTTTAATGGACGCCGGCGTTCCGATTAAACGCCCGGTAGCCGGTATCGCAATGGGTCTTATCAAGGACGTTGAAAGCGGCAAGGTTTCCGTCATGAGCGATATTCAGGGCTTAGAGGACTTCCTCGGCGATATGGACTTCAAGGTTGCGGGTACCGTCAAAGGCATTACGGCCATCCAGATGGATATCAAGATTAAAGGTATCGACGAAGCTATTTTAAGACAGGCTATCAAGCAGGCGAACGAAGGCAGACACTTCATTCTCGGCAAAATGCTCGATTGCATTCCCGAACCCAACAAAGAGCTTTCCAAATATGCTCCAAAGATTCTTACCTTCTCCATCAATCCCGACAAGATTAAGGACGTTATCGGTTCCGGCGGAAAGACTATCAACAAGATTATCGACGAAACCGGCGCGAAAATCGATATCAACGACGACGGCAAAGTGTTCATCGCTTCCTACGAAGAAACCATTGCTCCCGCGGAAAGAGCGAGAGATATCATTATGGCTATCGCAAGAGACCTCGAAGTCGGCGATATGTTCATTTCCGAAGTCGCAAGAATTCTTCCGAAGGTCGGCGCGTTCTGCGAGTTGACCCCGGGTCACGACGGTATGATACACATCTCCAAGCTCGGCACCGGCAAGAAAGTCGATTCCGTTGAAGACGTGCTTGCTATCGGCGACAAGGTAAAGGTTGAAATCATCAAGATAGGCGAAAAGGGCATCGACCTTAAGCTCCTTGAAAAAATAACCGACTAATTGCTTTTTTAAAGTTTAAGCCCCGTTTCAAGCGGGGCTTTTTTCGTGCCGCCTAAAAGCTTAAAAGTGCCGCTATAAGCCGATTATCAGCATATTTTGTCGCTATTATGTATTTTGAACTCAACAAGAAGAAAAGCCGTAAGTCAAAAATATGGGTGCAAAGACTTGATAAATACCGTAAAAAATGATACAATAAATAATAAAAAATTTGTATATATGGCTTTTAATTCCGAAAAACGGAAGAAGAAAGAGGTGAAAATATGGAAAACAAAGAAACAAAGATATTGCCGGTACTCGTTTTGCGCGGCAGAACGATGTTCCCGAATATAAGTTTTTCGTTCGACGTGGGGCGTAAAATGTCGCTTTATGCGGTCGAAAAAGCCGTGACTAATAACACGGAACTTTTCGTATGCACGCAAAAAAATTCGCTTGACGATAACCCCTCCGCGGACGACCTTTACACGACCGGCGTTATTTGTCGACTCGTAAAACTCAACGGCATAGGCGACAAAAACGTAAGATTGCAGATAGAAGGGCTTTATCGCGGCAAAACGACGAGATACTTTGAAGACGACGGGCTTTTCGGCGCGGAAGTCATGCGCGTGGACGATATCGCGCCGGCACCCATAGAAGAACGCGCTTACCACTCCGTCGCGCGTGAAAAGCTTAACGAATATGCAAAAATCGCGCCTAAGATAAGTTCCGATTTGGTCGAAACGCTTTTAGGCGTCGAAAACCCGAGCGAATTCGTTAACATTCTCGCTTTCAATCTCAACATAAAAGAAAGCGACAAACAAGCCGTGCTTGAAGAAGTAATGCTTGCAAAAAGGCTCGAACTTATTTCTTCCGAGCTTAATTCGCTTGCCGTCAACGCTCAGCTCGAAAAAGAGATTGCCGACAGGGTTAAAGAAAGCGTAGAGAAGAACCAAAAAGAATATTATCTGCGCGAACAACTCAAAGCCATTCACGGCGAACTCGGCGACGACGAAGCGGAAGTAACGGAATTGCGTGAAAAAATCCTTGCGAAAAAAATGCCCGAAGAGAGCGAAAAGAAGGTTTTAAAAGAGCTTGACAGAATGTCGAGAATGCCGTCCTCTTCGCCCGATTATACGGTGCTTAGAACTTACGTCGACTGGATAATCGACTTGCCGTTCACTACCTCTTCGACCGACCGCGAAAGCCTCGACGAGGCTATAAAAATCCTCGACGAGGACCATTTCGGGCTTGAAAAAGTAAAGGAAAGAATAGTAGAATACCTTGCCGTCATGAAGCTTACGGGCAAAGTCGGCGGGTCGATACTTTGCTTCGTGGGACCTCCGGGAGTCGGTAAAACGTCGGTAGCGACTTCGATTGCGCGCGCTCTCGACAGAAAATTCGTCAGGATAAGCCTCGGCGGCGTAAAGGACGAAGCGGAGATAAGAGGACACAGAAAAACTTATATCGGCGCGATGCCCGGCAGGATAATTTACGGACTCAAAGACGCGGGAGTCAATAACCCGGTGTTCTTACTCGACGAAATCGACAAACTTTCGTCCGATATGCGCGGCGACCCGGCAAGCGCGCTTTTGGAAGTTTTAGACCCTGAACAAAACAAAACTTTCCGCGACAGATATATCGAAATCCCGTTCGATTTGTCAAACGTTCTCTTTATAACCACGGCGAACACGCTCGAAACAATTCCCGCGCCGCTCCTCGACAGAATGGAAGTCATTTCTCTCGACGGTTACACGCTCGAAGAAAAAGAGGAAATCGCGAAACGCTATCTTATCCCCAAGCGTATAAGAATGAACGGCTTAACCGAGGACAAAGTTGAATTTGCGCCCGACGCCGTTACCGAGATTATAAAGGGCTACACGATGGAAGCGGGCGTGAGAAACTTAGAGCGCAATATCGACTCGATAGTCCGCAAAATCGCGACCAAGCTTGCAAAAGAGGGGAAACTCAAAAGGCAAAAAGTCACGGCAAAAACAGTTTCAAGCTACTTAGGCGGCGCAAGATTCTCGGACGATTCGGAAAAACGCGAGGACGAAGTAGGCGCGGCGACGGGGCTTGCCTGGACCGCTTACGGCGGCACTACGCTAACGATAGAAGTGAGCCTAATAAACGGCGGCAAGGGCGAAATACTCTTAACGGGCAAACTCGGCGACGTCATGAAGGAATCCGCGCGCGCGGCTTTAAGTTACATTCGCGCCAACGCTCAAAAGTACAATATCGACGAGGAAATTTTCACTACGCACGACTTGCACGTTCACGTTCCCGAGGGCGCGACCCCTAAGGACGGACCTTCCGCCGGCATAACTCTCGCAACCGCGATTCTTTCCGCGCTTACGGAACACAAAGTTCGTTCCGATATCGCGATGACGGGCGAAATAACGCTCCGCGGTAAAGTTCTCGCTATCGGCGGACTTAAAGAAAAGGCTTTGGCGGCGTTCCGCGCGGGCATAACCGATATAATAATTCCTTTCGCAAACAAAAAAGATATCGAGGATGTGCCGAAAAACATCGCTAAAAAAATAAACTTCATTCCGGTAAAAACCGCGGAAGAAGTTTTCGCTCTCGCTATCAAAGATTTAAAATAGAAAAAATTAAACGGGCTGTTAGGGGTTACATTTTTATTCCCGACAGCCCCAAAAGGTGACTATGAAAATAAAACAAGCCTCCTTTATAACTTCCGCCGCAGACAAAAAAGGCTTTTTGCAGACGGAAAAGCCCGTGATTGCCGTTTCGGGCAAGTCGAACGTGGGGAAGTCCTCGTTCATAAATATGCTTGCGGGGCAGAAAAAACTTGCCCGCACTTCGGCGTCGCCCGGGCGAACGCGGCTTGTCAATTACTTTGATTTCGGCGACTTTATCCTTGCCGATTTGCCAGGCTACGGCTACGCGGAAGTAAGTAAAGCCGAAAAAGCCAAGTGGGCGAAAACGCTTGACGACTTTTTCGCGCTCACTAAAATTTGCAGACTTTTCGCGCTCGTGGATATTCGCCACGACCCGACGGCGGACGACAAAACGATGATTAAGTTTTTGTATCATTCCATGATACCGTTCACGCTCGTCGCGACCAAAGCCGATAAAATAGCAAAAACAAAGGTGAAAGCGCAAGCGAAATCCGTTGCCGCGTGCCTTTCTCTCGGCGCGGGCGATATCATCGCCACTTCTTCCCAAACGGGGCTCGGCAAAGACGAAGTTTTTAAAGAAATAGAAAACGCCGTCGAACTCTTTTATGCGGAAAAGGAGGCAGAGAAAGACCTTGCCGCAGACGAGGCAGAAACGGAAGCATTAGGCGAATTTTCGGAAGATAATTCCACGGAAAATCAATAACCCAAAAATTCCACGCCCTTTAAAAGGACGTCGTTTAAAATCTCGGTGCGCAGAGAATAGAAGATGACTTTGCCTTGTCTCCTTCCTCTCACCGCGCCGAGGTTTTTCATAAGTCTGAGTTGGTGACTTACCGTCGTTTGGTTTATGCCGAGGACGGCGGAAACGTCCGTTACGCACATTTCCGATATCGCGAGCGCGGAAAGCATTTTCAGCCTTGTCGCGTCGGAAAATATCGAGAAAAATCTCACTAAATCCATAAGCATGTCATCGGTAGGAACGTAGTCGGTTACGAGCGATTGCGTTCTTTTGTCTAATAATAAAACGTTCATCTTTTCTCCTTTCGGCGGCTTTTTCGGCGCGCCAAACGCAAAACAAAAACTCGCCTTGCGAATTTTTACAAGTATATTTTACCGCGAATTTGCTTCATATGTCAAGATATTCATATATGTGTCTTTCGTCGCATATAATCTATTAAAGTCGAATTATGCCGAAAGCGCATAGGAGATATTATGAACGATTCTGTAACCATTGCATTTTTAGGTCTTTTGTTTCTGCTTTCTTACGGCGGAACGATTTCCTCTACCCAACTTTTATTATTGCTTGCCCTTATGACAACCGCGGCTTGCGCTTGTAACGGCACCCGCCGAACGCTTATTTCGGGTTTAACCGACGGAACGTTGAACGGAACGACGACGGGCAACGCCACCACTTCCACCACAACGACTACAACAACGAGAACGACCGGCAACAATTAAAGCTTGGCAAAATTCTTATCGAAAAAAAACATGGCGGCGGAAAACCCGTCGCCACGCATATTATGTACTGAATTTATTTGCAGCCGCAGCCCGTTCCGCCGTGAGTAAAGCCTTTATCCTTGCAACAGCAGCAAAGGATAATCATAATAAGGGGAATGAGATATCCGCAGTCGCAGATTTTATCGATAATGCCTTTTAAGCAGTCGCAACCGCCGCAGTTTAAAAGCAGTATGATGAGAAGGTACATGTACCAGTTGTTGTTGCACAAACAGTTGAACATAATTTTTAAACTCCTTTAGTTCTATTTACGGCTCAGCCGTCATTATATATTATGTTAACTATTTTCCCCGCGTTACAACCTTTTCGCGTTTAACGCGCTTTTTTGCTTGAAATTTTATCGGTTATGTATTAAAATAAATATTACAAGTTTCAACTTACTATCGAAAGGTATATTTTTACATAAAATTAGGGATTGAATTCTTTATCAATAATTATTTTTGCGGAACTAATAGGTTAGTATTGTTCTCCGAAATTTTATCCGCAAAAATGCGAAGCACCTAAAAGAGCGTATTTTTTGATGATTTTTTGCGAGCGTGAGGGATGCTGTACTTGCCGTACTGCGCCCGAGCGGTCACAGAAAAGCGCGAAAAAGCCGCCTTTTAGGTAATTAGGGATAAGGAATGAAAGCCCTACATTAAATAACAACGGGTATCCCGTGCGGGGCGAATAGCAACCCGCGCAAAAACAAAGGAATCCGATTGGAGGTTTATATGGAAAAAAAATCACTTGCTCACCGTATTGCATTTTACGGTGTACTCTCCGCGCTTATGTTCGTCTTTCTTTTGACGGAAACGTATGCGTTCAGCTTTTTCTTCGGACAGTTTACTCCGGCAATTTTGACGTTGCCGCTTGCTGTCGGTATCAGTCTTTTCGGCGATAAAAAGACAATGTTTGTCGGCGGAACGATATTCGGCGCATGCTCGTTCGTTCTTTCGTTCATCATCGGGTTTGTTGTATTTATGAATCCTTTGGTTTCGATTTTGCCGCGCGTCTTTATAGGCGTTGTCGCGTACTTTGTATATCGGTTTGTGTCTTGGCTTACGAAAAACGCAAAAGGCAAATTTTTACGCGAAATACTTCCGCTTTCCTTGGCGGGCGCGTTCGGAATTTTAACGAACACGGTTTTAACTTTAACTATGATGTGGGTTTTTAATTCTGCGGAATTATCCGCGGTAATCACGACGATAATGTCCGTAAATTTCGTTGCGGAAGTAATCGGCGGAATGGTTTTGGTTCCCATATACGTAGGAGTATTAAAAAGGATAAACTATAAAATATGATTTTCTGCATAGATATAGGTAACACGAACATAAAATACGGCGTTTTCGACGGCGATAAGCTCGTCGCTTCGTTCAGGGTCGTTTCCAAACGTTCCTCCACCGCCGACGAATACGGCATAGTCGTTCGCGACCTTTTGCGCAACGCGGGCATAAAAAGAGGAGAAATAGAGGGCGTTATTATGTCCTCCGTTATCCCGCAACTCAATTACACGATAGCCCATATGTGCGAATATTATCTCGGCTTCGAACCGACGATGGTAGGACCCGGCATAAAAACCGGCATAAACGTAAAAGTGGACAACCCTGCGGAAGCGGGCGCGGACAGAATAGTCAATTCCGTTGCGGCGTACAAAAAATACGGCGGCAAACAGCCCGTTATCTGCATAGACTTCGGCACGGCTACGACCTTTAACGTTATAACCGAAAAAGGCGAACTTATCGGCGGCGTTATCGCTCCGGGTATAAAAGGTTCGCTCGATTCGCTCGTCAACGGCACGGCTCAACTACCTAATATCGAACTTTCTTTGCCCGATAAAATAATTGCAAAGAACACGATAACCAACATGCAAGCGGGGCTTTTGTACGGCTTTGCGGGGCTTGTGGAACATATCGTAAAACGCACCAAAAAGGAACTCGGCAGAGAAGCTTTCGTCGTCGCTACGGGCGGACTCGGCGAAACGGTGGCGGAAGAATCGGGCGTTATAGACGTAATCGACAGAACGCTCACGCTCGAAGGGTTGAAAATCCTTTATAACATGAACAAAAAATAAGAGCTTACGTTCCTTGTTTATAAGATTTTCTAAGGCGAAAAAATGAGTAAGAAAGTAAAAATAGGCAACATTTACGTGGGCGGCGGCGAGAAAATCGCCGTTCAGTCCATGTGCGACGTGAAAACCGCTAAGGTCGACGAGGTCGTGAAAGAGATAAACGAACTCGAAGCTTTGGGCTGCGACATTATCCGCGTTTCCGTTAAAGATAAAGACGACGCGGCGGCTTTGCCGTTTATTAAAAAACGGATTAGCATTCCTCTCGTAGCCGATATACATTTCGATTATAAGCTTGCGCTTGCGGCGATAGACGGCGGCGCGGACAAAATCCGCATTAACCCCGGCAATATCGGCTCGGACGAAAAGGTGGAAGAGGTGGCACGCGCCATAAAACAAGCGAATATCGCCGTGCGCGTAGGCTCCAACACCGGCAGCGTGGAGAAAAAATATCTCGAAAAATACGGTAAAAACGAAATTTCGCTCGGCGAAAGCGCGCTTGAAAAGGTCGCGATTTTGGAGAAGTACGGGGTCGAAAATATCGTCATTTCCGCAAAGGCTTCGTCCGTTCCTCTAATGGTAAAAACCTACCGCTATTTAGCCGAAAAAACCGACTATCCGCTCCACCTCGGCGTGACGGAAGCGGGAACTCTCGCTTCGGGAGTAGTTAAAAACGCAATAGGCATAGGCTCGCTCCTTTTATGCGGCATAGGCGACACAATCCGCGTTTCCTTAACGGCTCCGCTCAAAGAGGAAGTTATGGCGGCAAAACGCATTTTACGGAGCGTAGGGCTTGAAAAAGATTACGTTGAAGTTGTTTCGTGTCCTACGTGCGGCAGAACGGGCTACGACCTTTTCGGAATGGTTAAAGCCGTCGAAAACGAGATAGCAAACGAAAAAACGCCGCTGAAAATAGCCGTTATGGGTTGCGTCGTCAATGGACCCGGGGAAGCTAAAGATTGCGACCTCGGCATCGCGGGCGGCGAAGGCAAATGCGTGATTTTCGAAAAAGGCGAAGTTTTTAAAACCGTACCTATGAGCGAGGCGAAAGAGGAGTTCTTGAAAGAAATAAGGAAAAAACTTAATGAGAAGCGATTTAGTAACTGAAATAAACAACATACCGTATCTCAAAGGTAAAATAAGATACGTCCGCGCGACCGTTTCGCGCTCGAAAAAGGTTTTAACGCTGTATTTTAATTCGTCCGCAGCGGAACCCGTAGAGGTTTACGAATCGATAGCCGATATCGTGCGCCCGTACCTGCCCGCTTCGCTTTCGAATATAAGCGTTGATATAACGAAAATAGTCACGGTGGAAGAATTCGTCAAAACCGCCGTCGTAAAATTTTTGAAAGACAAGCACCATATAGCTTGCGCGGGGATTGAAGAAAAGGACGTTTCCGTCAAATTAGGCAACCCCGTTTTAGTCAATCTTTCGTTAGAGACGACCGTTTACGAATTTTTTATAGGCAGAGGCATAGGCGACGAGGTTAAAGAAAAGCTCGAAACGCTTTTCGTGGACGACTTCTTCGTCGACGCCACCGACGCCGGGAGAGCCGCCGTAGACGCGGAAAAATTGAGATATGTTCCGACCGAAAGAGAACGCGAACGGGTTGTGAGGAGAACGCTTAAAGTCGACGAGGTTGCTCGGCTTTTTGACGACGATACGACCGACACCGCTACTTACATAGCCGACTCGGGCGATATGCTCGGCTCCGTTTACTTAGCCGGCGTTATCACGAACATAACCGAGCGCACGACCAAGACGGACAAGCCTTATTACGTTATAGAATTCAACGACAGAACGGGCAGTATCTCGGGTACGATTTTCCCGAATAAAGACAAACTCCCTAAGATAAAAAAGCTTGCCGTCGGTTCGGAAATTATTATTAACGGCGAATTCCAGATGCGCGGCGAATACCGTAATTTGAGAATTTACGCGATAAACCTTTGCTCGTTCCCCAAAAACTTCGTGCCTAAGGAACGCCCGAAAAAGCCCGTTCCGAGCGAATATTCGCTCATAAAACCGCAAAAAATGGTTATCGAAAATCAAGATAACTTTTTGGAGGACAAGTCGGTCCCCGAATGCTTTAAGGGTAGAACTTTCGTTGTGTTCGACTTCGAAACGACGGGTACCGATATGGATGACAAGATAACGGAAGTGGGCGCGGTTAAAATGGTAGACGGCAAAGTCGTCAGCTATTTTTCGTCGCTCATTAACCCCGGCAAACATATCCCCAACGAAGTTCAGTCCTTAACGGGCATTACCGACGAAATGGTATCGTCCGCTCCTCCCTTCGAGGACGTCTGCGCGGATTTTTACAAGTATTGTTACGGCGCGACCCTCGTAGCTCACAACATCGAGTTCGACTCTCGCTTTTTGAAAAAACAGTCAAAGCCGCTCGATTACATATACGACAATCCGATGATGGATACGCTTGCTATCGCGCGTGAAGTCGTTTACGGCGTAGCCAACTACAAGCTCAACACCTTGTGCGACAAGTTTGGTATCCCGCTCGTTCACCACAGAGCCTACAACGACGCGTACGCCACGGCTCAGCTTTTTATAGAAATAATCAGAATTAAAGGCAGCTTGCCGTTCTAAAATAAAAGGGAAAAGGCATATGGCTTGACGTTTTCTCTCAAAAAATCTCATAAAAAACGCTTGCATTTCCTTTTATAATATGTTAAAATATACTTGCTTGAATACGGTACCGGATTTGAGAGAGGTTGCCCCTCTCTCAACTTTTTATGTATGGTTCGGTAAAAAGGAGTAAAAATGCAGTTTAAATCGGTAGAAGAAATCAAGGAATTTTTGCTTCCTTACGCTGAAAAGGAGAACGTGGAACTCGTGGACGTTGAAGTAAAACTCGGCAAAGACCCCGCGATTACCGTTTTCGTCGATACTGAGGACGGAGTGGACCTCGACACGCTCGAAAGGGTTCATAACGCTATTTGCGACCCGCTTGACGATTTGGACCCGTCTTTCGGCGCGGCGTATACGCTTAACGTTTCTTCTCCCGGCTTAGACAGACCCTTAAAAACTGACAGAGATTTTGAAAAGGCTTTGGGGCTTGACGTGGAAGTTAAGCTTTTCGCGCCGATGAAAGGCAAAAAGTTTTTGACGGCGACTCTTGTCGATTACGACGGAAACACCGTCACTTTAAAGACGGACAAAGAAGAATTCAAACTTCAACTCAACAAGATAGCGAAAATTTCGAAAGCGATTGATTTCGAATAAGAAAAATAAAAAAACGAACGTAAGCGCATTTTTAAGCGCAACGGAGGCAAAAAATGATAAAAGAGGACTTTTTCGGAGCAATAGCCGACCTTGAAAAGGAAAAGGGCATAAGCGCGGAATCTTTGATTGAAACGCTTGAAAACGCGCTCACTTCGGCTTACAAAAAAAATACGGGCGATTCGATTGCCAACGTAAAGATAAAAATCAACCCCGAAAAGCAAACGGTTAAGTTCTACGCCGTCAAGAACATCGTAGAAGAAGTAACCGACCCCGCGACCGAAATTTCTTTGGAAGAAGCGCGCCTTACAAAAAAATCTTACAAGGCGGGCGACTTATATGAAACGGAATTCGCGCCGCTCAAATTCGGGCGTATCGCAGCGCAGACGGCAAAACAGGTCGTTATGCAGAAGATTCGCGAAGCCGAACGCGACAGCACGATGGCGGAATTCGAAGATAAAGAGAACGACATTCAAACGGTTACAATTCGCCGCATAGAGGGCAAAAACGTTTACGTCGAAATAGGCGACAACGGACAGCTCGAAGGGCTTATGCTTCCGCAAGACCAGGTTCCGGGCGAAACGTACAAGGTAAACGACAAAATAAAAGTTTACGTCAAAAAGATAAGAAACGACGGGCGTAACTCCACCATTTTGGTGTCGCGTTCCGCGCCCGGGTTCGTGAGGAAGCTTTTCGAAAAAGAAGTTCCCGAAATCAAGGACGGCGTAGTCGAAATTAAGGCTATCGCGCGCGAAGCGGGGCAAAGAACGAAAATGGCAATCTATTCGAACGACAAAAACGTGGACGCTTTGGGCGCGTGCGTCGGTATGAGAGGTATGCGCGTTAACGCGGTAGTTAGCGAACTCAACGGCGAAAAGATAGATATTATTTTGTGGAGCGAGGACCCGCTCGAATTTATCGCGAAAGCACTTTCGCCCGCAAAGGTTTTGAAAGTTACCGCAATAGAGGGCGAAAAGGTCGCGCGCGTTATCGTTCCCGACGATAAGCTTAGCCTTGCAATCGGCAGAGACGGACAGAACGCACGCTTAGCGGCGCGCCTCACCGGTTGGAAGATTGACGTTAAGAGCCTTTCTAAGGCTGAAGCCGCCGGGGCCGAAGAACTTGCCGAAACGGAAGAAAAGCCCGTGGAAGAAACTGAAGCGGCAGTAGAAAACGCGGAAGAAGTTAAAGCGGAAACCGATGTAGCGGAAGAAGCTAAAACGACCGAAACGGAAAACGGCGAAAACGCTTAAAAGATGAGAAACGCGGCAAAAACGAGAACCTGCGTCGTTTGCAGAAAAAAAATGAATAAAGAGCTTATGACGAGGGTCGTTAAAACCGCGGACGGATATTTCGTGGACGAGAGCGGCAAAGCGGACGGGCGCGGCGCGTATTTTTGCGGAAGCGACGAATGCAAGAAAAAGCTCGTCAAAAGCGCGGGGCTTAACAAGAGCTTTAAAGCGAAAGTCCCCGCATCTATTTACGACGAGCTTCTCGGCACGAAAAAAGAGGAAATATAGTTATGGCAATGCCCTCGGGCAAAATAGCAACTTATATAGGTTTTGCGCGGCGCGCGCGTAAAGTCAAGGTCGGCGTTAACGCGATTTCGACGGTGAAAGGTCGTATCCCTTTAATGCTTGTCTGCGCGACCGCTTCGGAAAACACTTTGAGCGACGCAAAAAGCCTTGCAAAAAAGCACGGCGCAAAGCTCGTTATGACAAAACAAATAACCGTGGAGGACTTTTTCGACAAAGAAAACGCGCGGCTTGCCGCAATCTTAGACGAAAATCTGTCGGAAGCGATACTTAAAAATCTTACGGAAGAATACGAAATTATCGGAGGCTAAGGCAATTTAATGGAAGAGAAGAAAGACATTTCTTTGATAAAAAATCTTGCGAACGTCGCGGGCGGCAAAGTGGGCGACCTTATGGAAAAGGTTAAAAAAGCCCGTCAGGACATGGGCGGCGTTACCAAAAAACTGTCGGAAAAAGAATCTGCGCTCAGGAAGAAACGCGAAAGCGAAGAAGCCGCGGCGCGAGCTTTGCTTGCCGAAACTTCGGCTTCCACGGAAAACGCGGAAGAAGCGGTGAAACAAGAACCGGCTAAGACCGCCGAAAAACCCGCTTCCGTAAAGACGGAAAAGGCAGAAAAGGCGGAAGAAACGGCAAAAACGGAAAAACCGACCGAAAAACCCGTAGAAAAAGCGGAAAAAGCCGAAAAGCAGGAAAAGGCTAAGGAAGCGGAAGTTAAAGCTCCCGAAAAACAAGAAACCGAAAAAAAAGCCGAAGTAAAAGCGGAAACTACGGTCAAGGCTGACAACGTCGAAAAAGCTCCTAAGGCGGAAGCGCAAAAAACGCAGAAACCCGAAGAGAAAAAGCAACCGACAGAAAAGCCGCAACCGCAGGTAAAGGAATTTGTTCCCGCACCCGATAAGCGCGCGGAACAACCTAAAAAATATACGGGTCAGGTCGGCGTATGCGGCAGACCCGAACGCCCCGAAAGACCTAAGCAGTACACGGGGCAAGTCGGCGTATGCGGCAGACCGGAAAGACCAAAACAGTATACGGGGCAAGTCGGTTATTGCGGACCCGATAAATCGCAGAGAGGACAACGCCCGCAAGGCGGTCAAGGTCGCCCGCAAGGTCAAGGCGGTTTCAACCGTCCGCAAGGCGCGCAAGGTCAACGTCCGTTCGGTCAAGGACAAGGTCAAGGCGGCTTCAAACGCCCGTTAAAACCGCAAGAAATCGCGTTTATTCCTAAGGATTCGACCAAGAGCGTAAGCAAGAAAAAGAACGATGGCAGAAGCTATGACGACAAGCGTGCGATAAACAAAAAATCCGCACTCAAAGGTCAGGTTTCTATCGCCGATTTCGACGAAAACAAGACGGGTTACAGAAAACTTAGAGTTAAAAAGGCTAAAACCGAAGCCGAGCCGCAAAGAATCAAAATCGACAAAGCGGTTATTACAAAGGATATCATTCCTTTGAAAGAACTTAGCGAAAAGATAGGTATTTCCGCCGTCGAAATTTCCAAAATCCTCTTCAAAGAGGGCATTATAAAAACGATTAACGACTCTATCGACTTTGATACCGCGGCGTACGTTGCCGCAGGGCTCGGCATAGAGCTTGAACTGAAAATGGAAAAAACCGCCGAAGAAGCGCTTGCCGAAGGCTTTAACGACGAAGCGGACGACCCCGCGGATTGCGTTACCCGTCCTCCCGTCGTCACCGTTATGGGTCACGTCGACCACGGCAAAACTTCGCTTCTCGACTATATCCGTTCGGCGCACGTTACGGCGGGCGAAGCGGGCGGCATAACCCAGCATATCGGCGCGTATTCAGTCAATTATCAGGGTCACCCGATAACCTTTATCGATACCCCGGGACACGCGGCGTTCACTTCTATGCGTCAGCGTGGCGCGCAAGTTACCGATATCGCGGTTATAGTTATCGCGGCTGACGACGGCATAATGCCGCAGACGGTCGAAGCAATCAATCACGCCAAAGCGGCTAACGTTTCGGTTATTATCGCGGCTAACAAAATCGACAAGCCGCACGCCGATATCGAAAAAATTAAAAAGCAACTCGCCGATATGGAAATCCTCGTTGAGGACTGGGGTGGCGACGTTATACTCTGCCCCGTTTCGGCAAAGACCGGCGAGGGCGTAGACGGACTTTTGGAAAGCATACTTTTGGTTGCCGAAATGCACGAACTCAAAGCTAACCCCAACCGTAAGGCTAAGGGCGCGGTGCTTGAAGCCAAGCTCGACAAAGGCAAAGGACCGGTCGCTTCCATTCTCGTTCAGAACGGAACGCTTAGAACGGGCGATTACATCGTTGCGGGTACTTCCACCGGTAAAGTAAGAGCCATGTTCGACGATAAGGGCAGAATGGTTAAGGAAGCCGGACCATCCACCGCAGTTTCGGTAATCGGCTTAGAGGAAGTCCCCAACGCCGGCGATATTATTTTCGCGGTCGAACAAGAAAAACTCTCCAAACTCGTTGCCGCCGAAAGAAAGAACAAAGAAAGAGAAGAAATGATTCGCCGCAGCGAAAAGGTTACTCTTGACGACCTCTTCTCCAAGATAGGCGACGGCTCCACTTTGAACCTTAACATTATCATCAAAGCCGACGTTCAAGGCTCCGTCGAAGCGGTTAAGCAGTCTTTGACCGAGCTTTCCAATGCGGAAGTCAAAATCAACGTCATTCACGCCGCGGTCGGCGCGATAAACGAAACGGACGTTATGCTTGCCGATTCTTCCAACTCTATTATTATCGGCTTCAACGTTCGTCCGGACGCAAAGGCGAAAGCTTTGGCGGAACGCACAAAAACGGATATCAAACTTTACCGCATAATTTACGAAGCGATAGACGATATCAAAGCGGCAATGAAGGGTATGCTCGCGCCTAAGTTCACCGACGTTTATATGGGCAAAGCCGAAGTCCGCGAAACGTTCAAGATTACCGGCGTAGGCACGGTTGCCGGTTGCTACGTTACCGACGGCAAGATAGTGAGAAGCGGTAAGCTCCGTATCTATCGCGACGACGTAATGATTTGCGAAGGCAATGTTTTGCAGCTCAAACGCTTCAAAGACGACGTTAAGGAAGTCGCCGCGGGCTATGAGTGCGGTATGTCGATTGAAAACTTTAACGATATAAAAATCGGCGATTTTATCGAATGTTATATCGTAGAAGAGAAAAAGGACTGATATTTAAATGAAGGAAAAACGCGAAAAACGGCTCGAAAAAGAGTTTCGCAAAAACATTTACGAACTTTTAACGAGCAAAATTAAAAATCCGTATATAACGGAAATGTTTGCAATAACGGCTGTCACAGTAACGAGCGACCTCGAAACGGCGGACGTTTACGTAAGCGTGTTTTCGGGCAGCGAAGAAGCGAAGCAGAGAACTTTTGAAGCAATCGCTTCTTCCGCCGGAGAAGTACGAACGCTTTTATCGCGTGAAATGCGCATAAGAACCGTTCCCAAACTCAACTTCAAAAAGGACGAATCCTTTGCTTACGGCGCGAAAATCGACAAGATTATCGACGGATTTACTTACGGAGAACACAATGACGATAACTGAAATCGCAAACAGAATAAAATCGTTAAAAAGCGCATTGATATTCTGTCACATCCGTCCGGACGGTGACACTTTATCGTGCGCTTTTGCGCTTAAAGAAGTATTAAGACAATTAGGCAAGCCGTCGGAAGTCGTCTGCGGCGAACCGCTCCCCGAAAAGTACGCTCAAACGGGGCTTTTCGGAAAAACCTATACGGAACCGCCCGCGGGCTACGAGGGCGCAATCGCCGTTGACTGCGCTACTCCCGACTTAATGGGCAGACCATACGCTTATTTTGAAATGGTTAAAGGCTCCCTTTGCGTTGACCACCACCCGACTAACGCGCGCTATGCGGACTATACTTTCGTTAAAACTACGGCTTCATGCTCGATGATTATTTACGAGCTTGCCAAAATTTTAGGCGCGAATATAGACGAAAAGCTTGCAAACGTGCTTTTAGTCGGCATTTTAACCGATTCGGGATCGTTTTCGCATACCAATACAGATTCGGAATGCCTTTCGGTCGCGGCGGAGCTTTGCGCGAAGGGCGGTAATCTCCCTATGCTCAATAGGCTGCTTTTCTGCAACAAAAAGAAGGAAGAAGTCTACTTAAAAGCCGAAGTTATGTCCAAGATGAAGTTTTTTTTGGACGATAAACTTGCTATTATCACAATTCGAAAAGATATGCTCGAAAAGTACGGCTTGGATAGGAGCGCGACCGAGGGCTTTATCGATTTTCCGCTCACCGTAAAAAGCGTGGAAGTCGCTATAAGCATGTTAGAGGCGGGCGATAAAAAATTCAAACTTTCGTTCCGTTCTAAGACGATAAACGTAAGCGAAATAGCGGGCGTTTTCGGCGGCGGCGGACACCCGCAAGCGGCAGGCGCAATGCTTTGCGGCTACTACGAGGACGTTTTGGACAAACTGATTTTCACCGTCGGCAACTACTTATGTTAGGTTTTATCTCGGTTAACAAAAAGAAAGGCGACACTTCGGCGTTCGTTGTCAACAGAATAAAAAGGCTTGTCGGCAAAGGTTCGCACATAGGGCATATGGGTACGCTCGACCCGCTTGCTTCCGGCGTTCTCCCCGTCGCGATAGGTCAGGCGACAAGGCTTTTTCCGTTCCTTTTGGATAAGCGAAAGAGCTACCTTGCCGACTTCGATTTTTCTTTCACGACCCCGTCCTTGGACCTTGAAACGGAACCGACTTTAACGACCGTCAAACGCACTACGGAAAAAGAAATTTTATCCGTTTTGCCGTCGCTTATCGGCGAAGTTATGCAAGTTCCGCCCGTGTACAGCGCAAAATGCGTGGACGGAAAAAGGTCTTATAAGCTTGCGCGCCGCGGCGTGGAAGTCGAACTTCAACCTAAAAAGGTGCAGATTGACGATATTCGACTTGTAGAAAAGCTTTCCGAAACTTGTTTCCGCTTCGAGATAGATTGCCGCGGCGGAACGTATATCCGTTCGATTGCAAGGGATTTAGGCGCGGCGTTAGACTTACCCGCAACTATGACAAATCTTGTTAGAACGCGTAGCGGAATTTTTACGATAGAAAATTCTTTCACGCTTGACGAAATTGAGGAGAAAGGTCTTTCGGCATGCCTTGTCGAACCCGATAAAACGGTATTTTATCCCGAATTAAAGCTTACAGCCGAAGAGGAAAAACGCTTGTTAAACGGCTTATACGATGACTTTTCGGTCGAAAACGGACTTTGCAAGGTGTACGGCGAAGCGGGCTTTTTAGGCGTGGGCGAAGTTACGGATAAAAAATTAAAAATGAAAGCTTACGTCAGAGATTTATGAAAATAACGAGCGTATTCGAAAAATTGAATAACGAGCCGATACTCGTTCTCGGCAAATTCGACGGTCTGCACCGCGGGCATAAAACGCTTTTAGAAACGGCAAAAAGCTTGTCTAAAGAAAGCGGCAAGCCTGTATACGTTTTTACTTTTAAAGGCGGTCTTTCTCAAAAACTTTTGACGGACGAAGAATTTGTTTCCGTCGCTCAAAGCTTAGGCGCGGACGGAATTATTTACGCCCCGCTTAATAAAGAATTTTTCGCCGTCACAAAGGACGAGTTTTTAAAGCTTTTAACCGATAATTTTTCACCGTCCGCGGTTGTTGCCGGAGAAGATTATACTTTCGGTTTTTTAAGAAAAGGAACGGCGGAAGTTTTAAAAGAGTATTTTGAAAAAAACGGCGTTAATTGCGTTATAGCTCCGCTTCTTACGGAAAACGGCGTTAAAATTTCGTCTACCGAGATACGGGAACTTATTAAAAACGGCGACGTAAAAAAGGCGAATTCCCTTTTAGGTTACGACTATTTTTATTCGGGAACGGTAACAAAAGGCAGGGGCGACGGCAGACTTTTCGGCTTCCCTACGGCAAATGTTCTGCCCGACGAAACTAAGCTTATGCCGAAGCACGGCGTGTACGTTACAAAGATTAAAATTGACGATAAGCTTTATAAAAGCCTTACAAACGTCGGCAACGCGCCGACTTTCGGCTCGTCGGTTTTTACGACCGAAACATTCATTCCCGATTTTTCGGGAAACATTTACGACGAAAAAGTGAAGATTTTCTTTAAAGATTTCGTCCGCGACGTAAAAAAATTCAATTCTAAAGACGAACTTTACAAACAAATAAAAAAGGATTTAACGAAAATATGATAAAATTCGGACCGAGCGGCGCACCCGAGCGTTTTTACGACGAGGGACACAAAAACACCGAAGAAATGCCATTGTGGATAAAGGAAAACGGGCTTGACTGCTTCGAATATTCTTTCGGCAGAGGCGTAAACTTAGGCGAGGCGAAAGCGAAAAGCATTGCCGAAGCTTTTAAAAAGGAAAATATCGAAATAAGCGTTCACGCGCCGTACTTTATAAACCTTGCCACCCCCGAGGAGACAAAAGCGGAAAACTCATTTAATTACATTCTATCTTCCGCCGTCGTCGGTAAAATTATGGGCGCGAATCGCGTTGTTTTTCACCCCGCCGCGCAAGGCAAAGAAACGCGCGAAACAGCAGTTAATCGCACTATAGCGCGACTTATAGAGCTAAAAAGCATAATCGAGGAGCGCGGATTGACCGATATTAAATTCTGCCCGGAAACCATGGGTAAAATCGCGCAGATAGGCACGATTGAAGAAGTTACGCATTTTTGCACGCTTGCGGATTTTTACTATCCGACAGTAGACTTCGGACACGTCAACGCGCGCGAACAAGGCAGCTTAAAGACGAAAGAGGACTATCTCGTCCGCTTGAATTATATGATAAATATTTTAGGCTACGAAAAGGTGAATGACATGCATGTTCATTTTTCCAAGGTCGAGTACACGGCGAAAGGGGAAAAACGCCACTTAACGTTCGAGGATACCGTTTTCGGACCCGATTACAAGCCGTTTATAGAATCGATTGTCGAGCTTAATTTGCACCCGTACATCGTTTCGGAATCCGCCGGCACCCAAGCCGACGACGCGAAAACAATGAAAGATTATTACGAGTCGCTTATTAAATAGTCGCTCGTTAATTAAAATAATAATATAGAGGAAAAAAAATGAGATGCAAAAATTGCGGAAGAGAAGAAGTTGACGGAGCTAAATTTTGTTCCGATTGCGGAACGCTTTTAGAGCAAGAGAAAGCATGCGAGAAAGAAGTTCCCGTATGTCCCTCGTGCGGAAAAGAACTTGAAGAGAATATGAAGTTCTGCCCCTATTGCGGCGAAAAACTTCCCGAAAAGAAAAAGCTTTGTCCTAACTGCGGGGCGGAAGCAAACGGAAACTTTTGCGAAAAATGCGGCGCAAAATTAAACGAAACTTTTATAAAAGACGGCGAAATCGCGGCGCGCGATAGTAAAAGCAAAAATAGGCTCATGCTTGCGAGCGTGGTACGGGCGTACAAAAAGATAACTTCTAAGTACGTTATTCCGTCTCTGTTTATTTTCGCAATGTTTTTCGCGTGCTTGTTCGGCTTTTTAACTAAATCGATTTTCGTCGATATGTCGAAAAACGAAAGCGTAAACTTTTCCGTTTTCTACTTTTTCGGCGAATGTTACAAGTCGGCTTCGTCGTTCAATAAGCAAATAGGTTCGTTTGTTGCCGTAACAATCTTAGTCGCGGTTATGCTCGTCGGCACTTCCGCCGCGCTCATAGTCGGCGTATCGAAGTTCGTTTTTGCGGCGTTAAAAGGCAAAAAATACAGCCTTGCGCCGGCGTTTATAATTTCGTTCGCGTGCTACGCCGTCGGTTTTTTTACGCTAAAATTCGTTTCGGCGTGCATTTCGGGCGTAGACTACGGCGACCACGTTACGATTATTAGCGGAATAAAGCTAAACGCTTGCGGGTATGTCGGGCTCATTTTACCGGGCGCGCTTGGCTTAGCAGCATACGTTCTGCGTTTGACCGTCGACGAAAGAGGCGAAGAGGATATAAAAGTTTTCATAATAAAGTTCGCAACAAAGCTCGCCGTTATTGGCATGACGTTCGCTTCCGTAATCGTCGCAAGCGGTTACGACGTTATTTTCAACCAAGCCGCGGACAGCTATTCGTCGGCAAAGTCGCTTTTCACGTCATTCGCCGCACTGCTCGCGTTTTCCGACGGCTCCAAAACTTATGCCGACATGTTCTCGCGCACGACCGATTCGCTCGTGACGAAATCCGCTCTGGTTTTTTCGTTTAAAATCGTGCTTATAGTTTGCCTTGTCGCGGTTATGGCGTTCTCGTTTGCTTCCGTTAAGCGTAAAAGTTTTGCTAAATATTCGTTTATCTCATCGATTGCCGCCTTGCTTATCTGCATAGCGGTCGTCGTTCTCACGTCGCTGTGGGCGAACGAATGCGTAAGCTATTACAACTGGAAATATTACACTTCTTATTCCGTGACCTTTCCGCGAACGATAACGGCGTTAGTGCTTGTCACGCTTTCGGCAATGTTGTCCGTCGTGTCGTTCATGGTCGATAGAAACGCGTTGAAAAAAGAAATTTAAAAACAATAAAGATAAAAGACCAGCTATGAAAAGTCA
>DHMS01000047.1 GCA_002405915.1 Christensenella sp. UBA4636
GGCTTAGCCGGTGGTACTTGACTGCTTGTCGTTTGCGGCGTTTGTTGCTTACTCCGTCTATACCGGTATCAAAAAAGTAAAAGGCGAATAATAGCTTTTTGCAAATAAGGCTAAAACGCAAAAAACCCGTCTATAAGTCTATTATCGGCTTGTAGGCGGGATTTTTATAGTGAAAAACAGTTTTATAAGGCGGGCGACTTTTTGCTTGAAAAATTCTTTGTCGGACTTTTCTAACTTTTTGTAAAGCTTTATCAGCGCAAAGATTTGCTTGGGAAGCGTGCAGAAAAAGGCGTTGAAGTTTTTTGCGGATAGCGAAAAGAGCGCGTCGTAGATTATTTTTACCGTTCTTTTTCTTTCTTCGTCCGTCATTTCGTTTACCCAGGCGTTAAAGGAATTTATCAGCCGAGATGAAAAACGCGTGAAGCCTTTCGCGGGCAAAAACTTGCCGTTATTATCGACCGTCCAAGTGTACGGGTCGTGCTGTAATAGACTTATAGACTGACTTTTGACGGGAATCAGCTTTACGTCGCTGTTAAAAAGAAGCCCTACGAAAGAAGATTGCGGAACGAATTTTTTTATCTTTGCCGCGGCTAAAATATAGGTATCGCGCTCCTTATAGGAGTTTGAAAAGCCTTGCCCGTCGAAGTCGTAAACGGCGATTATTCTTTCTAAATCTTTCTTTTCGAGATTGAGCGCGACAAAAGAAGAAAGGTTGCCGCCCTTAGAATGCCCCGCTAAAATGAATTTTGCGTTTTTGCGCTCGTGAAAAGCTTTTCTTACGTAGTCGAGCGAGCGTTTTTGCGACGGAACGGGGCGAGAGTAGGACGAAACGAAGTTTTCGTGCCAGCCTTCATACGACGGGTCGGTGCCGCGGAAAGCAATCATATAAACGCGCGACGATATTTTTAGTGTAACCGCGCCGAACTGGAGAGGTTCCCTCGTCGTTATTTCCTCGGGGTCGGAAACGGAAATAAAACTATATCTCGGGTTTTTCCGTAGCGCGTTAAAAAGCTTTTTGCTCGTCCTTTTATTGTAAGCGGGCGCAAAAGTTTGCTTTGCGGGCTTTAATCTGTCGTCCGTGAGGTTTTTGAGTTTCACGCTTTTTCCGTTAAAATTCGGCAAGGAAAAATAGGCGAACCAGCTCAGTGCAAGCGCGTCGGCTTCCGAAAAGGGCTTTTCGTGAAACGAAGAAGTATTTGTTTTTGCATATCCGAGTACGTTTTTCATAATTTTATTTTACCATAGAACGCGAAAAAAAGTGTAAAATACATGTTACATTTTTGTTGCATATGCGTTACATTTTGGCTTTCTTTTTCTATTTTTCCAATTTTTCGTGTTTAATGATAAAATAAATGGGAATAATTATGTCATAATGATTTTGCCGCGCTAACGGTTAAACCCGGGCGGCGGAAAAAGGAGAAATTTTTAATGAAAAAAGTTTGTATAAGTTTGGCGTTTGTTCTCATAATAATTGTATCGGCGATAAGTTTTGCCGGTACGGGCGGACAAACGGAGTACATCCGCATTCACATCAGAGCTAATTCCGATTCGGAGATAGACCAGTCGATTAAGTATGAAGTAAGGGATTTAGTCGTTAACTGTTTAACGCCTTACCTTGAAACCGTCGAAACGAAAGAAGAAGCGACAAAGGTCATCGAAAATCAAAAAACTGCTGTTAAACGACTTATAGACGGACTTTTGGCGGAAAAAGGTTTTGCATATTCTTCTAATATAAGGATAAACAACGAATACTTCCCGACTCGCACATACGAGGAAGAAACTCTGTCCGCCGGCTATTATGACGCGGTTATCGTGGAACTCGGCAACGCCGAGGGCGCAAACTGGTGGTGCGTGGTGTACCCGCCGCTCTGTTTCGGCGGAGAAAAGGTTACTTATCGCTCGTTTATAGCCGAAAAATTAGAAGAACTTTTTTCGTGATTTTTTCGGTATTGCCGTTTTTTGCGGTTAGTCGCGTTCTTTCGGGCGCGTTCGGGAAAAGTTTTTTACGGCTTTTCGGTTTCAAGTTTTACGGAGGATAAAATGAATAAAAAAGTAAGAATTTTGCTTGCTGCCGCGTTTGCTTTGATAGTTTTGTCGGGCGTTATCGGCTACGGCGCGCATTTAGAAAGAACTTACGTTGCGCAAGGCACGGTTGCCGCCGCGGTTATAAAACAAGGCAGCCGCGGCGAAACGGTCAAGACCATTCAAAGGAAGCTCAAAAACTGGGGGTATTATAAGGGTAGCGTAGACGGAATTTACGGCGCGCAGACAAAAGCCGCCGTCAAGCTTTTTCAGAAAAAGAACGGGCTTACCGCGGACGGCATAGTCGGCAACAAAACGCTTGCCGCGCTCGGTATGTCTGCTTCTTCGTCCTCGTCGGCTTCATCTTCGGGCGCGGGGTCGTACGCTTCGTCGGACGTTAACTTGCTTGCCCGCCTCGTTTACGGCGAAGCGCGCGGGGAAAGTTACACGGGGCAAGTAGCCGTCGCCGCGGTCGTTTTGAACAGGGTGAAAAGTTCGTCTTTCCCGAACACTATTTCGGGCGTAATCTATCAACCTTACGCTTTCACCGCCGTTGCCGACGGGCAGATAAACTTATCGCCCGATTCCACCGCTTTAAAGGCAGCAAAAGCCGCCATGAACGGTTGGGACCCGACCGGCGGAGCCATCTATTATTACAACCCCGCCACCGCCACGAGCAAGTGGATTTACAGCAGAAAGACTACGCTCGTTATAGGTAACCACGTCTTCGCTGTTTGAGGGCGTATAAGGGCGCATTTTGTCACTGCGTGCGGCTTTGCCCTCAGTTATGTACGTTTTAGTACACGCCTATCGGGCAAAGCCACCAGCTGTGCCAAACTGCAACCCTTCTCCGCCCTCAAACTCTAAGGCAAGCTAATTGAAAATTGAAAGTTTAAAGTTGAAAGTTATTTAGTGCGACTTTAATTTTCAACTTTCAATTTTCAACTTTCACCTTACATATTCGGAGTGTAAACATATGATGAAAAAAAAACAAGAAAACAAAGCAGTGGAAAAGATTGAAAATATCACCGAAAAGAATAAGACGGCACTACCCGAAACGAGCGGCGAAACGCCCGTGAAAAATTTGACTGACGGCGAAGCTTTTTCGGAACAAGAAAAAGAAAGAGAACGCACCGAAAAGGAAATCGCGCGGATAAAGGCGAAAGAACAGAAAAAAGCCGAGAGAGAACGTAAAATTCTCACTAAAAAAAGGCAGGCGGAAGTTAAAAGAAAAGCCGAAAAGCGCAAAAAGGAAGAAGCCGAACGCGAAAAGCTTAGACAAAAAGAGGCGAGAGAGGCGCGGAGAGAGTATCTCAAAAACGAAACCAAAGAAGAGCGCGAACGCCGACTTGCAGCCTTAAAAGAAGCGAAACTTAGAAAAAAACGCGAAGAAAAGGCGGCAAAACTCAACGAAAAACGCTTGAAAGCGGAACTTAAGAAAAAGCGACTTGAAAGTAAAAAGTTAGAAAGAGCCGAAAGAAAAAAGAACGACAAAGGCGTTGGCGGCTGGGTTGCCGCGGTTGTTTCGCTCGGTTCCGTTACGCTTATTTTAGCAACGCTTTTCACGCTTTCGTTAACAACTAATATGTTCGGTGAACGCAAAAATTCGCCGGGAGCGGCGCAGGCGTACTATGATTTTGTCGATTACGTTGACGGAATGGATACTAATATGAGCAAACTTTTGGTCTCCGCGGACGACGAAAGCAGACAAAAACTTTTGTCGGAAATAACGACTCAAGCAACGCTTGCCGCTTCCGACGTGGCGCGAATTCCTCTTTCCGACGAGAATAAATTCGGCACGGCAAAGTTCGTCAATCAAGTGGGCGATTATGCAAAATATCTTAATAACAAGCTTATAGACGGAATTTCTATCACTAAAGAGGAGTGGAAAACCGTGCGCGAGCTTGCGGGGATTAACGCGAAATTAAAAAATGACCTTATGAAGCTTTCGAGCGATTTAGGCGAAGATTTCGACTTTAACTCCATTTCCGCAACTAACGAGAACGACGTGTTTTCGAGCGCGTTTGCCGATATAGAATCGCGTGCGGCGGAGTACCCCGAGCTTATTTACGACGGACCTTTCTCCGACGGGCTAAAAGCAAAAAAGGCGAAAGGACTTGATGGCAAAAAGGTTACGAGCTTTGAAGCGCAGAAAATTTATGAAGAGATTTTCGCCGATTACGGAGTGCAAAACGCCGAGGCGATAGGCGAAAAGAACGATAAAATAAAGACGATAAACTTCGAGGGCGAAGCCGACAAAACGAGGCTCTACGCGGAAATTTCCGAAGTAGGCGGCAACCTTATCACGTTCGATTATTTTATGGATTGTCAAAAGGAAGTTTACGACCTTGACTATTGCGTGGGCGCGGGCGAAAAGTTTTTGGAAAAGTTAGGCTTAGGCGATTTGAAACCCGTCTGGGCGGCGGAAAGCGGCGCGGTTGCGTATATAAATTACGCGCTCTTTAAGGACGGTGCGATAGTTTATCCCGATATGGTTAAAGTCACCGTGTGCAAGGAACGCGGAATAGTTTCCGGCTTCGATTCGCGCGAATACTACCTTAACCATACGGAACGCGAAATAGGCAAGGCGACTTTAACCGCCGAACAAGCGCGCGCAAAAACCGAGGACAAAATAGAAGTTCGGTCGGTGCGCCTTGCGCTTATCCCCAAGGGCAACGACGCTGAAGTTTTGACTTACGAATGTATGGGAGTAGCCGACGGCGCGACATATTATATCTATATTGACGCAACGAGCGGAAAACAAGTGAAAATCTTTAAGGTTGTTGAAACGACGGAGGGCAGATTGCTCGTTTAAGGATGTTGTCAAAAAGTAAAAACTCGTCGATAATCGACTTATCGGCGGGTTTTTGACTTTGTTTGCTTTTTTTTCCGTTTGATTGTTTAACAAATAAAAGTTTCGGCAATAATGCGAAAAAGGAGGCGCGCGGAAATGAAAGATGAAAGAAAAAGGTTAATTTGTGATATCGTTTTGAATCTTTTTGTAGTTATTGCGGAGTGTTATGCGTTAAGTGAAAATTTTAAAGAAAACGGATTTTTAATGTTCAGATTTTACACGGAATTAAGCAACGCTTTCGCGCTTTTTGCTTGCGCGCTGACAGCCGTTTTCGCGTTTTTAAAGCTTTTCGGCAAAAAGGTTCCCACGGTCGTTTCGGCAATTAAGTTTACTTCCGCCGTGTCGCAGACAATAACTTTTTCAGTCGTTTTATTCGTTCTTGCGCCGCAATACGGCGGGATAGAAGGCTATAAATCGGTGTTTTTTTACGGCACTATGATTTTCACGCACCTTTTATGCCCTATTTTTACGTTTGTTTCCTTTTGCTTTTTCGAAAAATCGTCTTTTCCCGCTTCGCTTGCTTTTTTTGCCGTCGTGCCGACGATAATTTACGGCGTAATCGCGCTTGCCCTTAATTTTTTTCGCGTTATGGTCGGACCTTATCCCTTTTTGGAAGTCTATCGCAGCCCCGTGATAACAGCCGTCGTTTGTCCTCTCGTGTTTGTCGCAAGTTTTTTGGTCGCGCTTGCCGTGAGAGGGGTTAACGTGAGCGCGCCTAAAACCGACTAAAATATATTTTTTTGCACATACTTTTGTTGATGAAACTTATGCAAAAGACGGTCGGCAAAACCGTTGCCGATTTAATTATAAATTTAATAATAATGTGCGCCGAAGCTTATTCGCTTGTCGTTTGTTTTTTCTCTTGCGGGGCGAAAAGTTTTGCGTACTATACGAATCTTAGTAATTTTTTGGCGTTTTTGGCAAGCGTTGTCTGCTCCGCTTGCCTTATGAAAACGCTTTTTGTCGGCGGAAAGTTCCCCGACTTTGCGGTGAAGCTCAAATTTTTTGCCGCGACTTCGCTTGCCGTAACGGTGGGAGTAGTGCTTTTCGCGCTCTTTCCTATTCTTTTGTTTTCAAGCGGTTTTTCAACTGCCGCAAGCGTAAAAATAACTATTCCGTCACTCCTTTTGCACCTTGTTTGCCCGCTTTTGACGTTTATTTCGTTTATATTTTTCGAAAAAGTTCCGCTTTCTTTCCCGCTTGTGATTTTCGCCGCGCTCCCCACGCTTTTCTACGGGCTTTTAATGCTCTTCCTCAACTACCTCGGCGCCGTTTCGGGTCCGTATCCCTTTTTCGAAGTGCGCACCTATCCGTCGCTTGCCGCCGTCTGTTGTCCGCTTATCCCGCTTGCGGCTTTCCTCTTTGCTCTTTTATTCTCCTTAAAAAGTCGCCCAAAAACCAAAAAAATCCCCGAATAAGTCGATTATCGCCATATTCGGGGTGATTTTTTTATCTTTTAAAGCGAAAAATCTTTACTTTTTCGTCTTAAAATCTTTACTTTTTGCGGGTTTTATAGTATAATAAGTAAAGATTTAGGAGGTCGATATGTATTCTTATAAATCTTTAGAAAATAAATTGAAAGAGGCGGGGTTAACTAAGTCGGACTTAACGGAAAAACTCGGAGTTTCTTCGAGAACGGTCGCTAAAATTTCGAAAGGCGAAAAGATTGCTAATCGCGTTCTCGTTAAGATTGCCGATTTTTTGCATTGCGCTCCGGATGATTTGTTTAAAGTCGTTTGCGAAAATCATATTTTACAAATTTTGCGCGAAGAGAAAGATGCAAAAATTTCGGGCGGGCTTTATCACGAGCTGCAAGTAAGAATGACGTATAACTCAAACCACATAGAAGGCTCTAAGCTAACTGAGGACCAAACGCGGTTGATTTTTGAAACGAGAACGATTGACGCGGGCGACGGTATACCTGTGGACGACATTATCGAAACGAGCTATCATTTTCGCGCAATCGATTACGTAATAGACACGGCTTTGGAACCTTTAAGCGAAGATATTATCAAGCATTTGCACCTTTTGTTGAAACAAGGAACAAAGGACTCGACGCTTGATTGGTTTGCTGTGGGCGATTATAAAAAACGGGCTAATTCCGTCGGCGGCAGAGTGACCTCAAAACCGCGCGAAGTTCCTTCGGCTATGAAAAAGCTCGTTGCGGAGTTTAATGCTAAAAGTAACGTTACGATAGACGATATCGTAAAACTTCACGCAGATTTCGAATATATCCACCCGTTTCAGGACGGAAACGGCAGAGTCGGCAGATTGATAGCATTAAAGGAATGCCTTAGGTTTAATATCGTTCCTTTTATCATAGAAGATTCAAAAAAGTTTTTCTATTATCGCGGGCTTAGCAATTGGCAACAGGAAAAAGGTTGGCTTTTAGACACTTGCCTTGACGGGCAAGACACATTCAAAAAAATTCTTGAAGCTTTTGATATTCACGAATAACAAAATGGTAAAAAGTCCACGAATAAGTCGATTATCGCCATATTCGAGGACTTTTTTCTGCTTAGAAAAGTTCTTGTTTTGCTTTTTTTAGCGACGAGAGAAGGAGAAATGCCGAGATTGTTGCGGTTAAAACTTCCGATATCGGGAAAACCCACCAGAAGTTTTGTTCGACCGCCGGGAGAAGAGAGAAAAGCACAGAGAGGGGAACGACGAAAATTATTAGCCTTAATAAGGAAATTATTATCGGCTTAAAGACGTTGTTTAAGCCTTGTAGAACGCCTTGGATTGCAACGCTTACGCCCATAAACGCGTAGCCGAGGGTAGCTATGCGCAAAGCATGCTTGCAAGCGGCGAGAACGTCGGCTTTTTTAACGCCGTCGGCGGAAACTTCCGGGAGCGAAAGCCCGAAAAGGGTGGAAACGGGCGTTGCGAAAATTTGAAAAATTGCGGTTATTACGAGGCATACGATTACGGTATCGATTATGCCGTACTTTGCGGCTTGCGAGATTCTTGTATAACTTTTCAAGCCTTTGTTGAACGAAACGACGGTTATAAGCGCGTTGCTAAGCCCGAACGCGGCGAAAAGCGCGGTTTGCATTATCTTGTAATAAATCCCGTAGGCGTTGACCATAAGCGCGTACGTGCTTTTGCCCCTAATAATGCGGAAAACCTGAAGCACGGTGAACATCATAACGGCAAGCAAACTTTGCATTATCGCCGCGGGTATGCCGATTTTGTAGACTAAGCCTATAATTTTGCCGTCGGGCTTAATATATTTTAAGTCGGGTTTTATGGCTTTGTTGGTCGAGTAATGGAAAACCATAGCGATAAGAAGGGAAAGTATTTGCCCGATAATCGTTGCGTAAGCCGCGCCCGTTACTCCGCCGTCTAAAACTATTACGAAAACGTAATCGAGAATGACGTTTGCAGCCGCGCCCGAAAGTTGGGCAATCATCGTTTGCGTGGTTTTGCCCGTCGCTTGCAAAAATCTTTCGTAAACGGTGAAGCCTATCGAACCGAATGAGAGGGTGCAACAGATAGAAAGGTATTCCGCACCCGTTTCCGCTACAGTTTCGTCGGTCGTTAAAAGGCGCATATACGGTTTTGCGAGGAATAGCCCGAACAAAAGGAACACGGCGTATATAACTATCGCCAAAAATATTCCGTTGCCGGCTACCTTTGCCGCCGTTTCTTCGTCCTTTTCGCCGAGCTTGCGGGAAAGCAGAGCGTTAAGCCCCACGCCCGTGCCTACGCCTATCGCGATTATGAGAATTTGCACGGGGAAAGCCGCGGTGAGCGCGGCGTTACCTTGGGTTGCCGCGGACGAGTTTATGACGAAGATAGTGTCGACCACGTTGTACACGGCTTGCAGAACCATTGAAACGACCATCGGCAAGCCTAACTGCCATATCAGTTTTTTAACGGGCGTTTTTTCGAGCTTATTATCCTTTTTAATTGTGTTTTCCATTGAATAACTCCTCGTATAATATGTTCATAGAT
>DHMS01000054.1 GCA_002405915.1 Christensenella sp. UBA4636
TGTCTTGCTTGAAACGTTATTGTTCGGCAAAACGTACGGAGTTTTTCGCAAAGTGGTTTAAAAACGCCGAAATGTTTATTGAAAATTATACCGCGCGTTACGACCTCGTGTTTATGGATATAGAACTTCCCGGTATGAACGGTTTGCAAGTATCTAAACGGCTTAGAAAATTCGACGCGGAAGTACCGATAATTTTCGTCACTAATATGGCTCAATACGCGGCAAACGGGTATTCGGTCAACGCGCTCGATTTTATCGTCAAGCCGATAATCTACGACAATTTTTCGTTGTCGATGTCGCGCGCTATGGAAGTTATAAACCGGCATGCCTCCGGCTTTATTACCGTCCATACAGCCGAAGGCTTTACGAAAATGGCTCTCTCTTCGATAAGGTATATCGAAGTTTTTAATCACAGCGTGGTCTACCACGCGGAAACGCAGACCGTAAAAACTTACGCCGCGTTGAAAGACGTTGAAGAGAAGTTTTTGAAATCGGGTTTTTTCAAGTGCAGCCGTTGTTACCTCGTCAATTTAAGGCATGTCGTCGCGCTCAATAACCTTACTATTGAAATTAGCGGTAACGAACAAATACAGATAAGCCGACTGCGGCGCAAAGATTTTCTCGAAGCCGTTGCCGCTTACTTTGGCGGAGGCGAAAAGTAATGTGGAATCCGTCGCATCCGTTCTTTTGGTATAAAGCGCTCTTTACAGTGCAGTTATTGTTTTCCGAAACGCTTTTCACTATGAACTTCGAAAAGAAAAAGCATTTTTGGCTAAGGCTTTTAAGCGGGTTTATCGTGTGCGTTCTTTTGTCTTTCGCTTTCCCTACGAAATATAACGCCGCTTATAGCGTGCTTGTGTTCACGGCAATGTTCGCTTTTTCTATCTTAGCGTTGAAATTTTCGTATGACGAAAGCTTTAAAAACGTTTTGTTTTCCGCAATTATCGGCTATACCGTTCAACATATCGCGTCCGAAGCTTTCGAACTTTTTAGCGTTGCTTTCTCACTCGAAGGCGGTTTTTTTACGAATATTTACGGAAGCGGCGCTACGGAAACTAAAACTTTGAACTGGTTTGTCGCGCTTTTGTACTTATGGACTTACGGAATGACTTATTGGGCGGCGTATCTTATTGTTGGCAGAAAAGTCAATAAGTACGGGGTAGAAAAGCTTTCCGCTCCGCAAATGATTGTAATAGGCGGAGGAGTATTGTTTATCGACGTCGTGTTCAGCTCCCTTTTAACCTACGCCGTTTCTCCCGAAACCGATAAACTTGCTTTGTCGATGCTGCATATTTTCAACATTGTCTGTTGCGTGTTGGTCATTTGCTTGCTACTCGTCTTGCCGTTGCATTTAAACACCGTAAACGAGCTTGAAATAGTCAAGGAAATAAATCGCGAAAAAACCAAGCAGTATGAGTTTTCAACCGAAAACGTTAAACTTATCAATTTTAAGTGCCATGATTTAAAACACCAGATACGCCGATTTGCCGAAGCGCGGGAAATAAATTCCGAAGCCATATCGGAAATAGAAAACATAATCGCCGATTACGACGCGACCGTAAAAACGGGCAACGAAGCGCTTGACGTTGTGCTTACGGAAAAGAGCCTTTTATGCAAAAATCTCGGCATAAGGTTTGCATGCATAGCGGACGGCGGCAAAGTCGGTTTTATGAAACAAGCCGATATTTATTCTCTTTTCGGCAATATCCTCGATAATGCGATAGACGCGGCAAGAGCTTTTCCCGAAGGCGAAAGAACGATAAGCTTAAACGTTAAATCGGTCAACAAATTCGTTATCGTCACTTTGCGCAATAGATACAAAGGCGAACTCGTTTTTCGCGACGGTTTACCGGAAACCACTAAAACGAAAGAAAAAGGTTTCCACGGTTACGGAATGAAAAGCGTACGATATACCGTAAGGCAGTACGGCGGAGAACTTTCGATTGCCGTTAAAGAAGGAATATTCAACCTCAATATAGTTTTCCCTATCGAAAAGGAAGGAGTTTTGCCGGAGGGGCTGCCCGCTTAAAAATCCCGCGTAAGCATAGGCTGTTTAGCGGCGTTTACGCAAAGCGGACCTTGTTGCGGCAAACATATAAACAAACATTTCACGCCGATAAAAAAACATTTCACGCCGAAGGTCTTGCGCTCCCTTCGGCTTTTTGTTATTATCGACGTATCGAAAAGCCGCCCGAACCGTTTTTTGAGCGAGGCTATTTCGGATTCAAAAATTTTTACTTAAAAAGGTAAAAAAGAAGGAGGATTTAATGAAAAAATCTTTGCAGACAATTATTGCTTGCTTGCTCTGCGTTCTGTGCGTATTCTCCGTTGCTTGCGCGAAAACGCCGACGAGTTCGAGCGGAAGCGCAAGCGGCGGGAGCGGAAACGTAGAACCGGACGAGTATTACGTTACGGAATTTTCCGTGCTTACGCCGCCGACTAAGACTAAATATACCGTGGGCGAAAAGTTCGACTATTCCGGAATGAGATTAAAAGCCGTGTGGAACGACGGTGAAGAGGAAGAAATCGGCGCGTACGAGTGCGACGAAATCTCGCCGAAAGGCGCGCTTACGGAAAACGTAACCGAAATGACTTTCGAGTACTACGGTAAAAAAACGACTTATCCTATAACGGTTGAGAAAAAGGAAATCGGCAGTCTTACGATAGATACTTCCAAAATAAATCTCCGCGTCGTTGCGGGTAGCTACGTTAACTTGAAAGATATTGTCGTAACGGTTAATTACGCTGACGGCAGAAGCGATATCGTAACCGATTATTCGCTCACGGAAAACGGCGCGGAAGTCGAAACCCCGTCGCGTTACCTTGTAGAAGCGGGCGAACATGTATTTACAGTTTCCTATCTTGGCACGGTCGGTACGTTCTCAATCGTAGGTTTTAACGGCGTTACTTACACGTTTGACGCTAACAGTATTGCTTCGGCAGAAACAGCGGCTACTAAAGATAGTCCCGTAACGGTTGCGCCCGCAAACACCGTAAAGAACTATAAAAAAGTCGACGGAAGTTGGACGGAATACCAGGCAAAAGCTTTCGTTGCAAATCAAGCCGACGGAATAACGGGTATAAAGGCAAACGCAGTAATAAGAATTCATTTTTACAGCGAAAACGCCTCGTTCGCTAAATTCGGCATGAATGCGGGAACGTATTATCTTACTTCGCCCGCGGTAGGTAAAATTTCGCCTGTGGAACTACCTAAACTGTTCTCGAAGATAACGCTCAACGGCAGTACCCTCGCCGTAAAAGACGGCACTTTGCCGGGCGGCGAGAAATGGATTAAAACTTTCGGAGACGTAGATTTGTGCGAAGGGTATATGAAAGAAGGCGATAACATGCTTGAACTTACGCTGAGCGACTATTATTGGATGAGCGGCATGGCTTCGGACGAGAATTACGGAAAGCAGTTGTATAGCGAAACGGACGTTTCCATAAGAAGCCTTACTATTCTCGAAAGCGTTCAGAACGAAGCCACATTAAAATTCGGCGGTAGCAGCATAAATTCCGAGTTAACGGCTTCAACGGCAGAGAATCCGCTGTTCGTAGAACCCGCAAATACCGTAAAGAACTATAAAAAAGTTGACGGAAGCTGGCAGAAAACAACGAGCAATGCGTTTGGAGTGAACGATTCCGAGGGTATAGTAAGGATAAAGGCAAACGCAGTAATAAAAATTCATTTCTATCGCGAAACGGCTTCTTTTGCCAAAATATCGATTAACGCCGCCGCATACTACTTAATGGAGCCGGCGATAGGCAAAACCTATCC
>DHMS01000020.1 GCA_002405915.1 Christensenella sp. UBA4636
AAACGTAGTACTTCGGCTTTTTTTCGGCAAGCTTTCTGTATTTTTTTATTTTATCTTTTACAGTGTCCATATTACCCCCTATAGGCGTTTTAAAGAAATGATAAACTCCTACATCACAGATGGTTCCGGCAGTATAAGTTTCCAACCGTTTTTTAATTTTAGCATATTTTTATGTTTTTTTCAATAGTTTTCTTCAACAGCAAACAAAAAAACAGTCTGCAAGAAAAAACTCACAGACCGTTATTTTTGGTGCGTCCGCCGGGACTCGAACCCGGACCGAAGGCGTCGGAGGCCTTAATGGTATCCGTTCCACCACGGGCGCATGTAAAAAGCCTTGCGGCTTTTGTTTAATTATTGTACCACTTTATCGGCGTTTATGTCAAATTTTTTTAAAACGAGAATAAAAGCTTTTGTTTATCTCTGTTTAAAAAACGTTTTTTCAATCGTTCGATTGTCTTTTAGACATTCTGTGCCAGCTCAAAAAAGTGTAAAAATCGTTGGCTAAAAACGCAGAAAAACAAATTACCATAGATAAAAAGCTTAAATTTTCGGCGGAAGCAAGCGACCAAAGCACGATTAAGACTATATCGTTAGCAATGTAGCCGAGCGCGAAAAGCGGACTTCTGCGAAAAGTCAGATATACGCCGAAAAAGCTCGTCGCGACGGACACGGTACTCCAAATTAGGTTTGCCGTGTCGAACGCGCGCAGAATAAAGTAAAAGCCGAACGCGACAAGCGCGCCCGCAACGACGGTAAGCGCATACTCGATTTTGCTGATTTTGTTAACTTTAACTTCCGCCTTGCCTTCTTCGAAAGGGTGTCTAAGCCAGCTTATAAGTGCGAAAACAGCCATAGGCACGGTCATTCCGACGTAAGTTATCATCTCGCCGTAGTACCTTTGAGCGAACGATATAACGCCGTAAATTATGCCGAAAACGACCATTAACGCTTGCCCTACGGGATTGCCTTTCGCCGTAAAAATGAGCGAAGTAACGCCGATTACGGAAGCTATAAGCGTGATATAATTTTTGCGGTCGAAAACAAAAAACGAAGCGACTATAAGAGCGACAGAAACGCTCCACAACACGATTTCGCCCGTCGAAAAATATTTCGTCATTGTCTCTTTTTTCATAAGTATCACCTTGTCAAACAAAAAACGCCCGCCCTACGTATCTTCTAAGACCTTACGATACGCCCGCGAACGCTTTTTACGTTCCGTCACCCGGTGGCGACATTTTTATTTTCTTTCTGTATTATACCTATAAGCCCGATTTTCGTCAACCGTTTTAACGCAAAAAAAGCGCGATAATCGACTTATAGGCGGATATTTTTTACGCCTTCGAGCTTTAAAAGCCCGATTTTGTTTTTTATGCCGCCGCCGTAACCGGTGATTTTGCCGTTTGCGCCGACAACGCGGTGACAAGGAATTATTACGCACACGGGGTTCGCGCCGACCGCGCCGCCCACCGCCTGCGCGGACATTCTTTTTATGCCTTTTTCTTCGGCTATCCTCTTTGCGATTTCGCCGTAAGTTACCGTTTTGCCGTAAGGGATTTCTTTCATTATCTCACTTACTCGCGCGCAAAATTCCGTTCTTAAATCGGGTGCAAGAGCGGGCGTAAAATCGGGCTTTTCTCCGCTAAAATATATGTCGAGCCATTCCCTCGTCCGAGCAAAAATTTCAAGGTCGTCGCGCTTTTCCGTTTCGCACCCCGCGACGCGCATAAAAGCTTTCATCGCGTCGGGCGAATTTTTAAAGACGAGCGCGCAAAGCGCAACCCCGTTCGATACCATAATCATATCGTCGAAGTTTTCGGGCGTAGCGTATTCGCAAAAATATCTCTTCGGCATACGCACCTCGCAGAAATAAATTCTAAGAGATTACTTTATGCAAAGTTCGTAAAGCGCGTCCTTATACACGTCGAACATAATATCGAGAGTCGAAAGCGTTACGAACTCGTTGGGCTGGTGAATGGAATCGGCTTCTTTGCCTATCGCGGGACCGAAAGCCACGCCGCATTTGAGCGCGCGCGCATACGTTCCGCCGCCGATAGCGATAGGCTCTTCCTTTTTGCCCGAGTACTTTTCCCACACCTTGCAAAGGGTCGTTACGAGCTTTCCGTTTTTGTCGTTAAAAAGCGGCGCTTGGTAAGATAAAACCTCAAAATCGCCGATTTTTGCAAACGATTTTTCAATTGTTTCACGGGAAACGGTCGACGGATAGCGTATGTCGGTAACGTAATAAACGTGCGTATCGTCGGTCGATAAAACGTCCGGGGAAAAAGTAAGCTTGCCCGTTTCGTCCTCAAAATTTTCAACGCCGGCTCTCGCGCCGAACATTCCGTCGTAAACGCCTTTTTCGATATAGCCGCCATCTTCTAAAAACGCCGTCAAAGCTTTTAGCGCGTTCAAGCCTTTTTCGGGCGTGGAACCGTGCGCCGCCTTTCCGAAGCTTTCCGCCTTGATTTCGCCGCCGACGCAGCCGCTATTGCCGCAGTTGCCGCCGTCTAAACAGACTTTTAAGCCATGCTTTTCGGCAAGTTCTTTGTCTAAGTCCGCCGCGGTAACGCAAGCGTAATCGCACACGACGTTCGCCGCGGTTCCGCCGCAAGCCGTAAATTGTTTAAGCTTTTTAAACGCATACTTTACATGCAAAATACCCTTTTCGGCGTAAATAACGGGGAAGTCCGCGTCGGGCGAAATGCCCTCTTCCGGCATAACGGCGACTTCGTTGTAGTGCTTGATGCACCCCCAACCGCTTTCTTCGTTGCAACCTAAGATAAGCCTAATCTGTCTTTTCGGTTCATAGCCATCTTCTTTTAACGCGTACATAGCGAATAACGTGCTTATAGCCGCACTTTTATCGTCAAGCGCGCCGCGACAGAACAGCTTGCCGTCTTTCACGGTCGGCGTAAAAGGGTCGGTGTTCCAGGCAGCAAGATTGCCCGCCGGCACGACGTCGAGGTGGCAGAGAACGCCGAACGGCTTGCCCGTACCCCAGATTACTTCTCCGACGTAGTTGTCGTAATTTTTAGTTTTAAAACCCAACTCTTCCGCGATGGAAAGAGTGAGCGTAAGAGCCTTTTTTACCTCTTCGCCGAAAGGCGCGTCCGCGGTCGCTTTGCCCTGAACGCTCGGCACCGAAAGCACCTTAAAAAGCGCGTTTTCGAATTTATTTTTCAATTCTTTGTTCATTTTTTAAATAACCTCGCAAAAAATTTAATATTTCGTTTACATATATTATACACTTTTTTGAAAATATGGTAAAATAAATATAATATAAAATTCAACGACGGGCAAAAAAAATGCATGAAGATCATCGTAAAAGGTTGAGAGCCAAGCTCGCTGCAGACGAAAACGCAATCAACGAGTACGAAGCTCTCGAATTATTATTGTTCACAGCCCTGCCGCGCGTCAACACGAACGGCACCGCGCATAGGTTAATCAACGAATTCGGTTCTATCGAAGGCGTTCTTTCCGCGCCGATAGAAAGCTTGAAGCAAGTAGACGGCATAGGCGAAGCCGCGGCGGCGTTTTTAGCCACGATAGGCTTAATCACGAGAAAGTATGCAACGCCTTGCGACAATATCCCGCTCGACTTCGATTTCCGGTCGGCGCGCCAACCGCTTATCGACGAGTTTTCGCGTTTCAAGCAAGAAGTCTTTTTAATACTCTTCTTAAACCGCAGACAAAAGATTGTCGCGAAACGCTTTATCACGGGTCACCGCGCGGATAAAGTAGACATTGACTTGAACGAATTCACTTCAATGATAGTCGCGCAAAAGCCCGCGTTCGTAGTGTTCGTCCACAATCATTTGAGCGGAAACGTTCACCCGAGCGCAGCCGACGACCGCGCTACCGAAAAAATGTATATGGTACTTGCCCTCAACAACGTGGAACTTCTCGACCACATTATCGTAAGCAAGGATTCTGCTTACAGTTATTACTATAACGACGACAGATTAAATTTGATAAAACAAAGGGCTTTGGAAGCTCTTTCTTAAGGAGTATATCATGGAAAACATAGTGAGAACGCGTTTCGCACCCAGCCCCACGGGCTTTATGCACCTCGGCGGAATGAGAACGGCTTTATACTGCTACCTTTACGCGAAAGCGCACAACGGCAAATTCGTTTTGAGAATCGAAGATACCGACCAGGAAAGATTCGTCGAAGGCGCGACCGAAGTTATTTATTCGTCCTTGAAAGAAGGCGGAATGACTTACGACGAGGGTCCGGACGTAGGCGGCGATTACGGTCCTTACGTTCAGAGCCAAAGAAAAGACATTTACTTAAAATATGCAAAGGAACTCATTGAAAAGGGCGGCGCGTACTACTGCTTCTGCACGAAAGACCGCATCGAATCCTTGCGCGACGAGAACGGCAACGTGCGTTACGACAAGCACTGCTTGCACCTTTCTAAGGAAGAAATCGAACGCCGCTTAGCCGCGGGCGAGCCGTACGTTATTCGCCAAAATATCCCCGAACACGGCGTAGGCGAGTACGAGGACGCTATCTACGGGCATATTTCCGTCGATTATTCCGAGCTTGAGGACGGCGTGCTTATTAAATCCGACGGCATGCCGACGTACAACTTTGCAAACGTCGTCGACGACCACCTTATGCACATAACCCACGTTATCCGCGGCACGGAATACCTTTCTTCCACGCCGAAGTATAACCTTATGTACGACGCGTTCGGCTGGGAACGCCCCGTTTACATTCACCTCCCGCCCATTATGAAAGATTCGACGAGAAAACTCTCCAAGCGTTACGGCGACGCTAACTTCGACGATTTCTTGTCGAAAGGTTACGTTCCCGAAGCGATAATAAACTATATCGCGCTTTTGGGGTGGTGTCCTAAGGATAACAGCGAAAAAATGACTATGAGCGAAATGATTGAGAAGTTTTCGCTCGACGGCGTTTCCAAATCGCCCGCAATATTCGACGACGCAAAGTGCCGCTGGCTCAACGGCGAATATCTGAAAGCCATGACGGACGAAGAATTTTTGAAAGTCGCGCTTCCGTTCATCAAAAAGTCCAAGGCTTACGGCAAATACGACGATATGCTCCTCGCACGCCTTATGAAAACCCGCGTCGAAATTTTAAGCGAAATTCCCGAAAAAATAGACTTTTTGGAAGAATTCGGCGAGTACGACCCGCAACTTTTCTACCACAAGAAAATGAAAACGGACGAGAACCTTGCGAAAACCGTTCTTCCTATGATAAGAGAAACGCTTGCAAATCTCCCCTCGTTTTCTCACGACGCTATACACGATTCGCTCATCGCTTTGGCGACCGAAAAGGGCTACAAAAACGGACAGATACTCTGGACCGCGCGCGTCGCGCTCACCGGTAAGGATGTCACCCCGGGCGGCGCGGTCGAAATGGCTGAACTTTTAGGCAAAGACCGTTCGCTCGAAAGAATAGACTTCTCGATGTCGCTCTTAGCAAAATAATTCGATTAAAAAATTTTCCGCCGACTAAGTTTAATTAGTCGGCGTTTTTTGTGTATTGAAAACCCGCCGCGAACGACTGCCGTGACGGGTTAAAAGTTCGATTATTTTTTTTGTTTCCGTTCTCGTCGAAAGTTTTCTTCAACGCGCTTTCGGTAGGAATTATAGAACACGTTAAAACCAAAAGTTGCACGCCCAAGATAACAAGGCTTGCTATATTCACTGCGTTTTCGTTTTTATTCGCCGTGAAAACAAAGAACGAAACCGTGCCGACAACAAGCAGCAAAGCGCCGCAAACGAGCCACAATTTGCCGATAAAGTTATGCGCGAATTGCCAAGTATCCCGATTTTTCATAGACCTTGCGGTGCGATACCCGAACACATAATTTATCTTTTTCGGCGCGCGTTTCATAAAGTACGCCCCGAACCCGACCATGATAGCGGGAACAATCAATATCATAACAAGCAAAAAAATCTTAAACCCCATACAATCACCTCTCGTTCATATTTTAGCATAAATATATTTAATTAGTCAAGAGAAAAAGGCTACCGCCGTTAGCGGCGATAGCCCGAGAAACAAATGAAAATAGAAAAAAATTAAGTATGAGCAATTTGTGAAATTTTTTTGAAGTTATCGCAAGCCGCAAGAAAACTCACAGCCTGCGACACCCATAAAATAGTACAAAAGAGAATCTTTGTGTAAGCTAAAAAGTTTGAAGTTAGTACACTCTTACATACTTTGATAAATCTACATCGACTTCTTTCAACTGTGATAAAAAGTTATATTCTTTTCCTATTCCAACGATAGACTTTATAATAGAATTTTTGTCAACATTACTGACAATAATTAAATTAGGTTCTATATAAAAGACTTCACCATTTAAACATGCTTCTTGAAATTCTTGATTTAATCGAGTTATTCCGTAAATATTAACCATGTATTTTTTTTGGTTACTTACAACAATCACCCCAAATCGATAATCTCTTTCCTCATGATATAAATTAATCTTTTCGTTATCCTCATCGAAATAAACTTGTATATCCATTGTTATACTCCTATTATTTATATTTTTACTAATACAACTTGATATAATAATGATTGATATTGTTCGAGTGTCATTGCGTACTGCGGTACGATTTCAAAGTGAAGCAAGTTTTGCCCTCTTTGTATAACCTTAAGACCATTCGGTAAACTTTGAATTTTATAAGCACCGCCAAATTTTGCTACGGCATTTGGGTCTGCATTGACAGATAACCCATGGGTCGTCTTTACCAAATTATTTGAGTCAAGACGATATTCACCATTTTTTAAAGTCATATCATTTCCACCGCGGTAGAAATCTTGTTCAGGTGTAGCTGAATTTGCACCGCAAGTATTATGCACCAAGACTTCGCTTTCGCCGACATAATAAGTATGGAAATCTGCGACTTCAAAGTTGTAGATCGTTTCGGGTCGCTCAAGCTTTTCAATTGAAATTGCCGAAACGGATATTAACGCACCGTTAGACAAATGCAAGATATCGCCTACCGACAAGTCTTTTGCGGAAACAAAACCTTTGTTTTCAACAAAGAACGGGTGACCGCCGGTGCAAACAAGCTCTTCCCCGTTCGCTACGATATGATACCATTCGTCAGTCGTGTTTCTAAACAATCTTACGACTTCCTTGTAAGCTTGTTCGCCCGTTGCTTCATCGTAAGCAAGTACCTTATCGCCGACTTCGATATCTTCAATAGGCTTTAAGCCGTCCTCGGTTGC
>DHMS01000013.1:0-298 GCA_002405915.1 Christensenella sp. UBA4636
CCGAAGAATCGTCACCAACCACTTCCTCGCCTAAACTCGAATACGCGAGCGTGTCATTAAAAGACGATATCGTTCTTCATTACTATCTCTCCTTGCCCGACGGTGTAACCTCTCCTTCATTAAAGTTTTCACTCGGCGGTCAAACGACCGCCGTTTCTTCTTGTCCACAAGAAGAAAAAGGATTATTCAAATTTTCCTTTTCCGGCATAACCCCGCAACTTATCTTTTCTACCGTTTCTTCAACTTTTACTTATATCGAAAACAATGAGACAAAAACTCTTTCGTTACCCGATTATTC
>DHMS01000013.1:409-6484 GCA_002405915.1 Christensenella sp. UBA4636
GCGTTGAAAGCTCTTGCGGTAGACATTTTAAAGTACGGCAAAGCCGCTTCCTCTCTCCTAAAAGGCGAAGATAATATTCAACTTTCACTGTCCGCCGAAACTCTTGCGTTATCAAATGAATACAACTATGAAGATAAGGTTCCTACGTCGAAGAACGTAGAAAAAACTTCGGACAATAGCGTAATATGGGCGGCTGCGGGCGTGAGTTTTTCATCTTGCGTTTCCGTATATTTCAAGGCGAAAGTGAAAACCGCCGATATCCACTCTCTTAAATTTTCTATCTGCTATGATAAAAACGGCGAATTTGTAGAAAGCACAAGCTTTTCGGACACAAAAATTGATGACGAATATAGTATAGTAAAATTTTATTCAAACGGCATATCGCCTAAATTTTTTACAGTTCCTTTGCATGCGCAGATAACTTTGAAAGACACTGGTGACAATTACGGCGGCTATTGCGAATACAGCGTAAGTTCGTGTGTAAACACAAACATAAAAGATAGCAAATACTCCGATTTCGTAAAAGCGGTATTCGCCTATGGTAAGTCCGCCGTTCTTTATGAAAATATCGATGATTTAACGTTTACTCCCACAGGCAGTATCGAAAACAATGATTACGCGTTAACAGCAACAAAAGACAACTATACTTACAATATCGCCTGCCCGAGCATTTATTCGGATAATTATACACTTGAAAGATTAGACAACGGCAAATGTAAATTTATTCTAAGTTCGGGTTATGTTTATGCCGGTTTCGGAGAAACTGAAAGCGGCGAGACCGATATTCCGACCTATATAAAGATAGGCGACAAATTGTTTACAACCGATTTTACGAATTTACCCAAAAACATATCTGCAACCGAAGATAACGGGACATTAACAATAACTCTCAACAACTACAATTCCGCCGACTCGTTATTCGTTTGCGCGCCCAACGGGGTAGAGATAGTGTTGAAAGGAAACAACTATATATGTTATGAAACTTCGCAAAAGTCGCTCTATAGTTCCGTTAACGTAACTTTTTTAGGTAGCGGCAATCTATCTTGCGGTATTGTTCAAACAGATAGTTTATCCATAAACGAAGCTTCCTTGCAAATATCCACCGGAGAAGCGATAGGTTCGGGATATGCGTTAAAAACAACTTTGACCTCTTACGGAAATATCGAGATAAAAACAAATCTTGATTACGGTTTTATAATGACCGGCGATTCAAGAATTGAAAACGGCAAACTTACTATCTTCGGTGCGAATATAGGCATAAAAGGAAACGGGGCTTTGCAATTCTTCGGTAACGAATCACAAATCGATATGCAGGCAACAAATGTAGGTATCGACATTACAGATAAATTAAATATAAGTGCCGGCGCAACGCTAACTATTTCCGCTCAATCAACAGGAATAAAAGCAAAAACGTTTACAGCAAACGGAAATCTATCCATTACAGACACGACCAATTCCGCAATCATTTTAAGCACGATGACTGACAATATATCATTGAAGAACGGTACAATAACAATTGTCGGTAAGAATATGGATATCGCAGCAATTGATATGACATCTTTTTCGGAAACGTTAAGCATTACAAACAATATGTCAATATCTATAACAGGTTATAAATACGGATTTTATACAAACAACAATGCTAAATATGCTTATGATACAATGTCGCCATGCATATTGAATGAAGAAAACATGACTGATTTTCCTCATTTAGCATTTAAAGGCTTTTCAAACTAACTGTATAGAGGTCTAACATATGAAAACATTTATACCGACAGAAGTAGAAATAATATTTATAACAACCCAAGTTTTGACGGATTCAGATAATAATATTATTGAAATAGAAGACGAGTACGTGCCTAACAATTAGCTAATCTAAAAACAAGCAATAAACATTTACGCAAAATATCCGCGGCGGGGATTTTTCCCGCCGCAGATACGCATTTCGTTATAAAAATATTACTTATGGCGCGACTTTTATGAAAAATCGACGGGCTTAATAAGGGATAAAAACTTTTTGTCGGTTTGTATTGCGTGCGTTATAAACTTGCCGTTATAAAACAATGCGTAGGTTGTGACGGGGGTAGGGGCGGATTGCGCGGCGGATTTGCTTTCTATGTGAATGGTTTTTAGCGGAATCGAGTGTTCCTTGGCGGCTTCTTCAACTCTCGGCACCCAGTAATAGGTAAACGGGCACTGGTCGGTATAATAAAGAACAAAGCCGCTTTCTTCTACTTTCGGGTGCTTTGCACATTCCTTGAATTTCGGCGAGGCGGCGTTCGGAATAAGCGGCAGATACATAAGGTTAATTCCGCAATCGGATACGTCCGCGACGGAGAAGCCCTTGTGAGCCATATATTTAGGGTCGGATAAAAATTCTCTCTTTCGCCCCTCGGCGGATAAGATACAAACGCCTTTTTTGTCTTGCGACTCAGCGTCTTTTATGCACTCGTTCAAAAGGTCGTTCGAATAGCCGTGTCCTTTCAGCGAACCCGCAACCCACAGACAATTGATATAAATATAACCGTCCGCTTCGATAGGCACCCACGCGTTTTCAGCGGGGATATATTCGATGAAGCACTTGCCGCGCTCCTCGCTGCGGTAAAAAACAAGCCCTTCGTCAAAGCGGCGTTTGAGCCATTCCTTTTTGGCAAGGCTTTGCTTATTAGACATGGCGCAGCAGATATGCTCGTTATCGATATTTTCTTTAGTGATACGAATGTATTTCATATTTTTCTTCCATCAATCGTCGTCCGCGTCCGTCAACGAATAGAGGGACCGACGGAAAAAGGGAAGAGGCTTTAATTCGCTTGAAGAAAGAGTTTCCGTGACAAACGCGCCGCGGCTTAACTTGCGGACTTTTTCTAAAGCCCAATAGCAAAGCTCCGGCGTTTCGAAGATTGCGCAGACCGAACTTCCGCTGCCGCTCATGAACGCCGCCGACGGCGAAAGTGCGGCTATAAGTTCGTAAACGCTTAAAATTCTATCGTTCACGCGGCACGCGGCAGGGTAAAGCGCGTTATAAAAATCGGAACCGACCACCTTGTTGTTCTTCAAGTTTTCGATAAGCCTGTCCGCCCCGCCTTCGACGGGAGATAAGGGAGAGGAGTCGTATTCCTTAAAACATTCTCTCGTGTTGCACCCGCCTTTGGACGGAGCGACGAGAATATACAATTTTTTGTCTATATCGAGCGGCTCGACCTTGTCGCCGCGACCTAAGAGCCGCGCGTAACCGCCCGTGAGAAGATACCCGGAATCGCTGCCGAGAGAGTCGGCAAGCGGCTTGACGTCCTCCTCTATTCCGTAAAGCTTTTTCATTGCTTTTAAAACGCCCGCGATATCGGCGGAAGAGCCGCCCAAGCCGCTACCTACGGGAATATTCTTGTTTATAGAAATATCCACGCCGTTCACATTAAACGCGTCGCAAAACGCCTTTGCGGCTTTATACGCGTTGTTATCCTCATTGTCGCGGACATAGTAAAGCCCGCCGCCCGTTTTGAGAACGATTTTATCGTCCTTTCGACGGGTGACGGACACGTTATCGAACACGTTCACGGTGACGACGACGGTATCGAGGTCGTGATAACCGTTGCTCGTCCCCACGATATCCAGAAAAAGATTGACTTTTGCATAAGCCTTTACGCGGCAAGTTCTCATACTAAAAACCCCGCGCCGCATTTAAACGGCGTTTATTTTTTGTACGAAATGATTTTCTCGCCGCCGACAAGCGGAAAAGTAAGCGAAGGATTGAGTTCTTTGAGCTTTTCTATATCCTCGCCGAGAGCTTTAACGACATCCCATTCGGTGTCGCCGTCCGCGCCGATATAAACGCATATAACGCCGCTTTTCTCTTCCTTTTCCTCGCCCGCTTCCACGGAAATTATTATCGGGAAAATTATCTCGTCGGTAGTATAATAGCATGTTTTCAGCGTTCCGTCAACTTCAAGCCTGCCGTTTCTCAATCTGCACGAAATATCTTCGATTTCGACCGTGAAACCATGAGCCGCTCCGTCATAAGGAATATCGAAAGCGAACGGCAAGGCAAACGGCGCGGCTTTAAGCTCGTTTTCGCCGTCCCAAAACAGCGCGTCGCCGCGGAGTATCCCCTCGACCTTTATTTCCGTTCCGTAAGAAACGTCCGTAAGTTCAACCCTTTCGCCGCTTACGGCAAGGAAACGCGAATACTCGGGAACGGCGCATTCGGCTTTTCCGCCCACTCTCTCGCTGCCCGTATAAAAGCCCGTAAAGAATTGTTTTGCAACTTCTTTCCGTTCAATCGCTATATCCGAAGTCGGCGAATAAGCGTCGGCAACGTACTCTAAGTTTTCAGTTTTATACGCGCCGCCCGTTACGCTTACTTCGGCAACGAGAGAAACGGAAGATTTATCCCTTTCCTCGTCTACTTCTACTCTCACGTTAATTTTGTTCGCGACGGCGTGAGCGTAGCACGAAAAACTTACGTCCGCGCCGTCGCAATCAAGCTCGTAACGGAAAGGTATTATGCGCGAAATCCTTTCAATCTCGCCGTAATCGCCGCCGAAAAGCGCGACGAGCGAAACCGCAACGGAGCCGTCGACGATGATAACGCCTTGCCCGCACTGCGCGCCCGTAACGTAAGCCCGCACGGACGAAGAAAGTATCTTTTTGATTTTTTTAGTTTCGAATTCGTCCTCAACTTCGGTTTTGCCCGAAGCAAAGATTACTTCGTCGAAAGTCGCCGTTTCCTTTTTTGTGAGCGCGTCGATTTTGACGAGCGCATTTTCCTCTTCCGCGACAAAATACGTTATGACGGCGACGAAAGTTACGCGAAGAGAAAGCATTCCGCCCTCTTCCTTTACTTCCGCGCCGTTTATGCGGTAAGTAACCGCCGCTCTTTCAATGGTTTCGTCCACCGGCAGACGGAACGAGAATTTAGTCGCGGCTTCGCGGCGTTCGGGACCGTCGCCCGAAAACACGCAGTTAGCCGTCACTACGCCGCCGTAAACTATGCCGCCTTGCTCGATTTCGGTAAAATTATCGCCGATTCGCGCGTCCGCGGACAAAACGGTAACGCTTCCGTCCGCTGTGAGATTAAGCCCGCAAATTACCTCGCAGTTCTTTTCGATTTCCGTCTTTTTTTGAATTTTAAGGTTTTCGTATTCGCCTTGCATTACTTTTCGTTTCCTATCTATCCGTAATGTATGCGAAACTCATTAAGAATAGAACGGCGAAAAAGTTTTTCCGTCAGCAACTTTTCATTTTCAATTTTCAACTTTCAACTTTAAATTTTCAACGAGCTAAATAGCGCCCTCTAAAATCATCTTGTCGGCGACGAGAGCGATGAATTCGCCGTTGGTCGGCTTTTCGCTGCTGACGTACGAACGCACGCCGAACACGGAATTGATACATTCCGTTCTTCCCCTATTCCACGCAACTTCGATGGCGTGCCGAATTGCGCGTTCGACTTTGGAAGCCGTGGTTTGATAAATTTTGCCTATTCCCGGGTAAAGCTCCTTCGTTATGTTGTTGATAATAGACGGGCGTTTTACCGCCATCTTTACCCCCTCTCTAAGATACGAATAACCGCGAATATGCGGCGGAATACCGACCGAGATAAATATCTTACTGATTTTTTCGTCAAGGCTTCTTCCGTCGATAGCGTTTTGTTTACATGCGCTAAAATTTTTCCTTTCGCCGCTCAAATCGTTTATGCGTTCCACGATTACTTCGCTTTCGACGGGCTTTATCATATAATAATATGCGCCCGTTTCCATAGCTTCTCTGACGATTTCTTCCCTGTTAATCGCCGACACCACAAGCACTTTCGTAAAACCGCCTCTAAGCCTTTTTACGACTTCAAGCCCGTCAAGCGAATAGCACATCAAACCCGTAACCAAGAATTCCGGCGCAAGCCGTTCGACGTCTTTTAAAGTTTCCGCGCCGTCTTGCGACGCTCCCACGACTTTTAACCCGCCTTTTTCAAGGTCGTTTGCAAGGCTGTGCGCAGCTTCTAAAGTTTCCTGTAACACGTAAACCGTATGTTTTTCCATTTCTCTTACTCCTACTATATAAATTTTGACTATAGTATATCACAAA
>DHMS01000001.1 GCA_002405915.1 Christensenella sp. UBA4636
AATGCAACTTGCGACAGCCCCTTTTTGCGTTTTGTTTTTTCGGGTTGCAAATTAAAAAAATTTGTGATATACTTATCGTAAATTATTTTAAGCTTGAAAAGGCAAAAGGGCGCGAGATGGTAATTTACTTCGATACCGAAACGACGGGGCTTTGTCCCGGGCGAATAATACAGCTTTCGTACGTAAAGGAAAGCGAAAGTCAAGCGATAGGCAAAAATTTTTACTTTGCCGTCGACTATATCGAGCCGTCCGCGCAGGCGGTGCACGGAATAAGCGTGGAAAAGCTCAAAGAGCTTTCGGGCGGAAAGACTTTTTCCGATTACGCCGACGAAATAGAGGAAGATTTTAAGGCTTCTTCGCTTGTCGTGGCGCACAATTTCGCGTTCGATTTGTCCTTTATGCTTGCGGAATTTCGCGGGCTCGATACGTCGTTTAGGTATAAGGAAAGCTTCGACACGATGAAGTATTTCACGCCCGTTTTAAAGCTTTTGCGTAGAAGCGGAAAGGGGTACAAATATCCGAAGCTTACCGAGCTTGTTGAGTTTGCCGAGGTCTATCCGTACGACGTTTCGCGCGCCGTCGAAAGGCTTTTCGGCGAAGATTCGCTTTCGTTCCACAACGCTTGTTTCGATACTTCCGCAATGTATCTCGCCGTAAAAACCATGCGAGAAAAGTTACCCGAACTCGACGAATTTTTCGCAAAAAAAATAAAGAGTGGAGATTAAAAATAACCCGCAAAAAACGCTTGACTTTAATCGAAAGAACGACTAAAATATACTTGCTCATGCTGCCTGAGGTAAGTATGGGTTATTTTTTTCGCGGAGCATATTATCACGTGAGTACAAAACAGAAGAAGTTGCTTTACATAAGCTCATATTTTTTGATAGCTTTAGAAGCTCTCGTAAACGCTTTCAGTTACGAAATCTTCATATTCCCGAATGACTTCGCGCCTGCCGGCGTGGGCGGTATCTCGACCATTTTGCAGTACCTAACGGGGCTTTTCGGCAAGGAAGTGAGCGCGGGTATATTCTCGCTCATTATTAACGTGCCGTTGCTCATAATTTCGTTTTTCTTTCTCGACAGAGATTTTACTTTCAAAAACTTAGTTCATACCGTCGTGTTTTCGGTCGCGCTTGTCTTTTACAGAAAGCTCGACGTGCATGCGATAGCTTTTACCGCCGCGCCGGAGTCGGGCGGGAGAGTGCTTGCCGCAATTGCGGGCGGTGTGTTCAGCGGACTTTTATATTACGTTTCCGTGCGCCTCGGCGGAGCTACGGGCGGCGCGGATATCATCGCCGCGCTTATCAACAAAAAGAAGCCCGAGTTCGAAATGGTTTGGGTAATTTTCGCAATAAACGTCGCAATCGCGATAACTTCTTTCTTTGTGTACGGGCAGAGCGGCAATATCGCTTCTTCGTACGAACCGGTTATCCTTTGTCTTATCTATTGTTTTGTGTCCTCTACTTTGAGCGATTACTTCTTCAAAGGCGGCAAATCCGCGGTCAAGTTTGAAATAATCACCACTCACCACGACGAAATCTCACAAGAAATAATCGAAAAGTTGCATCATGGTTGCACAATTTTAACGGGCATGGGCGCATACAGTCATTCGGACAAAAAGGTTCTCATTTGCATAGTCAATCGTCGTCAAATCCCCGCGTGTGAAAAGATACTCAAAAAGTACGACAACACGTTTGCCTTTATGGAAAACGTCAACGGCACTTTCGGAGCCTTCAACCGCCGCGTAAAGTAAAAAACAATATTAAACAAAAAAAGCCGTTCAGGCTTAAAAAGCGCAATCCGATTTTAAATTTCGCCTTGCGGTTTTTTTTGTGCCGAAAAATCTGTTTTATAGTAGTTGTTACCATGTTTACGGGCAGAATTCAAAAAAATATTCGAACATACGTTTAAAATGTAGACTAACCACTTGACAAACAAATGTTCGTATGGTAATATATAATCGGGACGGACAACTTAACGATATTTTTAATCGCAGTCAAGCGCATTCAAAAGTGTGCATGACTGCGTTCTTATACTCCGGAGATAAGAGAGAACGTCGTTAAAAAAGTTCGTTACTAAAAAATTAAGGAGAGATTTTTATGCAAAATCAAAAACAAAACAAAAAAGAGAGAATAACAAACGAGGAGGTGAAAAAATGAGTAACGAATCAAAAAGTATAGCTTTAATTGTTCCCGATTTAGGGGCAAAAGAGTGTCAAGAGTTTAAAGAAGGCGTAGAGAGCGAAATACTTAACGGCAATATCGATTATAGCGTTGATGGTTATACCGAAGGCGAAGGATTAGCCGCTGTAACGTCGGGAAACTATGACGGCGCGATAATTTGGCTCAAAGACTGTGGAGAAAATCTACTTGAAAACAGAGAAATATTGCTTTCACCCGATTTTCCTGTCGTTATGATGAGAAACACGATTGAAGAATTTGAAGGTAAAAGCGGTAAATTTTTTGTCGGTTCAAACTATGTCGACGCGGGAAAAAAGTTGGCGGAACTGTTGGAATTGTATGCTTTAGACCCCGGTGACGTTGCCTACTTATATAGACCGTCCGTAAGCTCTTCAATGAAAATACTTGAAGGCTTGCATGAAGCGAATTTTTATCCCGATGAGGTTGAAATAAATGAATACAATGAATTTGCATTTGACGGAAATGAAAAAATTGTAGTATTTTATGATGACGAAATGTTGTTGACTTATCTTGATGAAGCTAAAGACAAAGGGATAACTCTAATCGGTTTCGGTGGCGGAGAAATATGGCAAAATATCGGTCGACATATCGAATGCTTTGCGGGAAGTTTTCGAGAAGCATATGGCGCCTTAGGCGAAGCGACGGCGCGATTCATAATCGGATTTTTCGAAGAAAACATAACCGACGGCAGCGTAGAATACGGCGGGGCATATTGTACAAACGAAAGCCCGGACGTAGATTTACCGGGCGAAGAAGTCGAACCCGAACCCGAACCGGAACCCCCTAACCCCGAGGACGATAAACAAATAGCTATAAATATCACTCAAAACCCGAGGTTCGAATATTTAGAGGGAGATACGTTCGACGAAACGGGCATGATTGTGGAAGCTTTGATATGTGATAGAGAAGGAAAACTATTAGAAACAAAAGTTTTGTCGCGGTCGGCATATAAAGTAGTCGTTTCAGACCCGCTTACGCTTGACGACACAAGCTTCAAGGTTGTGCATAAAGAGGGAGATACCGAATTAGTTTGCGAAAGAAACATAAGCGTGAAAAAGCTACCCGTAAGCAAGGTTAATCAATCAAAGATTTCGTATTCTTGCGGCGCGGGCAAAGCCGAAGTAAACGTTTATACGGGCAGAATGATTTTCGAAAGCCCCGATATTTCTATCGGCGAAAACAGTTACGCAACGGGCATATCTCACGTTTACGACCACCATACCGCGCCGTTTACGACGAGCAAATTCGGCAACAGATGGAAACTGAATATCGAACAAAGCCTTGAAATAAGCACCGACGGCACCGCGAAATATTCCGATTCCTACGGGTATATCCATAATTTCGAAAAATACGATACGGTTGACGGATATGACAAATATTTCGACCAAGACGGACTCGGACTTACGCTGTTTGTCGGCACAAACGTATATATCGAAGACGAGCAGAACGGAAAGACTTTCTTTACGTCGATAAACGGAACATATAGAGCTAAAAAAATTGTTTCCGGCGTACACGACGATATAGCTAAAATAATCGAATACAATACGGATGGTAAAATAAAAGAGTATTACGACGAAAGAAAACCCGAAAGGAAGTTCGTTCTCGAATACTCGGGAGACAGGCTCGCTCAAATATCGTGCGAAGCAAACGCTACCACCGTGATTTACAGATACGACGATAACGGAAACCTTATATTCGTAAGAAAACAAGTCGGACAGAACGAAAAACACGGCGCGTATTACGTTTACTCGGGTGAAAACTTAACATATGCGATAGACCTTGAAAACGGTTCGAGCATAAAATTCGAATACGATTATATGCGAAAGACTACGACCGTAAAAGAAGGATATTACAAGCCGGTAAAGGAATACGCCGCAATATGGACGGGCTTAGGCTATTGCGGATATAACGCGTTCTGCACTATACCGTACTTTCAAGGTTACGGCACGGAAGATATCGAAACGAAGTTCAAAGTCGGCAACAATACGGCGGAAATTACTTATGATAAAAACAAACGGACAACTATCGTAAAGAACAAAAAAGGCATTCAAAACGTATTCGGGTTTAATGCAAGAGGTTTTACCGTAAGCATACTCGAAAAGGTCGCCGACGGCGATTATCGCACGCTGTTCAAGGAATCGGGCTACCCGATAAAATTAAACGGCACGCATGATAAGATAAACTGCGACGGCGCAAGGTCTATGGACGGAGCCTATACTTTCACCGATACGGAGAACGAGGACTTTAAAAAGTTTTTATGTTTGCCGAGAAACGATAACGTCAGAGATTATATCGTTTCGTTCTGGGTTAAACTCAATCAAGCGCAAACGGGAACTGTAAAAGCTTCAATTGTTGAAAAACATAAATATGAAAAAACAGGTAAAATTCATTCTTATTATTTCACAGAAGACCAAGAGCGGAAGTATTCGGTGTTTTTAGACGGAACAGCAAGTAATGTTTGGCAGAATATCTCAATACCGTTTCATGTATATCCGACAGAAACTCAAACTTTATTTGAAGACGGTAAATCTTTTTATGAAAAAACATATTTAAGCGATATAGCCGCTATAGAATTAGAAGGCTTAACGGGCAGTTATGATATAGCCGATATCCATATAACTTCCGGACAAGTACCTGTGCTTAAATTTATGAAAGAGCCGTTGACGAAGATATCGTTCAAAGAAAATCCCGAAAAGTATGTAGATATGGTTGCTTTAAACGACGTTGTTTCCGTAAAATACACGAAAGGCGGAGTTGAAACGACTAAAACTATAGATACCGATTTCTTTTTGACGGATAGAGATATTTCTTCGACCTTTGTAAACATGGGTAAATCAAGTTTGCTTAACAAAAGCGGTTTTGATTTCGTTTTCAATAGCGGTACGAAGAGAATAAGCAACGTAACGAAAATTATCGTAGTCGGAAGTATCGGCGAATCAAGAGAATTTTTGATTAACTTTAGCGATAATATAGGGAGTTTCGATACGTCCGTTATTCATGCTATAGAGCCTTTCGGAAGCAAAAGCAAAACGTATATCAAGACAAGCTATAGGATAGTATATAATCAACTTGAAGATGTCGATATTCAAACGGAAGCGACTAACGGTACTGTAACAAGCTATACATATAGAAGCGAAGATAAATTCGGAAACGTTACTTACGAAAGCGACGAGTATGACGTAGATAAATCTTATGACTACGATAGTTACGGCAATCTTACAAAAGTTACGATGAAAGGTAGCGGAGAACCCGAAACGATAGTCACGAGATACGAATACGACGGCATGGAAACTTTGGAAAGTATAA
>DHMS01000014.1 GCA_002405915.1 Christensenella sp. UBA4636
TTAACGATCAGTTTTCCGCTTCTCGTTTCGTCTTTTTCACTATCGGTCGCAACTTCGTAGGATTTATTCGATTTTATCGAGAAAACCGCAGAATATTTCGTCGCCTGATAGGTATTTGAATTTACAAGGTTTATTTTCCCGCTTTCAACCGCTTCATCCTTTTCAAAGGCGTAAACCGTAACGACCGTTTCACCGAGTTTCATCGTCGTGTTGATCGCCTTGATTTTAATTCCGTTTTCTTCCGCGTCCGCATGGGAAATATACAAAAGCAAGCCGTCCGACGAAAGAGTTGTGTTTACCGTTATGATTTCAATGCCGACGTTCGCGTTCAAAAACGTTTCCTTTATGGCGTTTTCGTCGCTTTCGGCGGACTTGGGGATAACGAGCGCGGCTTCGCCCTTTTTAAGATTGTATTCGTAAGGCGAATATAAACAAGTTACTTTATAGCTTGAAAGCATGCCGCTCTTTTTGGGAACGTTTACCGTAAATTCGGAAAATTCCTTATCCAAAAGATAAAAGCCTGCGTTTGTTTTGCCTGCCGCTTCGTCTAAATCTTCTTGCGTTATATCGCCCTTTTCGCTTGAAACTATAACTTTGCCGCTCACACCCACGGCTTCGAGCGAACTTTTTATAGGTTGAATGAGCGAACCGCCGAACACGGACAAAACTACGAAAAGCGTTATGGCGCACACGAGCAAAGCAAAACTCATCATCGCCGTGAATTTCGGTCGGCTTTTGTAGTTTAAAACGCCTATGTGCAACGTGTCCTTTAAGTTTTTCTTTCCGCTCTGTTTTGTTTCGGGAATTTCTGCGTTTCGGGTTTCCGTCGGCTTTTCGATTACTTTATCTTCTTTTACCGAACCGTCGAAAATGGTAATTCTGCGCGTTGCGTATTCCACGAAAAATTCGGGATTGTGCGTAACCACGATGACGAGTTTGTCTTTGGAAACGTCTTTTAATAGTTTTGCGATTTCTCTCGAAGATTTTACGTCCAAGTTACCCGTAGGCTCGTCCGCCAAAATAATCGGCGCGTCCTTTGCGAGTGCTCGGGCTATAACCGTGCGTTGTTTTTCGCCGCCCGAAAGCTTGCTGCCGCGTTGGTTTATCTGCTTGATAAGCCCCACCTTTTCAATGAGTTCTCTCGCCTTTTCTCGGCGAAGTTTTTTGTCCTCGAACCTAAGTAGAGCAAGCTCCACGTTTTCAAGCACGGTGAGATTTTCTATAATATTGAAATCCTGAAACACCGTGGCGATATACTTTTCGCGGTACTTTTCCCATTCCGCCGCCCCGTAGTGCGACGTTTCTTCGCCGTTTATGTAGAGTTCGCCCTCTTCGTAACTGTCGTTCGCGCCGATAACGTTTAAAAGCGTGGATTTGCCGCTTCCGCTCTCGCCCTCGATAGTCACGAATTCGTTGTAGTCGAAATCGAGATTGATTCCTCGTATACCGATAGTCAGAATATCGTTGCTGTCATATATTTTTCCTATGTTTTTAAGTCTTAACAGCAATGTTTTTACTCCTTTCGTTTTGCCTTTTATTTTAGTTAGCCTTAGCTAACTTTGCTTCATTTTTTAACCGGTCTTTTAAACCGGCTTCGAAATATCTTTTTTAAGGTTGCCGCCGTATTCGTCAGAATACGGCTAACGCTAAACGACGCGCCGTTTAGCTTAAATTATCGCATATGTGTTAGCAACCGCTAACAACGCATGATTATATCACCGCATAGCCCCTATGTCAATAAAACAAATATAAATTTTTCGAGTTATCGCGCGCTAACTTTTTTGTTTACGCAGGCTAACTTTTTCACGGTGAAAAACAATGGCCTTATTCGCTTTCGTTAAGAGAGAAAAACCCGTCTATAAGCTCCTTATCGCCTGTTTTATAGGTTTTTCCGTCCTTAATCCACACGGCTTTGTCGCAAAGAGCGGCAGCCGCGCGCCTGTCGTGCGTTACGGTAATCATGGTATTTTCCGTCGCTTCGTGAACGGCGTTTAAAACTTCCACCATTTCGCAAAGTCCTTTATAGTCCTGCCCGACCGTCGGCTCGTCCAAAATCAAAACTTCCGGCTTGGTCGCGACTACCGCGGCGATTGAAACTCTGCGTTTCTGTCCCTCGGAAAGCGACTGCGGGTGACGGCTATACAAGCTTTTCACGCCGAATTTTTCGGCTATTTCGTCGGCGTAATCGTTTGAAGCCGCACCGAATTTTATTTCCTTTTCGACCGTCGGCATAAAAAGCTGATAGTCGGGGTTTTGGTACACCACGCCTACCTTTTTAAACCACTTTTTGCTCTGTTTGTTTTTGTGTCCAAACTTGTCGTCGATATTCTGCATAATTAGTCCGCGCGTAGGCTTTTCAAGTCGAGAAATAAGCCTTAAAAGCGTGGTTTTCCCGCAGCCGTTTTCGCCTAAAAGCACCGTGCGGGAGCCTTTTAAAATATCGAAAGTAACACCCTTTAATATCTCGCGTTTCTTGACCGAAAACGCAACGTCGGTAAGCGTAAAAACGGGCAACGTTCCTTCGAATTTTTCGCAAGTGTCGGTCATCAAGGTCGACTGCTCTTTTAAGTAATTTTCCTTGTCCGTTATCTCTTTTACCGTTTTGCCGCCGACGTGGAAAACTTTGTCGACGAAAGGAAGCACCATATCGAGCCTGTGTTCGATAACGACTATCGAATACCCCGCTTTGGCAAGCGTTTTAAGCGTAGTCATAAGTAGCTTTGCGCCCGCGCCGTCGAGGTTGGCGAGCGGCTCGTCCAAAATGACTATTTTCTGCCCCATCGCAAGCGTGGAAGCGGTGATTAGCCTTTGCTTTTGCCCGCCCGAAAGAAATCTGCTAAGCCAAGACTTATCGAGGCTCAAAAGGCGGCAAACTGTGTCTATCTGCTTGCTTATTTTTTCGGGCGGAAACGCTAAATTTTCGCAACCGAAAGCTATTTCGTCCTCTACGGTTTTTTGTATAATCTGCTCGTCGGCGTTCTGCAAGACTACGCCCACTTTTCGGCACACCTCGCCGAGCCGTTTGCCCTTTATATCCTCGCCGTTTACAAGCACTTCGCCATCTAAAAATCCGTCCGTTATGTTGGGAATAATGCCGCTCACGATATACAAAAGCGTGCTTTTGCCTTCGCCCGAATGACCGGAAATAAGGTTTACTTCGCCGTAATTTATCGAAAAGTTAACGTTTTTTAATACCGTATTTTTCCCGTCATAAGAAAAGTTTACGTTTTTTAACTCTATCGCGTTCATAAAATCACCGTGTAAACCGCGCCCGCGGCAAGCCCTAACAAAAACAGTATATCGGACAAACAAACCTTTTCCTTTTTATATACGGTATACGGCACTTTTTCGAGCGAAAAACCGCGCGTTTCAACCGATAAGGAAAGCGTGTCCGAAATATTGACGAGCCGCATTACGAACGGCACCAAAAACGCCCGATAAAAGATTTTCGGGTTTAATACGCTCCCCGCGCCGCGCGTTTTCATCGCTTCCCTTACCCTTTTTATCTCCGCTCCGAGCACCGGCGGAAAGGAAGTTGCGATAAGCATGCCGAGCGTAACGCCCCTCGGCATTTTCAAGGTTGCCAAACTCCTCGTCATGTCCGCGGGTTCAACGCTCATGCCGAGCGCGGCTGCAAGAAAGACGGAAGCGAAGCGGTTAGCCATAGCAACGGCGGCGGAACCGTCCTTTCCGTAAGCGAAGTACGCGATTGTCGCGAACAGTCCGCCGACGATAATAAGCGCGGGAAGAACGCGCAGACAACCTTTTCTGCACCCGAAAAGCATAAACCACAAAAAGCACCCCGCTAAAAAGAAGGAACACTTTACGCTACGCGCCATGCACAGTCCGAAAACTATCAGAAAAAGGCTTGCGAGAAACACGAATATAGGGTATATCTTTTGTCTGAAAGATAAAAATTTCATTTTTTAAGCACTCCGGCTTTTTTCAACTCCCTTGCGATAATCATTCCGACAACCGAGCCGATAAAGCAAAGAGCTACCACCGCGACCGACACGCCGATTACAACTCCCGGGTTCGCGCCGCCTATAAACATGCTCGTAGCCGCCTTTTCTTCGCCCGTCACGGTGTAGAACGCGTTATAATAAAGGAACATTAAGGGAAGCGTAAGCGGCATATACAAAGTACCCGCCATAACGCACGCCCAGTCGTTTTTATACCCGCGGAATATGATAAGCGCAAGCGTTTCCGCAACCAACGCGCAGATTATAATCATAACCATAGGCGGGAACATAAACACCAAAAACACCGAGATGAAAAGCGATTGAAGCAGTAGTGCGCCCGGCTTTTTCACTTTCATCATACCGATAACGGGGAAGATAGAAAATTGAAGTCCTAACCCGAGCTGCACTATTCCGAACATAGGCACGTTGACAAGCAACGGCATTACCGCGCCCGTTATAAGCGTGCAAGCCGTGATTATAGCTAAAAAAACTATGTCCTTTATCTTGTATTTTTTGAATATCTTTTTGTCGTTTTCCTCGTCCGTTTCGTTTTGTTTTTGCTCGATAACGGGCTTATAGGCGGGCTTTTCTTGTTTTCCGTCCTCTTCGGCGTTAGCTATCAGCGCGGACGCCGCTTCTTCTATTTCACTTTTTATTCTTTTGTCTTCCATATTATTTTTCCTCTTGCATAATTCCGCCGTCTACTTTGTAAATTCGGTCCGCAATCGCCATAGTAGATTCTCTGTGCGACACCAAAATTATGCTCTTTTTATTTTTCTGTTCTTTTAACGCCTTTAAGATGATACCTTCGTTAATGCTGTCCACGTTGCTCGTCGGCTCGTCTAAAAGTATAAGTTCGCTGCCGCGCAAGAATGCGCGCGCAAGGCCGATACGTTGTTTTTCGCCCGCGGAAAGGTTGTCGCCGAGCGCGCCCACTTGCGTTTTGTAGCCGTCGGGCAAAGTCATTATAAAGTCGTGCACCGAAGCCATTTTGCAAGCGTTTTCGATTTCTTCCTTAGAAGCGTTCGGCTTTGCAATGCGCAAGTTGTCCTCTATCGTTTCTTCAAAAAGATATGTGCTTTGCGAAACCATAGTCACGTTTTTCAAAAGCGAATTAGTATTTATTTTGTCAATATCGATATCGTCGTAGTTTATTTCGCCGCCGCTTCTTTCCCAAAATCTCAAAAGGAGTTTTAAGAAAGTCGATTTGCCGCAACCGCTTTCGCCTACTATGCCGATAATTTCGCCCTTTTCGGCGTGCATTTTTATATCTTTCAAAACCTCCGTCCGTCCGTCGTAACTAAACGAAAGGTCCTCTACTTCAAGCTTTTCGTAATCGAAATCTTTTCCGTTTTTGACTTCTTCCACCGCGGGCTTTTCGGCAAGCAGGTTAAGCACTCTGTCGCCGCTCGCGAAAGTCTGCGTAAGATTGCCGGGAAGCGAACCGACCGCGATAACGGGACCGAACGACGAGAAAACCGTCACCATGCCGATTATCATTCTGCCGAGCGAAAGCATATCTTTTTTGACAAGCAAAATTCCGACCGCAAGCGTGATAAGCACGAACACCGACACCGTGAGTTCGATTGCCGAACCCGCGCGCGTAATGTTGTGTTTCATCTTTTTCGTTTCTTTTAGGAGTCCGTCCGAACGCTTGTTTACTTCCTTTTCTCTTTCCTCGCCCGCATTGTTCAAAACGATGTCTTTAATGCCCTTGATACTGTCAAGGAAGTATGCCGAGAACGAAGCGAATTCCGCGCGGTATTTTACGCCGCTTTCTTTGAGCCGCCCAGACGAAATAAGCGGAACTACAATACCGATTGTAAGGAAGCCTACGAGAGCGACGAGCGCAAGATACCAGCTTGAAACAAAGCCGACGAAAATGAACACCGCCGTTGACACAAGCACCGCTATGCAGATGGGCGAAATGGTATGCGCATAGAAAACTTCGAGCGTTTCGATGTCCGAAGTTATCATCGCTATGATACTGCCCTTTTGTTTGCTTTCGAGCTTAGCCGGGCAAAGAACTCTTAACGCGCCGAAGATTTTATCACGGAGAACCGCCAAAAGTCTGAACGCGATATAGTGGTTAGAATACTGTTCGAAGTATCTGAGCAAGCCGCGGAGAACGCCGCAACCTATCGTAAGCCCGATTATCCACCCGTAAGAAAGCGCGATAGTTTCCCCGAGAGCCTTAGCGACCCCGACCGCGCCGAACACCGTTACGCCCATTGCGCAGACAAACCCCACGCTTCCGTTTATAACGGCTAAAATCATTATGTAAGACAAACTACCGAGAAGAAGTATAAGGCTTGCCATAATCTTTGCGCCGCTTCTTCTCAAAGCCTTTTTC
>DHMS01000029.1:0-3431 GCA_002405915.1 Christensenella sp. UBA4636
TCGTAAAGTTTTCCTCTTGCGATAACCTTTTCAACGCGCCGCAGCGCGCGCAAATCTTCGAGCGGATTATCTTTAACTACAATCATGTCCGCCGCTTTGCCTACCTCTATGCTTCCCGTTTCTTCGCCTATTCCCGCGATTAAAGCCGCGCGTTTTGTCGCTGTGTAAACGGCGAAAGAATTTGAAACGCCGACGAATTTTTTAAAGTAATAAAGTTCGCGCCAAAAATCGTACTGCGTTATCCACGGGCAACCCACGTCGTTGCCCAAAACGACGGGAATATCGTTTTCAATCGCAGCTTTTGCGCAATCGATTATGCCTTCGAACACCACGTTGCCGTTAAAGCGTTCGACTTCGGAAGCGGAAGAAACGGAAGTATCGAAGAGCGCGTACGGGAGCGCGGGCGAAAGGGTTGTGCAGAGCGTTGCGCCCGTTTCTTTGAAAAGTTTTATTATCTCCTCGTCCGGCTTTGCGCCGTGTTCTATGGAATCGACCCCGTTTTCGAGAGCCACCTTAACGCCTATCGGCGATTCGACGTGCGCCGCGACTTTTAGCCCCGCTTCGTGTGCGCGTTTGCAAGCCGCGCGGACTATTTCCGGCGGCATTTTAAGTTCCCCGGGAACGCCCTTTTCCTTTGCGTCAAGAACGCCGCCCGTTATCATCAGCTTGATTAAGTCAACCTTTTCTTTAACGCATTCGTCAACAAGCCTTGCGGCTTCATCCTCGCTCGTCACTGCGATAGCGACCGACCCCGCCATATGCCCGCCCGGCACGGATATGCCTTGGTTGGAAGCTAAAATTCTCGGTCCGTCCTTTTTGCCCGCGGCGATTTCGTCGCGCAATCTCGTGTCGAAGGTGCCAAGCCCGCCGACGGTTCTGATTGTCGTAACGCCGCTTAAAAGTTCGAGCTTCGCAAATGAAGATACCATTTTATACGCAACCGCGCGCGTTAAACCGTTCGCCATAATTGTTTTGACGAGTTTTGCGTTGTCGCGTTGCTTTTTCTGCGGTTTGCCGTTGCCCGCAAGGTGAACGTGCATATTGATAAGCCCGGGCATAATATACCCGCCTTTTAAGTCGATTTCTTTGTATCCGCTAATATCTGCCGCGCCTTTTTCGACAAGCGAGGTTATCTTTTCGCCGTCCGTTAAAACAACTAAGTTTTCCTTGACTTTCCCGTCATTTTCTCCCGTTATCACTTTTCCGTTGACAAATGCGTATTTCATTATGCCGCCTCTATTAAAGATTTCTATACTTATTTTACCATAAGAATAACGTTTTTATCAAGCGAAACGGACGATTTTTTAATACTTGAATATAATCTAAGTGCAACACTTTTGAAATAAAGTAAAAAAAGACGGCTCGTAAGGAAGCCGCCTTGTGTATATATTATATATAAATATATCTATTTGCATTTTATTCGTCTTTGTGATAGACGAAACCGCAGTATTCGCAGGTCAAAACGCCGTTCTTTTTTTCAAGCGGCGCGCCGCAGTTGGGGCATTTTCTTTGCGCCACTTGTTCGCGCCGTTCGTTTACGGTCAACGTTTCTCCGTCGAACAAAAGTCCCGTTATATAGCGTTTATCGATACATTTTCTAATATTATTGACTATGTTTTCTTCCGTATCGCTTAGTTGCATTGCTATCGAATTTACGTCGTAAAGCTTATCGGAATACACCGCTCTCACGACTTTTGAAAGGGTAATTTTGTCGCCGTAGTTTATCCACACTATGGGCACGGCGTAAAAGCCCGCGCCGAGATAAACTATGCAAATTATTTTTAACCAAACTATATTGTTTATCCACGTAAGTATAAGCCCGACGACCGCCGCGGCATACAAAACCGACATTATCGTTGCGACGATTAAGAGCGTTGTGAGCGTTTTTTGTAATTTTTTCATTTTTATCGCTTTTGTTTTCCCTTTTTTATTTGACATGAGTATATCACGGAAAGCTTTAAAAATCAAGCGTTATTTTTCTAAGCGCGAAAAAAATTCTTCGTTAAATTTTACTTCCCTTTCGTTCGGGAATTTTTCGAGGAGCTTTTTATGATATTCGAGCGATTTTCCCTTTTCGCCTAATTCATAGTAAAGCGAGCAAAGTTCCAACGCGGGGTAGTAAAAAGAGTACCTTTTGTCGAAAAAGCCGAAAGTTTCTTCTTCCGCGCAAAACGCCGATTTCAAGAAAAATTCCGCGTTATTCTTTTTTGCTCTCCGCGCGGCAAAACCCAACAAAAACATATATTCGGGCGTAGGGTTTAGGGTAAAAAGCCCTTCTATAAGTCTATTAAACGCATTTTCGTACTCTTTTAAGGCTAAATACGCCCGCGCTAAAATCATCTTTGCGGCAACCTTTTCCCACTCGGAAGAAATGAGCGGGTACGCCTTTTTTAAAACTGCGATACACTTTCTATAATACCCGTTATAGTAAAGTTCGCGCGCATAATAAAAATAGTCCCGTCCGCAAAATTTTACGCCGCGCTTTAAAGCTTTCCGATATAATTCGAGGTTTCTTTTTCCGCTCGTTTTTCCCGCCGCCTTTCGGTGTTCGATTGTGATATCCGCTTCTTCGACCTTGCCTATCAGCGGCACGGCTTCATGCACGAAACCGCAAAAGTAAAGCCCGCGTTTTATCATTCTTTCGCGATAAAAGGTAAATGTCGACTTATCCTCGGAGTTAAAACCCATTGCGTAACGGAACATGTAAATATCCTTATTAGCCTTTCGTTTGAGCGCGTTTATTTTTAAAGCTTCTTCCTTTTTTACAACGTCGTCCGCGTCGAGCCACATCACGTAATCGCCCGTCGCGTTTGTAAAAGCAAAATTCCTTGCGGCGGAAAAATCGTCGCGCCAAGAAAAATAAAAAACGTTTGACGTAAATTTTAACGCGACTTCAACCGTTTTGTCCGTCGAGCCCGTGTCGACGATTATAATTTCGTCGGCGTAAATTTTTGCGGTTTTTAGAGCGCGGGCTAAAAGCTCCTCTTCGTTTTTGACAATCATACATAAAGACAAAGTTTTCATATTGTATTATATGCTTTTCGTTTTTTAGAAAGTCAAAAGCGTAACGCGCGGAAAGAAAAACGCATATCATGTAAAGACGGTTTATACCGTTAATCTTTTTACTTTTTCCGCTCAATTTTTTGGCGGATTATTACGGGAGATAAAAAAATGTGTTGCAGAAACAATAACGGGTTTTTTCCCTCTCCTTGTTGCGTAAGGAGTTATGATTTAACCGAAATTCGCTTTATACGCGGCGCGACGGGTCCCACGGGTCCGCGCGGTTATACGGGCGTTCCGGGCGCGACGGGTCCAACGGGGGCAACCGGCGTTACGGGTCCGACGGGTCCCACAGGTCCGACCTTGGTTATAACAGGTCCCACCGGACCGACCGGCGCGACGGGCGCAACCGGCGCAACGGGACCTACGGG
>DHMS01000029.1:3589-73730 GCA_002405915.1 Christensenella sp. UBA4636
ACCGGTGCGGACGGCGCAGTCGGTGCTACCGGGGCAACGGGACCTACGGGTCCGACGGGTGCAGTCGGAGCTACCGGCGCAACGGGTCCTACGGGTCCTACCGGTCCGACGGGTCCTACAGGCGCAAGCGGCGTAACGACGGCAAGCACTCTCGCCTTGCTTAACGACAATACGACAACGTTATCGATACCCGCCGAAGGCACAACGGTAGCTTCTTCGGCAAGAATACCTCTACAAGAAAAAGTTTACGACAACCAAAGCCTCGTAACGCTTGCAAACGACGGAATAACATTTGCGAATACGGGAGACTACCTTGTAACTTTCACCGTCAACGGTTACGTCAATCAAACGGGTACGACGTTTTCGCCGCAGACCGACTTTTTAGCCGTCGCCCTCGTTAACGATACGACTTCGACCCCGATTTTCGGAAACACCGTCTGGACGAGCGGAAACGTTCCCGCTTCGCTCACGGCTTCGGGCGTGGTGACGGTAACTTCGACGAGCGACGTTTACGCGCTTAAAAACCTAACGAACAAAACGGCGTATATCGTAGCCGCGCCCCTTTCGGAAACCACTTCCACTGTAACGGCAATCGCGCCCGCCGTCACGCTCGAAATAGTTCCGTTAACGCAAACTTAACGAAAATTAGCCACAGCTAATTTTCGCCTTTTTAGCAAAATTTTAAAGCCGTCTTTTTTAGGCGGCTTTTCTTTTACGCGCTTGTTTTAAAAGGCTTTTTCAAACCTCTTCAAAGCCTCTTTAAAATCTTCCTCTCTTTTGAGCGCGCTTATCCGCGCGTAATTTTTGCCGAACGAAACAAAACCTTCGCCCGGCGTGACTGCTATATTAAAGTTATCGAAAAGATAATTAAACGCGGAAACCTTGCCCCACTTTGTCGGCTTTTCGAAAAATATATACGGAGAATTTTCGCCGCCGAAAAATTTTACGCCGCGACTCTTTAAAAGCTTTGCGAGCGAACGCGCGTTTTCAAGATAAATTTTTATTATGCTTTTAGAATATTTTTCGCCCTCGTCGCTCAACACGGCTTCCGCGCCGCGTTGCACGATATAGCCGACGCCGTTAAACTCCGCCGAAAGCTTGCGCGTATAAAGCGCGGAAATTTTCACTCCGCCCGTCAACAGTTCTTTCGGAAAAATCGACCACCCGCACCTAACTCCCGTGAATGAAGCGAACTTCGAAAGCGAACGAATTTCAATCACGCACTCTCTTGCCCCATCGACCTCGTACGGGCAGAAAACGCCTCCGCTTTTTTTGCAATCGTCGCTCACGTAATCGGCGTATGCCGAATCGTAAACTATAACGGAATTAGTTTTCAACGCGTAATCGACAAAGCCCTTTAAGCAGTCTTTACTAATAACCGTTCCGCACGGGTTTGACGGCGAACAAAGGAATATAAGCCGCGGTTTTTCTTTCTCTTTTCCCTCTAATTTTTCGACGTTCGGTACGAAAAAGTCCGCCGATAAGTCGATTATCTCAACTTTTTTATTCGAAAGCGCGGCGCAATCGTACTCGGGCGGATAAGCGGGTGCAAAGATTGTAACCGTCAAATTGCCGAAAAGTTCGACTATTCTTTTTATGTCGCTTTTCGCCCCGTCGCTTATAAAAATCTCGTTTTCGTCTAACCCTATACCTCGCTTAAAATAATAATTTTTAACGGCTGTTTTTAAAAAATCATAGCCGCTCGTCGGCGGATAACCTTTAAAATTCACGCCGCACATCTCGTCCGCGGCGGTTTTCATAGCATCGGCGGCAACTTCCGCAATCGGGTATGCCGCGTCGCCCACGCTCAAATCTATAACGTTATCTTTTTCTGCAATTTTTTTTCGAACTTCGGCAAAAACGTAACCGCCTTTTAATCTTTTAAAGCCCTCGTTCATCTCGATTTTCATAATATTCGCCCTCTAAAATTACTTTCGTTTCGCCCGAAATTATCATTTCGTTTTTCCCGTTCACAAAAACGAAAATCTCCCCGCCGTCGAATATAAGCCTTATTTTTTCGTTTCTTTCCGCAACTCCGTTTTTTATAAGCGCAAAAGCAACCGCTCCCGCGCCCGTTCCGCATGCAAGCGTAACTCCGCTCCCGCGCTCGTAAACTTTAACTCTAAACGCGGCGTCTAATTTTTCTACAAATTCGGCGTTTATTCCGCCCTCGAAATACTCTTTTTTTTGCAAAAGCCCGCCTATAACTTCGTAATCGGCGTTTTTTACGTTCCCGTAAACCACTAAGTGCTTGTTCCCCACATCGACGAATTCAACGAAAACGGGTTTGACTTTAAAGAGTTTTTTCACCTTTTCGGCAAGGCGCTTTTCAACTAAAAAGTTATAGGCAACGCCTATATTCGCGCTCACAAATCCGCAACGCCTATTTTTGTCATAACTTTTCACAAACGCTTGCTTAACGCCGCTTGCCGTTTCCACGCTAAAATAATCTAAGCCGCAAATCTCTTTTTTAAGCATTGCGGCGCACCTTAACGCGTTTCCGCACATTTTGCCTTCGCTACCATCGCTATTGAACATTCTCATTTTAAAATCGGCTTTTTTCGACTTCGAAAGCAGCACAAGCCCGTCCGCGCCTATGCCGAATTTAACGCAAGAAACTTTTCGCGCAAGCTCGTTCGGATTTTTTATTTTTTCCTCGTAATCGAAAACGTAAATATAAGAGTTCCCAGCCGCTTGAGCCTTAATAAACTTCATCGTAAATTTCATTGCCGTAAAGCCTCGCCGCGGGCAAACGCGAAAGAGACAAAAGCGCGGCGATTGCGCCCTTAGCGAACGCCGAGCGAGAAAAAGCTTCGTGAGTTATAGTTATTTCCTCGTCGCCAAAGCAAAACGAAACGCTGTGTTTGCCAACGAATTTGCCTTTCCTTTCGCTGCAAATTCCAATCTCGTTCTTCTCTCTCTTTCCCGTCCTTGCGTAGCGTATTTCGCCGTTTTTACGCGCGTTTTTGATAAGAAACGCAATTTCCTTTGCCGTACCGGACGGCGAATCGGCTTTACCGCTATGGTGAACCTCGAAAATTTCCGCTTCCGCCTCTTTGAATTTTTCCGCCGTTTGTTCTACGAGTTTATAAGCAAAATTCATTCCTTCCGCTGCGTTGGCGATTAGCACGACGGGCGTTTTTAAGGCGGCTTCATATAAAACTTTTATATCCTCTTCGCTTTGCCCCGTAGTGCAAACAACGAGCGGCAAGCTATTTTTGACGGCGAAATCCGCAAGCTTTTTCGTAAGCGACGGGTGCGAAAAATCGATTATTCCGTCGTAATCTTCACAAAAATTCTCTTTCATAGAGCCTCCGCAACCGCAAAGCAAATCTTCGCTCAAAAAGGTATATTTTACGCCTTGCTTTAAAGTCTCTTCTTCGACAACTTTGCCCATTCGCCCCGCGCCGCAAATCAAAATATTTTTCAAACAATCTTTTCCCATTCTCTTCTTAAAATCTCCTTTTTATCCTCGTCAAGCGTTACGAGCGGACTTCTCAAAACGTTCTCGCACGCGCCGAAAAGTGCCATCGCGTACTTGATAGGAATAGGGTTGACGTCGATAAAAAGTGCGCCTATAAGCCCGTTAAGTCGCGTTTGCGCCTTTACGCACTCCTCGATTTTGCCGTCCGTAAAAAGCCTGTAAACGCGCAAAACTTCCTTAGGAAGAACGTTAGACAAAACCGAGATAACGCCTGCCGCGCCGAGAGAGAAAAAGGGCAAATTAAGCTCGTCGCTCCCCGAATACAACGCCGCGCCGCTCACCCCTAACGCGGCTATCCTTTCCACCGTTTCGGCGTTTAAGATATCGGCTTCTTTCAGTCCGCAAACGTTTTTTATCTCCGCGATTTTTTTCATCGTTTCGGTCTTGATTCTAATTCCCGTTCTCTGCGGCACGTGGTAAGCGATAATCGGCAGCCCGACGTCGGCAATCCGCTTGTAATATTCTACAAGCCCCGTTTGGCTCGTTTTGTTATAGTACGGCGTAACGACAAGCGCGGCGTTTGCGCCGGCTGTCAAGGCATCTTTTGTCGCAGAAACGGCTTTTTGGGTGTCGTTTGCGCCCGTACCCGCGATAACCGCCGCTCGCCCGCGCGCAACCTCTACGGCAACGGAAATCAGATTTTGCTTCTCTTCCTTTTTAAGCGTAGCTCCTTCGCCCGTCGTTCCGCCCACGATAAGTGCGTTTACGCCGCTATCGACCTGCCTTTCGCACAACTTTTCAAAAGCTTTATAATCGACGGAAAAATCCTCTTTAAACGGCGTTATAAGCGCAGTCCCCACGCCCTTGAAAATTATCTTTTTCACTTCAAAACCCTCCGCAAAAAATCGTAATCGCATACAAGCCACAACAAAGCAAGCAACAACAAAGCATTAAAAAACCGCTTTTGCCTATCTTTTCATAGGTAAAAACGGTTAATTTATTTGCTTTTATTATTGTATTCGGCAATAGGCTTTTTATGCCACTTTTTCGCTCCAAAACCGAAAAACCGAAAGCCTTAAAAAATCACGAATTAAGCGAATAGTAAACGCCTTTCTTTTGCATTAGTTCTTCGTGGTTGCCGCGCTCTATAATCTTGCCTCCGTCCATAACCATAATGCAGTCGGAGTTGCGGATAGTCGAAAGCCTATGCGCGATGACGAACACCGTTCTACCCTTCATAAGGTTATCCATGCCGCTCTGCACGAGTTTTTCCGTGCGGGTATCGATTGAAGAAGTAGCTTCATCCAAAATCATTACGGGCGGGTCGGCAACCGCAACGCGCGCGATAGAGATAAGCTGGCGTTGACCTTGCGAAAGGTTCGCCCCGTCGCTCGTCAAAACGGTGTCGTAGCCGTCGGGCAAACGACGGATAAAGTCGTCCGCATGCGCAAGCTTTGCCGCCGCGATAACCTCTTCGTCGGTCGCATACTTGTTACCGTAACGAATGTTTTCCATAACGGTGTCCGTGAAAAGATGAACGTCCTGCAACACGACCCCGAGCGAACGGCGCAAATCGGCTTTCTTTATCTTATTGATGTTTATGCCGTCGTAGCGAATTTTTCCGTCGTCTATATCGTAAAATCTATTTATAAGGTTAGAAATGGTCGTCTTGCCCGCGCCCGTTTTGCCGATAAGCGCAATCTTCTGCCCGGGTTTTGCGAATATCGAAATATCCGTTAAAACTTGCTTAACGCCGTCGTACGAAAAGTCAACTTTGTCGAGCGTAATTTCGCCCGCAAGCCGCGTGTAAGTAAGCGTGCCGTCGCCGTGCGGGTGCTTCCACGCCCAAAAACCGGCTTTGTCGCTTAATTCAAGCTCTTTTATTTCGCCGTTTTCTTCGCTAACCCTTACGAGCGTGACGTAACCGTTGTCGGTTTCCGGCTCGGTGTCGATAAGTTCGAAAATTCTTTCCGCGCCCGCAAGAGCCATAACCACGGTGTTGAATTGTTGCGAAACCATATTGATAGGTCTTGTGAACGTGCGGCTAAGTAACAGGAACGCCGCGATAAGCCCGAGCGAAGTGCTGCCCTTGCCGACGATTAAAAGCCCGCTTGACGCAAGCAATGCGCCGACGACCGCGACTATAACGTACTGAACGTAAGTCAAGTTCATCATTATCGGCATAAAGATATTTGCGTACTTGTTCGCATTCGTAGCGTTTTCTTTGAGTTCGTCGTTGACTACGTTAAAGCCCTTTTTGTTACGCTCTTCATAGCAGAATACCTTCACGACCTTCTGCCCGTTAATCATTTCTTCGATGTAACCGTTAAGTTTACCGACCGAGCGTTGTTGCGCGGAGAAGAACGCCGCGCTCTTTCCGCCTATCGCCTTTATGACGATAAACATTAAAACTACGGTGAGCAAAACAAGAAGCGTGAGTTGCCAACTCTTCACAAACATAAGAACGAGACAAACTATGATAGTCGTAAGGGAATTGACAATCTGCGGAATGCTTTGGCTTATCAGCTGTTCGAGCGTGTCCGTATCCGAAGTATAACGGCTCATAGTTTCGCCGAATGTGTGCGTGTCGAAGTATTTGACGGGGAAGCGTTGCATCTTCGTAAACATGTCGTTTCTTATGTCCCGCAACACCTTTTGCGAAATTGCGACCATCGACTGATTGTAAATAAGGAGCGCGACCGTGCCGACGGCAAAAATTATCACCATTTTCGTAAGCACGTTCCAGACCCCCGTATAATCGGCAACTCCGCCGTCCGCAATGACTTTAAGCTGCGCTTCGACAGCGGAAATTACGTTATCTATCATCGACGAAGCTTGAACGGACGAATAACTGCTTATGAATATGCAGAGGAAAACGCCGATAAACGCAACGGCATGCCGCTTAAAAACATACTCAAGCACGCGCCCGAGCGTTTTGCCCGGGTTTTTGACTTTCATTCTGTTCGGCATACCCGCGTTAGGTTTGCCGACGGGCGCGCCGGCATTTTCGGGCTTAAATTTTTCGTCTTTAATTGCCTGCGCTTTCATCGAAGTCACCTCCCGCTTCAACCTGCGAAGTGTAGACTTCGCGATAAATTTCATTGCTTTCCATAAGTTCTTCGTGCGTGCCGAAACCGTCGACTCGCCCGTTTTCCATTACGATTATTTTGTCCGCGTCCATAACGGAAGCGATACGTTGCGCGATAATTAGCTTGGTCGTGTGCGGAATGCTTTCCCTGAAAGCCTTTCTTATCGCCTTATCGGTGTTCATGTCAACCGCCGAAGTCGAATCGTCTAAAACGAGGATTTTAGGCGAAGCGAGCAGAGCGCGCGCAATGCAAAGCCTTTGGCGTTGTCCGCCCGAAAGGTTTGCGCCGCCTTGTTCTACGTAAAAATCAAGCCCGCCGATTCTATTCACGAATTCGTCCGCACAAGCAAGGCGGATGGCTTCGTTTATTTCCTCGTCGGTAGCGTCCTCCTTACCCCATTGCAAATTCTCTCGTATCGTGCCGGAGAAAAGCACGTTCTTTTGAAGCACCATCGCGACGGATTTTCTCAAAACTTCGAGGTCGTAGTCCTTTACGTTTACGCCGCCGACGTAAAGCTCGCCGTCGGTCACGTCATAAAGGCGAGGAACAAGCTGAACGAGCGTAGATTTTCCGCTACCCGTTCCGCCGATAATTCCTATCGTTTCGCCGCTTTTTATTTCGAGGTTAACGCCCTTTAAGCTAAGCTTTTCCATATCCTTAGCGTAGCTGAACGACACGTTTTTAAAGCTAATCGACCCGTCTTTTACGACCATGACAGGGGTTTCTTTGTCCTTAATCTCGGGAACTTCCGTCAAAACTTCGTAAATTCTTTCGGCGGAAGCCTTGGCGATAACCGTCTGCATAAACACGAACGAGAACATCATAAGGCTCATAAGTATCTGCGACGAGTACGTAACGAGCGTTGTCAATTTGCTCGTATCGAGGTCCAAACCCGCCGTGCTTATTATCGTTTTAGAGCCGAAATAAAAGACGAGCGTTATGCAAACGTACATAGAAAGCTGCATAAGCGGATTGCACAAAACGATTATCCTTTGCGCCTTTGTGAACTGTTTGCGGATATCTTCCGATGCGGAAGTAAACTTTTCCGTTTCGTAATCTTCGCGCACGTTGGACTTAACCACGCGCATGCCTCTCACGTCCTCTTCGACGATATTGTTCATCTTATCGTACTTTTTGAAAAGCGTTTTAAAGTATTTGCTTGCGCCGATAAAGATAAAAACAAGCGCGACTATCATGACGGGGATAACGACCGCATAAATAGCGGCGATTTTTCCGCCTATCGCAACGCACATTATTATGCCGAATATAAGCATAAGCGGCGAACGCACGGCCATTCTTATTATCATCATGAACGCTTGCTGAACGAAGTTGACGTCCGTTGTCATTCTCGTGACTATCGAAGCCGGCGAAAATTTGTCGATATTGCCGAACGAATAGTCTTGCAATGCGTAAAACATATCCTTGCGCATATTCGCGGCAAAACCGCTCGAAGCCTTTGCGCAGTGCGCGCCGGAAAGCGCGCCGAACACAAGCGCGCATAAAGCCATCAAAAGAAGCGCGCCGCCGTACAAAAGAACCTTTTTAACGTCCATAACGTCGGCTTGGAAGCACTGAAGCAAAAACGTCATAACGTACGGTATCAAAATGTCCATTATAACTTCCATCATAACGAACACCGGCGTTAAAATCGCGTTTTTCCAATAACCGTTAATGCATTTAGCAAGTCTTTTTATCATTCTTCGTCCTGCTCCTCCTCGTTTTCGTCGCCTTTCTTGCCCTCGGCTTTGGCTATGTTTTTGTATACTTTGTCAAGAAGCAAAATAAGCGTGTCTTTCTCCTCTTCGCTCATGTCCGAAACGAGCATGTCTTCAAGCGATTTGAGCGCGGCGAAAGTCACGTCGCAAGTTTCCCTGCATTCCTTTGTGAGTATAACCTTTTTAAGCCGCCCGTCCTTTTTTGACTTCTTCCTCGTCACAAGTTCCTTTTCGACCATTCTGTCGATAAGCCCGGTAACCGCCGAGCGGCTCATTCCGAACTTCTCGCGAATGTCTTTTTGGTAAACTTCCTTTTTTTCAAGCTCGCTCTCATACAAAAAGCCTATAACCATTGTCGTTATGTCCTTTGAACGCGGCAAGCGCAGATTGTCGTCCGTATATCTTTTTATCATATTGCTGACGATGCGTATTTTATGCCCTACGTATTTCAAATCGTCCTCCTTTTTCGCATGCGTTTTTTCGTTTTATCGACGCTGATTGTTCGCATACGAACAAATAATTGCTTTAATGCAAGATATTATACTTATTTATCACGTTAAAGTCAAACAAATAAAGCTAAAATTTTCAAGAAATTTTTGTGTGTTTTCTATATTTTCCCGACCGCAACTTTCACTTTTCAATTTTCAACTTTCAACTTACCATATCGAGCGTGCAAAGCACGCATATATCAATTTTCAACTTTCACCTTTCAAAGCCCTTGACTTTTTACATTTTTTATGATAAACTAAAGTCAAGTTTGAAATATCCTAAATTTTAAGGGGTGTTTATATGTATATCCATAGGCAGTTAGAACCTAAATTTCTTAAAATGAGCGCATTTTTTAAAGCGGTTTTGGTCACGGGGGCAAGGCAAGTCGGCAAAACGACAATGCTCAAGCATTTATCGAAAGACCGCACGTACGTCAGTCTTGACGACACCGACACCTTAACCCTTGCAAAAAAAGACCCTAAGCTCTTTTTTATGCGTTATAAACCGCCGATTATCATAGACGAAGTCCAAAAGGCTCCCGAACTTTTTCCGTATATCAAAATTCTTTGCGACGAAAGCGACGAAACGGGACTATTTTGGCTCACGGGGTCGGAACAATTCAGTATGATGAAAAACATAACCGAATCGCTTGCCGGCAGAATAGGCATTATGTCGCTATACCCTCTTTCAATGAACGAAATAAACGGCGTAACTTTCGATACCCCTTTAGACTTCACCCTCGACGCGCTCGTCAAGCGTGAACAAGAAGCAAAACCGTTCGACTTTAATTCCGTGTTTACGCAAATCTGGAAAGGCGGCTTGCCGCAGGTTCAAAACGCAGATTCGGAACAGCGTTCGATTTACTATTCTTCGTATATAGACACCTACCTTATGCGCGACGTAGCGACAGCCGGCGGCGTTGTCGACGAAGTGTCTTTTAAAAAATTCTTAACCGCTTGCGCCGCAAACACGTCGCAACAATTAAACCTAAATAATATTGCAATGATTGCGGAAATCTCCCAGCCCACCGCTAAGTCTTGGCTTGCTCTTCTTGAAAGATTGCATATCGTATATCTTCTCACGCCCTATTCGAACAACAAACTAAAACGGCTTGCAAAAACGCCTAAGCTTTACTTTTGGGACACGGGGCTTTGCGCCTACCTTGCAAAATGGTTGTCCGTAGACACCCTTATAAACGGAAACGCAAGCGGCTACTATTTTGAAAACTTCGTCGTAACGGAACTCATTAAAGACCTTGAATATCACTCCGTCAATTACGACTTAAGTTACTTTAGAGATAGCAATAGCAAGGAAATAGATTTATTCCTTGAATACGAAGAGAAAATTCACCCGCTTGAAATCAAACTTTCGGCAAGCCCCGATAGGCGCGAAGTCAAAAAGTATTCCGTTCTCGACGTAAACGGAATATCGAGAGGAAACGGCGGAATTATATGTATGAACCCCACAGTTACCCCTATTGACGAAGAAAATTGCTACATCCCCATAAGCGTTATATAACACGGAAAAGGTTTTTATTTTGAGCTACGACAAAGGTGCCGCGGATTGCGTTTTTGCAATCCGCGGCACACGTTTTTTTGCTTGTTAATCGACTTATACGTCGACTTTTTTAAAACTTAACTAAACGCTTTCGTAGACAAACGAGCCGACGAATCAATCTTTATAGCGTCAAAGTTTACGGCTGCATTAACATTTGAAAGAGTAATAACGTTCTCACCTTTTTTCAAAGGCACATAGCACACGAACGTATCGTGAAAAGCCTTCCAGCAGTTATCGTCTTTCATCAACCTATTTTTTACGAGTTTCGCACCGCTATTAGCTTCATAGTAAGTACCGTTCAAAGTTACTTTATAATAATTAGCGAGCGAATATTCAGAAGCGTAGTGTCCGTTCGTACGAAGATAAAGAGCTGATAAACTATCGCTATCAGAATAAACTGTAAACCTTATCGTTCCATCGCTGCCGAAACCGTTAAGCGAAGCAAGGTATTTGCCACCGCTTGCCGTTCCCGATTCCTCTATTTTTGCCGTATTTGAAAGCTCAGCTTCTTCTGCCTCAAAAGTATACGTATTGTAAAGGGCTTCGGAGCAAACGAGCTTTATTGCGTCGAGATTAAGAGCCAAGCCGCATCTTTGCAAAACTATAGTGTTTTCACCCGCTTTTAGTTCGATATTTTTTAAAACTTCCATATCGTAAAACGTTGTCCAACACTGATTATCTGTAATACTTTCATCGGAGTTTTTCTCAACGGTATAATTAGTCTTGTACTCTGTACCGTTTATTATCGTTTTATAATAATCGTCAAAATTTCTATTGTTACTCGGGTGGCGGCAACTTCTTATCAAAAGATTTGCAGTGCAAGCTTTCGGCGCGTTAACAACGAAATTAAGCGACGAAGAGCCGTTTTTGGAATCACTCATTTTATCTATATACTTTCCGTTACTTGCCGTAGTAGCGGTAGTGACAGTCACGGTAGCGCCGTCAGCCTTATTGATTGTTGCATTTTCAGCTTCAAACACATAGGTTTTGCCACCCGCCGCTAATATTTCGCTATAAGCAACGGCTGATTTAGCATAAACGTAAGTCGTAAAAATAAGTTTTACGTCTTTAGCTGTAGTAGTCGGAACTTCCGCGGGTGCTTTATCGTTATTGTTTGACACCTTTTTTGCAAGGCTTGCAAAGCTGTTCGTGAAAGTGTCCAAGGGAGTGCCGTCAAGGTATGCGGTGACGGTGAAAACTTCGTCGGCTTTTAAGAGGTCAAAGTCGTTAAGTACGGCTATATATCCGTTATCGCCTAATTTTTCTACTTCGACTTGCTTTTCTTCCGCTTCGCCGAATTTGACTTTTGCGTAGACTTGACTGTTTTCCGTCACCATAGAAGTATCTTTCAAAGAAAACTTAACTACGGGCTTAACGAAATAATCGTATCTTGCGCCCGCGCCCCATTTTACGTTTTCGGTGGTCGCTTCGTACTTGTCGGTTATGTCGCTTTCAAAGAAGCTGTCGCCCTTTTCATCGCCGCCGTTTACAAGCTTAGCTTTGTCCGTTTCACCCTTGTAGCTTTGCGCCGCAGAGCCGTAGTCGAGCAAATCGTAAGCAAGCGTTTTCAAATATTCGTAAGCGTAATCGCTAACGGAAGCGGGCTTGGAAGCAAGCAAAGTTTCAAGATAGCCTTTAACCGATTGACTGCCCGTCAAAGTCTGTCCGTTATATTCGACTTTTATGTCTATAACGTTTGCCATGTATTCGGGCGTTATGCCGCGGTACGTAAAGGTGTAAGTATCGCCGTCGATAGCGCAATCTTCGGAAGAACTTTCAATCGTTTGAGAATATTCCGTTTCGCCGTCAGTCCAGCTAAAGGTTGCTTTTACTCCGCTCGCCCCTTTGGGGAGAGCGGCTATCGCCTTCAAGGCGATATTTTGCCCGACGTTCAACGCGATTTCAAGCGTAGCCTCGGGTTGTTCCGTCACGCCCTCGTCGGTAGTATCGGCATACGCGCCGACCGCACGCGCACCAACAAGAGAATATGCGCCAAAAAGCACAGAAAGAGCAAGAGCAAAGCAAGTTAATTTCTTTAAAAAATTCATTGTCTTATCCTCCTATTCGCCTTTGATGATTCCGTCGCTGTCGAAATCATAGATTACGTCCCACGGTTTTGCGCCCGTAGTACTTGTGGTTATTACCGATTCCGTATCAAGCTCAACGAGTTTGATTTTAGCTTCGGTAAAGGGTAGTTTTACTTGTTTTGCCATTTTCAAAACACTCCTTTATCATTATTTCGCCATTCGCGGCAAAGAGAAATTCAAGGGTTTCCTCTCGCCGCGTTTTCGGCGATAATTCCTAATTGTTATGCTTTTTTGAAAGTTAATTCATCACTCGATTCCAACTTAAAGTAGTCGATATTCGAAGCCGTAACGCCCTTAGAAGTAAGTACGAACGTGTTGTCGCCCTCGACTAAATCAACCGTACAGACAACGTATTCTTCCCAGCCGAAATAGTGCGTTTTGCTATCGGTATTGAGGTTAAACAAAATGTTCGAAGTATAAGCCGTTCCGTTAACGGTGAGCGAATACTTTGTATCGAACTTTCTGTCGCCGTCCGAAGTTTTGTTTCCATAGCAAAGAATAAACGTCGCCTTGCAGGCATTTTTTGCCGTAACCGTGAAAGTAACGCTGCCAACTTTTGCGGACAAACCGCCAACGAATTTTCCGCCGCTCGGGTTGTTCACGTCGTAAGACGAGTCGCTCGTTGCAATCTTTGCCGTTCCACCGAGCGTGCAATCTTCCGCTTCAATCGTCAAAGACGAACCCGTAGAAGATTTTTCCGACCAGCTAAGCTTAGCCGAAGAATCGATTTTTATAGCGTCAAGGTTGAGCGCAAGCCCCGCGCGCGCCAGAACGATAGTGTTTTCGCCTTTCTTGAGCGGAACGCCTTCCAAAACCTTAAAGTCGTAGAAAGTCGTCCAGATTGTCGCTTTATCGTCCGGGTTAGTGTTCGGTTCTACGACGAAACCCGTCTTATAGGTAGTGCCGTTTATAATAATCGAATACTGTCCGTCAAACGGTCTTTCGTCTTGGTAGTGTTTTATCGAACGAACGGTAAAGTCGACCGAGCAATCCTTTTCCGCCGTTATTCTGAACGTAAGCGACGCGCCGTTCGCTTCGGCACTCATCTTGTCGATATACTTTCCGCCGCTTGCGCTATCCGCTATTCCTACGGTAACGTTTCCGTTTACGCTCGTAATTTCGGAATCTTCCGCTTCGAAAAGGTAAGTCGTTTTCGGCGTGGTGTCGGGCAATTTTGCAATAGTCGTTTTGAACTTATATTCTTTTTCGTTAAAGGTATAGGTCCATTCGGCTTCGCCGGTTTCGTCGATAGTCGCCTCTTTAGTAACCGTCTTTTTGTAACCATTGGCTTCGCTTATTGCGGGAAGCGTTTCGGTTGTTTCCTTACCGCAAACGGAGCAGTAGGAGTAAAGCGTGCCTTCGGTCGTTTCCGTCGGAGCTTTGTCAACCGTGTACTCGATAAAGGTGTGTTCTTCGCATTCCTTAGGCGTTTCAAGTTTCGCGGAAGATACGAGCTTAATACAGTCGAAGTTAAGTCCCGTTTGGGTCTTGACGAAAGTTATATCGTTTACGCCCTCTTTAAGCGTAATCACGCCGATATCGGTATCGCGCCAAGCGAAGTAAAGTTGTTCGGTTTCCTTGTCGTACGTGCCGAAAACTATATTTCCTTGCGGGTTAATAGCCTTTCCGTTTACCTTTATCTTGAATATGCTCGTAAGGTCGACGTCCCTCGAAGTATGTCCCATTCGCATGATAAGCCCCGCAGCACACTTTCTATCGGCGTAAATCTTGAATTTTACTTCCGTTCCCGCTTCCGCTTGCGAAAGTTTGTAAATATACGCGTTACCGCTCGGGTAGGACTTATATTGAGTGTTGTCGGGCGAAGTCTTGTCTATTCCTTCCTTGCCCTTTTGCGCTTTCTTAGTGCCGCTCGTAGTATTTTCGACTATAAGCGCGTCCTCCGCTTCAAACGTGTAAGTTTCGCCGGTTATATCGGCAACTTTATGGTTACCGGGGCATTTCGTTGCGCAGTTCTTTTCTTCGCAAGTTTTATCCTTACAACCGCCGCAAACAAGGCAGACGTGTCCGCACTTGTGGTTTGCCGATTTTACCGCGCCGACTATGCCGACCGTTCCGAAAGAAAGCCCCGCTATAACGATAGCTAAAACTATCGCCGTTATACTTATAAACAAGTTGCGCGGAACGTAAAGTTTGCCTATCTTTACGGGCTTCGGCTTTTCGTAAATCTCTGCTTTATAGTAAGTTTCGTATTCCTTAGTCGTTACGCCGTAAGACGAGCAAGCCGCTTTATAACGCAATCTCAAAATTATAGTGAGCGCGAGCATTACCGCAGAAATCGCGAACAACGCCGCAAAGCCAACTATAAGCCCGATTATCGCGTTCGACCACCACCAAGAAGTTATCGGTATAATTTTCGTAGCCGAACTATACCCGTTCATGCTGCTCGAATTTGCAACTACGTAAAGAATATGTTTAGTAGCTTCTCTTAGTTTTAGCGCGATAGTCGCGTTTGTTTTTGCCTTTTCGTACTGCGTTAAGTCTATGCTTTCGTAAAGGATACAATCGTTGCCGCCGAAAAGTCCGTCAACGGTTCCCATGTAAATTTGCCACGGGCAGTCGGAGATAACAAAGCCTTTAAAGCCCCATTCCTCGCGCAAAACGCCGTTATTGAGCGCGGAAAGCGCGCCGCACCAAGTAGTACCTACGCGGTTAAAGCCCGTCATAACGCCCATCGCGTTTTCTTCTTCAACGCACGCGCGGAAAGTTTCGAGATAAATTTCTCTTAAAGCTTGCTCGCTTACCCACGTCGAAATGCCCTTTCTCGAAGAATCCTGGTCGTTCAACACGAAGTGCTTAATGTTGACGTACACGCCTACCGACTGTATACCGCGAACTTGCATTGCGAGCATACGCGACGAAAGGAATGTGTCTTCCGAATAATATTCGTAACCTCTGCCTCCGTACATAGAGCGGTGCATGTTTGCGCCCGGCGCGTAAATGCCTCCTTTCTTCGTGTGGAACGCATATTCGCCCATCAGCTCGCCGACCTTTTCGGCAAGCTCCTCGTTAAATGTCGCCGCAAGCAAGGAAGTCGCAGTGAAGTTGCGTTGAATACCGAGCGGTCCGTCGCTTACTCTTTCGCCGGGCTTGACAATCGAAGTCATAGAAGCCGTGCCGTAAGCCGCTTTCATGAGTTCTATTTGCTCTTCGAGCGTCGTTTCGTCAAGCAAATCGTCCCAAGCGGGGTCGTCGTAATCCTTGCCGCGGAGCATAATCAGTGTAAGCCCGTTCTGTTCGCCGTACTTTGGCATTTTGTCGTTCGGGTCTGCGGCGTATTCCTTATCCCAGTCAAGGTCGTCGTACATTTTCGCATTGACGGTAAGTTTAACCTTTTTAGGATAAGTGCCGTTCCAGTCGCTGCGCGAAAGGTAAGTTATATTCGTGGAATCTTTATTTTCGTAGGTATTCCAGTCGCAATCGTCAAACTTGTTGGTTATCGTCGCGCCCGTGGAGGACTTGGTAAAAGTAGTGTAATCGTTATCGGTGAAAGTTATTTCCTTAACGAGCTTTACGTTGCCGTCCTCGTCCATTCCGTCGGCTTTGGTTTTACCCTTTGCCGCAAGAATATTGTTGGTTGCTTTGTGGGAATCTTCCGCAACCGTCAGGTAATACTTGCCCGCTTCGCGGATATATGTCTTTTTGTCGAATGCGTCGTAAGTCTTGAACGCATCTGCGGCGACCTTTATTTCAACGTCCTCGGTTCCGCCCGCCTTTATAACGCCCGTCTTTTTGAAGCCTACGAGATTAACCGCGGCTTGTTCTATTTTGTACCGTTTATCGTGTTCCGTATACGGGCGTTGAACATAAACTTGCACAGCGTCCGCTCCGTCCTTATCTCCCGTGTTCGTTACGGTAATTTTAACGGTATAGCTGCCGTCGGCGTTCGGAGTAAAAGTAGGCGTTCCGTAATCGAAAGTCGTGTAAGAAAGCCCGTAACCGTAAGGATAAGCCACTTCTTCCGAATAGTTCCAACCGTTCGTCGAGCATTTTGCGCCTGCCGCGCCGTTCGCGTTGCCTTGTTTTAAAATCGTATCTTCGTAGCGCGTTTCGTAATATTTATAACCTATATAGATACCCTCGGCGTATACTGTGTAATGCGCCATAAAGTACCCTCTGCCCGCGCCCGAATAGCTACCTTCGTCGCTGCCCCAGTCTTTGCCGGAAAGGTTTTCGTAAACATCGTATTCATGGTTGACGGAAGCGGGAGCCGAAAGTCCGCTGTAAACAAAGGTATCGGGCAAGTGTCCGCTCGGGGTCGATTCGCCCGTCAAAATCCTGCCTACTTCTTCAAGTCCGTAAGTGCCGCCTTGCCCTATCCAGACGCATGCGTCGATATCGCTTTCGAATTCCGAAAGATGTCTGAATCCTATGCCTTCCGCGGTGTTAAGCAAAACTACGAGTTTTTTGAACGTGCCGTTCTTTCTTAAAGCGACAAGTTGCCGTATAACTTGTTTTTCGCGGTCAAAAAGGCTGAAATAGTCGCCGTCTATCGTTCCCGCACCCGTTGTCTTTAAGTCGTTACCCCAGCCTACTTCGCCGGATTCGCGAGTTAAAACGTAAATCGCCGCATCCGAATATTCGCCGTAGGACGAAGCCGAAGCGTTTTGCTTTTCCCAAGGAATTTCGCTTGTCTTTTTGTGGTATTGTTTATAATTATCGTCAATCCGCCAGTAATCGGTCTGTCCTTTTAGGTTATTCCAAAGCACGGGGTTTACCTTTAAACCCGCGTTTTCGAACGCCGTCTTCATGTCTATTCCGGCATACGCCGCGCCGCTTCCGTTACCCGAGTTGCAATACGCAAACGAACCTAAGCCAAAAAGCGAAACGCTTACTTTGCCGAGCGGAAAAGCGTCATCTTTGTTCCAAAGTATGGTCGTTCCCTCACGCTGTTCTTGCAGCGAAAGTTTTTTTGTTTCGGCGTTTACTTCGTCTTTATTTTCGTAATTAGACTTAAAATATTCGGTGTCTTCGTCCTCGGCGGCCTCTTCGTCTTCGACAAGATAATACATCCGCAAACCAAGAAAAGAATTTATCGTCTTTTTGTAAGCAAACGCAAACTGACTGCCGATTATGACTGCGATTAAAAGCACTGCCCAAACGCTCGTCATGCTTATCCAGAGCGGAAGCTTAAAAATGCCGAGCGGGCGTTTTACGTTCGGGTATTTGTTCTGCTTTTTCTCTCTTTCGACAACTAAGACGTCCTTGCAATCTTCCCTGCTTTCGTCCTTGCTTTCCGCCGCCGCGATTTCTTCCGTTTCTTTTCCTGTGTTTTCGGCGGTTTCCGCTTCAATCGTTTCAACGACTTCTTCCGTAACGTGTTCAGCTACTTGAGGCTCTTCCTCTTTGTCGTTCATTGACGAAGAAGAGCGTTTGTCCTCGTACTCTATTGCTTCTTCTAATAAAAACTCGTCGGTCGATATTCCGAAAATTTTACAAAGCAATATAATACTGTCAAGGTCGGGTTCGGTTTTCCCGCGCTCCCAGCGCGAAATCGCCTGTCTTGTTAAGTTGAGTTTTTCGGCAAGTTCCGATTGAGAAATGCCTTTGACTCGTCTATAGTAAGCAATTTTTTCACCGTAGTTTTTCATCGGTTTTTTTAACTCCTTATCTTTCACGTTTTCTCTTGCTTAGTCTGCGCATAACCAAGCGAGAAAACTCTTACGTCAATTGTACCACTAAATCGCCAAAAGTCAATACCTTTTCCCGGCAACAAAATGTTGCTTTCGGACATTCTTTGTTTCCCTTGCCCCCTTTTGCACCGTTTTTATCGAGATTTTTATTTTTCGTCCGTTCACAGTCGTCATTTTCACCCGATTTTTAATTTTTATTTTGTCCGCAATTTTCAACTTTCAACTCTCAACTTTCACCTTACCATATCGAGCGTGCTTTGCACGCATATATCAACTTTCAACTCATAAAAATTCTCCCGCAGCCTTATCGGTTACGGGAGAAAAAGGAAGATATAAAATGTATGAGCGATTGTTTAGTTTGCTTTATTTGCCTTTATATAACGCCATACTACGTCGGCTATAAGCCAGAGAACGGATAACCCGAGAAGTATTCCGAGCGAAATATCGGCGGCGTTAACGGCTACTTTCCACGGCGGAGTTACTTTGACTATCTTAGACGCAGACGACATAGTACTCATGGAGTTGCTCGTCAAAGTCGCATAAAGTATTCTCTTTGCGGCTTTTCTCATAGCCTGACCGAGAGTGCCGTATTCGCCTTTACCGTTAGCGTCCGGAGCAAAGTCTGCGTAGGTTATGCCGCTGCCCGTATAGTCTTCTACGTCGTTACCGTAGTTATACTCGTTCAAATCGGTTGCGCCGAGATAAACGTTAACTATTCTCGAAGCGTAAGGTTCGCCGTGTTTGCCGTCGGTCATGTCTCCCGCGCAGTCGGTTTCGATTATACCGGGAAGACCGCATTCGTTACGTAAAAAGCTTTGAGCAAACGGAACGCAGTTAGCAACCGCCTGGGTGCCGATACGGCTGAAAGAAGTCATAACATTGAAGGATTCGCCTTCTTCGATAGCTATTTCGAACGCGCGGAAGTAATTTTCACGCATGGCTTGTTCCGTCATCCAACATTGTACGCCGTGACGAGCCGTTTCCGATTCGTTTATCGCGCAATGCTTAATGAAGCAATGAACGCCCATGGATTCGATTGCCTTTACTTCCGGCGCGGCGATAAGCCCGCTGAGCATAGCGTCCTCGGAATAATATTCCGCCGTTCTGCCCGAGTAAGGACTGCGTTGAATGTTCAAACCGACGCCGAGAAGCCCCGCAACGCCGATCCAGAAAGATTCTTCGCCTATCTGCTTACCGACCTTTTTCGCTAAATCCTTATTGAACGTTGCGGCAAGAATACCGTTTGAAGAAAAGCCCGTGCCTTTGTAATTGGATTCGAGATCGGGGTCGTCTATACGGTCGGCGTACGGAAGCGAAGGACCCGAATATGCCGACCCGCCGCTTGCTTTTGCATAAGTCGCAAAGTAACCGCTGAGACCGTTAGGTCCGTTTTCGTCCCATGTACTCGGCTTAGCGACGGAAGCTATTGCAACCGTTTTATGTCTGCCGTTGGAAAGAAGATATACCGTATCCATCCAGGTGAGTTGGTCAAGCAAATCCTCCCACATAGGCGAATCGTAATCTTCGCCGAGAAGGTCTATGAGTTTTAACGCGTCGTCGTTCGGTATACCGTATCCTTCCGCGTCTACACCCTTTAAATTTTTGCCGTAAGTCGGATATTCGCCGCCTTTTTCGATAACCTTTTTAGCGTCCATCTGGTCTCTGAGTTCGTCCGCCATCTGCTTAGTCATCGTGAGCGTTGCATGCGGCTTAACGAGCGTTCCGTCGGCTTTTCTATACGAAAGCGCGACCGTGCCGTTCCAATCGTCGCGGCTGTAGTATTTAACCGAATTGCCGCCCTTACCGGAGTAAGTGTTGATGTCGCCGAACTCGAAGGAGTTTGCGATAGGATTGTTTGTCGCAGACGACAACGAATAGGTTTGTTTATCCAAAGATAAGCTAAACTTGTAAACAAGGTCGGTGTTGCCTTCCTTATCCATTCTGTTGTTCGTAGTTTCAGGAGTATAGCCTTTATCGGCTAACAGGCTGTTTACCGCTTCGTGCGCGTTCTTGGCGACGATAAGTCTGTATTCGCCCGGAGTCATAACGTAAGTTCCCGCGCCGAAAGTATCGTAAGTCGCCATGTACTTTTGGTCGACCGATATCGTCACCGTTTCGGAATCTCCTGCGGCAAGTTCTCTTGTCTTTCCGAAATCGATAAGCTGAACGGACGGAACTTGAATTTGGTTTTTGCGTTCGTATTCGCCGTAAGGCTTTGCAACGTATACCTGAACCGGAGTCTTTCCCGGCTTCGAGCCTGTATTCGTTACTTTAACGGAAACTTCGTACGTCTTACCTGCTTCTTTAACCGTCATATCGGTAAACTCGAATTCCGAATAAGATTTTCCGTAACCGAACGGATAAGCGACTACTTCGTCATACTTATATTCGCCTACGTTCTTTACGCCCGTAACGTAATCTTCGTATCTCGTTTCGGTGTACTTATAACCTAAATACATACCCTCCTGGTAAACCATGTAAGAACTCATCGACGACTGATACTGACCTGCTTCCGCCGGGTTTGTAAAGCCGAATTCCTTGTAGTTGGAGTACGTAAAGAAATAGTTCTGGTCGGTAAAGTTGGAGTTTACGGGGTTTGCAAGGTTATCGTACCACAAAGTAGCGGAAAGCCCGCCGCTGAAATTCCATTCGCCGCACAAAAGTTTAGTTACCGCAACGGTACCGTAAGTACCGACGGATCCCGTCCACAAGCAAGCGTCGATATCGTAATCGTTGTTTTTCAAAAAGCTAAGTTCTATCGTGCTTGCCATATTCAAAATGAGAACTATCTTTTTTACCTTACCTTCTTTTTTGAGTTGTTTGAGTCCGCCGAGAATGGACTTTTCGTTTTCGTTCAAAGCAAGGTAATCGCCGTTAACGCCGTCACAGTTTACGGAAGTGGCGTAAGAAGTGTTGCCGTACTGTTTGTTTTTACCGGTCGTAGCAGGCAAATCGTAACCTTCGCCGCCCGTTCTTTTTATAATCATCAAAGCCGCGTCGCCGTAATTTGCTATGTCCGCATAGCCTTCTCCGGCGGATAAAACATTCCACGGAACATCGCTTATAGAAACTTTGGAAACGCTGCTCGAAGGAGCATACTCTCCGACGTTGACGGTTGACCAAGGCGTTTGCTTAACCTCAACCCATTTTTCATATTCGGTTTTAAGCTTTTCGTTAACGGAAAAGTAAGGTTCGCCCGTAACCTTCGCCTTAGGATCGGCCTTTTCGTAATGCGTTCCCGCAAACGAATCATACCAATCCAAAGCATACGTTGTGCTGATACCGCCGGAGCCGCTCGCGCCGTAGAACGGGTACACCGAAGCCGCGCCGAAAACGCTTATTTTGGAGCCTTTTTTCAAAGGCAATGCGTCGTTGTCGTTCTTTAAAAGCACGGTGCCTTCTTTCTGCTCTTCGAGCTGAGTCTCGTAACCGGCATAAACGACTTCTCTTACACTCTTATAGTCCGTCTTGAAAAGTTCTTTCGGACCGTCGTCGCCCTCGCCGTATTCTATATAAAAGTCCCTTTGACCGAGAGCCGTGGTAATCGTGCTTTCGTTTTGTTTAAGTATTCCCGTCGCCGTAAGCATAAACGCGAAAAGCGTGGTAAATGCGGTTATGAGAATTTTTTGAATAAGCCTTACCGTTTGTTTTTTCATTGTGTTACTCTCCTTTTATCGTTTTTTTCTGCGGGACGAATATCGAAGTCACGCTTATAGCATACGAAAGTATAAATAAAATCGTGCAAGCTATAAACTTCGAATCGAAAGAGTTAAGGTCAATACCTACGATAACCACGGCGACATAACCGTAAATGGCTTTTACAAAAAGCAAAAGTCCGATAAGGCTTGTCAAAGCCACGACTGCCGGGGCAATTTCGTCCGCGCCGACAAACGAAAGAGCAACGGAAACAACCGCGCCTACCGCCATAACTATTACCGCCGCCCAAGACATGTACACCGAGAGCTTAGAGTAATTTGCGGCGTAAACTACGACCGTAACGACCGAGATTAACGCTGCTGCAAGCAGAATATAAAAGCCGACGCTTTTTTCTGCCAAACGTTTTTGAAGATTCATTGCTATCCTCCGAATTTTTTTTATTAGGGATAAAGCTTTTCCCTAACCGTCGTAATTATATCATTTCCAAAAAAAAACGTATGTAAAACAGAATAAACTGTCGTTTTTCGGCACGAATTGCAAATTTAGGGCAAAAAACAGTCGCAAACTCTTTGCTTGCGACCGTCTTTACCGAATTACTTTTGTTTTGAATTGTCGATGAGGAATACGCCGAGGTTAAATACGCCGTTATCAAAAGATATGCGCATGTCTCCGCCGTACTTTTCGGCGATTGTTTTTATACTTTTCAGCCCGTACCCGTGAAAATCCTTGTCCGTTTCCTTTTTTGTCACGACGCACCCGTCGTTAAGCGAAATATTTCCGTCAAAGTAATTCGAAACGTCTACGGAAACAAACTGCCCCTTCTTTGACAGAGTAAGCGAAATTATTTTTTTATCGTCGTTCAGCCCGGCGACGGCTTCTCTCGCGTTTTCAAGCGCATTGCCGAAAAGCGAATAGATATCGGATTTAGTTAGGAACGAAACGTAATCGCCGCTACCCATAAACGTGAACTTTATCCCTTGCGAAAAACAACATAAAAAATTTTCGGTAAGAATAACGTCGAGAACATCGTTACCGGAACGAGTCATTCCGTCATAAATATCAACGGCTTCTTTAACCTCTTTCTTTTCGTCGGGTAAAATCTTATCGTCGCCGTACCGGAATTTTAAATCGTGACACTTTATATTTATCGTATCTATCATTTTTTTGCTTAGTTCGTATTGCTTTTTTTCTTCTTTACGAATACGCTCGACAACTTCCCTGTCCGCACGTTCCGTAAGAATCGACGAGAGCGCGAATTGAATTATGAGAGCCAACGCGCAACACATAATAAGAAAAATTCTCGGCGGAACGGAATCGAATCCGCAAAATCGATACGAAATTCTCGTCATTACAATGCAAACGCATATAGTAAAAATCGAAATCATATCGAAGCGTATATCGCTATCGAGAAAATATCTGCTTTCGGCGGCTTTTCTTCCGCCAAGCAGCCAAGCAAAGAAAAAAACAATTGGCATGGTTATGAGTTCGCGATACATGATGAAGCCAAAAAGGCTGCCATTAAGCACCTCTGCGCCCGGAATCTTTGAAATAAGGAACGCGGATTGATAAGCTATATGCTGAACGGCATATCCCGCAACGCAAATGGATATTGCAGCGTGGAATTTCAAATCGTAACAAATGCAAGTAAGCCCGATAGAGTATGCAAGTACCGCAAAAGACCTAAGCATTAAGAAAATATATCCAATGCGGGTTTCGTATTTCGGGAAAAAATACGCAAGTACTACGCAAGCTATAAAAGATATTAAAAAGCGAAGCCAAAACATTTTCCGTTTCGGGCATGCATACAAAAACAAGCTCTGCGCCGCAATAAGTTCAACTTCAAACACAATGCTGCCTAAATCGAAATACATTAACGTCTTCCTCCTAAATAATCCGAAAAAGCGGAAAGGAAAGCCTTTCTCTGCGGGCGCGATATCTGCAAACCGTCGCCGCCTATCATAGCTTCGTTGTCTCGTATTTTTTCGATGTACGAAAGATTGACGAGAAAACATCTGTTACATTTAGCAAAAGGAAAATCTTTCAGCTTATCTTCAACGCTTTTTAGCGTAGCGTATTGCGAAAACTCGCCGTCCGCGGTATGAAACACCACATAATGCCCTCTCACTTCAACATACCTTACGGTAGAAATTTTTATCGGAACGATATCTCCGTCCTCAGTCGGAACCATAACGGAATCTTCCGCGTTTCTTAGCGTTCGCGACAAAACCCTCTTCATTTTTAAAGAAAACGAATACTTATCGACGGGCTTCAAGATGTAGTCGAGAGCGTCCACTTCATACCCGGCAACCGCATATTGCGCAAGATTGGTTACAAATACAAGCGTAACCACCTTGTCTATCTGCCTTAACCTTTTCGCCGCCGTCATTCCGTCGCAATACGGCATCTCTATATCCAAAAATACAATATCGAAATTGCAATCGAACTTCATAAAAAAGCATTCCGCGTTTTCAAACTCCGACACTTCGAATATTTGATTTTCTTCTTCGGCGACAAAGTCAAGGCAATCTTTTATCTTTTTCCTATCCGCTCCGTCGTCGTCGACAATCGCTACCCTTATCATTTTTGCTCCTCTTCGGCACATTTTTTGCGTTTAGGCAAACACCCCGATAAATTAAAGTATAGTTTACAAAACGCTTCTTGTCAAGGCTTTTTCAAAAGAATTTTTTCTCCCCTTCATGCGCCCGCGACATACTTTTTAGCTTTTTAGAATTTTTTTCGAAAAATTTTTTATAAAAATGCCCCGACCGCAACTTTCGACTTTCAATTTTCAACTTTCAACTTTTTTTGTCGCAAAGCACAAAAAAACGCCGCCGAATATCGGCGGCAAATCTTACTGTAGTACTACTATAATACAACTTATTTAATTGTCATTATCAATCTTATGCCATTTTTCTAAGACTTTTTCAACCTCGGCTATAAGTTGCTCCTTGTTCGGCATGTACAATACATATTTTGAAGCAAAAAGATTGTTAGATAATCCACCTAATGCATATTCCGCATCAATGCTATCCTTATCGGTACATAAAATAATTCCGATAGGCGGGTTATCTTCGCTATCATTGACTTCACTTGCATAATAATTAAGATACATATTAAGTTGCCCTACTGCTTCAGGCATTAGTTTTGTTGTTTTTAACTCAATAAGTACATAAGAACGCAGAAGCTTATTATAGAACACCATGTCTACATAATAATGACGATTTCCGAGTGTTATGCGCTGTTGAGTACCTACAAACATAAACCCTCTACCGAGTTCTAACAAAAACTTTTCAATTTGCTCAACAAGAGCCTTTTCGAGATCGCTTTCCAAAAAAGAATTATCCTCAGGAAAACCTAAAAACTCAAACACATAAGGGTCACGAATAATATCCTCAGGCTTTGTAATCTCATTGCCTTTCATCGCAAGCGATATTACCTTTTCTTTATTTGCCGTACCACTTGAAAGAAGCAATCTCTCAAAAAGAGAGCTTTCAATTTGGCGGCGAAGCTCTCGAACAGACCAGTGCGCGTTAATACATTCTTTTTCGTAAAAACTACGTTTCTGTTCATCAGATATAGAATAAAGTTCACAATAATGTGACCAAGACAACTGTCCAGACACTGTCTGGACATCTTTATGTGTTAAATAAAATTGACGCATATTAGAGATATTAGAACGCGAAAAGCCTTTTCCGAATTCGGTCGTAAGAATCTTAGAGAGTTGTCGTAAAGATTGTTTTTCGTATTCAATATCACCAATATGAACCTTTTCGTCCTCAATGATAAATTTACCAATCTGCCAATAAGTCTGTAATAAAGTTGTATTTACTTCTATCGCAATTTTTTGACGAGATTGTTCAAGTAAATTTTTAATTTGTTCAACAAGATGTTTATTTATCAGTGCATTCATAGACAATTTTACCAATCCCTTTAAATTATTACAAAGTTCATATAACTATATCGTATCTATTAGAGAATATTCTTATTTTTCAACTTTCAACCTTCAACTCTTCCGCACCCGTCCGGACACTGTCCGGACGGCAAAAGCTTACTCTTTCACGGAAGCGGAAGAAAAAGCCGAGAGCGTAAACGCAAGCGTTGCGGCAGCGGAAACGCAAGCAAAATACACGGGCGAAAGTATTGTCGCGGGAACGAACATCGCCGCAATTATGCACGCGCCTTTCACTATCGGCGATATGATTTTAATGCGCTTTTCGCGCTTGACGGCTTTCTTCGCAAGGCTATACGCAAGCGGGAGCATAAATATTTCGCCGTTTTCGATAACGACCTTTTCGCCCGTTTTGCTTCTATCGAACGACACTTCGCCGTCGCCGCCGGCAAAAACTTTCTTTTCGCCCTTAAAAGCTTTGTCCACGAGGTCTATTTTTTCTTTATCCTCGGCTTCGACCGCGCAATCGAACTCGGTGGTTACGTTCTTTGCGCCGTCGAAATAAAGTTCTTTGAGCGCGCCGAGCGAATCGGCTTTAAGCGTTCCGTTTTCAGTCAGAACGGACGAGCGCACGACGATAGAATTTGCGTTTGCAAGCGTATAAAACGCCTTTTCCGCGCCGAAATCTATCCCGCGATACTTTGCAACAACCACCGCGCGATACACGCTTTCCGCCGCAATCGCGGCTGCAAGAGAGAATGAAGCCGTAAGCATTATCGAAACGCAAATCCCGACGTAAGTAGTGAGTTCCGCCGCGTAATCTTCCGCAAAAATCGGGAGAACGAAGCAACACACGAGCGAAGCCAAAATGAGAGCCAAGTCGAGCGCAAACAGCTTTCCGCCGTCGCGTTTTAAAAATTCCGTTCTTTCCGAAAAGCTTTCTTTCTTTTTGCTAAGCGCGCTCTCTTTTGAAGTCGTTTCGGCTTCGAATTTTAGTCCGTCGCTCAAAACCACGCTGCCGGCAAGTACCTTATCGCCCGCCTTAATTTCCTTTTCGTAAATGCTCTCCGCGCGGTAAGCGTCGACTTTGCCGTCCGTGAGCGCGACCCCGTCGGCGGGTACCACGTCGTAACGTTCGAGCGCGAACTTATCGCCTTTCACCACCGCTTCGACCGAGCGTTTTTCGCCGTTTTCGAGTGTAAGCGGCACGCTGCCCGTATAAAAGATTTCGTCAAGCGTAACGGCGGAAAGGTTATCCGCAAACTTCGCCACTTCGTCCGCAATCGCATAGATTACGATGAACACGGTGATTTCCGTAATATACCCGAAAAACGCGCCGAATAAGCAGCTTATCGTGACGATTAAGTCATAATTCTTTATCTTCTTTTTGAAAATTCCGACAATCGCCGAATAGAAAATTTCGTACCCGCCCACTGCGAACGCGAGAACGGAGAATATCGTTTTCAAGCTTATAACCGAATTTGACGACGGCACTAACAACGCGGCAATCATAAACGCGACCGCGACGGCAAGCTCGATTGCCCTAACTAAGCTTTCCTTTTTCAAGGTCTTTTTCGCTTCCACGATTCTGTCCGCCGAAGAAAATTCCGCGCTTTCGTCGGCTTTTCCTTCCGCAGTTTTCTCTTCCTTTTCAAGATTTTTTTCAATCTCTTCGACAGAAGAACACTGCTCGTAAACGTCGACTTCTTCCTTTTTTTCTTCCTCGTCGTCGCCGATAATTAGTTCCGCGCCCATTTCCGCGCAGATTTCCATAGAAGATACGAGAACGTCGTATTCGTCGGCATTTTCGGGCAGAAAATAAGTGAGCGTGCCGTTTTCAAACTTAGCGTCCGCCACGTTTTTTAAGGCTTTAACTCGTTCTACGAGCTTTTCGCCGTCGATTTCGCCTTCCACGGCGTAAGAATATTTTTTTATTTCAGCCATACAAACTCCTTTCAGTCTCGGCAAAACTTTTCGGAAAAACACATTTCAAAAAGTTTTTTCGAGCCTATATATAGTGTATTGTACCAAAGAAGCAAAGAAAAGTCAATTCAATAAACTATTTTTGCGCTTTTATTCCCTTGATAGCTTGAAATTTACTTCATAAAATGCTATTATATTAAATAGTTGAAAGTTGAAAGATGAAAATTGAAAGATTTGGTTTTTTATTTTTATATATTCGCTTAGACAGCAGTTTTCAATTTTAAATTTTCAACTCGGCTTAGTTCGCACTTAGCGAAAGTGAAAAAACACAAACAGAAAAGAAGAGAAAGGATTATTCACAATGAAAAAGAAAGTTTACGATTTTAAAAAAGACCTCGGCAGAATAAACGCAGACCCCGCAACGGGGCTTACGCGCGCAGAGGTCGACGGCAGAATAGCGCAAGGACTTACGAACGAAGTCAAAAACAAGGCTTCCAAAAGCTATTTTAGAATATTTTTCGACAATATCTGCACGTTTTTCAACCTGTTTTGCCTTATCTGCTTCGGCGTAATGCTGACGGTTCCCGCTAACCTATCCGATTATTCGTTCATCGTCATTTACGTACTCAATATGGCGATAGGCATTATTCAGGAGATAAGGGCTAAACAGACGGTCGAAAAGCTTTCGCTCGTCAAAGCCCCGACGGCAAACGTCGTGCGCGGCGGCAAAAAACTCACGATTCCCGTCGGCGACGTCGTTCTGGACGATATAATCGAACTTTCGCTCGGCGACCAAATCCCCGCCGACTGCATACTTTTATCGGGCAGCGTGGAAGTTGACGAATCGATGCTCACCGGCGAATCGGTAGCCGTCAAAAAGTCGGACGGCGACATGCTTTATTCGGGCAGCTTCGTTTCGGGCGGTTCGTGCCTTGCTCGCGCAGATAAAGTAGGACAAGAAGCTTACGTTCAAACGCTTTCGGCAAAAGCAAAAAAATATAAACGCACGCGTTCCGAGCTTCTCGACGCGATGAACAAAATCATAAAAACCGTCGGGCTTTTAATTATCCCGATAGCAATCGTAACGGCTTTCGTCAATCACGGCGTTTACTCGGAAACCCTTTCGGGAATAGAACTGCGCACGGCGGTCGTCAAAAAAACGGTCGCGGTGGTAATCGGTATGATACCGTCGGGCATGTTCTTGTTAACAACCCTCTCGCTTGCGGTCGGCATAATCAAGCTTGCGACGCTCAACACCTCGGTGCAGGATATGTACTCGCTCGAAATGCTCGCCCGCGTAAACGTTTTGTGCCTCGACAAAACGGGAACGATTACCGACGGAAACATGACAGTTTCGGACGTTGTGAATATCGAAAAAACTTGCGACGTCAACCTTTTAATAGCGTCCATGGAACACGCGCTCGGCGACAAAAACATGACGGCGGACGCGCTCAACAAAAAATTTGCCGTCGAAAATCCGCTTGAAGCAACAAAAGTTTTGCCGTTTTCCTCTAAGCGTAAACTCTCCGCCGTAACCTTTTTTGGCGGCTCGACCTACGCGCTCGGCGCGCCAGACTTCGTTTGCAAAAATATCACTGCGGAAATTTCCGAAAAGATAAAATCCTTTATGGAATGCGGAAAACGCGTTCTTATGCTTGCAAAAGCGGACAAAATAACGAACGACGAGCTTGTCGGCGAAACCGTTCCCTTTGCTCTCATCGCCTTGGAAGATAATATCCGCCCCGAAGCAATCGAAACAATAAAATGGTTCAAGGAAAACGACGTAGCCGTCAAGGTTATTTCGGGCGACGACCCGCTCACCGTTTCCCGCATAGCCGCCCGCGCGGGCATTGAAAACGCGCAAAACTATATTTCGCTCGCGGGGCTTTCCGACGAAGAAGTCGCCGCGGCAGCAAATAAGTACTCCGTTTTCGGCAGAGTTTCGCCCGAACAAAAAGCCCTCTTGATAAAGACAATCAAGTCGGCGGGCAACACGGTTGCAATGACGGGCGACGGCGTAAACGACATACTCGCAATGAAAGAAGCCGACTGCTCGATAACGGTCGCTTCCGGCTCGGCGGCGGCAAGGAGTTTGTCCCACCTCGTCTTGCTCGACGACAATTTCAACTCCCTCCCGAGCGTGGTTAAGGAAGGCAGGCGCGTTATAAACAACATTCAACGCTCGGCTTCTCTTTACCTTATGAAAACGATGTTCACCCTCTGCTACGCGATAATTTCGGCTATCCGCTGGCAAAAATACCCCTTCTCGACGGGTAACATGCTTATGCTCGAATTCTTTATAATCGGCTTGCCGTCAACGCTTTTGTCCGTGCAACCCAACTCCGACAGGGTCAAAGGCAACTTTATCTCGTTCGTGTTCGCCCACGCAATCCCAGGCACTCTGATACTTGTTTTGAACGTTCTTTTGTCGGAATACGCGCATATCTTCGGCGTAAACCTTGCGGGCGGCGTAAGCGAATCGGTTTCAACGCTCGCACTCACTTTTGGCGGTTGGGTTTTCCTCGTGCTTCTCTGTATCCCGTACGACCTCTACCGCGGCGCAATCGTAGGTTTTGTGACAATCGCTCTTCTCGTGTGGGCAACGTGCTTAATGCACTGTTTCTTCTTCAACCTTACGGCTCTTTCCTTTAAAGAAAACCTCGACGCGATAATCTTCCTCTTAGTCTTAATCGCCTTAGACTTCCCCGTGCTTTTGGGCGCAAACTTCCTCTCCTCTAAGCTTTTCAAAACGGAAAAGAAATAAAATAATTCGTATTTTAAAACGCGGCAGGCATTCAAGCTTACCGCGTTTTTTATCGTTTAATCGACTTATAGCCCCGCTTTTTTACTTTTTGTCGTAAAGATTATCGGGTGCGAACATAGGGCTTTCGAAAAACTCTTCAAGTGAAATCCGAAGTCCGCAACATATGGCGTAAAGAGTATGGATTTTTACTGACGTACTGCGCTTTTTCTTTATAGAACAAAGAGTAGTTTGCGGAACGCCGCTTAGCTTTGAAAGCTCATACTTAGTTATCTTTCGTTCTATGCAAAGTTGTTCAATTCTCAGCGCAACCGCGTCCTCAAGCAGCATATAATATTCTCCAGTCAAGTAAAATAATATTAGAATTTCATTTTTCTATTATTATTTTAACTAAACGCGAAAAAATATTACTGCTATGTATAGCATATTTGCTATTTAGTAAAAATTATGCTATACTATAACAATGAATATTGTTTATTTTGGTCATTCGAGCTTTCCGAATGACAGCAAAGAAGTTTTGAAAGCGATAAAACAAGCAACCCTAAGCGTTTTAAACGAAGAACCGAAACTTTACTGCGGTTGGTATGGCAAATTTGACAAATTAGTCATAAATTGCATAAGCTCACTAAAAATGGATTATCCGCAAATAAAGTTTATTTTCGTTACCCCATATTTAAACGATAAATATTACAAGTTAAAATTCGCTAAAGAAGCGGGTTTTGACGAAGTAATGTATCTGCCTCTTGAAAACACGCCACCCAAGTACTGTATTTCAAAACGCAACGACGAAATGGCAAAATTTGCCGATTGTATAATTGCTTTTGCCGACCCGTCGTTAAATTTTAGTCGAATTTCAAGTATTATCCGACGAGCCGAAAAACGAGGAACTAAAATAATATATATAAATAAAGCGGGGCTTTAAAGTGTCCTGCTTTTCTTATACAAAAAATTTATAAAAATGTCGTTTAATCGACTTATAGCCCCGCTTTTGCCGGATAAACTTACGCGTTCGCGGTAGCTTTCGCCGCGTTTATCTTTTCGTTCTCTTCCTTTTCGAGAACGGTGTAAGCAATCTTGCCGACAAGCGTTTTCGGGAGTTCGTTGCGGAATTCGATATCGTAGGGAAGGGCGTATTTAGCTATTCTCGTTCTGCAATAATTGAGAATGCTTCTCTTCATTTCCGCGCTCGGCTCGTAGCCCGGTTTAAGCGTGATAAAGGCTTTTACGCGCTGCATTTTGTACTCGTCCTTAACGCCGATAACGCAACTCATCTGCACGGCTTCGTGTCCGTCGATAACGTTTTCTATCTGCGACGGGTAAACGTTGTAGCCGCTCGTTATTATCATACGTTTAATGCGCTGTTTAAAGAATATGAACCCCTCATCGTCCATCTTGCCGAGGTCGCCCGTGTGCAGCCAAATTCTGCCGTCCGCGTGCTTTTTGAGCGTGTTTGCGTTCTCCTCGGGGCGGTTGTAGTAACCGAGCATAACCGTCGGACCGGACAAACAAATTTCGCCCTCTTCGCCGTAAGGCACTTCCTCGGTCGTGCCGACCTTGCAAATTTTGTAGTAAGTGTCGGGGTAAGGCAAGCCAATCGAGCCTTCCTTTTCCTTATTATAAGGCGTTAAGCAGCTCGCCGTAACGCATTCCGTAGTGCCGTAGCCCTCGCGCACTTTCACGGTCGCGCCGTGGTCTTTTAAGAACGCGTCGAACTTCTTTTTGAGTTCGATTGAAAGACTGTCGCCGCCCGAGAAAACGCCCATCAAACAGCTTAAATTTACGCCGTCAAGGTAGTTGTTTCTCGTCAAAGCCTCGTACAAAGTCGGCACGCCGGCTATGTAGTTAGGCTTGTTTTTCTTAATCAAAAGCGCGTAATCTTTGACGTTGAACTTAGGCACGAGTATCGATTCGCCGCCTAAAACCATCATCGTATGCACGCAAACGCCCAAACCGAAGCCATGGAAACACGGCATCGCCGCGAGCATCTTTTTGCCCTGAATACGCTTGTTGCACATCGTCGCGGTCTGGAGAGCCAACGCATTGAAGTTTTTGCTCGAAAGCATTATGCCCTTAGTAACGCCCGTCGTTCCGCCCGAAAAGAGAATGGTTGAAAGCTCGTTTTCGTCCAGATGCGCAGCCGCGGGGGCTTTAACGCTCATTCTTTGTTTAATGAATTCTTCCCAGTAAATTACGTTGTCCTCAACGGTATAATCTCTGTCTTTTTTGCCTTTAATGAGCTTATACGCCCACTTTTTCATAAATCCGAGTTCTTCCGCCGCGCCCGTTAAAATGATTTTGTCAATCGGGTACTGCTTCTGCACGGCAAGCATTTTCGTGTAGAACGAGTCAAGCGTTAAGATTATGTGCGAATCGACTTCGCTTAAGTAATAAGCTATTTCGCCCTCCGCGGAAAGCGGGTGGATAAGGCTTGCAACCGCGCCGATATAGTTGAGCGCGTACAAAGAATAAACGGTTTGCGGCAAGTTCGGCATACAAATAGTAACTTTATCGCCTTTCTTTATGCCGAGAGCGACAAACGCGCGCGCCGTCTGCAAAATTTTGCGTTTCATGAGCTTATACGGTATCTTCGTACCCATGCACGAAAGAGCCGTTTGGTTGGGGTAACGGTCGGCGGTCGCTAAAACGACGTCGCTCATAGACCCCTTAGGGTAATCGATATGGAATTTCACTTCGCCGTAACTTTTTAGCCACGGCGCATTCTTTTCTTCTATAGACATTTTAATCCTCTTTATTTTTTGGCGTTTAATCGGCTTATAGCCGCACTTTTGCCTTTGTATACGAATATGTATTCGTTCAATCTTTATTGCGGGTTAAAACGGGAATAGCGGCTAAACATCACTCTATTTCCACGTTTTCTTCTAAAAGCTTAGGGTCGGCAAGATACTTTTTCAAAAGTTTTATCGAGTTAGCAAAGTAAAGTCCGTCGGCAATGCGCTCGTCGATAGTAAGTCCTATCGGCAAAAACTCTTTCATTTCAAAAGTTCCGTCGTCCTTAAACACGGGCGAAGTATGTTTCTCACCGACGATAACGAACACGGAATTTGTGCCGTAATCGGTCAAATGGTGATAATCGGCATGCATTTTTATGCTACCGAGATTGCTTATGAAAACCGTAGAATAATACGGGTCTTCTTTCATTAAGCTCGCGGGCGTCCACCCGTGATAGTCCAAAAATTTTAGAACGCGGCACACAAAGCGGAGTAAGAACCGCGGGAGCTTGACAAGCTTTTCTATTATGCCCGTCGTTCCGTCCGTTTTGTCCTTAACGCGCACGTCGTATACGGCTTTTTTGATTTTTTCGCGCACCTCGTCAAGCGGAGATACTCCCTCCGTTCCCGCCTTGATAATAGCGATAGCTTCTTCGGACTTGTCCTCAAACTTCTTTTTTATGATGAACGAAAAGGAAATATGCTTTCTTTCGTAATACCGCCTACCCTGAATAAAATAATTGAGCTTTTTGCGGTGGTAAATAGTCTTTGCGATTGCCGCAACCACGACCTGGAAAATCGTATACTTAAAATCGTCCTCGCCGAGCGCGGCATTCTTTTCTTTAATATATTCGTTTAACGCCGCCAATTCTATTTCTTCGTTGACAACCGCCTCGTTTTTCGTCCTTTCGGGTAAGAGGTAAACCATAAACCGCGTAAGCGCGGGAACCTCTTCGCCTAAATAATATCCGTCTTTACGGTCTTTGAACCGTTTTTTTCTTTTTTCCATATCTTTCAATTTTCAACTTTCAATTTTCATCTATCGATTGCGCGTGGGGAAACGCAAGTAACCTGATTTTCGACATAACAGTCAATCAAGCCCGCCCGCTTACGGTATAAATACTGTCCGCAATTTTCAACTTTCAATTTTCAACTTTCAACTATTGAATAGGTTAGCCCATAGGAGCCTTGCACGACGTAACAACAATCAACATTACATCGTCCTACAAGGCTTAGATTAGTGCATAGACGGACAACTGGCGAGAACGACGCGCAGGCGCGTACTCTATGTACGTAACTGTGTGGCGTTCGAACACGTAGTCCGTATATGTGCTGATATAAGCCTTGTAGGTCAATTATACTTCATTTGTACCTAAAATGTCAACGCCTATCCCTTTAATGTCGAAATTCCTTAAAACCCACAAAAACGACGTAAAACTCAAAAATCAAGGCGGAATGCGGAATTTTGAGAAAAACAAGCAAAAACAAGGCAAAAAGTTTCATTCCGTTTTCACATAAAAAGCTCAAAAATCGCAACTTAAAAGCAGAAAAAATCCACGACAACACAACAAAAACTCAATTTAAACGGCACATAAAAAAGCTTTCCCGAATAAAAAGAGAAAGCAATTTTTATAAAAAATTCAATAAAAATTTACAAAGTTTTACGCCCTCTTGAAGCGTTTCGCACGTCTCTTCATTGCGGCGCAAAGTGTGTCCGTAAGCACGCTTTCCTTGATTCTCACGCGCCAGCAACCGGTCGAACCGGGCGCGTTAATGCGGTACTCTCCGCCAAGCAAAAGTTCGTCCTGAAGCGGCACAATAGTGAGCTTAGAGTCGCACGCGTAAGCGATATCGAGTACAGCCTCCGCAACGGGGTAAATTCCGCCGATAGGTCTATATATCTTGAGATAGTCAAGGCTTTCCTTAACCATCGCTTTCTGCCTTTCAAAGGCTTCTTTATCGAGGCTCTTGAAATGCCCGACGAGCGTGTCGTTGTCGTGAGTTCCCGTGTAAGCAACGCTGTTTTCGCCCACGTTCCACGGTAAATACGGATTATCCTTGCCGCTGTCGAACGCGAAAGAAAGGACCTTCATTCCCGGCGCGCCGACCGTCTTTATCAAATCTCTAACGCCGTCGTCGATAACGCCGAGGTCCTCCGCGATAATTCTGTCCTTATGTTCGAACGAAGCGAATATCTCGCGACCCGGGGCTTTGAGCCATTCGCCGTCGCGCGCGGTGGGTTTTCCGTAATCGACCGCCCAGAACCTATCAAGCCCGCGGAAATGGTCTATTCTCACGTAGTCGTAAACGTTCAAAACGTGGTTTAAGCGCGACTTAAAGAACGCGTAATCGTTCTTCTTCATCACCTCGTAGTTGTACACGGGGTTACCCCAAAGCTGCCCGTCCGCGCAGAAATAATCGGGCGGAACCCCGGCAACCTTTTTCGGCGTGTAATTTTCGTCGAGCATAAACTCTTCGGGCGAACGCCAAACTTCAACGCTGTTGTACGCAAAATAGAGCGGCATGTCGCCGATAATCTTTATCCCGCACTTGTTCGCATACTTTTTGAGCGCGTAGTATTGCTTCCAGAACTCAAACTGCACAAACTGCCAGAACAAAATCTCGTCTTTATTCTCGGCTTCGAACTTGTTAAGCGCGGCTTCGTCACGCTTTTTATACTCGTCGCTCCAATTGTACCAAGGCGCATTGAATTTCTCCGTCAACGCCATAAAAAGCGCGTAGTCGCGATAATCGCCCGTTTTAAGGAACGCTTTAAAACGCTTGTCGTTCTTGTCGAAGCGCGCAAACGCCTTTCTCAAAAGCGGATATCTTTCGTTGTAAAGCTTGCCGTAATCAATAAGGTCGCCCTTGTCGATAGCGCGCATAACCTCTCTGTAAGTCAAAAGCTTTTCGTCTCTCAACGTTTCAAGGTCGATAAAATACGGGTTGCCCGAAACGTCGCAAGTCGTCTGATAAGGCGAATCGCCGTACCCCGTCTGACACATCGGCAAAACCTGCCAATAAGTGTGACCGGACTTCTTTAAAAAATCAACAAACGTATACGCCCATTTACCGAAAGACCCGATAGAGTACTTCGAGGGCAGTGAAAATATCGGCATCAAAACGCCGCAACTTCTTGTCATTATAACTCCTTAACCGCCTTTTCTAAGCGGCTTTAACTCTTGTTTTATCAAAACATCTCTCGCGCTCTGCGCGAATATCGATTGCCGTTTACGGCAAATATCGAGCCGCTTTTTCAAGCGGCATATCGATTGCTTCGAAGAAGCAAATATCGAGCGCACAACGTGCGCATATCGACGCCTTTCTTTTACCCTTATGAAAGCGGAGAGTGGTGCAGTTTGACACAGCCGGTAGCTTTGACCGAACGACCACACTTCCTTTCAACCATTTTCACGGCTTAGATTAGTGCATAGACGGACAACTGCCGCGCCTTTCTTTTACCCTTATGAAAGCGGAGAGTGGTGCAGTTTGACACAGCTGGTGGATTTGACCGACAGGCGCGTACTAAAACGTACGTAACTGAGGGCAAAGACGCACGCAGTGTCAAAATGTGCCGCTATACGGTTTCATAACTCGCGCCTGTCCGTAATCGCCCTCGTCAACGACCCCACGTCCGCATACTCTATGTCCGTGCCTACCGCAATGCCGTGAGCTATGCGCGTAACCTTTATTCCTAACGGCTTAATGAGCCGCGCTAAGTACATAGCCGTCGCTTCGCCCTCTACGTCCGGGTTGGTCGCAAGAATAACTTCTTTCGTTTCACCGTCATTGAGCCTCTTCAACAGTTCCTTTATGCGAATGTCGTTGGGTCCGACGCCCTCCATCGGGTTTATCGTGCCGTGCAAAACGTGATAAGTCCCTTCGAACTTATCGGCTTTTTCGAACGCAAGCACGTCCTTAGGCTCTTTCACCACGCAGATAACCTCGGAAGAGCGGCTCGAACAAATGTCGCACACGTCCTTGTCGGTAAAGTTGCCGCACACCGAACAGTAATGCACCTTGCTTTTCGCTTCGACGATGGCTTCCGCAAACTTCTCCGCGTCCTCTTCGCTCATTTCGATTATCTTGTAAGCGTAGCGTTGAGCGGTCTTTGCGCCCACGCCCGGCAAACGGGAAAACTGATTGATAAGCTTCCCGATAGGTTCTATGAAAGTTTTCATCAGAACATGCCGCCGCCCATTTTATTGAACGCGCCCATCTTCTCCTCGTACATTTGGTCGGCTTTCGTCGCCGCGTCGTTGTATGCCGCAATGATAAGGTCCTCGAGCATTTCCGCGTCGTCGGGGTCGATTACCGAAGAATCGATATTGACGCTTTTCAAAATCTTTTTTCCCGAAACGATAACCTTAACCGCGCCGCCCGCAGTCGAGCCTTCTATTTCCGCTTCTTCAAGCTCTTTTTGAGCCTTTTGAATGTCCTCTTGCATTTTTTGAGCCTGCTTCATCAGCTGTTGCATTTGTCCGCCGCCGAATCCGCCGCCGAAACCTTTTCCGTAAGCCATAAAATCACTCCGTTTTTTATTTCCCTATCAAGGCAAAGTTTTTGCTCCCGATTAAGAGCAGCAAGTTTTTTTAGCCCGAACAAGGATAAGTCTGTAATACCGAAATATTTTAACACATTTAAAATTTTTTTACAATCGTTTGAAAGCCTTTTTATCTTTATTTTTATCCTTTCCAAAAATTTCAGTATGTCCCGCCTTTTTATTTCCACAAAGCTAAGAAAGCAAAATTTTAAATTGAATACAAGCTTACCGCTATAATTCTTTCTTTCCTCCACGAAAAAAGGGAAAACATAAAGAAATACACGCTCACAATGAATAGCTTTAACATAAAAGCATACGGACAATTCACAGAAATTATCCGTATTTTTTTGACATTCTAATATTTATTTTTCGTCTTTTTGCCATGTTGTTAAAATTTCAGCAGCAATATTTTCGTTCCTTTTGAGCCACTCTTTAATAGTTATTTCTTGTTCTTTTTGAATTTTATTTTCATCTACTATGCTTTGCCAAAAAGATTCTTTATGATATGCAGGAATAAAATCCGCTTTTAAGAATTTTTGAATTCTTAAAAATTTGGGAAATAATTCCAATATTTCATAGGGAGGATAAAAATTTGTAAAAGTACCTGGTCCAATTTTACAAGAAAAATCACCAATAGCAGCAATTTCTTCATCCGTAAATATTTTCAACTTATAATCTAAGTTTAGTTGTTGCATCTTTTTGAACAATTCCATACAACACGTGTTAAACGAACTAAAAAGGTCGTATGTTTCAGAAACGCGAAAGTAAATCGATGATTCTATATCAGGACTACAAACGTTTTCATTCTCCAAATGTTTTTTCAGTAATTCATCACGAAACAAAAGGCAATCAATATTGATCTTAACAAATTTCTGATCTTCTATGTCAGAGAAATAAGTTTCAATATTATCATATATTTTCATAAATACGAAATAATTAGTGGTAAGATTTTCTAAATCAATATCATCCTTTGAAAATGATTTTTTCAAATTATTCACTTTTATTTTATAAAGCAATTGACTTTCTCTTGAATTGAATTGACGAATTAGCTTGGAAAACTCCAATCTAAGATTAAAGAATTCCCTTCTACGTATCATCTCAGTCAACATTTTGTCCTTGTCTTCTTGAGTTCTGTCATTCGTCTTTTGAAAAATATACGAAACCCAAACACCAAAAGAAACAGAAGCTAACAAGCCAATTACAACACCGAAAAAATTCGCCCATTCTGTTTCTTGTTTAAAATTAAATAAACAAAAGACAATAAAAGCAAAGAGCAGAACACAGGTGCTTGTAATAGCGATTATTTTGATTTTTTTCATTTTTATCACCTCTACAGAAGTTTAACTTTTTCAATCTACTCCATAGGTTTTATCATTGATTCGATGAATGAAATTTCGGAATCGTCAAGATTGTACTTTTTGTAAAGTTGTTGATCGATTTCTGGAACAGATTTTGACCAACCGATGTCAGACTTACCTGTGAAGTCTTGAAGAGGAACAAATCTGTACGTCTTCGCTGTGCCATGTTGACTAATTTTTGCAAGGCTATGCAAAAATCTAGCAAAACGAGTTTTCAAATACTTACATAAATTGTTAGCCTCTTCCTCATTTAGATTCAAATCCGCACCAACCACAAGAAATGTTTCAGTACAAATGGTTTTAGGCGCACCGACAAAAGCGTTTTGGTTGTCATCATTTAATTCCGTGCCTATATTATTTGATTCCGGCACATACACTTTCCATTTATCAACCCATTCCACATGAGAATGTATTTCCGATAAATCAACATAACCCATTGTATTGCCTCGACCAAAACATTTTATAGGGGAAATCAAATCATTCGCACTGTCTCTAAACTTTGAATCTCTTATAAAAAACGTTCTAAAACCAAAAGCTTTTGCTGCCGACACAAAATTTTCTAAAGAAACCGTGTTTCTGTTTACTGAAAAAACTTTATTTATAATTCTAATAGAATTATTGTTTCTAATGAAAATATCTAAATTATTTGTCTTTAAAGTTCTGCTTACATTCGATATTTTACCCTCTCCTTCATGCGTTACAACTTCAGTTTTATCAACAATATTGTCGTACTGCATATCCCAACCAAAATAGCATATTCCGCCTCTGTTATTCGTATTAGGAAACACTTCTTCCGGATGTAAAAAATCATGTAACACATAAATATGCCTATCACTTAGCATTTCTTGTCTAAAACTATCAAGTTCCTTTCCCTTGCCGCCGGCATACCATCTTGACGGAATAATTAAAGATAATTTGTTAGGGGTAATAGATTTACTTATGGACACGAAAAAATTATATATCGGGCGTGCGCTTTTTTGTGCGCCACCGTCGTCTTCCTGGTAAGGCGGGTTGCCTACTACTGCTTCAAATTTTATCATATCTGTTTGTCCTCCTATGAGAGAATCCGTTAATTTTATTGTTTCAAAAGGCTTGTTTTGCGTCAACAAAGCTTTAATTTTATCGTAATCGATATCGCCGTCTTTTTTCACTTCAAGCAAATCGGTTGCGATAAATTCTTTTGCAATATTCGCAATGTTAAGCCCTAACATATCATAAAGCTTTCTTATGAGTTCATAGCACACAGCCGACTTCGGAATAGTATAAATACTATTTTTTATAACATCTATTTCAACGCCTAAAACAGACATCCTCTTGTAAATAGCTACCGCATATTCTCCGGCTGTTCCCGCTATATCTAACACTTTAGCATTTGTTGTTGACAACGACATAAACATTTCATCAGGGAAAAGAGCTACCATGTCGTCGCAAATATTCGACGGGGTAACGACAATCGCTTCGCCGAGCTTTCCGAATTTGCTTATCGCAACGGATGCTTTCTCTTCGGGACTTAACGTATCGTCTTTCGATAGTTTGTTAAGGTTTTGAATTTTGTAATCTAAATCACTTAAAACAAACTTATTCGTGCCTTGATTCAGTAAAGTAAGAACTTCAATATTCAATCCAAGATTTTTAATTATTCTTGCATTGTCTTCGGTTGCGCTCTTAGCTATTACGTCATCAAGAGATATTACAGTATCTTTTGTAATAAAAGCAAACAACAAAATTCTTGTGTAGTAACTCTGAATTTTCTTAGATAAGCTTTGTTCTGTTTTCTTTTTGTCTTCATTTGAAATAGGGTCTGTATTCGAAGTATCGTTTGTTTCATCTCCGTCTTTAGACGATTCGGGAATATCGATATTCCCCGCGTTTTCATTTTCGTCATCATCTTCATGCGCCGTTACGGAAAGACCGGACTTAGAGCCGATTTCATTTTCTTTTTCTATTACAGCCCGAACAATGTCGTTATCAAGAATACTTAAATCAACGGGTATTTCTAACGCTTCGTCTTTGATTCCTTTATCTCTCTGATAATTACTCACGGCATCAAGAATATCCGTTGCCTTAACTCTGACAATTTTATCTTTGTTAAGCGTAATGATAGGAGAAATTTCAAGTTCTTCTTCAATACGTTTTTCCAATTCGGAATTTCCGCCCGTTTCAACGTTTGCATTATAGATTTTTGATTTTCTTTCCTGCATAACAAACATTCTGTTGGGGTCAAAATCCACAAGCAGAGTTTGAGGTTTCATATTGTATTTGATAGTATTGCCCTTGTCGTCTATATAAGTCTTGACATATTGATTTTGTAAGCGAAAAACGGCTTGATCATATTCCTGCGGTGACGAAGTGTCCTTGAAAAACAACATCGTATCCCATTCACGAACAGTACTACCTGTCAACATACGGTTAACCGTTAACGTAATTGTCTTTTTCCCTTCTTCCTCGTATTTTTCAATAGTACTTTTTACGTCATCGGGCGTTTTATATTTATTAGGATTATCCACTCCCGATATATTTACGATTTCGTAATCGCCAAGATTTTTGAATTGTTCTTTATTATTTTTTATCAACGTTTCTAAAGCGTCGCAAGAAGCACAATACGGCAAAACGACAACCATATGTCTGCACATTTTGCCTTCTTTGATTTTATCGTAATCAAGGAAGCCTAAAAGACAATCGTCTTTTTCACTGCCGTCAATAACAGAAAACAAATCGAATATTTCTTTTTCGTGTTGAAAGAGTTTATGCGAACCATCTTCAACCTTTACGATTGATTTCGGTTTGAACAGCGCGGAAAACGCATATGTCGTACCGCTACTTCTAAGACTTTCGAGTTTTTTTCGCGAAGATTCATTAGGAACAAAAGCAAAACGAACCATTTGCGGAAAACCGTAATACGGGTTATCCCATTCCTTGTAATCGTCGTCAAGTATATGTTCTTCATTCCACTTCTTTTGGTCGTTAACTATATCTGTAAATTGATAAAAAGCAATTATATCTTCTTTGGTAAATTCGCTTCCCATCAGAATACGATATGGTGTTCCTGATAAGTGAATCGTATTTTTAGCTTTTAAAACTTTTATAGCTGCATCAGCCTTACTTGCTTCGACAAAATCGTCATCATCCTTTTTGTTTCTTGTATCGGCAACGTAATTTGTAGCTTCTTTAAGAACTTCGCCGTATTTTTCGGCACGTGCGCCAAAATGCGTTTCGTCTACAAGCAACAAATCGATGTCTTGACCAAAAACTTCCTGATGTTTATCCTTTATTGTTTTTCCTTGCAAGTCCTGCAACGTTAAAAATACAACGACTTTTTTACCCGATGACAACTTCTCTGTTATTAAATGATTGTTTCTCGTTAAATTATTTGCCCAAATAAAGTCATAATTTGCAAATAACATATGGCTTTCAACAGTCTTTTTCCATTCAAGCAAAACGTCTGCTTTAGCAGATACAACAACCACTAATTTAGCTCCGCTTGCAACGGCGCAACACATAGAAGTAAAAGACTTGCCGAAACGCATTACCGCATACATCAATAAATTATGATGCCCGTTTGCAATGGCTTTTTTGAACGTCTCAACCGTATCTTCCTGATTCGGGCGCATAGGATAATTTTCGGTACGAAGAAAAGGAGTGTCTTCCTCTTTTAACGTTTCAGCGTTATAAAACGAATATTTTTGCGTTTTTGCAGAAAAATCCTTTTTTATATCGACAATTGCTTCTTCTAAATCCTCAATATGAGTATCTTTGAAAAACTCCTTTGAATAATACACGTCGTCAGGAATATCTGGTAGCAAAAGTCTTATTTTACCCTTTTCCGTTTCCAAAAACTTATGTACGGCAAAATCACGAAAATATACGTTATCGATTTTTGCTATAGAGTCAAATTGCTTGACCAACGAAGGAAAGTGACGTTTCCATTCCCTTAAGCGTTCCGAAACGGGACGATATGTATCGCCAACTTTTAGATAGTTCGGTATAGTATTAGTGGAGAACGCATAAATATGAGGTTCTACACGACCAACAATTATTTCATCTAAAATCGAACAATCCATTTTGTTTTCTCCTATTTCTTAATTAAACTTGCAAATTTAACCTTTTTACCGGTTGACCAATCCATAATATAACAGTAAATGCCGTTATGTTTATTAAAATTGTTTGTTTTGCAACCCTCACATTCAACTTTGTGATGTTCTTCTCCGATAAGCGTATAAATAATTTCATCAACAATTTTGCAACTGTTCGGAATAACGTATTTCAATCCGTCCATTTGCCAGATATTCCATGAGATAATTTCAGCAACTTCTCTTAGGCATTCAACAATCGGCAACTTGTTGAATTTTTCCACAAAGTAATCAATAAACGTAAGCAACAAATTTTCTCTTGCAAGTAAAACGTTATCGCCTTGCCACTCAAAGCCGTAAATACTTTTAAACGAATTTTTTGCCCATTCAACCCAACCAAGTTCGCTATCCACATTTTCGGAAACAACACGGAGCTTCCTATCTAATAACCCTATCCTTTTTTTCAAGGGGATTTTATTTCCGCTAACGGTATCATATCTGCTAACAAGATACGGGGCTTCACCGCAAGTGATTTCAAGGCGGCATTCTTTTACGTAATCTTGCCATGTCTTATTTTCAGGAAAAACTATCTTTTCGGTATTTTCAACCCATCCTTTTTCTATTTCCGTATTAAAGACACCCTCACGACAAAACCAAGCATTATCAATAAGGTTGTTTTGAGCATTACAAATCCAAGACGGTGTAAAAACCTCGGCTTTGTCTTTAACTCTCATTAGCTGTTCTTTTTTAGACTTTTCCACGCGCGGTTTTATCACGCTACCATTTCTTTTTCTAATCGCATTAACCGTTATGTAATCGTTCGCTTGATAGCCAAGCCCTTTTGAAGCGTAATTATCGGTCGCCCAAATCAAATTCTTTTTCGACGAGCGATCCATAAGCAAAATATCGAGTAGTCCGCAATCAAGACGATATATATTGTTTTCGTTAATATCTATTTCATTGAAGCTAATAGCCATCAAATCAAGCTCCTTATTGTTCTAAAACACCTTTGTTATTTATATTATATCATACTTTGTAATAATAAGCAATAGTTTTCGGTTAAGTTTGCAGGGAGAGAAGTTGAGATAAAAAAAGACTGCCGCGGGGAGTTTCGGGGCAGTCTTTTTGATTATTTTATCTTTGATTTTTTACATTTTCCACTCTTAAATCAAACGGAAAGTTTGAGCTTGGAGATGACGGGATAGTGGTCGGAATAATAGGCACCGTCGGGGGTCTTTTCGGTGATTATAAGGGACTTGAAAGGAACAAAAACTCTACCGAGGGTGGAAGCGTTGGCTAAAACTTCATACTTGTCGCTAAGGAGCTTAACAAGGTCGTCGAATTGCTTCTTCGTGACCTCTTGCATGCAAATTATATCGGGGTAATCCGGTGTCTAAAAGTTTCACGATTTCGTTACTTCGATAAGACCAGTTTATGTACCCTTTATCGTTTGCGTTGTACACTTTTATGTTAAAACTCATAACCGTGTACTCGTAATTTTTCGTTTCCGCGGCGGACGAGCTATTTGAGCTACCGGAGCCGGTCGAGCTATCCTCGCTCGGCACGCATGCGCAAAGCGACAACGCGAGAACGATTGCGAAAACTATCGCTAAAAATTTTTTCATAGTTTTTTAATCCGAAATTTATGATTTTTCAAACCCGAAAAACAACTTCAAAAGATGCTCGGCTGTTTTGGCAAGTTCCTTAGGAGTAGATATGTCTGCATCGAACGAAAAAGTAGCGAGCGACGAATAGTAGTCTTTTCTTTTTTCCAAAAGTTCGGCGATATCGTTTTTAGTCTTTAAAAGCGGGCGGTCTTTATCGATTGCAAAACGCTTTGTTAAACCTTCTATCGAACATTCGAGATAAAATACGCAGTCGAATTTTTTAATGAGTTCTCTGCCCTTTTCGGTCGTAACAAGCCCTCCCCCCGAGGACACAACGCAGTCGTTTTTTGTTAAAAGTGCCTCTATAACTTGATTTTCGGCATTTCTGAAAGCTTGTTCGCCGCCGACGAAGGCGTTTTCTATCGAGCCGAATTTTTGCTTTAAAAGCTCGTCCGAATCGTAAAAATAATAGTTGAGCCGTTGTGCAAGAATCGAGCCCGTTTTGCTTTTGCCCGAGAGCGGCATGCCTATCAAAATTATATTCATAGCGTAAAGTAATCGACGGCTAAAAGATAGCCTTTTATGCCGAAGCCGGTGATAACGCCGTTTGCGACGGGTGCGATAACGCTTTCGGAGCGGAATTTTTCACGCGCGAAAAGGTTGGAAATATGCACTTCCACGCACGGCTTTTTTGCGGCGGAAAGCGCGTCCCTAATGGCGATTGAGTAATGCGAATACGCGCCGGCGTTAATGATAATCGCGTCGCAATCGGTCGTAGTTATCTTCGAGCAAATTTCGCCCTCGATATCCGACTGAAAACATTCTACTTCGACACCCTTTTTCGCGGCGTAATCCGTGACGATATTTTCAAGTTCTTTGAGCGTAACCGTGCCGTAAATACCCGGTTCTCTTGTGCCGAGGGTCGCCATGTTAACCCCGTTTACGAGCAAAATTTTCATAATATATCAAGAACTCCTTATAGTATTTATCCGCCGTTTTGCGGTCGAAATCCACGCCTAAATACAAGCCGTCGGTTATTAACGCCTGATAAAAAAGTAGCTTTAACCCGCCCGAATGTTTAACGCCGAAATCGTCGGCTAAACACAAAAGCTCCGTATGAACGGGTTCGTAATTAACGTCGAAAACGTACTCCGAGCAAGCGACGGCGTTTATAGAAAACGGACAACCGGGCGCAAAAACTCTGCCGAGGGTGGAAGCGTTGGCTAAAACTTCATACTTGCCGCTATCGCCCTCTACGGGCGTGAAAAAGGGCAATTCCGTGAGCATTTCGCTCACTTTTTGCATGTTGCGCGCGGTGACGAAAACGTTTGCGCCGAGGTTATGAAACGCCGTGACTACGCTTCGAGCCACGCCGCCCGAGCCGTAAACGAGGACTTTTTTATCCTTGAACGAATAATCCTCGTGGTTTAAGAAAAGTTCCATTCCGCTTAAATCGGTGTTGTACCCTTCCCCGCGCGAAACGAGGTTTACGCTTTTTACTTTCGGCACGCGCCGATGTAGCCTTTCCATAAGCTCGTACGCCTTGATTTTATATGGATTTGTTATGTTAATCGACTTATAGGCGGACTTTTCGAGAAAATCTATCGCCGAATTTTCGTCGAGCGACACGCACGAAAAGCTGTAATCGGAAAGGTATTTGTCGAGCGTTATTTTGTGCGCTAAAAAGGAAAGCGACATAGTAACGTCCTCGCCGACGAGCGCGAAAGAATTTGTAAAGAGCTTATCGAAAAAGTTCGGGAAGGACACGGCAACCGATTTTTCGTTGTTTATAGTGCCGCCTTTTTCGGAAACGAGCATGGCAACGGTCGCCGCCATAGTCATTCTGTGGTCAATCGACGAATAGGCAAAATCGCCTTTCAAGCCGTTCGTGCCGACGATAACGAGGTCGTCGCCCTCTACGCGCGCGGAGCCGCCCGCAAGGTTTATAAGTTCCACAGTACCCGCTAAGCGGTCGGTTTCTTTGTTTCTTAATTTCGAAAGCCCTTTTATGCGCGTTTCACCATTGCAAAAAGCGGCTATAACGGCAAGGAGCGGCACTTCGTCCACGAACGTGCCTACAGCTTCGCATTCCGTAACGAAAGGACTTATTTTCGAGCGGTAAGCCGTAACTTCCGCCAAATTATCATTAGTTTTTACTATCTTGAATTTTGCGCCCGCGGCAGAAAGCACGTCTAAAAAGCCCGTTCTGTTTTTAGCAAGGTCTACGCCCGTAACGGTGACTACACCGCGCAAAAGCCCTAACGTCAAAAAGAACGCCGCGCTTGAAATATCTCCGCCAACGGTGAATTTTTCAAAGGCAACTTCGCCGCCGTCGAGGGTCAGAGTATCGCCGTTTTTTACGATATTTGCGCCGCCGAGCGTTAAAAGCCGTTCGGTTACGTCGCGCATAGGGGCAAGCTCTTTTACGGTCGCTTTTTGTTTACCGAAAAGCCCCGCTAAAAGCACGCCGCCTTTTACTTGCGCGCTCGCTGTTTGAGCGTTTAAAGGCTTTGTAACGCCCTTTTTCAGCGTTATCGGGAGCAATCCGTCGTTGCTTTCTATCACCGCGCCCGCGTCTGTTAACGTGGCTATTATGTCCGAAAAATCGCGCTTTTGCAAGCTTTCGTCACCCGTGAAAGTCGCGGTCACGCCGAAGCCCGAAAGCGCGCCTAAAAGTAGCCGCAAAGTCGTTGCGGAGTTGCCGCAATCGAGCGTTTCGCCTAAGAAAAGGTCGGTCGCGCCGCGGACGAAAAACTTGTCGTCCTCAAACCGTATCTCCGCGCAGAGCTTCTTTAAGCACTCCGCCATGGAGAGCGTATCCTCGGCTATAAGCGGATTATCTATAATTTTTTCTCCTTCCGTAAGCGCGGAAAGGAGCAAGCACCTCAGCGTTTCGGATTTGTCCGCGGGGCAGGAAAATCTGCCCGAAAACGGATTTGCGGGGTAAATTTTCATAACTTTTTATACCTTTTTATTAAGTCGTCCATTCTGTCCGCGCCGAGCCGTTCGGTGACGGCGGAAAGGGTTGCTATAAGCACTTCCGCACGCGCGACAATCATTGCCGACGGAACGACGCACACGTCCGAGCGCACGTTGGACGGTTCGCCCGCCTCTTTCGTCGATAAATCGAACGTTTCGTTAAGTCTGCATGTCGGCACGGGTTTGACGGCGCACCTTAAAACTATATCCTCGCCGTCGGAAATTCCGCCCTCCAAGCCGCCCGCACGGTTGGTTTTTCTGCCCGTTTCGGTAAAGAAGTCCACGGAGTCGCTTCCCTTTTTGTCTGCAAGCGCAAAGCCGTCGCCTATTTCGACGCCCTTTACGGACGGAACGTTAAAGAGCGCGGCGGCGTATTTTGACGAAAGCCTTTCGCCGTTATACGAGCCGAAACCGCACTTCAAATTTTTTACTTTTATAACGAAAGTGCCGCCGAGAGTGTCGCCGAAAAGCCGCGCTTCGTCGATTTTGTCGAGCGCGATTTCGCTGTTAACGGGCATATAGAGGGGTTTTTGGAAAGAGAGCGCCTCGTCCTCTTCGGTGAATCCGACGGCTTTAACGCCGCCAATCGAATCGACGTAACCCGTGACGGACACGCCTAATTTTTCTAACGCTTGAGCCGCTATCGCGCCCGCGAAAACAGTTTCGGCGGTAAGGCGCGCCGACGCGCTTTCCATAACTTCCTCGGCGGTTATGCCGTATTTTTTGATACCGCAAAAGTCGGCATGCCCCGCGCGCACTTCGTATTTTTTGCCGTTAAAGGTCGAGCCGCAGATATTTTCTATTTCGAACGCGATATTCGCGCCTGTGGTTTTTTTCTTGAAAAGCCCGCCCGTTATTTTGAATTTGTCGAATTCTTTGGTTTGGCGCACCGAACGTTCCTTGCCGCCGCGGCGCAAAAAGAGGTCCTCGGCAATGATTTTTTCGTCGATTTTAAGCCCGGCGGGAATACCGGAGATTATACCCGTCAATTTTTCGCCGTGGGAAAATCCGCCTATTGTAAGCTTCATTTTTGCTTTTTACCTCTCTTTTTGATAACCTTATTTTTAACGAGCATATTGATGATTTCCGGCATTTTCGCCTTTGCCGAGCGATAACCGATAACGTACATCGGGTCGAACGCGGAGATTGAAAAGCCTGTGTAACCGCTTAAATCGGGTTCCAAAAAGAAATCGGAATTTTCTCTGCCGCTCTTTACTCTGTCCATTAGTATTATGCCGTTCTGCTTGTAGCCTTTATCCAGCGCGGCTTTGGCGGCGGAATTATAATCTTCCGAGCAAAGGTTTACGCCGATAACCACGTCCGCGCCTAATTTTCTGCAAACGGAAGCGGGAACGGCGTTGACGTAACCGCCGTCAACAAGGCTTCTTCCGCCGATAACGACGGGTGAAAAAACGGGCGGTATCGCGCTCGAAGCGCACATTGCCCTTGCGACAAGCCCGTCCGTTATGTCGACTTCCTCGCCCGTGTTTATATCCGCGGCAACCGCGGAGTACGGGATAGAAAGCTCGTCAAAATGCCTTCCGCCCGTTATGTGGGAAAGGAGTTTTTCGACGGTGTAACCTTTGAGCTTTAACATTATTAAGCTTTTAGGGTCGGAAAGGTTGTACTCTTTGAGATAGTCAAGCATTTCGCCCGCGCTTATGCCCGAAGCGTACATGCCGCCGACGACGGAGCCTATAGAGGAACCCGCCACAACGTCGAATTTTATGTTTTCTTCCTCGAATGCTTTTATAACGCCGATTAGCGCAAGACCTTTCGCCCCGCCGCAACCGAGCGCAAGCCCGAGTTTTTTCTTTTTACGCCCGAATAGTTTTGCAAAAAATTCTCTGAGTTTCATAACAAACCTGTTTGTTAGTTGATAGTTGAAAGTTGAAAATTGAAAATTAAGGACGATTAAAAGTTGAAAGATAGTTTTTCCACAACTTTCAACTTTCAATTTTCAATTTTCAATTTATTTGTTATAGTATAACTCAAACAGTAAATTTTGTAAACCTTTTAGGCGTTGCGTTTAAAAAACCGATTAAAGTTTTCTTATCGATTTGCGGGGGCAGTGGTCGGCGCAGTAACAACAACCAACGCACTTACCGTAATCTATCCTCGGCAAGTTGTCTACCATTTCGATAGCTTTTGACGGGCAGTTGCGCATGCATATTCCGCAACCGATACAGCCCGCCGTGCAAGAATCCATAACTTCCTTGCCGCGGCAAAGTGTTGAGCAAGCGACGTAAACTTTTGCCGCCTTGGGGATTTTTTTCATTATCTTTTTAGGACAGACCGAAGCGCATTTGCCGCATGCGATACATTTTTCTTCGTCTATATGCGACACGCCGTCGACGATTGACATGGCACCCGTAGGGCATTCTTTTACGCATGTTCCGTCGCCTAAGCAGCCGTAAGAGCAACGCTTTCTGCCGCCCGCCGCCATAGATTCGCGAACGCAATCATGTAAGCCGACGTAATTAGAACGGTCAACGGCGTTTATGCCGCCGCCGCAAGCGGTGACGTAACGAAACTCTCCGCCGCCCGAGTAAGAAACGCCGAGAATCTCCGCGATTTCCTCCTTATGCGCCTTGTCCGTAACGGGGCAGTCGTCGATTTTGCCGCTGCCGTCGACGAGAGCCGAAGCCATCGCCGCACAGCCCGCTTTGCCGCAACCGCCGCAGTTTGCGCCGGCAAGACAGCCCAGAACCTTTTCTTCCCTCTCGTCCACCTTAACGGCGAACTTTTTGGAAACGACCATTATTAAAAAGCCGAAAACTATCGCTATAACGAGCATTATTCCGACCGCGATAAGTACGTCGGTTAAGTACAGTTTGCCCGCTTCTTTCGCTAAAAACAACATTTTTTCACCCTCCGTTTAAAACACGTTGAAAGCCATAGCCATTAAGCAGCCTAAAATCATCGTAACCGGGAAGCCCTCGAAAGACTTAGGCACGAGAGCCGTATCGAGCTTTTCACGCATACCGGACATTAAGACTATCGCGAGAGTAAAGCCCAAGCCGCCGAACAAGCCGTAGCAGACGGCGTCGAACAAGTTGGAAACGAGAACGTTCGTAAGAACGAGTTCGGCAACGCCGAGAACCGCGCAATTGGTGGTGATGAGCGGCAGATAAATGCCCATTGCGCTGTACAAGGGTTTTGAAATCTTTTTGAGAATTATTTCCAAAACCTGCACGAGAGAGGCTATAATGAAAATAAAAACGATAATTTCCATATACTCGAACCCGAGCGGAACGAGAATGAAGTTATAGACGGGGTAAGTTATCAAACACGTTATCGTCATTACAAAGGTAACGGCAAGACCCATGCCCGTTGCGTTTTTTACGCTTTTCGAAACGCCCAAGAAGGGGCAGATGCCTAAGAATTCTACGAGAACGAAGTTGCTTGCAAAAACCGCGGTAAAAATTATAGAAAATATCATTTTAGTTTCCCTCCCCTTTTTCGGCTTCGTCGGTTACTTTTTCCGCGGTAGTGCTTTCGGCGGGTTGTTCCGCGGTTGCGGCTACGATTGTTGCTTCCGCTAACGCGGCTTTCTTCTTTTTGGCGTTAACGACGGCGGCGTAGATTATCGAATAGATACCGATGAACAAGCCGAACGTGAAAAGCGCGCCCGAATTATGAGCGAAGAAGCCGATTGAGAAATCGAAAAGCCTAACGCCGAAGATACTGCCCGAGCCTAAAATTTCTCTGAACGCGCCCATAAGGGTTATCGCGCCCGTAAAGCCCAAGCCCATAAACAGACCGTCAAGCGCGGACGCGCCTACGGGGTTTTTGCTTGCGAAGGCTTCGGCTCTGCCGAGAATGATACAGTTGACGACGATTAACGATACGTACGCGCCGAGCGCGGCGGCAACCGACGGCAAAAACTTGTTTAAAAGCATTCTCACAATCGTAACAAAAGTGGCGATAATGAGTATATAGGCGGGGATACGTACTTTTGACGGGATAACGTTTCTAAGTAGAGATATTATCGCGTTGCTGCAAATAAGGACGAACGTTACGGCAAGCCCCATGCCTACGCCGTTTGTTGCGGCGGTCGTTACGGCTAAGGTCGGGCATGTGCCGAGGACAAGTCTGAAAGTCGGGTTTTGACGGAAAAGACCGTCGAGCGCGATATCTTTTGTTCTTATCTTACTCATTGTTTGCTCCTCCGTATACGTTATAATAATAGTAAGCCGCGATATTGAAGGTTTTGTAGAATGCGTTTACCGTTTTGGTCGCGCCCGTTTTGGGTCCCGAATAGCCGTCGGTCACCGTTTCGCTCGTGATTACAACGCCTTCGAAGTCCTTATAACTTTTAAGCGCGTCACCCGCTTTGTTAGAAGCGTAGCTTAGGTCGAATCCGCCCGTCGAACCCTGCTCTATGGGAACGGCTTTTATTATTGAAGAAGTCGATTTATCGACATATACGGCGACTTTTGAGCCTGAGAACTTGCCGTCCGCGTTGGTGTTGACGACTAATCCGACAACTTCCTTTTCGCCGTCTTTAAGGATAGCGACGAGCGAAACGTTGCCGCCCGTTGTCTTAGAAAAATCGGAATTCAAATCTTCTTTCACCCAATCGCCCGCATATGCGTTCGATAAGTCCGCAAGGCTCGGGGCGACGTACAAAAGGGAGTTGAACACGGACAGAAGAAGTCCGCATATGACAGCGATTACGGCGAGCGTAACTACGCATCTTAGCGTTTCGTTTTTCATTGTTTGTTCGCCTCCTTAACCTTTTTTTCGGTTCCGAACGGAATTGGTTTTAAAAATCTATCGATGAGCGGAACAACGAAGTTGAGAAGAAGTATCGCGTACGAAACGACTTCGCTTTCGTTTTTGGCTCTCAATAGTGCGACAACCGCGCCGAAGAGGACGAAGTAAATGTAATTACCGAGCTTTGAGTCGGGCGAAGTGACGTAATCGGTTACCATAAACACCGCCGCAAAGATAAGCCCGCCGGAGAGCATGCTCGGCAAAAAGGCTTTTATGTTCCACGCAACAAGCGCGGACACAAGACCTGAGCTAAGAATAGCGACGAGCGGATATTGCCACTTGATAACGCCGCGGATTGAAAGGTAAACGTAGCCGAGAAGAATTGCGAGCTTGGAAGTTTCGCCGATGGAACCCGCCATTCCCGAGCCTAAGAACATATCTAAAAGGGAAAGTTCGGTTTCGCCCTTTATCGCGCCGCCTAAAACCGTTGCGCCGGTCGTGACGGACGAGGACGAGATTGCGGGGATTGCCGACGGGAGCCAGCCCGAAAGCATTATGGACGGGAAGCTTATCGCGAGAAAAACTCTGCCTGCCGCCGCGGGATTGACGAAGTTTTTGCCCGTGCCGCCGAACAGCATTTTCACGACGATTACCGCGAAAATTCCGCCTAAAATCGGCATATACCACTTGACTTGCGAGCCTAAGTTCATGCCGAGGATAAGACCCGTGACGACGGAAGTTAAGTCGAGCTTTTTAAAGGCTTCGCCTATTTTTTGTTTGCCGTAAGTTATATTCCAGACGATTTCCGCAGCTACAGAGGAGAGAACGGAGAGCGCAAGAACGACTGCCGCGCGGTAGCCGAAAGAAACTATTCCGAAAATCGCGGCGGGCATAAGCGCGATACAAACGTCGAGCATTATGCCTTTCGTCGTGGTCGGGCGACGAATCGAGGGGGAGGAAGATATTATAAACTTGCTCATATTTTCACCTCTTCATATTTCTCAAATTTGCCTTGGCAACCCTTACGCTGCCGACGATGTCGCGTTTTGCGGGGCAGACGTAAGCGCAAGAGCCGCATTCGATGCAAGCGTTGACGGAGTAGTCGTCGGTCTTTTGCCATTCGCCGCGGCAGGAATACAAGTCGAGATACATCGGCATTAAGTGCATGGGGCAGACCGAAGCGCAGCGCGCGCAGTTTATGCAAGCGGTCGGGGAAGAAAGGTTAGCGTACTTTGTGCCGAGAGCCAGAAGCCCCGAATCGGTTTTGGTCGAATAGCCCACGGTATCGGGCAGAGGTTTGCCCATCATGGGTCCGCCCGCGATGAGCCGAACGGTCGTTTCTTTAAGTCCGCCCGCCGCTTCCAAGATTTTTTCGTACGGAGTGCCGACAGTCACGCGAAGGTTGCAAGGTTCGTTTACGCCGTCGCCCGTAACCGTCATAACGCGGTCGTAAAGGGGCTTGTTTAAGACGGTGGCTTCGTAAATCTTTTCAACCGTCTGGACGTTGACGACGACTACGCCCGTCGTTGCGGGGAGTTTGCCCAAGCCGACTTTTCTGCCCGTACACGCGTATATAAGTTGTTTTTCGCCGCCTTGCGGGTATTTGGCTTTTAAGGGTTTTACTTCAACGCCGTCGAACGCGGAAATTTTTGCGATACATTCGGGTTTGTTTTCTTCTATGCCGAAAATTATGCGTTTGACTTTTAGAGCGTTGGCTATTATTTTTGCGCCTTCGACGACTTCGTTAGTAAGTTCAAGCATAACGCGCGCGTCGCAGGTTAGGTACGGCTCGCATTCGGCGCAGTTTATCAAAAGCACGTCGACTTCGTTTTGCGGGGAAAGTTTGACGTGAGTCGGGAAACCCGCGCCGCCTAAGCCGACTATGCCCGCTTCCTTTACGCGAGCGATGACCGCCGCGCCGCCCTTTACGTCGATTTTGTCGAGAGTGACTTCTTCGTACTTAAAGTCGTTGTCTATGATAACGAAAGGCTTTACGCCGCCGACCGTAACGAGGTTAGAAACCGCCGAAACCGTGCCGGAAACGCCCGAATAGATATTCGCGCTGACAAACCCGTCGGCTTGACCGATGAGTTGACCTTTCTTGACGTAATCGCCCTTTTTGACGAGCGGTTGCGCCGGTTTGCCGATGTGTTGAGCAAGGCTTATATACAGCCTGTCCGGCGGCGGACAAACGGCGATGGGCTTGCCCGACGAGAGATTTTTGCGACCGGGAATTTTCACGCCGCGGTCGAACGTGCCTAAATGTAATAGCAACGCATTTTCCTCCGAAAATTAGTTTTTTGTGTTTATGTTTTTTTATTTTGCGCGCGGTTGGGCGCGTTCTTTTTATGGTTGTTTTTATTTTTTTTGGGGGGGGCTTTCGTGTCTTTCCGCCCTACTGCTTATCCGTTTCGCGCTCGGTTTTAACGATGCCGAACGGGTTTTTGATAAGGTTGAGGCAAAGGGTTGTGATTACGCCCACGCCCGCGCCCGCGATTGCGCCCAAAGCGATGAAGTACGGCGCGTAAAAAATTACTTCCGCGGTTCTCGTGACGAACGCGAAAACGACGAGCTGCGACAGGTTGTGTATTATTGCCGCGGCAACGCTCATAGCCGTGTGCGAGAGAAAATGTTCGAGATATTTGAGCATGAAATAGCTTGCCGTAACCGACAAAAGTCCGCCTATAAGGCTGTAAACGATAGAAATCGGGCTGCCGAACATTGCCGAAACGAGGCATTTGACGAGTAGCAAAATAAGCGTTTCCGGGAGAGTGAGCCAGACGAGAGAGAGCGTGATGAAGAGGTTGCCGAGCCCTATTCTCGCGCCCGGGATAAGGGGAAGCGGGATAAGGCTTTCAAGCATAAACGAGATGAGCGCGAGCGCGGCAAGCACGCCTAAAAGGCTTACGCGTTTTGCGGAAAAAGTAAATTTTTTGTTTTCGTGTTTCATGTTTTTCCTTTCTTCCGCCTTTTTAGCCCGCGGTCGGTCCGTAATCTTTTTCGTATCTTAAAACGAGCGAATGGGGCGCGCAAACGACGCCGCCGCTGTTTAAGTTCATCGCCAAGCATTCTTCGCCGTGGCAATCGGCTTCGGTAAACCTTGCATTTCGCGAAGTAAAATCGATTTTTAGAGTGTTTTTTCCGCGATCGGTTACAATTTCGTACTCGTTATCGCTCTTTTTCGTAACGTAATCTTGATTGTATTCGACGAAGCCCTCGAAGTTGGCTTTAAAGATGACCTCGCCCTTGAAAAGCACTTCGAACCTTTCGCCGTTATCGCCGCGAGAGTTTGCGACGAAAATGCAGGAAAGCGCGAAAAGCGCGATTACGAGAGCGTATATTATAATGTCGTGCGGTTTAAAGTAGCTGTATTCGCCCTTTCGCATTTTGCGTTCTCCTTTGTTTAAAATTTGTTTTGTGTAAAGAGATTTTATCGTTTTTAAATTTTGCGATTATAGATTTTTAAGAGTGTAGGCGGAGCCGCTCGGAAGGCTTAACTCTATCGACGAATAGATTTCTTTGTCCTTTGTGACGATTATATAGTCAAGCTCGCCGTTAAGGTTTGCAAATTCTATCGCCTTTTTTCTGCCTGAGGCGACGAGAGCCGTGGAGAGCGCGTCCGAAGTTGCGCAGTCGCAGCCGATAATCGTGACCGAAAGAACGTCCGTTTCGGCGGGTTTGCCCGTGTGCGGATCGATGATATGGTGACAGAAAATTCCGCTTCCCGTCGTGTAATTTTGCTCGTACACACCGGCGGTCGACACGAACTCGTTTTTGAGTTTCACGCTGCCGAGGGTCGCGCGAAGTTTGCTTGACGGGTCGGTTATCTTTAAATCCCAACTTTCGCCCGCGTTTTCACAGAGATATAAGCTGCTCCCGCCGAAGCTAAGGTAGTAACTTTTCAAGTTGTTTTCGTCGAAAATCTTTTTAACTTCGTCCGCGGCGAAACCTTTGATTATGCCCGCAAGTTCTAAATGCTGTTCGTAAGTTTTTTCGTCCACCATGACGGGATTACAATTCTTTTTAATCGCAAACTTTTCGCTTTCGTTAATAAGTTCGACTTGCTCAAAATTTGCAAGGTTTTTAAACGCCGAAATATATTCTTCTTTAGGGAGTTCAAAGCCGCCGTCGGCGTTTTCTTCTCTGTCGTAATCGGTTGACGGGGCGTAGGAAGCAAGTTTGAAACGCGAAGTAAAGCCGTATAAGTCGCTCGACATTGCAACCGTCGGGTCGAAGTAGCCGTTCGCTTTTTTGTAAGCGGCTTTTGCCTTAAAGAGAACGTCGTACGTGATTTTATCTATTGCAATCTCGTCGCCGCAATATGCGTTGTTAAATTTGGAAACATCGCTTTCCGCGTTATCGACTGAAATTTTTGATTTTATGTTGTCAAGATTCGCGCAAGCTTTTTCCCAAGCGACGTTAATCGAAGAAATATCTTCGCCCTTAAAAACGGCGGTTACGGAGGAGCCGAAAAAATCCTCGTAATACTTTTCCGTAACCTTGTCTTTGCCGCACCCCGAAAGAGCGAAAGCAAGGAAAATTGTCGAAAGTAAAAGCGCAATAGGCTTAAAAAAACTTTTTTTCATTTTTCCTCCTTTCCGCATTTTTGCGGCAAACGCTCGGTATATCGTTTTTGATATCTCTATTATACACCCTATTCGCGATAAATGGAATTGCAAATATAATGAAAAAGTATTGCAAAAACAACTATTTTTATTTTTGCCGTTTATAACCTCTTCGAAAACCTCTTTTTATATTTTATCATAGAAGCGCAAATAAAAAAAGCTTTACGCGCGGATAAAGCTTGATTTAATATATTTGTTTGTATGGGCATATGTATATTCAACATTTTTATATATGAAAAGAACCTCGCCGGAGTGAAGTTCTTTTTTTGTAGTGTGTTAAAATAGGTCTGAATGTGTTCCCGTTCGGGATAAAACCAAGATTAAGCAATCGTCTTGTACTTCGTATATCAACAACCAGTCTGGCTCGATATGGCATTCACGGAACCCGACATAATCACCCGTTAAAGCATGGTCGCGGAATTTATCTTCGAGCTTTTCTCCGTTTGCAAGTTTTCCTATAATAGCAAATAGTTTTGATATATCTTTGCCTCTTTTTTTCGCTAAAGCTGCGTCTTTATCAAAACGCTTAGTTCTTTTTAAACGATAAATCATAATCCCATCGCAGCCCTTAACGCTTCAACCGAGTCGAAAGCCGGTTCAGACTCATCATTAGCAATCCTTCGACTTTCTTCCATTGCGGCAAGAGTGGTCGCGTTAGGCGTTTCGCTGCGGACTTCGAAAGGAATACCGCCGTACTGAATAGACTTCTTTAAAAAGACGTTTATTGCGGTCGTCATATTCATACCTAATCCGTTAAAAAGCACTTCGGCTTCCCTTTTGGTTTCCGCATCGGTGCGAATGTTAATGTTTACAGCAGACATTTTGTTATCCTCCTATATCTTAGTATCATCATTATATACTATTATATTCGATTTGTCAATAAAAATGCACATATTGTTTTACAATAAACATTTGTTGTATATATGAAAAAGAACCTCGCCGAGGCGAAGCTCTTGTTTTGTTGGAGCGGATGATGGGAGTCGGACCTGGTTTTGAGCCTAAAAACACGCAAAATCACGCATTTTTCCTACAATTTTACGTCTACAAACACCCCTCCCGAAACGACCCGAAAACATTCCGAACGACCGCCTTTAAACTCGGAATGTTTTTATTAAAATCACGCATAAAATCAAGATTTTTTGCGTAATTCTTCGACGGAAAGCCGAATAAACTGCGCACGGTTCAATCCGTGCTTTTTTAGTACGATATCGAACTCGGCGGCTTCCTCTACGTTGAATTGAGACCCCCAAATATGCAAGCGTTTTTAAGCGATTTTCGTAAATTCTTACAGACAAAATTTTAAAAACTCCCGATTGTTACGGGAGTTTTTTGTCTTATCCGGGCTAAACCGCGCCGGGGCTTCTTCTAATTAAAAAAACGCGCACGCGGCGCGCCCACGCATGCCCGCGCGGACACGCATGCGTGCTACATACATGCATGCGCGCACGCGCGCGGGCGTGCGTAAAGTTATCTTTTGGTCGGGTCGAGGTCGAGGCGGCAGTAACAATGTATTTTTTTACGTTCCTTTTTTGCAAGCCTAACGGCTTGTAGCCACGCCTTAAGGGCGTGGAGCCCCCCCCAAGGATAACTTACAAAAAACTCCACTTTCCCGCCGGTCCCCGGGTGTACCATCGTTTTTTGTCCCCGAACGGAGCTTCTTAAAGGAAGACGTTCCCGGTCCACGCTCCGCTGCCACACGGAACGCCCTCGCCATGACGCGTAGGCTTCACTCCACTTTTAACGCCCCGAGCAAGGTGGCGGACTACTGACTTCACACGTCGTCTTTGACCGGAGCGGGCTGACCGCGCCCTGTTTTTTTGAAGCAAGCTACCGCAAGCCCCGAGGAAAAACACACCGGTGCATTAAAACCCAAAGAAATATATAGTTTTGACAGACGACGTCGCGACCCGTCGGCAAACGGACGACGCGCCTTGAGTGTAAACGAAATTGTTTTTTAAGCGACTACCGAGGTAAAGTTCTTGTATTGCGCGTGCCAGAGCGTGAGCGCCGACGGCGTGGTTCCCGGGTAGACGAAGACGGCGGGGTTAAGCATAACTACGCCGAAAGAAAGATTATACTTGATAGCCTCCGCGTCATAGAGTGCGCGGAGATAGCGTTTTAGCGTGGAGTGGGATATTCCGAGGTCTTGCTCGACGTCACGGAATACAAGTGAAATGTAGCAGCCTACTTCGCCCTTTTCGTCAAGGTAGCGAAGCAAGCTTGCAAGCCCGGAAAGCGGGCGAGGGTAAGCTTTTCGCAGATTGAGCATAACAACCTCCTTTTTGCGTTCAAATTTGACCGCGCGCGCTCAAATTTGGACACTAAAGGTCCAAATTTGAGGAGAAAGCGGTCGTATTTATTATTTTAATAACTCTGCCGCAGTACACAGCCCCGTCGAAAAATTTTCACCTTGATTTTCGTGAAAATCAAGGAATCCGAAAATTTTGTCGAACGGAAACTGTTTTACTGACTTTGAGCCATTAAAACGAATATATATATTGCGCGCTCGCGCCGGGCGGGCGTTGCGTTCATTTTTGGTCGCTCGAGCAAACTTCCTTTGTTTCGGTCGGACGTTCGGCGGCGGACTTTTCCTCTTTCTTCTTTGTTTTCTTCTTTTCTTCCTTGTCCTTTTTGGGTTCGGGTTCCGGGTCTTTGCGGTAGCCGAGGGGGTAGTAGTCCTTTTGCAAAGCCCTGTCGTCATAGCTATACGGCACTTCGTTCGGCAGGACTATGAATTTTTCTTCTTTGTCGAGCTGCGTTTTGCCAGCCGGACCGGACTCGAGGAGATAGTATAGTTTTGTGAAGCCTATCGACTTAACTTGTTTTTCGAGCCACTTTGCGCGCTTAGCAAGACGAAGCGAAGTCTTTTCGCCCTTCTTTATTATCTTTGCCTTAGTGCGCTGTAAAAGCCGTTGTAACGGCTTAAACGTATACATAAACTGTTTGCGCGAGAAATGGATTTTAAGGTCTTGACAATCACGAATCGGAATGTATAGCGCGCCGTTACGGTGAGTGTCGGAGAAAAGCGACCCGCCGGTGTATTGAGCGTCAAGCCCGGCGAACTCGTCGATACGGTTTGCTTTGAGTTCGTCGTCCTCGGCTTTTTTGACTTTGCGAAGCGTGTTGGGGAGCATATTGTCAAGTTCGGAAGCGAGTTTGATATTCCCTTCGAAAAGCCTCTCTTCCATTGTGAAATGCTCGCGTTTGAGCGGGCGTTCGTGTTTACCCTTGTATGTGATATGTATGTTAGAATAGATTAGCGGAATGTAAAGCGGGTTGTTGTACTCGCGGATAGCGTCGCGCCGACTTTGAAAGCGAATATACGGCGCGTGATTGCCTAATTCGAACTCCTCTCTGAGTTTACCCTCGAACGGACAATCGACGTAATAGTTATACTTCAAATTTTCGTATTTCGATTTTTGAAGAACCATACCGAAATAGATAAGCGAGCGAGTTTTTCCGATACGTTGCACGCCGTCGACGGTGACGGACGGTCCGAACTCTCTAATCCTTTCGTCAAGCTTCGATACGCGGCACATATTGAGAATTACGCCGGCGAAAGAGTCAAGCGAGATAATCATCTTGACAAAGACGAAAAGGCAAGCGAGAGCGCGGGGCAGTTCGGCAAGCTCGGTGGTGAAAGCACAGATAACGTCAAGGGCGCGGAATACGTAACGGACGGAGAAATGGGCAAAAAAGAGAACGGTCCAAAAAATAGCCTGCACCAAGTACACGCAAAATGTTTTTCTTGTCCGTTCCCATATTGTCATAGTTATTTCCCCTAAATTAAAGTTATTTGAAAATTTGAATTAAGATAAGTACGCCGGCAACGATTATCGCAATCTGTGCGCCGAACGTCAGCCCGGTTAGTCCTATCGCCGAAAAGCCCTTGTCTATAGTTTCCTCGATATCGGTTTTAGAGCTGTCGTTACCGTTTTCGTCCGGGACGAAAAGCGGGTAGAGAGTAAGGTCCGATTGCACCACCGCGGTTTCCGCGTCGTAATACGCGGTATGTTCACGGTCGGTATACCAGCCGGCGAAGACAAAGCCTTCCGGCGTTCCCGGGTCTATGTTCGGGATATGCCCGCCGTATGTAACGTCACGCTTCACAAGCCCGGCGGGAGTTACGAACGTCACCGTTCTATACAGCAAGTCCAAAATATCGTACTCGGCGGTAAAAGCCTTGTTTTCCGGCACCGCGTCATACAGTAGCGTCAACGGTGCGGACATAAGCTTGCCCGTTTCACGGCAACGCCAGCCTTTGAACTCGTAATAAGTATCTCCGTTTTTAAAGCTTACCGGAACGCGCGTGTATTGCTGTTCTACGCCGAGCTCGACTTCTACGAACTCGCTCACCCAAGTGTATTTATCACCCTCGGCAAGCTTGTAGTAGCCCATTTCAAGCACAAACGTTTGCGCCGTTTCGGTCGTTTCCTCAGCCGAAGCTTGCTTGACGGTAGCGGCGGGGAAGAACGCAAACACGCTTAAACCGACGCTAAGAGCGAGAACGAAAGCTAAAAGTATCTTTTTCATTTTCTCTTCTTGCCTCCCTTTGAATTACCAAAGAAAACGATTACAACGACGACGGCTATAACAATAACCCAGATTGCCGGATTACCGGCTAAACCTTTGAAGAAGTCTATGACGTTAGAAACAACCTCTTGCGCCGTGTTTATCGTAAGCCCGCCCGTGTTATCCGGGTCAGTGGTGCCGTTGTCCGAAACCGCGCCTCTGCCGCTCTTGTCCATGTAAATCATGTAATAAGTTGCGTCGAACCCGTCTACAAGCGACCCCGCGCCGTTCCAAGCTTTCGCAAGCCAGTTGTAGTCATAATCGCTCAAGAGTCGGTTGTATGCCGCCGCGGTAATCTGACAGTCGTAACGAAAGTAGCTTGCAACTCCTTCGTACTGCGTAGCTACGCCGAAAAGAGCTTTGAAAGCGTCGTCTAACGTGTACGTCCCGGGGATAGCGAAAAAGCCCCAGTAACCGTATAAGTTTTGATTGCCGTACCCCTCTAAAACGGGGTACTTCTTTTTTATCTCGTTAAGGAAGAACTCGAGCATGCCGGGCGACATTATGGCGTTGTTTTTGCCGTCGGTCGCCGTGTTTATCGTCTGCGTGTTGTAGTAGTCGTAATAGCTTGAGTTTATATCGAGGAACATATTGAGCTTTTTGCCGTCCGCGTTGGTCGCTTGAAACCACGCCGCGGCATTGTAGTCGACTTTGTACGTTCCGTCGTCCGTGAGCTTTAACATACTTTTCGGATACGATTCGAGAACGGCAAGCGACGTTTCGCCGAGCGCGGCGCAAACCGTTTCATAGAAAAGTCCGTCGCTTCGAATAGGAACGCGAACGACGTCGCGCTTAGTGGTCGCGAACGGCGTGCCGGGGATTTCTACAAGTCTCTGCACGGTAACCGTTTTATACGTCACTCCGTCGAGAATTTCGTTAGCGCGTTCAAGCTGCTTATCGTTGAACTTGTCGTTAAGCGCGCCGGACGTTCTCAAGTCCTTTAAAATCGACGCGGGCGAAGCCGCCGGGGATTGAACCGTTCCGCCGTTCGTTGCGGCGTTATTCGTCGGAGAACCGCCGAAAATTACTTCCTTTTCGTAATACTTCGAACCGATTCCTAAAAAGCCGTTATCGAAAGCCCAATCGGCGACCTTGTAATTGAAACGGCAAAAATATTTCGCGTCCGGGTCGGTGACTTTTATCTTGTAAAAAATGGTCGGCGTGCTTTGCATATTAGTCCAAGTTAAGCCGCACCCCAGTAAATCAAACGGCGTTGGTTTACGACTGCTTTTCACTTTCCACTTGTTATACTGTTCGCCTAAGTAGTAAGCGATATTCGAACCGCTGTTTTCCCGAAATTCTTGCGACGGGTCGATTGAAAACTCTGCGTCGGAGTAAACGTAGTCCTTGCTCGCTAAAACGGTGTACTTGTTTTTTACACTTTCTTGATGACGGGTCGCAAACTCATAACGGTTTGCGTAAAACATTGTACGGCTTAAAAGTGTACAACCGGAAGCAACGCTTTGCTCGTCTTCGTTTAAGCGGTAAAAGTCGAAGTAAAACTCGCTTATCGCGCCGCTACGCAACCAGTATAGCTCGGTGTTTTTAAGCCCCAACTCGAACGTCATAGTAAAATATTCAGAGTCCTCGTTCTCGTCGTCGTCCGATACGAGGTGCATATCGAGGTCGACGTAGCTTGAGAACATGACGTCGTCGTTGCCTTGAAGGAAGTTCGTTTTTGTGCCGTCTATACGGAACATTGAGTTGATAGCGTCGCTTGCTTCGTCGGCATGCGCTTCAAGCCTTATCGGACGGAAAAAGCCCGATAAGGCTAATACGGAGATTGATACAAGAGCGAGCATAACGCTCAGGAATATTGCAAGTTTTTTGTTGTATGTAATCATTTTCTCCTCCGCTTTATGGCGCGAGCTACGAGCCAAAGTAAAAGAATAAATACGCCGACCGTCAAGTACGGCGATATGCCGTTCAACGCCGATATTATGCCCGCTCCCGCTATCTTAGCGAAAAGCCCCGATACAAGCATAAACCCCACAAGCACCACTATGATAAAAAGCATTTTAACCTCTCGTTATATCGCTTATAGGGATTGACGGCAAGTCTACGCCTTTCGACGACGAACTCGAAGAGCTTGAACTCGACGAGCTCGAAGACGACGAAGAGCTTGAACTCGAATCCGACGAAGAGGACGGGTGCGAGGAAGACGAATCGCTTATGCTCGAGGGCGAGCTTGTCCCGGGCTTAACGTCGCCGGTGTTTTTGTTTATGGCGACAACGAGGTTAACCGTCAAAAACATTATGCAGAATATGACAATCACCGAACGCAAAAGCTTTTTCATGACTTCCTCCTTAAAAAATTATTTTCGGGTCTACGAACTCGATGTCCGTCGGCTGACTCCCGCCCGAAGAGTCGTTCGGGTTCTCCCCGGGCTTCGGAATGCTGCCGACTATAAAGTTTAATGCTACAAGCACTATCAGCGCAATTATAACTATCGTCGGCACCTTTCTCATGTCCCGCGCTCCTTAGAATATTACAGATCCGTCTGCAAACGATACGCTTGTAACGAGGTTGTAAGGCGTAAATTTAGACGAGTTAAATTCGCAACTGAAATCATCGGAAACAGTGTTTATGAGTTTGTTATCATAGTAGGTTGATATAGAAACATTTATCATATAAGTACCCGCTTCCGATTGCATCAATTCTACAAACTGATTGCAGCAAGCTTTGAAAGCGGCGGAGTTTGGAAAATCGGGGTCATCAGCCGGATAAGTAAATAAATTGATTAGGCGGAACATTTGATTTTCATCAAAAAGTTTACCGGCGTTAAAAGAATATTTTTGGGTCGACAAACCAAATTCTGCCATTAAGTTTATAATTTGCTGATTGATGTAAGAAAGACCTTCATCACCTGTTAATTTATAACTTATCGAACTTTCTTTTGGTGTGGTAGCTATAGTACCGACGTCGAAATTAAAGCTGAAACGCTTATCAAACGAAGAAAAGCATAAGCCGTTAAGCTTATCGTTTACACACAACTCAATTCGATTGCTGTTATTTGATTTGATGTTAGAGAGACGTTTCGCGCAATCGATGGTAGCGGTAGCTTTAAGAGAAGACACAACGCGCGACGTTGCCGTTACGATTACTTGCTCGCCGAAAGCAGCAAGCTTTTTAACCTTTGCCGTCAAAGCTCCGTCTGACGTAGGCGTTACCGTAACGTAATCGGTTACGACCTTACCCGTCGCCCATGTTGAAGAAGCGTTCTTCCACGCAATGGACCAATTTATAGCCTTCATATTGTCGGGGCAGTCGGCGTTTAACACAACGGTAAGAGTATATTCCGAAGTGTTACCGCTCGGTCCTTGCGTTAAAAGGCTAATCATATCGCCTTGAACTTCGCCCGGGGCGATTATAAGAGAGTTGTCGGCTTTATCGTCTGCCGAATTGTTTCCTTTGCAGCTTACGGCGAAGCACGCGCCTACGCCTACGACCGCTATTAAAGCAAAACATGCGATTATTCTTAATATTCTTTTCATAAATAACTCCTTAAAATTTTCAATGTCGTTCCGCCCAGAGCTTAGCAAGCTTTACTACGCCTTGCCCCACGGCGATTATAATGTTGACGGCGAGAATTACGCCGACCGTTAAAACAATTTGCTGAACCACGAGCGGAAGAGAAGCAAAGGCTTCGAGGACCGCCGGGAACTGCGAGAATATGCTTGTTATAAGCTCGTATAAAAGCTCAAACGAATACTTTGTAGTTTCCATAAGATTAAAATGTTTGCCGGGAACCGATGAGATAGTTAGAACGGCTCCCGGCTCGGTGAGAGTTAAGCGACGAGGCTATAGTCGATAAGAACCGCTTGAGTCTTCGTGCTTTCGTCCGGCGTCGTCGTGTTGTCGTCCTTTTTGTTGAAAAGGTTCTTGACGTTAGCAATCGCCGAAGTTGTGGAAGCAAGAATCGTTATAACGCATGCCGCGATAACAAGTATCTTTATCCAACTTTTTTTCATGACCACTACTCCTTTAAATGTATTTATCATCGAGCTACGCCCGAATAATATCTTTTTTGCCCCGCATAGCGGACCCGGCTTTTAACCCGAGCCGCCGTAGGGGAAATTGTCAAACGAACCTTTCGGTTCGGTTGAAGCTGTTTTGCGCACCCTACTTTCGTCTGCGCTTTTGACGCTTTTTTAGCCCGTTCGGCTCTCTCGGCTTTTCACTGTCCTAAGCCACCGAACGGAGTGAACCTCCGCCGTTTCTCGCACGGTCTGCGCTCTTTCCGTTTCCGAACGACAGGTCGCCCCGCCGTTCGGTACCTAAGGAAAAAAGATATGAATAAGTGTAAATAAGAATGTTTGTTGTTAAAATTCTGCGGTTTCGATATCGTCAAAAGAATTGATTTCTTCTTTCGTATATGTATGGACAAGGGCAAATTCTTTTGATTTTATCGTGTTGCCCTCGATAATCGAGCCTATTCCTCGGCTTTCTTTCTTTTTCGGTCTTTCGTACCTCTTCCAATCGCAATAGCAACCGGCGATTATGCCGTCGTAGTGCGTTATCAGCCAATTGAACGAACCACGAGACTTCAAAAAGCCACTCTTTGTGATTGCCGCGGAAAGCTTGCCTAAGTCTATCTTAGAAACTATTTCGAGCTGTTCGTCCGATATCCGAACGAGCGGCGAAACTTGCGGGTTTGCTTTTAAAAACTGTACAATCGTCATTTTAGACGTAGCTTGCGCCGCTCTCATTGCAACACCTCCAAACCTTCGTTCAAAAGCTCAAAAAGCCCCGGGTCCGAATCTATCGGACTGTCAAGCAGTTCGGCTAAGGCTCTCTTGCACTCGGACGTCGGCAACGCCTTGTTTTCCTTCGCCAGCGCGGCGCACGTCGCATAGTTTTTACAGTGCTTGCAAACTTCCTCGTCTACGCCGTCCTCCGTCCAGAACTCCTCAATACAATTCGCCATGTATTGCCTGAATGTTGTGTTCATTATCTGTCAACCTCCCCTATAATGCCGTTTATGTAAGCGAGGAACGCCGGGTCGGACCCGACAGGTCTGTCGAGTGCCTCGTGAACGGTCTGCTCGCACCAAGATTCCGGAATGCTTGCCGCGCCCTTTGGCGAACAGCAAAGCTTCTCGCACTCCTTCCGCCGGCTGCAACGCTTGCAGAAATCGCTGTCGCAAAACGCGACTTGAAAAAGCTTGTCAAGGTTAGCTATAACGTAATCGCGAAAGCTTCTCATATTCTCACCTCCCGCGGCTCTAAAAGCCCCTTGCGTTGCTCCGTCGGTATGCGATACTTGAAAATCGCTTTGATTTCGCCTAAGCCGTACAGCGTTTGAAAAATGAATTGCTGTTCGCTGCTACGTAGGTCGTAAGCGTCCGGATTGACAATGACGTCTTTAAGTTCGTTCATCAAAAAAGACGCCAGGTCGTAAACGGCTTCCGGCGTCGAGTGTACTTTTTTGCTCTCAACCTTTGCCGCTTCAAAGTGGTACTTGCCCTTGTGTGGCGCGTTCTGCGCCCTTTTCTTTTCGTTTGACATTTTTATCCCTACCTTTGCAAACACAGCGTTACTGTGTTTATATCGGTAATATAACACAGATTTTCTGTGTTGTCAAGACAAAAACACAAATTTTCTGTATAATTTTTAAAAAAGGGGTTATAAAATCATGTTTAGCGATAAAATTAGTACTTTAAGAAAAGAAAACAAGCTAACACAAAAGCAGCTCGCAGCATATTTGAATCTTTCGGCAAACGCTATTTGCGAATGGGAAAAAGGACGAAGCGAACCCAATTTTGACACATTAAAAAAAATCGCCGACTATTTCGACGTATCAATAGATTACCTTTTAGGGCGCGAGGACGACTTCGGCGTGGTAAAAAGAGAATCGCCGGCGGACAAGGACAGCGAGGAGCTTTTGAGCCTATACCGGGAACTTACGCCGAGCGCGCAAGAAGCCATAAAGGAGACAATCCGTCAGCTTGTCGCCCGCCAGAACGGTGCGACCGACACCGGGGAAATAAAATAGTTATGTGCAACGCACATAGTACGGTTTGAACATATACGTAAGTATACGCCACGCAAAAAAAAGAACCCCGCCGAAGCGAAGTTCTTATTTTTTTTGCAGTTGGTTGTCAGATAAACTGAATTGAAAGCTTTCTGTCAAGTGCGGTTGCGATTCTCTGAAGAGTTTTTATAGACGGGTTTGCCGTTCCGTGTTCGAGGCGGCTTATATCGGCTTGCGATATACCGGTCTTTTCTGAAAGCTCTTTTTGAGTCAAGCCCGTTTCGATACGAGCTTTCATAATGGCTTCCATAATAACGAACTCAGGTTCGAGCGCGTCATACTCTGCTTTAAGTTCAGGGTCTTTGAGTTGCTCTTCTAAAAAATCATTGAAACTTGAAACGTTGTTTTTACTTTTTTCCATTTTCATCCCTCCGTAATAAATAGTCTTTTCTATATTTTTTCGCGAGTTCGATTTCTTTCTCGGGCGTTTTTTGAGTCTTTTTTATAAAGCCGTTAGTCAAAACGGCTCTCTGCCCCACGACAAAGAAGTACAAAACCCTCGATATATTAGTGCCGGCTCTTGCGCGAAGTTCAAATATACCGTCGCCTATCGGCTTTGAATACGGTTCTCTCAAATCGTACCCCAGGTCTTGCAGCATAACAATCGCTCTAAGCATCTTTGCCCGCATAGGTTTGTCTAATCCGAGCAAAAAATCTTTTGCCGGTTCCGTCCCGTCTTCCTTTTGATAAAATATTGCTTCGAAGTGCATGTTTTTCTTCCTTTGCTTGTTTACGTTTATATTATATGCGATAAATCACATATTGTCAACTATTTTTGTTAAATAAATAAAAAATCTTTCCGGGAGGTGGTCGAAGGAGAGCGTACAGAAGTCGCGCGGGCGCACGCGAAGGCGCGGGCGCGGTCAAAAAAGTTAAGTTTTTTGTATAGCAAAAAACTTAAAATCGCCGTTTTTGAGCCGATTTTACACAAACGCCGTAAAGTTTGGTATAATTTTTATATCAAACGGAAGGAGTTAAAAAAAGTATGGACGTAACACTTAAGAATCGGCTTGATACTATTGTATCGATGGCGATGGCAATCATTGAGGACGAGCTACGGCGGGACGAGCTGAAAAGAGAAGGCAAGTTCGCCGGCACGGACGAAAAACAACCGGAGGGTGTTTGCAGAGACGTTTCTACATTCTTCACTAACAAGGAGCTATCTGCAATGCCAAAACTAAAAGACGGAAAATTCCGCCGCCGTAGTGACGGGCTTTACGAAGTCCGATACAGAAAGGACGGATACGACAAAAGCTTTACCTCCGCCATCCAGGCAGAGGCAATCAAAAAATATCGCGCGTTTATATTCAGCCTTAAAGCGGCGGAATGCGGAGCTAAGCAAACGGTAGCTTCTCCCCCACCGCCGAAGCGCACGCCCGGGCAGAAGTATACGTTTGCGGCTTTTGCGGCGAAAGTCTTTGCTCAGAAGCGACCGCTCATTAAAGCGGCAAGCTTTGAAAAGTACGAAAGCGTATATCGGCTTTACATAGAACCGGCGTTCGGGAAGAAGAAGCTCGAGGACATAACGTCGTTCGACGTGCAAGGAGTGGTCAACAAGCTTTACACTGCCGGCAAGGGCAGAACGATTGAGGACGTGCGCACGGTGTGCCGGTTAGTGTTCCGGCAAGCGTTGGCGAACGACTATCTCGCAAAAGACCCGTCGCAGTTCGTAGAGTTCCCGACGCACCGCCGCAAGAACGGTACCGCGCTCACGCTCGAAGAAGAGAAAACCTTGCTTGAACGCATTAAAGGAAGCAAGTACGAACTCATTTACAAGATTATGCTTTTCTCCGGGGCGAGAGCTGCGGAAGTCTTGCGGCTTCGCCTTTCCTATATCGACTTCGAAGCAAACACTATTGCGATACCGTGCGCAAAGCTCAAAGGCAATCAAGGGGAAGTATTCCGGGTGGTGCCGATATTCCCGTACTTGAAGCCGGTGCTTGAAGCTCTTCCGAAGAAGAAGGACCTTGTGTTCGAGGACTGCCGCGCGGTAACGGTATCGAACCGCTTTTCGCGCTACGTCGAAGGTCACCACTTGCACGAACTGAGGCACACCTTTATTTCCCGCGCCAAAGAGTGCGGAGTCAACCCGGAACTCGTCACGACGTGGGCTGGTCACGACTTCGAAGGCGTGGAGAGCAAACGAGGCAAAATAACGCGCACGGTTTACACTCATTTTTCAATGAATTTTCAGCAACAACAAGCCAAAATGCTTGATTATATGCGGAAAAATTAAGCTTTTTACTGCCCCAAAAACGACCCGTTTTTTTGAGTTTTGTATCGGTTAACACGATAAACGAACTAAAAAAGTAGCAGTTTTACAACGAAAAACACTGTTCTAATACATAGAACAGTGCCAAATCTGCTATTTTTTGTTAAAAATGGAGCGGATGATGGGAGTCGGACCCACCTCTCAAGCTTGGGAAGCTCGCATACTACCGATGTACTACACCCGCATTGAATTTTACTTGATTATTATATATTTATATTCTGTTATTGTCAAGTTTTTTGCCTAATATTTTGAGAATTTATGTTGTCGATATAATGCCCCGCCGCGGGAAACGCGGCGGGGGTGAAACTATAAAATAGCGTTTAATCGACTTATACGAGGACTTAGAGTTAATTTCTGTCGGTAGTCGAACGAGCGTAGTCTTTGACTTTTA
>DHMS01000026.1 GCA_002405915.1 Christensenella sp. UBA4636
ATCAAAATATCAACTAAATTTTAATCGTTTTGCGAAATTTGTCGAAAAAATTTTTATTTATAGCTCTTTGTCAAATTTCTTGCCGTATGTTTAGTGCAAAAGAATACGCTAAAAACGCTCGACATTATGGCGCGGGAATGGTATACTTAAATTAGCGATTGAATTAGCGTTGAAATTAAGGCTTTGGATTAAAGCAGCGGTTTTTGCGGATAATAACGTAAAAGCGTTAAACCAAACCGAATGCCGTTTGAAGCTACAAAACGAGTTAAGAATAAGAAAATTTTTAAAGGAGCGACATATGGACAAACGAGAAAAAGAAAAACTTAATAAATCTTTGACGACGGCTACCGAGGCTTCTTTAAAAGGTGAAAACGACGAAAAAATAGCCGACAGTGCGACTGCGCAAGCAGATGCTAAAATCAATAAAAAGGGCGATTTAAACGCTTATAGCGGCACTTTTCAAACGGACGGACTTGTAAAACGCAGACCGGAAGAAATGAAAACTTATATCGCAATCGATTTAAAATCCTTTTACGCTTCGGTCGAATGCGTGTCGCGGTCGCTCAATACGCTTGACGCATTCCTCGTCGTGGCGGACGAAACGCGGACGGATAAAACAATTTGCCTTGCCGTGTCGCCCGCGCTAAAAACTTTCGGCATCCCCGGGCGCGCAAGGCTTTTTGAAGTAAAACAAAAAATCGCAGAGATAAACGCAACGCGCAAAAAAGCCCTCGGCAACCGTGATTTTTCGGGTTCGACGATTTTTTTGAGCGAATTTAACAAAGACGAAACGCTTATGCTCGACCTCGTCGTCGCGCCGCCGCGAATGGCTGAATACATGTCCGTCAGCACCCGCGTTTACGAAATTTACAAAAAATTCGTTGCGGCGGAAGATATCGTCGTTTATTCCGTCGACGAAGTTTTTATGGATGTGACTAACTATTTTTCGCTTTACAAAACGAGCGCGCACGAACTTGCAATGCGAATGATTAAAGCCGTGCTTAGCGAAACGGGCATAACCGCGACCGCGGGCATCGGCACCAACCTTTACCTTGCAAAAATCGCGCTCGATATCGGGGCGAAACATATCGAAGCGGACGAGAACGGCGTGCGAATCGCCGAGCTGAACGAAACTTCTTACCGCGAAAAGCTATGGGACCACCGCCCGATTACCGATTTTTGGCGCGTCGGCAAGGGGACGGCGGAAAAGCTTGCCGTTAAAGCAATGTACACAATGGGTGATATCGCACTCAAATCGACTTATGCCGAGGACGCGCTTTACGACCTTTTCGGCGTGAATGCGGAACTTTTGATTGACCATGCATGGGGCTGGGAACCGACCGAAATTAAAGATATCCGCGCCTATAAGCCCGAAAACAACTCGATTTCTTCCGGACAAGTGCTTAGCGCGCCGTACCCTTACGAAAAGGCTAAACTCATTGTAAAGGAGATGACCGAGCTTTTAACGCTCGACCTCGTGCGAAAGGGACTTGTAACAAAACAACTCGTTTTGACGCTTGTTTACGACGTGGAAAACATGTTCGGGGACCGTTACGCCGGCGCGGTCGTGACCGACAAATACGGCAGAGTTACGCCCAAACCCGCGCACGGAACGGAGAATTTACCGTTTTACACTTCGGCGGGAACGCTGATTTTAGAAGGAATAACGCGCCTTTTCGAGAGGATTTGCAACAAAAAGCTTACCGTAAGGAAAATTTACGTCGTTGCGGAAAAGGTGCTTAAAGAAACCGATGTGCCAAAAACGGAGCAGTCTGCAATAGAGCAGCTCGATATGTTTACCGACGTGACGAAGGAAGAAAAAAGCCGCCTCGAACTCGAAAAAAAGCTTGAAAAAGAACGCGCGCGGCAGGAAACCGTGCTTGCTATTCAAAAAAAGTACGGAAAAAACGCCGTCGTCAAGGGTATGAATTTAGAAGAGGGTGCGACGAGCATTTCGCGAAACGGGCAAATCGGAGGGCATAAAGCATGAACGACAGGTACAAATATATAATAAATTTACCTCATTACGAGCCAAAGCATCACAAAAGAATGTCGCGCGAAATCCGCGCCGCTCAGTTTTCGTCGTTTGCGGCTCTCACGGGTTTTGACGACATGATAGACGAAACCAACGCTTCCGAAGCCGATTTATCGGAGTATTATTCCGAGGAAGAATTTTCGACAGACGAAACGGAAAAGCGATAAAAAGTCGCGCTATAAGGCGATTATCGGGAAAAAATCAAATAAATGACAAAACAAAAAGATTCCGTCCTCAAAAAAAGACAGGGCGGAATCTTAAAATCGGCGGGAGAAAAAGACTATCAACAAAACGAAAGATTTTTATATAACAAAACCGCAAAACGGCGCAAAAGACGAAAATATCGTTGACAGCAGAATTATACTGTGATATAATAATTGCGTTATTAAGTAATTTTAAGCCGGAGGAAACTGTGAGAACTATAAGAAAAAATACGAATGACATTGTTAAGGACAAAAGGGAAAAGAGGCTGCACCCCGTTCAACAAGCAATAAAGCTTTCGATTGCCGCGCTTATCGTTATATTTCTTTGCGTTTTGATATGGCTCGGGCGCGACTATTTTAAGCAGAAAGTCAACATGCCGTCATTGAATTTGCCCGCTTGGTCGGATGCGATTTTGGAAAAAGTAATTTTGTATGTGCCGATAATTTATGTGGGCATTTTTGCGCTCGAAGGCATACTTGCCGCGGTTGCGCTGATAGTAAACACCGATAAATGTCGTCTTGTTTGTCGAATTATCATAATAATCCTCGGCGTTGTTTTCGCTTTGTCTCTTTCGTATGCCGGTACTTCCTTTATCGGCTTAGGCGAGCAAATTTCTGCAAAAATCGGGGCGGGTTCTGCCGAAGCGGAAACGAAAAGCGTTGTCGTAATGCTTCTTATCTTAGCAAGCTTTTTCGGACCGCTTATATTGCAAATAGCAACGCTCGGCTTTGTGCTTTTGACGTTCGAGCAAGAAGGCGGAATGAACGTTGCAACCTGGTTTTTGTTCACCGTACCCGGCGCGGGTTTTGTTATAGTAATGATATTCTTATTTAAAAATTTGTTCATCCACGGCGGCGGAAGCGGAGACGACGGCGACAGCTACGATGTGATTATTTTTAAAAGGTAGCTTATCGACGAACTATGGCGTTTATCACAAAAAGCCGCGCTATAAGGCGATTATCGCAATAAAAAAAGAAATAAACAACTATAAAAAAGAGGTTGCTTAGTAAAGGTAGATACTTTAAGCAACCTCGAATTTCTTTTCAAACGGCTTACTTTTTGAAAAGAGAGAAGAAACCTTTTTTTTCGTACGGCTCTCTTTTTATAGAGAGAACCCTGTAACCGGTGGGTGACATAACTTCGTTGATTTTTTCGTCCGGTATGTCTGCTTCGGTTATTATCTCCGTCGTGCCTTTTGCGTGCGACGAATTGACTTTTTTTACGTTAAAGTTTTTGCGGATAACGTCGTTAACGTGGGTTTCGCACATTCCGCACATCATCCCGTCTATCTTTAAAGTTATCTTAGTCATTGTTTTTTACCTTTGCAAGTTTTAGTAGCTTCTTTTTGACGTAGCCGGTTGCGACTACGTACGTCGCTACGGATAATCCGCTTATAATTAACTCCGTCATAAAATCCTGCCTATATTCGTTTTTCTCCGCCCAGCCTAAAAGGTGAGGGCGGAGAACTTTACGAAATTTATTTTTTCTTTTTGTCTTTGTTTGCGTGAGCGCAGTGAGAGCAATGACTGCAATCCCCGCCGCAATCGCCGGAGCATTTGCCCTGCTTCTTTCTTATGTAAGAAGTTATCGCGACGGCTGCGACTACCGCAACGCAAGCGACTATCAGAACAATTTCCTTCCAGCCCATTTTTTACGCTCCTTTAGCTTCTTTCGCTTTGTTGCGCATTACGATGATAGCAACGACTACCGCGATTACCGCAGCCCAGATGAACGCCGTCCACCAAGCGGAGCCGATAGTGTAAACCATAGCGGCTACGATATAAGAGGTAGCAATCCAGAAGAGAAGCGTCCATTGATAACGCTTTTTATCCTGCAATTCGGCTTTTGCCGTAGCGACTGCCGCAAAGCACGGGATAGTCGTCATGTTGAAGGCGATGAAGGAAATAAGTGCGGGTGCCGTGATACCCGTAGCGGCTATCATAGCTTTTACCGCGCCGATACCCGCTTCGCTCGAAATGTTTGCAAGACCGATTTTATCCGCAACGGCGGGGATAGCGGTAAGACAAGCGGCGAGTGTACCGAAAGTGGAAATAACGTTTTCCTTTGCGATAAGACCCGAAACCGCGGCAAGAACGAATACCCAACCGTATTCGCCGAGCTGACTACCGAATCCGAGCGGCGTGAAGAGCGGCTGAACGAGTTTAGATATGCTTGCGAGAATGGAATCGTTGATAGCTTCGTCGGCTAAGAGGTGCCAGCTGAAGTCGAAGTGGGTGAGTACCCAAATAACGATAGTGGAAGCAAGAATGATAGTGAACGCTTTCTTTACGAAGTGCTTAGTCTTATCCCAGAGGTGAGCCATAAGGTTCTTGAACTGCGGGAGGTGGTAAGCGGGAAGCTCCATGATGAACGGAGGAGTTTCGCCCTTCAAGGAAGTGTTTCTCATAAGCAGTACCGTGACGATTGCCGTTACGATACCGAGGAGGTACATTGAGTAAGTGATGATGTCGGCGTTAAGCGAAGTGCCGAGTACGAGCGCGCCCGCAACGGCGGTAAGTATCGGGAGCTTAGCTCCGCAAGAGAAGAAAGGTATAACGCGGATGGTCGCCGTTCTTTCCTTTTCGTCGGCAAGAGTTCTCGTGTTAATCATTGCGGGAACGGAGCAACCGAAGCCCATAATCATAGGCATAAAGGCTCTGCCCGAAAGACCGAATTTTCTGAACATTCTGTCGAGAATGAACGCGATACGAGCCATGTAGCCCGAGTCTTCGAGGATAGAGAAAAAGAGGAAGAGTACGAGGATAGGCGGCAAGAATGAAAGCACCGCTGCTAAACCTTCGATGATACCGTCGTTAATAAGTCCTGTTGCCCAATCGGCGAGTTTAAGGTTTTCGACGCCCGTTTTAACGAGCCCGAAGAGGTCGCCGACAATCATGTCGTTCCAAATGTTGTTGATTACTACGCCCGGTGAATAAAGCGTTCCGTCGTAGATAGTGGCAAGCCATCTTCCGCCGTAGTTGAGTACGGGGATTTTGCTGCCGAGGTATCCGTTGTCGTCGGCGTAAAATTCGCCGTCTTCGCCGTCAACCGCGTAGGTTTCGCCGTCTTCGTTGAGGGTTACGCCTTCGCTCTCGGTGGTGACGTAGTTGCCGTCGTCGTCCATGAGGTATTCGAGAGCGGGGTTGCCGTCGTCGTCTTCTTCATAGACTATGTTGCCGTCTTCGTCTTTTTCAAGGAACGCTTCGTTGTCGGAAAGGGAAGGCATCCAAGCCTGGTTTTCGGTGAAGCCGTTGAGATAGAAGAGGTTTTCGGAGAAGGTCAGGTGGAAGATAAGGAAGAGTACTACGAGGAAGATAGGAATACCCCAAATTCTGTGGGTAAGAACCTTATCTACTTTATCGCTCGTCGTCATCTTGAACTTGTCTTTGTTCTTATGCGTCAAAACGGAAGCGAAATTTTTGGATATGTATTTGTATCTTCCGTCCGCGATTAAAGCCGAGAAGTCGTCGCCGAAAGTAGCGTCGTTAAAAGTCTTTTTGAATTCTTCTACGGTTTTAACGAGTTCCTTGTGCTCTTCGATTTCGTACTTATCGTTCTCAACGAGTTTTATGGCATGGAAGAGGGGGTTTTCTACGTTCTGACCTTTAAGAGCGGTCGTAATGTCCGCGATGAGATGAGCGACGGGCGTGTTTTCGAGAACGGTGAAGCCCGTGCGTTTTTTCTTGCTTTCGTTGTAAGCTTTGGTCATAAGCTCGTCAAGCCCTTTTTCCTTTAGAGCGGAGACGGGTACAACGGGAACGCCGAGGCGTTTTTCAAGTTCTTTCGCGTCGATTTTGTCGCCGGCTTTGTCTACGGCGTCCATCATGTTCAAAGCTACTACTACGGGGACGTCTATTTCGAGAATCTGCGTAGTGAGATAAAGGTTACGTTCGAGGTTGGTTGCGTCTACGATATTGATAACGCAGTCGGGCTTTTCGTCGATGATGTAGTTTCTCGCAATCATTTCTTCCGGAGTGTACGGAGCGAGCGAGTAGATACCCGGCAAGTCGACGATAGCTACGTGTTCGGCGCATTTTTTGTAAACGCCGTCGCGCTTATCTACCGTTACGCCCGGCCAGTTGCCGACGTGCGCCGTGGAACCGGTGAGCGAATTGAAGAGGGTCGTTTTACCGCAGTTAGGGTTGCCCGCTAATGCAAAATGTTTCATTTTACAACCTCCATATTAACGCAAGCCGCTTCCGTGTGACGAAGCGTGAGTTCGTAACCTCTGACGGTTACTTGAATGGGGTCGCCGAGCGGGGCTTTTTTGCGAAGCATTATTTCCGCACCCGGGGTGATACCCATATCGAACAAACGATGTCTGATTTTTCCTTCACCGCCGACGGCTTTGACAATGCCCTGCTCGCCGATGACGAAGTTGTCAAGTGTTTTTTCCATATTTATCTCCTAAATTATTTTACAAAGTTATTTTTGTCAGGAAACGAAAATTTTCGTCGAGAGATTGCTGTCGAGCGCAAGTCTGCCGTCTTTTATTTTGCAGACAACCGTGCCGCCGCTCGAAGAAAGTACGGTTATTTCTCCGTCTATCGTTATTCCTAAGTTTTCAAGATGTTTTTTCGTCGTTTCGTCCGCCGCGATACGCACCACTTTGAGCGGCGTATTCGTCGGAGCAAGCACTATTGGCATTTTCATTCCTCCGTATTTATGTTATGCTCGCAAGTACGAACAATATGAAACTTATTTCAATTTCGCGTTTATAATATCACTATTGTTTTTGATTGTCAAGCAAAAATGTGATTGAAAATTCATATTCATAAATTTTTTTTAGTCTCAGCTAACATGCAAAGTTTTTTTTCATTGCCGGCTTGTTGCCGAGTGAAAAATAAAAGTATTGAAAAGAGAAAAATTTTCCGCTTAGCCCTTGACAAAGCGCAAGTTATAAGGTAACATGAAAACGCGCCGTAAGCGCGGAAAACCGTTTTGTTTATTTCGAATTTCCTTTCGCGCATGCGACTAATAATAAAAAATGTATACGCAGACTGGCGTATACGGAGGGAAAACTATGTCAGACGTAAGACCTGCCGATATGCAGAGAATCACAACAAAAGAACTTGCGCAAGCTTTTATAAACGAGCAGATTAGCAAGTTAAGAGAAGAAATAGGCGACAAAAAAGTTTTGCTTGCGCTTTCCGGCGGAGTCGATTCGTCGGTCGTAGCCGCGCTTTTAATTAAAGCCGTAGGCAAACAATTGACTTGCGTTCACGTCAACCATGGACTTTTGAGAAAGGGCGAACCGGAACAAGTTATCAAAGTTTTCCGTGAGGAAATGGGAGCAAACCTCGTTTACGTCGACGCGGTCGACAGATTTTTGGACAAACTGAAAGGGGTTGCAGACCCCGAACAGAAACGCAAAATCATCGGCGCGGAATTTATTCGCGTGTTCGAAGAAGAGGCGAGAAAGCTCGAAGGTATAGAATTTTTAGGTCAAGGTACCATTTATCCCGACATTTTGGAGTCGGGCGGAGTAAAGAGCCATCACAACGTCGGCGGGCTTCCCGAAGATTTACAGTTTAGGCTCGTCGAACCGCTCAAACTTTTATTTAAAGACGAAGTGCGCGTAGTCGGCAGAGAGTTGGGCTTGCCCTCTTCTATGGTCGACCGTCAGCCGTTCCCCGGTCCGGGACTCGGCGTTCGTTGCGTCGGCGCAATCACCCGCGACAGGCTCGAAGCCGTCCGCGAGTCGGACGCTATATTGCGTGAGGAATTTGCTTCGGCGGGTCTTGCGGGTAAAGTATGGCAGTACTTTACCGTCGTTCCCGATTTCCGTTCCACCGGCGTGAAAGACGGCAAAAGGACCTTTGAATGGTTTGTCGTTATCCGCGCGGTAAACACCGTCGACGCTATGACGGCTACCGTCGAACCGCTCGAATTCTCGCTTTTAGAAAAGATAACGGCGCGCATCTTGTCGGAAGTAAAGAACGTAAACAGAGTTCTCTACGACCTCTCCCCGAAGCCCGTCGCCACGATAGAGTGGGAGTAATAAGTTGCGCTATAAGTCGATTAAATAGGTATTTTACATAAAGAAACGTATGCCCTCGGCGGAAAAAATTCCCGCCGAGGTTGCGCTTTCTTTTTCGTTTTTAATCGAGCTTTTTTGTCGCTGCCGTTTCTGCGTTTGCTACCGACGAGGCGGCGTCGATTTTGAGGGAGAGGGCGGCGTGGCGGCGGAGCATGTCTTCGACCGTTTCTCGCTTGGTTTTTCCCGTTTTTAACGTGGGCGGGGCGGCGGAAAATGTTGCCGCACTGCTTTGCTCGGCTTCTGCGTTTTGACTTGCTTGCACGCTTTCGCGACCTGTTCCCATACCTTGCCGACCTATAACCGAGGCTTGCCGCCCCGTTCCGGAGCTTTGTCGACTTGTTCCCGCGCTTTGCCACGCGGGCGCGCCTATCCCGGGCGCACCTATACCTACGCCTTGCCCCATATACGTCGGCGCATTTTGCCCCATAGACATACTTTGCCCCGCGGACAAATTCTGCCCCGCCGTTCTTTGCGCTGCGTTCGCGTTTTCGTTTTCTCCCGCGTTCCCGCTTTGGGACGCGCCGCTTGCGACCGCCGCGCCTATTTTGCCGAGAAGTTCGATAAAATTCATGTTCGCGTTCTCCTTGATGAAAACATAGTAAAAAGCCCGATTTCGGCATGAAAAAGGGTTAGAAAAATAAAAAATCGATATTTTAGTGCCGAATAAAAGAAAATTAAGCGGTAAAACGCTTGAAAAACTATCGATTATAGTATATAATAAACTGTACTTGAAGTATTCTGCAATATTTATATGCGGAAAGGTATCCCTTTATACCCTTGTGCGGGGTTGCCGCTTTATACTTTGAGTGCAGCAAGAAATTTTGCGCCTTTTAAAAGGCGTTTAAAGGAGCAATTCATGAAAAAGCTTATCTGTTTACTTCTTACCGTGCTTATGCTCGTTTCTTTGACGGCTTGCGCGGGCGGCTGGAAATCGACCGTTACCGATTACGAAGCGGGTACGGTTTCTAATAACGGCGGTTATGCCGTCGTTAAGGGCGACTACGTTTATTATATAAACGGAAAAGAGGAATCGACCGCCGACAACGCTTTCGGCAAAGTAGTCAAAGGCGCGCTCGTTCGCACTAAAGTAGCCGACCTTGCGACTGCGGCGAAAGCAACCAAAGACACGGAAAAAGTAAAGAGCGAAATAGTTATCCCCAAACTTATTTACACCGATTACAGGGACAACGGCAGCGGCTTTTACATTTTCGGCAACTACGTTTATTACGTAACGCCGTCGACCGAACTCAACAAGAAAGGCGAAGTACAAAACACCGTAGCCGAATTCACGAGAACCCGCCTCGACGGTACCGACACCAAAGTCATCGCTACCGCCGAAGGTCTTTCCACGCCGTTCAGATTCGTCGAAGGCGAAGATAAAAAGGTTTACCTCACAATCTACACGACGAATTCCGACGATAAGAACGTGCTTATCACTTACGACGACGACGGCAAGAAAGTAAGCGAAAGCGAAGCCGTTTCTTCCTACGTCTTCTCCACCGACAACGCCGCTAAGTACGCGTTCTATGAAAAGAAGCCGCACAACGAAGTTCTCGATTCCGACGAAAGCTTTAGCGAAGTTCACCGTTACTCGCTTACGGACGACAAGGACGAAATCGTTCTTTACGGCGCGGGCAAATACAGCGACAACGAAGGTATCGGCTCCACGGGCGTTACGTTCGCGTTCAGAGCTTACGTCGGCGAAAACCTCTACATGAGCGAAACTTACGTCGATACTTCCATCGTTACCGTAACCCGTTACTTTGCGGTTAAGCCCGCAACGCTCACCGCGGCGGTTACCGACGGCAAGCTTGACGTTAAAAAGGCGGTTGCCAACTACGAAGCGAGAACGCGGCTCGACAACGGCAGCAGCTCCGCTTCCACGGTGTTTGCCGATACTTCCGTATACCTTGCGCCAAACTGCATACTCTATAACGACGCAAGCTACGGCATTATGAAGTACGATTACAACGCTAAGGGCGACGACGCGAGCTTCGGCAGAATAAAGGTTTATTATAATAAGGACCTTGCGGGTTACACGTATAAGTACAACGACGGCGCGTATATGTATTACACCGACGATACTTACCTTTATCGCGTAGCCATTGCCGACCTTGTGGACGCGGCTAACGGTTACAAGGTAATAGCCAACCCCGATACGATAAAGGTTGAAAAGCTCAACCACTATTCGAACGGCACGCTTCTCGACTGGTACAAACCCGAATTCGTAAACAACTATATGCTCCTTATCAACACCAACGACCCGTATTACGGTTACCTTTACGTCGTTGACCTTAACGAAACTAAGGAAATGGATAAGGACGCTATGAGCGATTACGAAGATGAGCTTAACACGCTTGACAGAGAACATATCTTGGCGAAGTCCAACCGTATGATAGGCGTTATGACCGATACGGACAAGGAAGCTTTCACTAAGTATTTAGACGGCACTTATCCCGAAAAAGACAGCTCTTCGAGCGGCAACTGAGAGAAAAATAAAAGAAGAAGAAAAGCAGAACGGTTTTTTCCGCCCTGCTTTTCTTTTTGTCCGAAACGACTTTATGCGTCCGATGGGCATGAGTGAGAGGCGTTTGACGGGAAAAACGCAGATAAGGCATTTTTTGTTTGTTTAGCTTGCCTTGCCGATTGCAAGTTTAAAAAGAATGTGGTATACTTTTATATAAAGAAAGCGGCGAGTGCGTTTTCGCCGCCCCAAAAAGGATTTTTCTTATGCTATATTTTGTTTCCACCCCGATAGGCAACTTAGCCGATATGACTTACCGCGGAGTTTCCGTTTTAAACGAAGCCGACGTTATCGCTTGCGAAGATACGCGCCACACACTGCCTTTACTCAACCATTACGGCATAAAAAAACAGCTCGTTACTTATCAAAAGTTCAACGAAGCCGCCGCGAGCGAAAAGATAATCGACATGCTAAAGAGCGGCAAGACGGTAGCGGTCGTATCCGACGCGGGAACGCCGCTTTTGTCCGACCCGGGCGCATATCTCGTCAAAGCTCTTTTACGGGAAAATCTGCCGTTTACGCTCGTTCCCGGGGCTAACGCGATACTTCCCGCACTCACGCTTTCGGGGCTGAAAACCGACAGGTTTTCGTTCATCGGGTTTCTGCCCGAAAAAAATTCCGAATGCGAAGCTTTGCTTGCTTCTTACGAAGCGTTGCCGTCCACGCTCGTCTTTTACTGCGCGCCGCACGACTTAGAAAAAACCGTCGCAAGGCTTTTTAAGGCTTTCGGCGACAGAAAAGCCGTAGCCGTAAAGGAACTCACAAAACTGCACGAAACGCGTTACGAGTTTACTCTTTCGTCTTTTCCTGAAATAGACGAACGCGGGGAATTCGTTATTCTCGTAGAGGGCGGCGAGAGTAAAAAGGAACTTTCGGAACTGCCCGTAGAAGAGCATATCGCGCTGTATCTTAGCGAGGGGCTAAGCAAAATGGAAGCCATCAAAAAGGTTGCCAAAGAGCGCGGCGTGCCTAAGAGTTCGCTCTATAAGTACACTATCGAAAAAAGCGAGGAGTGAAAAATGACAAAGGTAATTTTCGTTTGTTACGGCAATATCTGCCGTTCGCCGATGGCGGAATATATTTGCAAGGATTTTGCAAAAAAAGCGGGCTATAAGCTTGTTATCGACTCAAAAGCCACTTCCGACGAAGAAGAGGGCTCGCCCGTACATTATGGCACGAGGCGAATTTTAGATAGGCTGAATATAGACTGCTCGGCGCATGTTGCGCATAAGCTCGCAAAAAGCGAATGCGACGAAGCCGACTATATAATAGGAATGGAAACCTCTAACGTTGACGGCATAAAAAGAATTGCCGGCGAAAAAAACTACGGCAAAATTTACAGACTGCTCGACTTTTCTTCCACCTCGCGCGATATCCCCGACCCGTGGTACACGCACGACTTCGAAGCGACTTTTAAGGACATTTTAGAAGGTATTTCCGGCTTTGTCGCTTACTTGGAGCAAAGGGGTGAAGTATGAGAATTTTTGCGATAAGCGATTTGCATTTGTCGACGACCGCGCCCAAGCCCATGAACATTTTCGGACCCGTCTGGACGGACCACGCCGAAAAGATAATGGCGGACTGGGAAAAAAAGGTTACGGACGACGATATAGTGCTTATCGCGGGCGATTTAAGCTGGGCTATGCAGCTTGACGACGCGATTAAAGACTTTTCGACGTTCGCGCACTTAAAGGGCAAAAAAATCTTTATTCGCGGCAATCACGATTACTGGTGGAAAAGCGTTTCCCGCATACGCGCGGCTCTGCCCGAAAACTTTTTCGTTCTGCAAAACGACGCTATGCGCATAGGAAATCTCGTTTTAACGGGTACGCGCGGTTGGACGGTCGAGGGCGCGAACGAGTTTACGCAAGAGGACAAAAAGCTTTACTTGCGCGAAACCGAGCGGCTTCGCCTATGCATGAACGCAGTCAATAAAATCCGCCAAGAAGGCGACAAAGCTATCGTCATGATGCACTATCCGCCCTTCAACGTGCGCCGCGAAGATTCGCTTTTCACTTCGCTTTTGGAAGTAAACAATATTAACGCCGTCGTGTACGGGCATTTGCACGGAAAAGAATGCCGCACCGATTTGAAGATAAATAAAAACGGCATAGATTATTATCTGACTTCTTGCGACCAACTCGGCTTTAAGCTGACGGAGATTGTTTTATGACGAGCGAATTTTACGAGAGGAGCAACGAGCGGTTTTTAAAGCTTTTGAGTTATTATTTGAACGCCGAGGACACGCTTGTTAAAAAGCAAGCCGTCGAAGAGGTTAGCGCGTGCGGGGTTAGTCGCGAGTACGCTTTCGCGCTAATTCTTGCCGAAAGCCTCGGAGTCGATACGGACGGGGTTGACAGAGAGTTTTTCAACGAATATTTTTTGCCGAGCGTAAAGGAACTTTCGGTCGAAGATTACTATGCGGACGAATATTTTTCGCTCGTAAAGTTCGACGGCGAAAAGGCGGGCGATGCGGAGCTTACTTATATGGCCTACGCGCCCTTTCAAGGCTTCGTTCGCGACGACTTCGAATACTTTATAAACGGAAAAGTTTTGCCGCTCATAGGCTTTTTCCCGACCGAATATCGCTATCCCGCGATAAAAAAGAACGGCAGAGAGTGGATGACTCTTTTGCCGAACGAAATAAATTCGCAAATCCGCTATGTCAACGAAGCTTTCGGAAAGGTTTTGACTTACGGCTTGGGGCTTGGCTATTACGCTCTCAAAGTCGCCCTCAAAAAAGAGGTTGAAAGCGTTACCGTCATAGATATCGACGAAGAGGTCGTTTCGCTTTTCAAAACTGAAATCTTACCGCTTTTCCCGAAAAATATCGCCGAAAAAATAAAGGTGATAAAAGCCGACGCGTTTAAGTTCGCGGAGAGTTTGAAAGACGGCTCTTTCGATTATATTTACGCCGATATCTGGCATGACGCGGCGGACGGCGTTGAGCTTTATAAAAAGTTCAAGTCGTTAGAACGTTTCTGTCCTTCCGCCCGCTACGGTTACTGGATAGAACAAACGATGAAGTATTATATGTGAATATATATTGAAAAACAAAAAAAGAGTTCGACGTAATTAGCGACGAATTCTTTCTTTTTTTGTGCGTTTTTCTATTGCGGTGCGCCGACCGTTTAATCATATACAGTTTGCCAGTAGGCTTTAATCCGAAAAAAATCACGCGGACTTCTTTCTTATATATAATATAATACCACACTATTAAAAAAATTACAATACTTTTTAAGGAAATTTAGTAAATTTGTCTATGTTTTTTGTTTAAGTTGCACAAAAATGTTTTTTTCAATAGAAAATTTATAAAAAAATTTAAAAAAAACGCGTTAAAACACTTTACAACGCTAAAGCGATAAAGTATAATACGGTTGTAAAATCGCTTTAACAAATTAAAGCGATAAAGTAAAAATAATTGAGTCGCAAATAACGATAACATAAAAGCGGCGAGGAGTTAAAAATGAAAAAATTACTTGCATTACTTTTAACGTTAGTTCTCGGTTGCACCGCGCTTTTCGCAACGGGTTGTTCAAGCAAAGAACTTACGGGGTTCGACATTGACCTTGCAAAAGCCGTTTCGGAAAAACTTGGCGTAAAAGTTACGTTTAAAGAAATTGACTGGGACGTAAAGGAAGAAGAACTCAATCAAGGCAAAATCGATTGCGTATGGAACGGCTTTACCTACACCGAGGACAGAGATAACGGCTATTATGACGAAGACAGAAAAATGCAGATAGGCGGTCTTGACTTCACGGGAATGTACATGAAAAACAAACAAGTCGCGGTAGTTAAAAAGGATAATGCCGAAGCCGCTAAATCCGCCGATTGGTTCAAAGATAAAAAAGGTTGCGCAGAAGCGACTTCCGCGGGCGAAAGCGTTATCACGGACGTTTTCAAAGCTAAGGCAAATCAACTCAGTCGCCAACTCGATATTTTTACGGGCGTTGAAGCGGGTTCGTTCGATTACGGCGTACTTGACTCCGTTATGGCTAACTACTATGTCGCAGAGGGGTACAAGGATAAACTTGCGGTTGTAGAAATCGCGGGAGTTGAAGAAGAGTTCTATTCCATAGCGTTCAAAGAGGGTAGCAACCTCGTAGGCGTTTTCAACTATGTCCTTGCGGGGCTTTACGCAGACGGAACGGCTAAGAAAATAGCTGCAACTTACGGACTTGAAGACGTTTTGTATAACGGTTTCGGCACGCAAGCGACCGATTACGCCTATCCTACCGACGGAGCATACAAGGCTCTCAAAGATAAAGGCGAATTGGTTATAGGCTACACGATATTCGCGCCTATCGCTTATACAAAGTAAGGGTTTGAGATGTTTTTCGATATATTATTTCAACTTTGCGAAGGTTTCGCGGTAACGCTTGAAATCTTCGCTCTTACTCTCTTATTCGCACTTCCGTTGGGACTTGTCGTGGCGTTCGGTTCGATGTCAAAATTTAAGCCGCTTAAAATTCTCGTCAGAGGTTTTGTGTGGATAATTCGCGGAACGCCTTTAATGCTTCAGCTTCTAATCGTTTATTACGGTCCGGGGCTTATCGGCTTGCCGTCGATACGCGAGCCTATGGTTGCCGTTATTATTGCGTTTGCCGTCAATTACGCGTGCTATTTTTCGGAAATTTATCGCGGCGGTATAGAATCGGTGCCTAAGGGACAGTACGAAGCGGGCGCGGTGCTCGGAATGACAAAGTGGCAGGTCTTTTCAAAGGTGATTTTTCTGCAAGTCATAAAACGCATACTTGCGCCTATGAGCAACGAGATAATAACGCTCGTAAAAGACACTTCTCTCGCTAACACTATAGCCGTTGCCGAGATTATAAGGGTAGCAAAAAACTTTACGGGTCAGTATGCTATAAGCATTGTCGTAACGTTATTGTACGCGGGCGTTTTCTACCTTGTATTCGTCGGAATTCTCACCGTACTCTTCAACTTTATCGAGAAAAAACTTTCTTACTTCAAGGTGTAAATTATGGCGTATCTTAAAGTAGAAAATTTAAAAAAGAATTTCGGCGCGACAGAGGTGCTGAAAGGCGTGTCGTTCGAAATAAAAAAGGGCGAAGTCGTATCTCTAATCGGCAGCTCGGGCGGCGGGAAAACGACTACGCTCAGGTGTTTGAACTTTTTAAGCCCCGCGGACTCCGGCAAAATTTTCGTCGACGGCGAGCTTATTTTCGACGGCGAAAAAGACAAAAAGATTTCGGACGAAAAATTGAGAGATTTAAGGCTCAATTTCGGGCTTGTGTTTCAGTCGTTCAACCTCTTTCCGCAATACACCGCGCAAAAAAACGTTTCGCTTCCGCTTTCCTTGTTGAACGATAGCAGAAAAAAGGCGGGCAAAGCCCCGCTCTGCGATAACCCGGAAGTTTACGCAAACGAACTTTTGGCAAAAGTCGGGCTTAGCGGTAAGGAGAACTTCTACCCGCACGAGCTTTCCGGCGGACAGCAACAAAGGGTTGCCATCGCAAGGGCTATGGCGTTAAGCCCCAAAGTTTTGTGCTTTGACGAGCCTACTTCCGCGCTCGACCCGTTTTTGACGAACGAGGTCGTGAGCGTAATAAAGGAGTTAAAGGAAAAAGGACTTACGCTGCTTATCGTAACGCACGACATGGAGTTTGCGAAAAAGGTTTCCGACAGAGTGCTTTTCTTGTCGGGCGGCAAGGTGACTTTCGACGGAACGCCCGAAGAATTAAGCTCTTCCGTCAATAAGGAAGTCACGGCTTTCGTTTCCGCGTTAGACTAATCGAAAAGCATTTTCAATTTTCATTTTCAACTCAAAAAAAACACCGCTTTCAGGAATAAAACCGAGAGCGGTGTTTTTCAAGATAATCGCCTTATAGGCAGACTTTTACGGGTTTTAAGCGTTAGTTTCAATCTTCTACGAGCGGTAAAAATTTGAACGTGCGGCAGTCCACTATGCCTCTGTCCGTCAATCTTACTTCCGGCAAGCACGCAAGCGGGATAATAGCCATAGTCATAAACGGAGAGGGAAGCGCGGAGCCGAGAGCTTTCCAGGCATTTTCAAGCTTGGTTACATCCGCTTCCATTTTTTCGAGCGGTTCTTCGCTCATAAGCCCGGCGACCGGAAGCTTGACTATCGCGAGAATTTTTCCGCCCTTAACGGCAACCATACCGCCGCCGCATTCAATCAAGGCGTTTGCGGCAATCGCCATATCGGCGTCGTTCGTGCCGACTACCATAAGGTTGTGTGCGTCGTGCGCAACGGTCTGGGCGAGCGCGCCGTCCTTTATGCCGAAGCCTTTTATAAAGCCTTTACCGACGTTGCCTGTGTTATGATGACGTTCGAAAACGCAAGCTTTCATTATATCTTTTTCGCCGTCCGCTTTAAGTTCTCCGTTTTGGGCGTTCATCGTAATTATTTTATCGAGCGTGCCGACTCTGCCGGGGATAACTTCTATAACGTGAACTTTGTTTTCGCCGTCATGCTTAGCCGGTATAATCAAGTCTTTTTCGGTAATCGGGGCGAGGTGAACGGTGTGCTTCATCTCTTCGGGGTAGCTGTAATTCTTGGTTGTGAACAAAGCTTTTCCGCCCTTTGCAACGAGTTCGCCGTCGATAAACACTTCGTCTACCATGCACTTTTCAAGGTCGGTTAAAAGCACCATATCGGCGCATTTTCCGGGCGCAACCGAACCTAATTCATGGTCGAGCCGGAAGCACTGCGCAACGTTTATCGTTACCATTTGAATTGCCGTAACGGGGTCTATCCCTTCTTCAACGGCTCTGCGGACTATGTGGTCGAGGTGTCCTTCGGCGGTCAAAGTGTGCGGGTGCGCGTCGTCGGAAACGAGGCAGGCGAAGCGTGAATCTACTTCGTGCGCGGTTATCGCTTTCGCAACTTCCTGCAAGTCTTTCCAAGCCGAGCCTTCGCGGAGCATCGCGTACATTCCGAGCCGCATTTTTTCAAGCGCGGAAGCCTCGGTAGTCGATTCGTGGCAACATCTCACGCCCGAAGCGATATACGCGTTGAGCGTTGCGCCCGTGTCGGGTATCGAAAAATGCCCCGTGACGATTTTTCCGCTTTTAAGCGTTTCGTCGACTATCCCGTGCGTGTGTTCGTCGGAATTTATTATCCCGGGAAAGTTCATCATTTCGCCCAAGCCCACGCATTCGTCCCAAAGCATCGTTTCGGCAACGTCCGCGGGGTGAATTTCCGAACCCGTGTCCTCAAAGCCCGCTACGGCGGGGACGCAGGACGGGGTAGTGAGCATGCCTTTTAAAGGCGTGGTTTCAACGTCGTCGAGCATGGCGCGCACGCCTTTTAAGCCGATAACGTTGCATATCTCGTGCGGGTCGAAAAAGACGCCGGAAGTGCCGTGGGGGATTACGGCTTTGGCGTAGTTTGCGGCGGTTAGCATCGAAGATTCGATATGCATATGCCCGTCCATAAACGCCGGCGCAAGGTATTTGCCGCTCCCGTCGATAACGAGCGTTTTCTCGCCTATCGCGTAATCTACGTTGCCGAGCGCGGCTATTCTGCCTGAGGCTACCGCTACGTCGTAACCCGATAAAATTTCTTTCGTGCATACGTTTACGAGCTTTGCGTTTTTGATTACGAGGTCTGCTTTTTCTCTGCCCATAGCGACGGCGGAGAGTCTTGCGGAGCAAAGGTGAAGAGGCGTTTTACAGAATTTGTTTATCATATCGAACTCCTACAGGGCTTTCATTCATTATCCCTAAGATTTTTTATTTCGAATTTCTAAATTATTAAGTTTCAAGAAATGCCGATAATCGACTTATAGACCGACTTTTCGGCTTTTAATAGATAAAAATCAAAACCTGTCGAACAGTTTATGCACGGACTTATACACTATGAAAGTTACAAGCCCCGTAACGCCGACTTTTATAACGTTGAATAAAACCGTCCAAGCCATAACTTCCGGGTAGGTGCTTTGGGGTATGTTGTAAAACGGCAAAAGCACAAAGAGATTGAAAGCCCACATGGAAAGAACGAACAACGCGCCCGAAGCGACAAGGGAAATTATCGCGCCGATTTTGTCCTTTTTTATTTTGTAGATAACGCCCGCGGCAAGCGCGTAAACGATGCCGCTTACGAGGTTTGATAAATCGCCGACAAAGCCGGTAGAAGTTCCGCGGAGCAATAGGCACAATCCCACTTTAACGCCGTTCACGATTACGCCCGATATAGGACCGAACATAAAAGAGGCGATAAGAGCCGGAAAGTCCGACACGTTGAGTTTGAGCCACGCCGTCGCAGGGAAAATCGGAAACTCGATGTAAAGTAAACCCATCGCCGCGGCGGCAAGCATAGCTATCTTTGCAATGTAGGTTGCGCTTGTGTAAGCCGTTCCGCGCTTTTTGCCTTGCTCGTGCTTTTTAAGAGCCGCGTTTTCGCTTTTCTGCTCGGTTACTTGTTTTTCTTCTTCGACGAACTGTTTTTTGTCCATTGTAACGCTCCTTTTTCGGGGCGTCGTCGCTTTTGTCAAAAGCTTTCAATCAGCGGCTCTGCCGCTGAAAAAGCAAAAAACTCCGTTAAAATAACGGAGCGTAGAACAAAAGAATAAAACTATTCTTTTCTCATCCGGACTATACCGTCGGCGCGGGAATTTCACCCGCTCGGCGCAAAAATGCGTTCATAGGCTGTAACTATCGGTGTGGAATTTCGCCACGCCCCAAAGAATGTATTCTGTTTTATATTTTCAGTATACCACCGCTTTGAAAATAAATCAAGCGTTTTTGAGTAGTCTTTATCGGCGTTTTTAACGATATTATCGTGCTGTTTGCACAAAGTCGAAAAAATCGTCGAAATGCCGATATTCGTAAAATTTATAAATCGCGTTTTTTTGATTGCAAAAAAAATAAAAATGGTTTACAATATATCTACAAAAATTCAAAAAGAAAACCAAATACCGAAGGAGGTAAAAATATGTTCAGATTAAAAGAATTGCGCCTTGCCGCGGGGCTTAAAAGAAGCGAACTCGCGAAAAATCTTCAAATAAACCAGAATACTCTTGCCAACTACGAGAATGAAACAAGACAGGCTTCTTACGCCACGCTCATTCGTTTGGCAAATTATTTCGATGAAAGTATAGATTATCTTCTCGGTGCGGACGTAAAGGACCCCGACGCCGCCACGCTCGTTCCGCTTAAATCGTACGTTCTTTCCAAGCAGGAAAAAGCTTTGATAGAAACGTATAGAGACCTTAATTCGAAAGGTAAAGGGCGTATTGCGGAATATGCCGGAATGCTTAAAGAAAACGAATCTTTCTGCGGCGTTCAGCCCGAAGAAGAGTCGCCCGAGCTATAAGTATAAAAGTTTTTGACGTAATTTTGTTTTAATGCCGACGGTTGTGTGTTTTTGCGCGCGCTCGTCGGTTTTTTACGTTAAAATTCTCGCAACTCTTTTTGCTAAAACCGATTGACGAAAACTTACGCGGTGTGGTAAAATAAAAACGTAATCTATTGCCGAAAAATTTTTGCGACAATACGGGAGATACCGATGAGAGATATTATTTTAGAAAAATTAAAAGAGATAGAAACCCGAGAAAACGTAAAAATTCTGCACTGCGTGGAATCCGGCAGCAGAGCTTGGGGCTTCGCTTCCCCGGACAGCGATTTTGACGTGCGTTTTATTTACGTTAGAAGCGAAGAATTTTATCTGCGCTTAGACAAAACGCGGGACGTTATCGAATGGCAACTTGACGACACACTCGACATAAACGGCTGGGATATTCAAAAGGCGTTAAGGCTTTTGTACACTTCCAACCCTACGCTGTTCGAATGGAATTCTTCGCCGATAGTTTATAAAACGACGGAAGAATGGCAGAAAATTTCCGCCGTCATAAACGATTACTTCGTTGCGCGCGCGGGGCTTTATCACTATTTAAGCACGGCGAAAGGCAATTACAGAGAGTATCTGAAAGGCGAAACGGTAAAGTTAAAGAAGTACTTTTATGTTTTGCGCCCGCTTTTGGCGTGCAAGTGGATTCTTGCCGAAGGCACGCCCCCGCCAATGCTTTTCAAGATACTCATGGATAAGTATCTTGACGAAAGTATAAAAGAGGACGTTTTAAGGCTGCTCGATTTAAAAATGAATTTTCCGGAAATAGCCGAAGGTCCGCGCTTCGACAAAGTCAACGCTTACATAGAAGAGAACATGATAAAAATAGAAGAGCAAACAAAAACGCTCCCCGCTAAGCACGAAAAAAGTTGGGCAAAGCTAAATGCCCTTTTCGTCGATTTGATAAAAAACGGCGACTGACAAAAAGTTCAAAAGTCGCGTTATAACGCGATTAACGCGATATTTATACAATAAAGTATTATTTAAAACATAAAAATAAAGGAGGCTTTTTTATGGAGGAAGCAATTCAAGTCGATTTATCAGATGAGGGTATCGTAGAGAAAAAAGATTATTCGTCGTTTGACAATTATACGAAAAAACAAGTGACTTTAATAGGGTATTTACTTGGCATAAAAGAATTTCATTTAATGAGTCCGCCTTTCGACCAAGAATATTTGGCGAAAATCAAAGGAAAAAAGGAAATAGACGTAATCAGGGCTTTGTCGAGTTTACGGTTGAACTTTTTACATGCGTATGATAAAATTTATAGAGAGAAACAAGCCAAAGGACCTTTTGCTCGGTTTGAAGACATGGAACAATTCATTGACGTAGAAGCGTTACAATACTTGAAAGCCCAAGGATTCGAACCGTTGCAAAGCGGTGTAAAACTCTCGGAATTCACTAAACATATCGCTAATATAAACCAACTGATTGAAGAGAATATCGACTGCATACATAAGTTTATTCCGGAATGGATAAAATGGGAATATATAAGAGAATTATTTATTATGCCCGGTTGTGCGGCGGGTCCGAAGGGGTGCAATTATAACAATAAACAAAAAGCCGAACAAATAAACACAAAAATACATGAAATAAGAAAAGATTTTTATAATAACGTAAATTTTTATCCTTACAGAACTTATTTGAACTGGAACGAAAAGCGAAGACCGGACGATTACGGGAATATATTGTTTAATGACGGTAAATTTCTAAAATTACTTTATAGCTCTCATTACGATACTTTTACCGCGTCAGAATACGTTATAGACGCAAAAGAACATGTGAAGAACGACGTATATGATTTTGTCGAGCAAGCGATAAACGTCGCGATATTCGTAGACTGTGAAAACGTTGACCCTTATCATTTTGCCGCAACGCTGAAGAACTTAGACGCGGAAAAAATAGCAAAGATTAAGAAAGTAGTTTTATATGATGACGTTAACACGACTAATGCATGGGATATTCTGCAAGATATCTTGAACTTACCCGTCGAACACGAGGAAGTAGAACGTGTAAAAGACGACAAGTCGCTTGTAGACCACGCTTTGAGTATAGGCGTTACAAAATCGTTTTACGAGGAGCAGACGGAAAGCGTTGTTATTGTTTCGTCCGATTCGGATTTTTGGAGCCTTATCAGGTATCTACCGAAAGTACGCTTTTTCGTGATGAACGAAACGCGCCGCACGTCCGATACCGTAATAGAAAAACTTGACGCAAACGGTATTGCTCATTGCTATATGGACGAGTTTGCTCAAGACGCTATTCAACCTTATAAGAACATCGTTTTGAGAAAAAATTTGCAAGCTGTTTTGGATAATTTTAACAGTAGCGGCATTTTAGAGTTTTTATCCGTCGAAGAAATGTTGGACGAAATATTCCGTAGGTCATGTATTAGCGGTCATTATAAGCAGATAGAAAAAGAAAAGCAAGATTTTTTCAATAAATATCTGAAAAAGCTTCGAGTCGTTATCGAAGAACGCGACGGGAAAAATTATTTCAAGTTTGAAATCTAATAAGAAACGCGTAATCGCGGCGATTTTCGCCGCGGTTATTTTAACTTATATCCATTTTTTCGTTCAATGCCGAAAGTGCGGCGGTCAGGAGCGTGAGCGAGGAAGAACGGCTGAGAATAAATTCCGTGCTGCTTTCCTTTTTTGAGATTTGAGGAACGGAAGAAGCCGCGGGAGCGGGGCGTTTACGGTATTCGTTCGGCGGACAACCGAAATAACGGCGGAAAACTTGCGCCATATACTTTGCGTCGGCAAAGCCGGAATAGTTTGCGACTTCCGAAACGGTGAGCGAATCGTCCGTTAAAAGGCGGAGAGCCGCTTCGAGCCTAACGTTGTTTAAATACTTTTGAAACGTAACGCCTATGTACTTAGTGAAAAATTGCGAAACGTAATTCGCAGAAAGGTTTTCTTCGGCGGCAATGTTTTCGAGCGTTACTTTGTACTGATAATTTTTGTCTATGTATTCCGCGATTCTCGTAATTCTGCCGATAATTTTTGTGTGTTCGAGATATTCTTGCTCGGTGTAGCGGGTGTAACCGAGATTGCCGAGCAAAAAGGCGAGTATACCGATAACTTTATTTATAACGATTATCCCTCCGTCCTCGCTTGAAAGAGAAAAGTATTCTATCCCGAGGGCGAGTAATTCTTTTCTTAATTCGTCCGCTTTTTTTTCGTCTAAAACGGTTGTTACGAGCGTGTCCGAAAAGACGGTGGTTTTTAGTCCCGTAAGATATTCTTGCAAAAAGTTACGCGAAACCTGAACGATTAAAAACTTTGCGCCCGTGCGCGATTCGGCTAAAATATCATGCACTTGATGCGGGCTTATTAAGGCTATATCTCCGCTTTTTAGCTTGAATTTTTTTCCTTTTACGGAAATTATAGCGGTATCCGAAATGCAAAGGAGTATTTCGAAAGCGTTGTGCGTATGGAAAGTCCTGTACACGATATCGTTCACCAAAATCTTTATATGACGAATTTTTTCAAAAGAAATATGTTCTATTTTTTCGTTCATCTTTTGCCCTCCCGAGTCTATTTTACACTAAGCGAAAAGAAAAATCAATACCTTTTAAAAACTTTTTTTAAATTCGAAAGAAAATTATACCGCCACCTAAAGATTCGCCTTGAATAGGCATGGCTAAGGTTGTATAATCTTTGCGTAAAAACGAACAAATACCGGTGATCACTATTTGTTCGAAAAAATTTTTGTGTCAATTTGTTTGCCGTGCGTAAATAAAATAATACTGTCCGGTAAACGAAAAAACAGGAGGATAATGACATGAAAAAAAGTAAGTTGTGGCTTGGTCTCTCCGGCGTTACGAGCGCGCTTTTAACGCTCGTGCTGTCCGGGACGATTCTTGCCAATGCAAACGCAATGCTTATCAATGATGTGCTCGGTATTTCTACGGGCGGTCTTGAACTTGTCGGAAGTTCGTATCCGATGGACGATTCCGGCTACGAAAAGTTGATAAATGACTCTTACGAATACTGCGTCAATCAATTGGAGGAAGGCTCCGTTATGCTTAAAAACGACGGTGCTTTACCGTTAGCCGCAAACGAACGCAATGTCACTCTCTTCGGTAACAACAGCGCGCATACGATATATCGCAGCGGCGCGGGCGGTCCTACGCCGAACGACGAATATGTCGTCGATATGCAGAAAGCTTTCACCGACGGCGGATTTAAAATCAACAGTAAGCTCTACAAGGCTTACGCTACGAGTGGCGTGAGCGTTTCTCTCACATCTGCGGGTGAAGTTCCTTCGTCGTTTTATACGAGCGAATTGAAATCGACTTTCGATTCGTATAAAGACGTGGCTATCGTTACTTTTGCCCGTTACGGTACGGAAAACACCGACCCGACGAGAGTTGTGGACGGCAGGGCGTATTTGGCACTTTCCAAAAACGAAGAAGACTTACTTAAAATGATAAAGGAAGATTCGAGATTTACTAAGACGGTAGTTCTTTTAAACGGCGTTCTTCCGATGGAACTCGATTGGCTTGACGAATACGGCGTTAACGCTTGCATATGGTATGGTAATCCGGGGTATTACGGATTGCCCGGCATAGTCAACATTCTTAAAGGCGACGCAAATCCGTCCGGACATACCGTAGAAACTTTTGCGAACAATACGCTTAATTCGCCGGCGATGCGAAACTTCGGCGATTACAATTATACGTTTGACGGCTCCGCCGTTGACAATCAATACGGAAGAAAATACGTAGTTTATAAAGAAGGTATTTACGTCGGCTATAAATATTACGAAACCCGTTACGAAGATTGCATACTCGAACAAGGCGAAGCAAAATGTGCGGAAGGGGCAACAGAGGGAGAAACAGAGTGGAATTACGCAAAGGAAGTATCGTTTCCGTTCGGATACGGGTTATCCTATTCGACTTTTACTCAAAAGTTAGATAGTGTGACTTATGACGCGAAAGGCGATACGTTTACTGCAAAAGTAAAAGTTACGAACACTTCCAACAAAGCGGGAAAAGAAGTAGTTCAGGTTTACGTTCAGACTCCTTATACCGATTACGACAAGGAAAACGGGCTTGAGAAATCTTCCGTACAGCTTATGGGCTACACTAAGGTAGACGTTCCTGCGGGACAGAGCGTCGACGCGGAAGTGAAGTTCTCACGCTATCTGATGGCTTCTTACGACGTAAAAGCCGACGGAGGAAAGGGGGCGTACATACTCGAACCGGGCAAGTATTACTTTGCGGTAGGGAACGGCGCGCATGAAGCGCTCAACAACATTCTCGCTCAAAAAGGGAAAACCGGAATGTACGACCATAACGGCAAAGCCGTGACGGGTAGTACGGATTGCGTAAAGGAATACGACCCGCAATTAAAGCAAATCGACGAAAAGACTTACAAAAAGTCTCAATATACGGATAAAGACGTAGAAAACAGATTCGCCGACGCAGACCTTAACTACTGGGCAGACGAAGACCAGAAGATAACGTATCTTACGAGAAACGATTGGAAGAACACCTTCCCGACGACCGTAACGACGCTTCATGCGAATGAAAGAATAGTAAACGGACTTCGTATGGACCAATACAAAAAGACCGCGGAAACTCCTTCGTATAAAGCGATGATAGGGGAAGAAGTCGAAGCCGAACTCGATGAACCGATAGATTTTATCGACATGAAGAACGTTCCTTTCGACGATGAGAAATGGGATAAGTTTATATCGCAACTTTCTCTCGACGAACTTTGCGTTTCTATTTCGGACGCAAGAGGTATAGCCGCGGTAGCTACGGTAAATAAGCCGATGAATTCCATTGCGGAAGGTCCCGAAGGTTTGCTTGCAAAATTCAAATACGGCGACAAGCGCGCTTGTACAGGATTTGCGACGTTACCGACGACTACTGCGACATGGGACCATAAAATGCAAGCCAAATACGGCGAAATGATGGGAGAAGAGGCGTTGTTTTCCGGCGTAGCCATGGTTAACGCTCCCGGTTGCAACATTATCAGAACTCCTTACGGCAGTCGCGCTTCCGAATATATGTCTGAAGACGGCGTACTCTCTTATTATTCCGTCTCCAACGTAATCGGCTCTATGAGAGACAAGGGGCTCATCTGTAACGTTAAGCATTGCTTCCTCAACAACCAAGAAACAAACAGACAAGGCGTTTCCACTTTTGCAAACGAACAATCGATAAGAGAAATTTACCTTAAACCTTTCGAGGGCGCGCTCACGAGAGGTAGAAGTATGGGTATCATGACTTCTTATAACCGTATAGGTCTTCAATATGCGGCTACGCACAAAGTATTGATGAACGACGTTTTACGCGGCGAATGGGGCTATGAAGGTTCTATTATCGACGACGCTTTAACGCAAAGCGCTTACTACTCGGTCGGAGCCGATATGCTTCTTGCCGGAACGGATATATTCTGCCTTGACGGTCAACGCGGCGCGCAGATTAAATCGTTGATTAAAAAGACCGATGACGGCACGCTTGTTAAAGCGTTGCAGAGAGCAAACAAGAGAATATTCTATTCGTTGCTGCATTCGTCGATGGGCGGATCGATAACATCCGATACGAAGGTTGAAAGTTCGTTGTATTGGTGGCAGGGAATGCTTATCGGAATAGACGCCGTAGTAGGACTTGCGACTTTAGGCGCGATAGCGATGTTTATTGTGACTGCTTACGTAAAACGCGAAGAAAAGGAGGCTGTGTAAGCTATGAACGTTAAAGAAATCATGAAAAACAAGGGATTAGGCTATTATGTTTCTGCGGCGGCTTCTTTAGCTGCGCTTGTAATGGCGATTATAGTGCTTGCTACACAGAGTTGGGTTATTCCTCGCGCGGCGGAAGGCGGTTATCTTATAGCCGTTCCTCTTTTGGTCGGCGTTGTTTTGCAGGTGGCGTTCACTTTCGTACCGGTAAGATTCGCTTCGGTTTTGTCGGTAATCAGTTACGGAATCGCTCTCGGTATTACTATAAACAAAGTTCCTAACGCCATAGCGGATTATATCAATAAAGTGGCGTATACCGGCGGTGACTTCGGAATGTGCATATTCTATTTGGTAGCCATATTGTTAATAACGGTTGCCGTCGTCGTTTCTTGCTTTATGGACCAGACGAAAGACGGAAAAACCGCGATATGATAACGGAGGGAAATAAAATGAAAAATAAGTTACTTGTAGTTTTTTCGCTTGTTTTTACGATCTGTCTCGCTTTTGCGCTTTTTACCGGTTGCGGACCTAAACAGCCCGAAGAGGAAGGCGGTGAAACGGAAGTAGTGTATACGGAAAAGACTAATCCGTATAGCAAGCTTACATGGGAACAATACGGCACTTTCGGAACGCCGTCTTTTAACGACTTTGCAACTCCCGTTTTGTATCAGTTCGAAGGTTCTTATTCGGAAGCGTATCAAGGCGACTATTCGAGAGAATATCTGTATCTTAACTGTTATAGAGACGGCTTTTTATACGGAACTCTCGGCGGAAGCGGTATTTACGGATATTGGACTAATCGCGATAATCGTGACAGAGAACAATTTGTATTGCATATTTTAAGGCACGGTAACGCCGAATACAATCAAGGCGTTTACGATATGCTTGCGGAAAAGGTCGAAGACCCTAACGATTATTACGAATACTCTTCGAGCTTTATATGGGATAGGAGCTGGGGTATAAGAAGCGTGCTTATTTTCGGCTATAAGTATACTTCCGTTACGGAAATGACTATCGACGCAAGCGCGGCTAAAACCGAATATCTGATGGGTGAAAATCTCGATACCGAGGGGTTGAAGATAACGATTAAAAGAGAAAACGGCAAAACGACTCAACTCGATAATCTCACTTCCGTCAACGGCGTTAGATTTTTAGGTTTCGATTCGAACACTGAATCCGACGCAAATGTCGTTTATGTGAGGTATCGCGACGCAGTCGGCACGTTTACGGTAAAGATAAAGGCCGCCGTTTATTCCGGTAAACTTAAATATGACGATAACGAAGTCGACGGTAGCGTTAAAATAACTTCTTCCACCGCTTGTACCGTTACTTTTGCCGGCAATACCATAAAAGCAAAATACACAAAATCCGATGTGACGGGAAGAACGGTTTATACTCTTGTCGCGCCCGGCGAAGACGACGATTTCGAACTCGGCGTTTCGGAAGAAGTGTGGTCTAAGCTCGGAAAGAGAATTATTCTCGATATAGACGAAGAAACCGGCGAATATACGCTTGAACCTTTCAACATTGTGATGTATACTATTCCTTGGGATAATTATCCCGGATATAGCGGGAACGTAAGAAACGATTTCGAAGTTCTTTCTAAAGGCGCACCGGGCGGCGGAACGACTTATCGTTACATTTACCTCGATACGGCTAAAGGCGAAGCAACGCTTACTTACAAATATTGGTATGATTCGAACACCGATACTTTTGTAATGAAGTACACTCTCAAAGACGGTATATTGACATTCACCGAACTCGTTTCGTCCGAGGTCGGCGGTAGCGGAGCTTCTTACGACAATTTGTATAAAGAATACAGAATTATCGACGACACGTACGCAATCGGAACACACGTAAAACTTTCTTAAATTTTCTGTTCGTACCCGACGGTATTACCGTCGGGTACGATAAAAAGGTACAAAATGAAACAAGTATTTAATCCTTATCTTCCTTCTTACGAATATATCCCGGACGGGGAGCCGCACGTTTTCGGCGACAGAGTGTATATTTACGGCTCGCACGATAAGTTCAACGGAAAGTTCTTTTGCATGAACGATTACGTTTGCTATTCCGCACCCGTAAACGACCTTAAAGACTGGCGTTACGAGGGCGTTATCTGGAAAAAGGCGAACGACCCCGAAAAAAAGGGACTTATTCTCAACCAGATGTACGCGCCCGACGTTGTCGAGGGCAACGACGGCAAGTATTACCTTTATTATTTTATCGCTAATCAGGGTACGATAGGCGTTGCCGTTTGCGACGCGCCCGCGGGAGAGTATAAGTATCTCGGTCGCGTCAGATACCCGGACGGTAAGATTTTGGGGCGGAACGGAGAAAAGGACGCGCACCAGTTCGACCCGGGAGTGTTTAAGGACGACGACGGGAAAATCTACTTATACACGGGTTTTGCGCCCAAGTCGCCTAATATCTTCACGCGGTTTAAGCCCGTCAACACGCACGGCGCGTTCGGCGCGGAGCTTGAAAGCGATATGCTCACGATAAAGCTTCCGACGGCGAGGATAGCTAAATCTCAACACTGTTCGGCGGGTACGGGGTACGAAGGACACGAGTTTTTCGAGGCTTCGTCCATGCGCAAGTTTGGCGGAAAGTATTACTTTATATATTCTTCCGTTTTAGGTCACGAGCTGTGCTATGCGATAGGCGATTCTCCGCTCGGCGAGTTTAAGTACGGCGGAACGCTCGTGTCGATAGGCGACGTCGGAATAAGCGAAAAGCCGACGAATTATCTCGGCAACACTCATGGCAGCGTTGAAAAAATAGGCGATAAATACTATGTTTTCTACCATAGACAGACCAATAGGCACTGTCATTCGCGCCAGGCTTGCGCGGAGGAAATAACGCTCAACGCGGACGGAACGTTTACGCAGGCGGAAGTTACTTCTTGCGGGCTTAACGGCGGACCGCTCGACGGAAAAGGCGAATACGAAGCGCGCATTGCTTGCAACCTTATGAGCAAGAAAGGCGTTAAGTTTTACACGTGCAAAACGCCCGCGGGCATTCACCCGTACTTTACGCAAAGCGGCGGCGACAGAGAATACGACGGCGACCAGTATATCGCAAATTTTTGTGACGGCGCGACGGCGGGTTTCAAGTATTTCAAGTTCGAAAACGCGAAGAGCGTTTCGGTGAAAATCCGAGGCAGGGCGCACGGCGAAATGCTTGTTTTAGGCAAAGAGAAAAAGGAAGTCGCAAAAATAAAAATAGATGTCGACGGCGGAACGAAAGAATTTTCTTCTTTGCTTAATATCGCGGACGGAGTAAGCCCGCTGTACTTTACTTTCCGCGGAAAAGGCAAATTTGATTTTATAAGCTTTAAATTAGACTGACGAGGTAAATATTTATGAAATACGATAACAAAAAGATTGTTTTTGAAGGAACGAAAAGCAAAAATCCTTTTGCGTTCCGCTACTACGACCCCGAAAAAATCGTTGCGGGAAAAAAGATGAAAGACCACTTGAAATTTGCGATGAGTTACTGGCACACCGTAAACGCTTCCGGCACGGATATGTTCGGCGGCGACACGATGGACAAAACTTTCGGGCTTAGCGGAATGGAAATGTGCAAAAAGAAAGCCGATTTTGCCTTCGATTTAATGCAAAAGCTCGGTATCGAATACTACTGCTTCCATGACGTGGACGTTGCGCCCGAGGGCAAAACGCTTGCGGAAAGCGTTAAAAACCTCGAAGAAATGACGGACTACTTGCTCGAAAAACAGAAAGAAACCGGCATAAAGCTTTTGTGGGCGACGGCGAATATGTTCGGCGACAAAAAGTTTATGGCGGGCGCGGGAACTTCGCCTTTTGCGGATGTTTTTGCCGTTGCCGCAGGCAAAGTCAAAGCGGCGATAGACGCGGCAATCAAGCTCGGCGCGACGGGTTATGTTTTCTGGGGCGGAAGAGAGGGCTACGACACTCTTTTAAACACCGATATGGGTTTGGAACTCGATAACCTTGCAAGGCTTTTGACTATGGCGCGCGATTACGCAAGGACGAAAGGCTTTAAGGGCGATTTTTATATCGAACCAAAGCCTAAGGAACCGACTAAGCATCAGTACGACTTCGACGTTGCGACTTGCGCTAACTTTTTAAGAAAATATAATCTCTTAAACGATTTCAGGGTAAACATCGAAGCAAACCACGCAACGCTTGCGGGGCATACTTTCCAGCATGAATTGCGTACGGCGCGCGTAAACGGCATTTTCGGCTCGATAGACGCAAACCAAGGCGATTTACTGCTCGGCTGGGATACCGACCAGTTCCCGACCAACGTTTACGAAACGACCGCTTGCATGTACGAAGTTTTGAAAGCCGGCGGATTTACTAACGGCGGGCTTAACTTCGACGCGAAGGCGCGCAGACAGTCCAACACGTTTGAAGATATATTTTTGTCTTACATAGCGGGCATGGACTCGTTCGCACTCGGACTTATAAAAGCCCAAGCGATAATCGACGACGGGCGTATCGACGAATTCAAGAAAGAGAGATATTCGTCATACGAAAGCGGTATCGGCAAGAGCATAATAGACGGTAGAGAAACGCTCGAAAGCCTTGCGAAGTACGCCGCCGACCTTACCGACGTAAAGGCAGAATCGGGCAGACAGGAATATCTTGAAAACGTGTTGAACGACATACTTTTCGGTTAAAATGTATTATATAGGAATAGACCTCGGAACGAGTGCGGTTAAGGGTATACTATGCGACGAAAACGGCGCGGTTTTGAGAGAAAACAGTAAAACTTACCCCGTGTTCTACCCTTGCGACGGGTGGAGCGAGCAAAACCCCGAGGACTGGTTTTTCGCCGTTAACTATCTTATAGACGAACTTTCCGACGGCGTGGAAGAAAAAATAGCCGCGCTTTCCGTCGGCGGGCAAATGCATGGGCTTGTTGTTTTAGACGAAAACGACAACGTAGTGCGCCCGTGTATTTTGTGGAACGACGGCAGAACGGAAAAGCAAACGCGGTACTTAAACGAAGTCGTCGGCAAAGAATTTCTTTCCGAAAACACCGCGAATATCGCCTTTGCCGGCTTTACTGCGCCCAAGCTTTTGTGGATAGAAGAAAACGAACCGGAAAACTTCAAAAAAATACGCAAAATAATGTTGCCCAAGGACTATATCGCATACAGATTGACGGGTAGCTTCACTACCGATTTTTCCGACGCTTCGGGTACGCTCTTTCTTGACGTAAAAAATAAGTGCTGGTCGCAAAAAATGCTTGATATCCTGCATATAGACCGACTTTTGCTCCCTAAGCTTAAAGAAAGTTACGAAGTTATAGGGCGGATAAAGGACGGGTTTAAGTTGAAAGGCGTTCTCGTTGCGGCGGGTGCGGGCGACAATGCCGCTGCGGCGATAGGCACGGGAACGGTTAAAAACGGCGCGACGAACATTTCGCTCGGCACGTCCGGCACGGTGTTCACCGCTTGCGATAAGTTTTCCGTAGACAAAAACAATTCTTTGCACGCTTTCTGTCACGCAAACGGCAAGTATCACCTTATGGGCTGTATACTTTCGGCGGCAAGCGCGAACAAATGGTGGATTGAAGATATCTTGCATAGCAAAGATTACGAGGGTGAAGTCGCTTGCGTAAGCGAAAAAACGGGAGAAAACGGCGTATATTTTTTGCCGTATCTTATGGGCGAAAGAAGCCCGCATAACGACGTAAACGCCCGCGGTGCGTTTATCGGTATGCGGCTCGATACCACGCGGCAAGAACTTTCGCTTGCCGTTTTAGAGGGCGTTGCTTTTGCTCTGCGCGATTGCGTGGAAGCGGCAAGAAGTTCGGGGTTAAAGATAAGCGCGGCAACTCTTTGCGGCGGCGGGGCGAAAAGTCCGCTGTGGCGGAGAATAATCGCGGACGTTCTCGATGCGGAAATAATAATCCCGGAAGTAGAACAAGGACCCGGGTACGGCGCGGCGATGCTTGCAATGGTTGCGGCGGGCGAATATTCTTCGGTCGAAGAAGCCGTCGAAAAAATAGTAAAGACAAAGGAACGCGTCGCGCCGAATAAAGAAAAAGTTGCTTTGTACGATAAAAAATACAAGGTTTTTAAGTCTCTTTATCCAAGCCTGAAAGAAGTCTTTAAAACAATGTAGAGTTTTAGTTCTTTGTGTTCATATTCATTCCTTTCGTTCGTGACGAACGGAAAGCCGAGGCAAGCGAAAAACGCAAGCCTCGGCTTTTTGTAAGTATTCGCTCTATCCGATAATTCTGCTTAAAGGTATTGACAAAAAGCTGATAAAATGGTATTATTTTATTGAAATAATTAAACGGAGCCGCATATGAAAAAAAGATCCGTTCCTTCCGAAAAGAAAATAAGAATAAGGTTTGCGATAATGGGCGCGGCGATACTCGCCGTCGCGATATTTTTCGCGTTTTACAGCGGCGCGTTCGCGTACTGTTTTAACTTCGAAAGCTACGTCAAAGGGCTTGACGTAAAGAGATATTCGCTCGGAGAAGTCGTGTTTTTGCCTAAAGAATCGAGAGAGTTTGCGGACGCGAACGGGAACAAAGAATACTCCGTTTCGGTCGGCGAAATAAAAGAGGAGAACGGCGAATTAAGCGTTGAAATAGTTATTATCGGTAGCGGCGGATTTAACTCGGGCAAACTCGTCAGAACGGAAGCCGTTAAAAACGCCAACGAAAATTACGTTGCGGAAATTATAATTTCTAACGGCGAACAAACGGAAAACATGAAGCTGAAAAGCAAAAAAATTTCCCGCGCCCGCGCCGAATACGTTTACTCTGTTTCTTCGTTTTCTCTTACCGGCGACGAAACGATAAAGCTTAAAAATCTTGTCATGAACGAATACAAAAGAAGATAGCGTTTTTAAAAACACACCGATAATCGCCTTATAGCGCAACTTTTCTTTTATATATTATGTAAGACAAAACTCCGAAACGGGTTGTATTTAGAAAAAACCACTACAATTTAATTCTCCTTTTTAAAATTCTTTCTAAAATTCGGGACAAACGTATTGACAAACAAATGTTCGAATGCTATAATGTGTTCGTAAGCTAAGGCAGCCGCGGAAGCTAAGGGCTTACAAAAGCGTTCGCAAAGTTTGCCGTCCCGAACGTAGCGAACGAAAATTTTTTACAAAGGAGAAAAAAATGACAGAAGAAAAAAAATTAACGGGCGGAGGAAGCGAAAAAGGCGAAAAGAGTAACGACGAAAAAGCAACCGCCGCCGAGCAACGAGAAGCGGCGCAAAGCGTGAAGCGCGCCGCCGCGGCAGTGATAAACGGTGGGGATAAGCTCGTATACAAACTGCTCAACAACCCGGCGTACACCGGAGAGTATATGTATAAAGAGGAATCCGTCGGCTTTCAACGTTTGGGCTTTTTTGAGGGAAGCGGCGTTCAAAGCACCTTGCGCGGCGAAAGCGAGCTTTACATAGGACTGAAAGGTTGTTCTAAGATAACGGAAGGGCTTGTGAGTAACGCAACGCTTTTAATGCCGTCCTATGCGCAACCGGAAATTCTCGACACTACGGGGTTCTTCTCTGTTTACGGGATAACCGCTCCCGAAAGTTGGCAAAACACGAGCATAAGCTGGGATAATCGCCCCGCGTGCGACTCTACGCCGATTGCCTACGCAAATCCGAAGTTTAAAGAGAAAGACGGAAACAAGGAATATTACCTTGAATTCGACGTTACCGCGGCTTTTTTGAAAGGTTATACCGGTTTCGCGATAAAGGGCGATAGGTCGTATATTTCTAATATTTCCGCCTACAAAAACGCCGTTTGGGTGCCTAAGGAAAAGAAAAAAGACCTCGTAAGCCTCGTCGTGTCCTACAAAAAGAAAACAGGAGTGAGAGGCGCAAAAAGCGTTACTCAAAGCGTTTCGGCGGGCAACGGCGCGATAGATTTGTTCACCGGCGCATACAGTTTTGCGCACGAGGACGTCAAAATCGAAAGCGCATACATGCCGTTTACGCTATCGCATGTGTATAATTCCGATTATTATAACACGGTGAAAGTCGGCGGAACGGATTACAATTGCGGCAACGGCTGGCGGCTCAATTGCTTGCAATTTCTAAAAAAGGTCGGACCGGAGTTCGGCTCTTACGGCGACGACGAGAACTTCGTCGGCTACGAATACACCGACGGCACGGGCTTCACCCGCGATATTTCGACAAGGTACTTTAAAACGGTTACGGTCGGAAGCGGCGACGAAGCAAAAACTTACAAACGCTACGGAGGGTACAACAAGGACGATACCGAACTCCAAAGAGAAGTAAGCGACGGAACGTACACGCTCACGGAAGAGGAAAGTTTCAACGTTCTCACCGACGCGGCGGGCAATAAAATGCGGTTTGAAAAAACTTCGCCGTACAGGCTAAAGGAGTTGGAACTTTTCGGCTCCGCGCCTAAGTCTGTAAGAACGGTTGCTTTCACATTCGAATCGGACAAAATCACGATAAACCATTGCGCAAGCAAGACGATAGCCGTATATTTTTCGAACACGCTGCTTAACAGAATAGAGTATAACGGCGAAGTCGTGCGCTCGTTCGAATATTCGTGGGCGGGCTACAATAATTACGTTTTGTCTAAAATAACCACGCCGAATGACATTATACAAATGTCGTACAACGCCGAAAACGGCGCAAAGTTATCTACGATAACTGACGGCACGGGTATTTCGCTAAATTACGAGACCGAGTTTGCCGATGAAGTTCTTCGTGCAAAAGGTTATTCGGTGACGAGTTACGTCGATTCGATAAGTTATGACGAGGACGAGCAGAAAGGCGTAAAAACGAGCAAAGACCTTAAGGTTTACGAATCGAAAACGATAGAATACGATTCTATGTTCCCCGACAATTTTCTCGTAACGGAAGCAGCCATAAAAAATCTCACGGCAGTTAAGGACAAAAACGGTGCGGCAACATACTGTTGCTTTAATCCCGACGGTTCGGTTAATCTTACAACGGACGAAGAAGGCAACTTTTCGGTAAGCGTTACGGACGCTTACGCCGAGGAAGAAAACGGCGTTTACAAAACGAAAGTCAATCGGATTTCTGCAAGCGGGAACAAATATCCGTATATTTCGGGAGGCAACCTCGGTGGTCGCCCGATACCGCCTACGACCGATGACGACCGCTCGGCAATTCTTCATAATTGGGGAGTGGCGGAAGGAAATTACGTTCTCATAGCGGAAATCGGCGGGTATATTCCGAATTCGGCAACAGTAACGGCAGCGGCAACCACGGAGAGCGACGAGCCGTATATTGCGGCGACGGTCGTGAAAGAGGTGACGGATGAAAACGGCGATGTAGTTGAAACTACGGAATTAAGAAAAATCGGCAACATATTTTCGAAAGACGAAAACGCCATAGTTGCCGTTATGCCGTTCGAAGTTAAATCAAACGAAAATTTGCAAACGGTAGAATTCTGGTCGCATAAACTTTGCTCGTATATCTATATGTATACATGGAAGATTTTTAAAGCTTCCTCTTATACGGAAGCCGAGATTTTCGACCAGGATTATATGCTTGTGAATTCCGACGAAGCTGGCGTGAAAACAACCGTCAAAGCGGACGTAACGAGGCGCGGCGACGGCAAAATCACCACCACGGTGAAGCGCGACGGAGCAAATAGCGAGGTCTGCTCGTGGCAAACGGCTTCGGCTTCTATGGGGTACGATAAACCTATAAAAACCTTTGACGGCGCGAACCTTGAAACGAGCTATACTTACGATTCTTACGGCAACGTTACTTCGAAGATTACTAAGGACGTTCACACGCAAAAATCCGCAAGGCAAACTTACTCTTACGGTGCGACGGATTCTACGGGCGGCGCGCATTGCTTAAAGGAGTCGACCGACGAAGCGGGCAACAAAACGACTTACGAATACGACTTGGCAACGCGGCACCTAAGCCGCGCGACAACGCCCGACGGGCAGAAAATCGACTACGCGTATTATGGTTCGGAAGGGCTTTTGAAAAGCATAAAAGCTGTAGCGAACGCCGACGGATTTGTGGAAGAGACGGGCAACGAGCTTTACTATAACCACGGTTACCTTACCCGAATGATTTCTCACGGTGCACAGTATTTGTTTACTTACGACGGCGCGGGCAGAATTCTCGAAGCTACCGTAGACGGCAAAATCGCCGCAAAGTGCGCCTATAAGTCGCTTGGCTTAGGCGAAACGAAGATTGACGGGGTAGAAAAAGCCGTCGAAAAGACGACCGTTTGCTACTATTCGGAAGCCGTGAACGCCATGACTTTTACGGGCGAATTGTTCTCGGGTATCGGATATGCAACCGACTTCGTAAACAAAAAATCGGTGGTCTACGCTTCGTATTACGATAAAAACGGCAACCTGCTTGCGGTAAGGCGTGCAGAAGATAAACAGCTCGATTACGCTTTCACTTCCGCCGATAATTACATTACGGTAGAGGAGCAACTCAACCCAAGAGAAACGGAACTCACCGTTACTTATACTATCGGCGACGAAAAGCGCGTTTACATTTACGACACCTTTACGAATAAACTTTTGTCGACTTCCGTTTACGAGAACGAGAGCGAAAAGGTCAAAAAAGAGGCAACGGGGAGAGATAACTTCGGCAGAATAACAGCAACGAAGTACACGCTTGGCGGCGAAAACGAACTAAGTTACGGCTTCGAATATTTTTCCGACTATGGCGACGGCATAAAAACCGTTGTGCTGCCCAACGGCGTTAAAGCAAGCCGAACGGCGGACGGGTTCGGAAGAATTACTTCAAAGAGTATCGCCGCGGCTGGTATCGGAGAAACGTTTACTTACGCCGAAAAGGATTCCTACACTACGCCGCTCGTCGCCGAGCATTGCAAAACGCACGGCGGAAAAGAAGAAAAGCTAAGCTATGCTTACGATAAGAAAGGCAATATCACGTCGATAAAAAACGGCGAAACGCTTGTCGCTTCTTACGAGTATGACGGTTTAGGGAGATTAAAAAGAGAGAATGACCCGCAAGGTCAAATCACGGTCTACGAATACGATAAGTCGGGCAATATATCGATTAAACGGCAATTTCCGTATTCAGGGTACGCCGCGATAAGCACAAAAACCCTCGCTACAAGTAACTTAGGGATAGAAACCGAATATACATACGAGGGCGACAAACTAAAAGGCTATAACGGGGTAGTCGGTGTAACTTACGATTACGCGGGCAACCCGAGAAAATGGTTCAAGCACGGCGCAAACGGGACGGAATGCGCTTTGAAGCTTGAATGGAAAGAAAGTTCGCTCGTCGGGATAACCGACGAAACGGCGAACAAAAAGTACGAGTACGCTTACAACGCGGACGGATTACGGACGGGTAAAACGGTCGACGGGGTAAAGCACGAATACTATCTTTCCGGTAGCAAAATTTTAGCGGAAACGCGCGAAAGCGGCGGAACGAAAAAGCTAATTAAGTACTATTACGACGATACGGGCGTAATCGGCTTCAACTTCGACGGTGAGGACTATTACTTTGTGAAGAGTATGCAAGGCGACGTGGAAAAAATCTATTCCGCGGGCGGCGAACTCAAAGCGGAGTATAGCTATGACTCTTGGGGTAAATGCACGATTAAGCGGAGCGTATCCGGCATTGCGGAAGCAAACGCATTCCGTTATCGCGGCTACTACTTTGACAGCGAAAGCGGTTTGTATTATCTCAACAGTCGTTACTATGACCCGATAATCGGCAGATTTATTTCACCCGACAGTCTTGGGTATCTTAATCCATCGACGATAGACGGATTAAACTTGTACGCATACAGTCTGAATAATCCTATTATATTTGTAGACCCGACAGGTCATGCTCCATGGTGGAGTTGGCTGATTTCCGGATTGCAACTTTTAGGCGGTATTATTTTACTTCTTATTCCCGGAACGCAAGTAATCGGTGCAGGACTTATTGTAGGTGGCGGTTTAGGGTTGTTGTCTAATTTGGTATCTCCGGCAATGGCTCAGGCAATAGGCGGACTTTCGTCTATAGGTAATGGTTTTGGCGCTTTCTCCACCGGTATGTCTTTACTTGGATTAGGTATTCCCGGAATAATCGGCGGAATTGCTTTAATGTTGGTTGGGATAGCTACTATGGCTTTCGGTGTCAATGAAGTTGTTGCTGCCGCAAGCGGAACGAATTTTATACAAGAAATGACAGGTATGAGCGACACCGCATATGATTGGACTTATTTTGGTTTAAACCTTGCTTCAAGCATTGGACAAATTGCTGGAACCAGGTATAGGCAAATAAAAACCAGAACTGCGATCTATAATAAAAACGGGAGTGTTAAGCAGTATAGATATTTTAGAAGCGATGGTAGTAAATTATATGACATTGACTTCAATCATAGGGCATATGGTAATCCCGATGTTAAATTCCCTCATTATCATGGTTGGACAAGCTCGGGAAGCAGAGCAAATGAACATCAAAGTTATATTCAACTAATTCTATGGTTGTTATTTGGAGGCGAATAATGAATAAAGAAGATTATAAAGAGTTTATAGCGGACTTGCTTTGCGGTGATGAATTAGAATTTGTATACAAAGGCGTTGAATACGGCATAATGCATAATCCACCATATGTTTATATAGGGTGGGATCCTGTTTCTTATGATAATACATATGGAAATAAAAAATATATGCAATATTCATCAATTTCTCAGTTGCTTAACGAGTTTACTATTGACGGGAAAAAGCTTGATGAAATCCAACAGGATATCGAATGGATTTACCGTTACGCTGAAGAAAATCAACTTCCGAAAAAGAAAAAAGACAAACGAAAAAAATCAACTTGCTCTAATTCTGAAGTAGGAGAAGCTTCGCACTCTGATTTGAATCATTCCGAAGATATCAAGCCGCATCAAAGTTTTTTTGGAAAGCTGGCTGATATTTTTGAAAGGATTTTTAGTCCTCGTAAGTAGAATATACTTACGAGGGCGACAAACTAAAAGGCTATAACGGGGTAGTCGGTGTAACTTACGATTACGCGGGCAACCCGAGAAAATGGTTCAAGCACGGCGCAAACGGGACGGGATGCGCTTTGAAGCTTGAATGGAAAGAAAGTACGCTTGTCGGAATAACCGACGAAACTGCGAACAAAAAGTACGAGTACGCTTACAACGCGGACGGATTACGGACGGGTAAAACGGTCGACGGAGTAAAGCACGAATACTATCTTTCCTGTAGCAAAATTTTAGCGGAAACGCGCGAAAGCGGCGGAACGAAAAAGCTAATTAAGTACTATTACGACGATACGGGCGTAGTCGGCTTCAACCTCGACGGCACGGACTATTACTTTGTGAAGAGCATGCAAGGCGACGTGGAAAAAATCTATTCCGCGAGCGGCGAACTCAAAGCGGAGTACAGCTATGACTCTTGGGGTAAATGCACGATTAAGCAAAGCGTATCGGGAATAGCGGAAGCAAACGCATTCCGTTACCGCGGTTATTACTTCGACGGCGAAAGCGGTTTGTATTATCTCAACAGTCGTTACTACGACCCGATAATCGGCAGATTTATCTCGCCCGACAGTTTAGACTATCTCGACCCGAGCGCGGTTGGTGGCTTAAACCTATATGCCTACTGCGGAAACAACCCGATAATGTACGTCGACCCGGAAGGGAAATTCCTTATTAGCTCTATTGTATTGACCATTTTGTTAGGTTTTGTTCTTGTGTATGGGGTATATGCAATTTACACGATAGAAAAATCTACACACTGTATTTCTAATTTAATGGACAATGTTGGAAAATTTCTATATCATGTGTTCGAAAGCGTTGGAGATTTTCTTGAAAACATAAGACAATGTACAAAAAAGTTTTTGGAAATGTTTGATAATGTGCTTCCCGTATCTACTAGTGTATACTTAGGATATTTAGATGCATATATAGGTAGTATTGTACTTGCAGAACATACAAAAAATAAAAGACCGTCAAATAGAGCAAAACATGAAAAAGGACAAGCTCAAAGACAAAGAGAGCAACGAGGTGGAGAAAAGGGTGACGCGCGTCGTCCTTATAAGAAGCCTAAAAGAACTCGATTATTTATCTTTTGGAATACAGATGATGAAGAAGAAAATGGGTTTTATTCATGGAGGTTTTTATGAAAGAATATTTAATTAAACTGCAAAAAGAAAACATTCTTTGTGAGGTTTACACTAATCCTAATGAAAACGATAAATTTAGAGTCTATCGACTTTTATTTGTTGGAGAGGATTTCCTTTTTGCTCAGGCATTTGATCGCTATGGACACTTTGACGGGATTGAATGTTTGCGCTTAGACTACATTTTAAAGATTGTAAGTAGTAGCCTATACTTGGAATGTATGCGAAAACTTATATCGGATGTTTGTATTTTTGATATAAAATCACTGATCAAGGATGATAGGTGTGAATTTAAAAGTTTAATTGAATATTTTGCAAAACAGAGAACTTTATGTGAAATTGAGTGTGGTGGCAACATAGAAGAAATAGCTACTGGTTTTATCAATAGCTTTAAAGACGGATATGCAGGAATTACCAAATTTGATGATTATGGTCATGATGACGGCTTTGAGCTAATAAGAGCTGAAGATATTTACTGTATATCTTTTAATACTATGGAAACGAATAGGTTGGAAAAACTTATCGATAAGCACAAAAACCCTCGCTACAAGTAACTTAGGGATAGAAACCGAATATACATACGAGGGCGACAAACTAAAAGGCTACAACGGAGTGGTCGGCGTAACATACGATTACGCGGGCAACCCGAGAAAATGGTTCAAGCACGGCGCAAACGGGACGGAATGCGCTTTGAGGCTTGAATGGAAAGAAAGTTCGCTCGTCGGGATAACCGACGAAACGGCGAACAAAAAGTACGAGTATACTTACAACGCGGACGGATTACGGACGGGTAAAACGGTCGACGGAGTAAAACACGAATACTATCTTTCCGGTAGCAAAATTTTAGCTGAAACGCGCGAAAGCGGCGGCACGAAAAAGCTAATTAAGTACTATTACGACGATACGGGCATAATCGGCTTCAACCTCGACGGCACGGACTATTACTTTGTGAAGAGTTTGCAAGGCGACGTGGAAAAAATCTATTCCGCAAGCGGCGAACTCAAAGCGGAGTATAGCTATGACTCTTGGGGCAAATGCACGATTAAGAGTAGCGTATCCGGAATTGCGGAAGCAAACGCCTTCCGTTATCGCGGTTACTACTTTGACAACGAAAGCGGTTTGTATTATCTCAACAGTCGTTACTACGACCCGATAATCGGCAGATTTATCTCGCCCGACAGTTTAGACTATCTCGACCCGAGCGCGGTTGGTGGCTTAAATTTGTATGCATACTGCGGAAACAACCCGATAATGTACGTCGACCCTGAAGGACATTCGTTTTTGCTTGCTGTTATTATGCCGGTTGTTCTAATCGGAACAGCTATATTGTTGATGTTGTATGCTTTCTATTTGATAGAAAAAAATACTCATTGTTTCTCAAATTTATTAAATAATTTATTTGAGTTTGTGTACAATACCTATAACAGTATAGTGGATTTGATATCTAATTTAAATTTCACTACGATTGATTTGAGTGAAGAAATAGCGCAGACAGTTTCGTTAAGTTATTTAGATATTATTAGTTATGCTAGAAACAAGAGAAAAACTGGGCGCCCTGAGATTAAGAAAAAAGGCAAGGAGGGGCTTGAACGCAAAAAGAATACTAAAGAGTGGAAAGAACGTAACCCGAAGCGCAGACAAAAAAATGATGTAGTAACGCCTAAATCTCATAATCCAGCAAAGGCTCATCAGAGTAAAAGCAGGTTGTTTCATCGTAATAGTGGTATAATTGGGTGGATATTCTATTTGTTTTCAACAATACTTGAAGAAGATGATGAAGAGTAATTGGATTCCCGTAGAATTTAGAAGTTTTTACGAGGACGACATAAGCGGCGGTTTAGCCGTTAGATTTTGCGATAAAGAAATAAATTCTGATTTTCGGAGAGAAACCTTGCGTTTTGTCGGGTATTTACGGAAAAATTATTTTTTCCCGATAAGGTGTAACGTGCGTTTCGAATATTACACCGATTATCGCGACGAAGAGAACGCAAAAGACCGCGCAGTCGGAATATTTTATAAACCGAAAGAGGCTGAGGACGGCATACTCGGTTATCCGAATATTAAAATTGCCGTTTTCGATTACGACCGTGACGAAAAAAGGCACGGAAAGGCTAAAGCGTTGCATTACTACTTGTGCGTGCTTGCGCATGAACTTACGCATTATTATCAATGGTATTTTTTTGAAACAAAGAAAAGAAGCAAGCGTTCGCTTGAAATCGAAGCTAACAGATTTGCGGAAGCCGTTGTGAACGATTACTTTAAAGAAGTCGACCTATAAGTCGATTATCGCAAGTTTTTGCCGTTGAAAAAAAAGTTCATGCAGAGTTTTTAAGGAGCGAGCGACAATGAGCGAGTTATGTTTGTTTAATATCAAAGAAAAGAATTTAAAGTTCGAAGAGCTTAACGAATTGGCTAAGGACGTAACGAGATACAGTCTTGAAAACGGTTACGGCAGCTTTTTCAATACGGCGGATTATGCGTACGAGTTTATAAAAAAAGTCGAAATGAAAACGTACTTTATTCTTTCGGATAGCTTCGTATATGAAAACGCCGACGACCTACTTGACACCACGCGCTTTGTTTATGATTCGAAAAGCGATTATAAAAAACATTTCCTTGAAACATTTGGCTTTTTTGAGGATTATCTTGATATTGTGTTTAAGTACGATGTCAATAGCGTGGAAGTGTGGATAGACGGAAACGGAACGGCGACCGAGATTGAAGATTACGATAGGTTAATTTCCGAAAAAGGCGATTTCACCACGACTTTATATGACTTTTTTATGAAGATGTGCAATGAAACGGGCTATACTTTTCCGTCGGTCGTAATCGAAGTTAAAAACCCAAGGAGAAAGTGAGCCTATAAGTCGATTAACTAAGTTTTTTGTTGTGTTTTACCTTTGAAAAACATAAACGCGCTTAGCGGACGGCGCGGAAAAAATTGTTCGCAAGAGAGAAATTTTTAATTATACTAAGGAGAATAAAAAATTATGGAATTTAAAGACAGAAACCCGGAATTTCCGGGGAGAATAAGACTTACGCCGGTAGCGGGAAGTTCGGATTTATTCGACTTTGAGTTTGCCGACGGAAGAGTAACGGGCGGAAATTATTCCGCAGGCACGCCGCTCAACGCGGCAAATTTGAACGGTATGCTCGAAGAGCTTTCCGCAGCGATTGAGAATGCGAAAATTCAATCGATAAGGATTTCGGACGGCACTAACGAGGGCGAAAAGACTACGGTTAACGGCAAGGATATCGTTATCAAGCTTCCCGCCAAAATCAAAGCCGTTCTTGACGGAACTATCGACAAAGCAACGAAAGCGGACAGCGCAACGACCGCGAACTACGCCACTACTGCCGGCACTGCCGATACGGCTAAGGCTCTTAGCGGAACTTACGGAAGCGTAACGACAAAGACAGTGAGTTTAAGTACTTCGGCAACAACGGTATATTCGTCTGCAACGTACAGTTCGGCGATAGTGATAATTGCGCCGTGGAGCGGAGGTGCAAAAAACACCGCGATATTTGCTATATCAAACGCAGAGAAATCAACCTCTATAAACGACCTTACTTATGTCAACAAGCAAGGTTATATAAAGAAAGATTGGAACGGTTACAATTTTCGCGTCTGGTTGTCCGATTCTAACGCAAAAGGAGATTACTCCGTTACGATTATCGACGCGCATTATTAAGGGGGTGAGAAAAATGGAGAAGATTGAGAGAAAAATTTTTTTGCAACTCGACGAGAACGGTTACATAATTTCGACCGCGCAGGAAAAATTCGACGGTTTTGTCGAAACGGATATCGCTGTTGAAGATTTTATGAAAGACTTTGCAAACGTTTCTGTTACGGACGGCTATCATAAGTTTGAAAACGGCGCAATCGTAAAAGGCGAAGGCAGCGAAGTCCTTATAGCTGCGGCAAGAAAGTTTGAAGCGGACGAGCTTAGAGTTGTGCGTGAAAAAGAATGTTTCCCGATAATAAATCGCGGCAAACTTTGGTACGATACTCTTAGTAAAGCCGAATGCGAAGATTTGAAAGCATGGTACTTAGATTGGCTTAACGTAACGAAAACGTTGATTATTCCGCCCAAGCTCTTTTGGCTCAAATAATGCGCTATAAGTCGATTAAATAAATGTTTTTATGGGGAGATATGTGAGGGTGCAAGCTGCTTTTTGGGTAACTTGCGCCCTTTTTCGATGCTTGATTTTTGCGCTTTTCATTTTTAAACATATTATTGCTTTACGAACAGAGCAACGATACTTTTTTTAACGTTTTCGGCTAAAAATAACAAAGTTCGGCAAGGAATAATATAATAACTTTCAAGTTCGCCTTAACTCGCCGTTTTTCGCTTTCCAAGTAGATTAAAAATCT
>DHMS01000049.1 GCA_002405915.1 Christensenella sp. UBA4636
CAACATTTGACAAAGAACCTTTTTTGTTCTTCACTTTCCAAAAATGAAATATTAAATACCAAAAATGAAATGAGTATTGACAAAACCGATAGAGCCGATTAAAATAATTTTGCGAAAAAGCGATAAATACTTTTTTGTAATTTTTTGTGTTAGGGAGTTTTTATGGAAAAATTCAACAGACCCAAGTTTTTGCTATTGATTTTTGTAATTATCTTATCGGTAGTATTAGGCTCTTTTTATTCGGGGTGTAATAATACCTCGAACATCGACTCAGGTAATCATTCGGTTTCCGGGACCGAAGGTTCGTCGAGTTCGGGCGGCAAGGATTCGTCGAGTTCGGGCGGTAAGGATTCGTCGAGTTCGGGAACGAAAGAGGACGAAAATGAAATGGCTCCGCAGGCATACGGTCCTACTCCGACCGCGGGACAAATGGCTTATTATAAGCAGGAACTTGCGGGTTTTGTTCATTTCGGCGTGAATACCTATACGGGCAAGCAGTGGGGCGACGGTACGGAGGATCCTGATATTTTCAATCCGACGAATCTTGATACGGATCAATGGATAGAAATATTTAAAAACGCGGGATTTAAACGTGTATTGCTTACGGCGAAACATCATGACGGGTTTAATTTGTATCCGACCGAAGTAACTTCTCATTCGGTTGCTTCGTCAAGCTGGAAAGACGGCAAAGGAGACGTTTTGAAAGAATTCTCCGAGTCGTGCAAAAAATACGATATGGATATGGGCGTTTATCTTTCGCCGTGGGATCAAAATATTCCTTGTTATTCTACCGACGTAGCTCCGGATTATAACGATGTTTACGTAAAACAAATTGAAGAAATTTTTAAAAATTACGGTGGTAAAGACGGCAAAATCGTAGAGTTTTGGATGGACGGCGCATGCGGTAAAACCGATACTCGCCCTAAATACGATATCGAAAGATGGTGGAAAACTCTGTTTAAGCTAAACCCCGATATCGTATTTCAGCAAAATTACGGTGCGCCGTTACGTTGGGTAGGAAACGAAAAGGGTTATGCGAGCGAAGAAAGCTGGCAGACAATGAATAAAGAATATGTTTGGAATCTTTACGATAGTCAAGGAAAGGAAGACAAGGCATATCTGCATAAGGGCGAACCTTACATAGAAGGAAAAGCGCCTTCAGAAAGAAATGCCGACGTTTGGTCGATACCCGAAGTGGATGTATCTATACGCGCCGGCTGGTTTTATGACTCCAAACAATCGCCGAAAAGCGGCAAGGAACTTGCGGAAATTTATTTTACATCCGTCGGGAGAGGGTCTCCTTTATTGTTAAACATTCCTCCGAACAAAGAAGGAAAATTCGACGATAAAGATATCGCTTCTATGCAATCTTTCAGAAAAATCCTCGATAATACTTTTGCCGTCGATTACGCAAAGCATGCGACAATCGAATCAGATGCTTCTCGCGGCACCAAAGGTCTTTTTAAAGCGGAAAACGTTCTCGATGACAATTACGATACCTATTGGACGTTAAACGACGAGCAAACGAAAGGTTCTTTCACCGTTACGTTCGATAAGCCTGTCTACATGGACGTTATAGAATTACAAGAATACATACCTCTTGGACAAAGAATATCTTCTTTTAAAACCGAAGTAATGGTTAACGGCAAATGGCAGTCTTTCGGCGATGGTAAAACGATAGGTTATAAAAGGCTTATTAAAGGCGCGCCCGTTACTGCCGAAAAAGTCCGCGTTACTATAACCGGGGCTTATGCCGTTCCTCTAATCAATAATTTCGGCGTATACAAAGCGGATAAGAGCATCGAAGAAAAGACCGGCTCGTCGGTTCCCGGAAAAATAGAGGCGGAAAGCTTTAGCTCGAAGAAAGGTAATGTTTTTTCCGAGAAAAAAGCACCCGAAAACGGCTATAACTTGGGCGGGATAAAAACAGGAGATTATACGATTTATAAAGGCGTTAACTTTGACGTTATGCCGACAAGTTTTTCCGTTTGCTATGCGGGCGAAAAAAATAGCTCCGTCGTTTTGCGTCTCGATTCCGCAGACGGTCCGGTTATAGCGACGGCGACTGTTAAAGCCACGGGAAGTTACGGTTCCGATTCTTATTCGGTCGCAGATTTTGACGTGACATACTCAGGCGTAATCTCGGGTAAACACGATTTATATCTTTGCCTGACCGCCGGCATAAACATAGATTATTTTGAATTATCGTGTAAAGACATGTTCGAGTTCGACATGTCGTCGGTAACGGTGCGAAAGGGTGACGAAATTAAGGTAGACGTCATAAGAAAAAATCCGAGCGACTCCGAAGTATCCGTAACGGTAGAAACTTCACCCGGCAACGCCGTCCATGGAAAAGATTATTTGGATATAACGGAAACGCTTGTGTTTAAAAGCGGAGAAACAAGGAAAAGCGTTACGATAAAAACGGTGAAAAACAGCGAAAAAGGCGAATTGCTTAGATTTATCGTCGCATTGAAAAAACCTGTCGGCGGCTATGTACTTCCGTCTACGCTTCTCACCGTGACAATTGAAGATTGAGAATCTTTATATTTTACGGGGCAAGGCAGAAAAATGCCTTGCCTTGATCTTTTTGTAAAAGAAAACCACTCGCTG
>DHMS01000021.1 GCA_002405915.1 Christensenella sp. UBA4636
TTTAAACGTATGTTCGATAAAAAATTTCAACATTCACCAAAAACAATAACAACGTTTACACTTTCAACCTATTTTTCGGCACAAAAACTAAAGCCGCGGCACATATTTGAGCCACGGCTTTCACTTTGTTATGATTACTTTTCTTCTTCTCTTTAAAATTCTTCGCATGAGTTTTCCTCCCTTTCTTTTTAACCATATTATATCTTATACAAAAACAAAATTCAACCGAATTTTTGTAAAATGTAAGTAAATTTTGCGTAAAGCTTTACAAATTCGATTTTTTGATATATAATTTAGAAAACAAACTTTTAAGAGGCGAATCATGAACGAAACAATCAAAACACTTCTTTCTCGCCGTAGCGTGCGCGCATTTACGAGCGAAATGCCGAGCGAAAAAGATATCAACGAAATTATTCAGGCGGGGCTTCGCGCTCCGTCGGCTAAAAACTGCCAAAGCCCGGTGATAATCGCCGTAACGAACAAAAAAATGCGCGACTGCATTTCCGTAGTTAATGCGTCTATCATGAACAAGGACGAAGGCTTCGACCCGTTTTACGGCGCGCCCGTAATATTGATGGTTATCGCCAAAGCTCTCCCCAACGCCGTGTACGACGGAACGGCTACGATGATCAATATGTTGAACGCAGCCGAAAGCTTAGGGCTTGCAACGTGCTGGATTCACCGCGCTAAGGAAGAAATGGAACTTCCGTTCGGCAATGATTTGTTAGCCGAGCTTGGGCTTGACGGCGAATATATAGGCATAGGTCACGTCGCGTTAGGATATATGAAAGGCGAAAAGCCCGAACCGCACGCAATACAAAACAACAGAGTTTTCTGGATAAAGTAATAAAAAAAAAGCAAAGCTTGCCATATTCGACGGGCTTTGCTCTTTTTATGGACTGCATTTTTTATCCCTAAATTTTTCGAAAAGCAAATCAAAAGACAGCCCGCGAGTGAATCGCAAACTGCCTAATGACAAAAATATATGATAAGGGGGAAAATGATGAACATTTTTTATTCGTTTGAGTTCGGCGCACAACGCCTTCATCAAACTACTCCGATATAATACTACGACTTTTAAAATTTGTAAAGTATTTTTTCGACGATTTTCAACATTTTTCAAAAAAATTTTTTATTTTTCTCAAATCGAAACGATAGCGAGCTATTATTTGACATAACGAATAAAAAAAAGTATAATCAAATCGCATACCGAATAAATAACTCACAAAACAACGAAAGGAAGTAAAAATGAAAGACGAAATTAAGGTTAACGAACCCCCTACGCCCGAAAACGAGATAAAAGCGGGCGAAGAAACAAAAAAAGACAAACCTACCGCTTGGCAGACGGTGAAAGCAATTCTAAGATATATTTTCATCGACGGACTGGGCGGAATGGCGACGGGGCTTTTCTGCACGCTCATTATCGGCACGATAATCTGCCAGATAGCTACCCTTATCGGAACGGACAACTTTTTCGGCAAACAACTCTATAACGTCGGCTCGTTCGCGAAAATTTTAATGGGCATAGGCATCGCGCTCGGAATGGCTTATAAACTCGGTAAAAAGCCTCTCGTGGCGATTTCCGCGGGCGTTGCCGGAATGATAGGCGCGTACGCAAGCCAACTTTTAAAAGCAGATTCGACCGTCTTTGTCGGCTCGATAACAACTCTCGCTTCGGTGGGTGAACCGCTCGGCGCGTTCGTCGCGGCGTTCGTCGCTATGGAAGTAGGCTCCCTCGTAGTCGGCAAAACTAAGGTGGATATCATAGTAACGCCGCTTGCAACGATTATTTCGGGCGCGGTTGCGGGGCTTTTAGTCGGTCCGCCCATCTCGGCGTTCATGACTTTCTTAGGCGAAATAGTAAACGCTTCGGCGCAGCAACAACCTATTTTAATGGGCATACTCGTTGCCGTTATAATGGGCGTTGCGTTAACGCTCCCGATATCGTCGGCGGCAATAGGCGTAACGCTGAAATTAAGCGGTATAGCGGGCGGCGCGGCAATGATAGGTTGCTGCTGTCAAATGGTCGGTTTTGCCGTTATGAGTTTTAAAGAAAACAAATGGGGCGGCTTGGCTGCGCAAGGCTTAGGCACTTCAATGCTACAAATGCCGAACCTCGTTAAACACCCCGTATGCTGGCTTCCGCCCGTTATAACGAGCGCGATTTTAGGTCCCGTCGGCGTTACGTTCGGCGTAATCTCTTCTCCCGTCGGTTCGGGTATGGGAACCGCGGGCTTGGTAGGTCCTATCGAAACGTACTTCCAAATGACGGAGGCAGGCACATCGCCCGTAATAACGCTCCTTTTAATAGCGTTGTTCTCCTTTATTCTCCCCGCGGCAATATGCTTAGGCATAAGCCTAATATTTAGAAAATTCAACCTCATAAAAGACGGCGACTTAAAACTCGACCTTTGATAAAACATGATAAAAGGCTTTGCGTTGTAAAAAAAATAACGCAAAGCTTTTTTTGATTTTATCATTAACTCGCCGTAAGGCGAACATCGCTCGCAAGCGGCATCCCTTACCATAAAGCTACCACCACTAATCCGATTGCGGATTACATCACTTTTAAAGGGCTACTTTATGTATTCTACTTCAAGCCCTTGTTCTACGGCGTATTTGACGGTCGAATATGTGCCGCCGCCTTTAATTCTCAAATACGCTATCAGCCGCGAACTGTTATCAACCATAAATGCGTTGCGCTTCTGCATGCAACCGCTTTGATATTTTTCGCCGAGCGTTATCACTTCGTCGGCTTCCTTTATCATTCTGTCGTACTCTTTTTTTTGTTTTTTATTAAAAAATTCCGACTGGTCCGAGCATGGCACGCAAGCTATTATCTTTATATCTTTGCTTAGTCTTACGCCCTCTAAAACGCGAAAACAAAGACTGTCAAAGCCTATCGCCATTCCTACGAGAAATGTGTCAAAATTATCGTTAATCGCCTTATAGACGGCTTTTTCGACTTCATCGACATTAAAATCCCCGGGTAAAATACGGTGTCCCGTAAAACAAACCGTTCTTAACTTATCTATTTTTATAGCGGACATTTTTTTTCTTTTCCTTGCCCGCGCGGATATTTTGCGGGGGTAATTTTTTCCTTTTTTATAACTATAACGCACCGCTCTCCGAAAGCGTTCGGGAGCGAATACTCTATCGTTTTTTCAACTTTTCCGCCGAGAATTTTTATTGCGTTATCGGCTTCTTTAAGCTCTTCCGCGTAATTACCGCCCTTGTAAGCCACGGCATACCCGCCGACTTTTATAAGCGGCATCAAGTACTCTAATAAACTCCTTAACGGCGCGACGGCGCGTGCGACCGCGTAATCGAAAGTTTCTCTAAAACGTCCTTTGCCGGCTTCCTCGGCTCTCGTATTTACTACGGTGAAACCTTCGAACTCAAGCATATCCTTTACTTCGTTTAAGAACGAGCATTTTTTTCCGGTAGCTTCAAGCAAGGTAAAGTCTAAATCGCGCCTTACTATTTTAAGCGGCACGCTCGGGAACCCTCCGCCCGAGCCTACTTCTATGATTTTTGCGTTTTCTTCGAACAAAAAAGAGGGGAAAACGCTGTCGTAAAAGTGCTTGGCGTAAACTTCTTCGCGCTCTAAAATGCTCGTCAAGTTAAACTGTTTGCCCCGCTCGGTCAACAAATTATAAAATTTTTCAAACTCGTCAAAGTGTTTTTCGACAAGCTTTTCCGTTTCAAAAATTTCCATAAGATTATTGTACCACAAACTTTTTTTAATTACAAGGCTTTCGCTATCGATTTCCGACCAAACTAATCATAACAATCAAATCAAAAAAATAATCTTTTCTAAAATATAAGCGAGAAAACTTGCTTGCAAGAGTTTTCGAGCGCAGTATTTCAACGGAAACGGCTGTTATTTGCGTTTAACAAAGAACATATTGCGAATGCAATACAAAAATTTATTTTTGTAAGCCGTGTAATGTTATAATATAATTGAATTTTCGGCTAAAATATGGTAAAATATATAAAAAGCTATTCTAAAAGGGATAAAATGATTTTTAAAGAAAACGAGAAAACCGAATTAAAAAGAGAGTTGAACGATTCGTTCGAAAAGGAAGTCTGCGCGTTTTTAAACACGCTCGGCGGGCAAATTTTAATAGGTATAGAGGACGACGGAGAAGTTTGCGGAGTTGAAAATGCGGACAAAACGGCTCTCATTATCACGGACAAAATAAAAAACAATATTTCGCCGTCGGCGATGGGGCTTTTCACGGTCGAAATAAAAAATTCCAGCGATAAAAATTACATTATCGTCACGGTGGCGAGCGGACTTGAAAAGCCTTACTATATCAAAAGATACGGAATGACTCCGAACGGGTGTTTTATGAGAGTAGGCACGCAAGCTCCGCAAATGACGCAAAACATAATAGACGGTCTGTTTTCGCGCCGCGTTCATAACACGCTCCATAACGTAGTTGCGCCTAACCAAGAACTTACTTTTTCGCAGTTGAAGATTTTTTACTAAGAAAAAGGTTTCGACGTTTCCGGCAGTCAATTTTTAAAAAATCTCGATTTGTTTACCGACGACGGCAAGTATAATTACGCGGCGTACCTTATGGCGGACAGTAACGGAACTTCCATAAAAGTTGCACGTTTCAGCGGTACGGAAAAATTCGATATTTTGGAAAGAAACGAGTTAGGGCGGTGTTGTCTTTTAAAATCCGCGTTCAGCGTGTTGGAAAAGCTCAACGTTGCAAACAGCACGGTCGTGAGAGTGGGCGAAAAAGCGCAAAGAACGGAAATGCGGTTAGTCAACCCGCAAGCTCTGCGCGAAGCCGTTTTAAACGCAATCATACATAACGATTATATAGGCGGAGCGTATCCCGTTTTTGAAATTTACGACGACAGAATAGAAGTAATTTCTTCGGGCGGGCTTCCGCTCGGGCTTTCCGAAACGGAATTTTTCGAAGGCAGGTCTTTGCCGAGAAACAAAGAACTCATGAGAATTTTTTCCGATATGGATCTTTGCGAACAATTAGGCTCCGGTATGAGGAAAATATTAAGAACTTATCCAAAGACTATTTTCCATATTTCGGAACATTTTTTAGACGTAAAATTCATGTACGACGAAAAAGCACTGTCGATTTTAAACGATGAAAATACAACCGGCGGAATAAATGGCGGTGTAAATGGCGGTGTAAATGGCGGTGTAAATGGCGGTGTAAATGGCGGTGTAAATATTACCGATAAAGAAAATACTATTATTTCGTATTTAAGAAACAACAATACCGGCTCTGCTTCAGAAATTTCAGCAAATACAGGCATTCCTAAAAGAACGGTTGAAAGAACTTTAAAATCTTTAAAGGATAAGGGCTTAATCGAAAGAATAGGTTCCGATAAAACCGGCTTTTGGAAGGTTAACGACTGATTACATGCGGGTTATCCACCGAAATACGGGTAACTAACAACATTATTAACCGAAGTTATCCACAATTGTTTATAAACATGTAGATAACCCGCTTAAATTCGAGCGGTTTTCAAAAAGTTTGTCCGTCTTAAGAAAAGTAACTTAAAAACATTTGCTTTTTCGCTATACTTTATATATAATATATTATTATATAGCTTATAGTAAAAAAGCGGAAAAATAAGAGCGGCAAAAAGTTATCCACCGTTATTTTTAGTTATCCACGGCTTTTCAAGAGTGTATCAACAGTTGTTTCAACATGAGTTTTGCAGAGTTTAGTTTTTAAAATTCAAAGTTTTATGCGGAATTTTAAACAAGCGAAACTTGTACTCACAAACTAACGTCACTCTACTACTGTTACTTATAAAAATTATAATAAAATAAATTCTATCAAGGTGCGCGATATGAAAACGATTGTAAAAGGAATAGATTTATCGAATGCGGTCAATAAAGTTGTTAAAGCGGTCAGCCAAAAGACCCCGAACAGCTTGCTCGAAGGTATTAAGTTAAGCTGCAAAGGCGACGAGCTTACGCTTACCGCAACGGATATGGAAATAGCCATTGAAAAGACGATATCTTGCGAAACGTTTATGGAAGGCAGCGTTGTCGTTCCCGGCAGACTTTTTGCGGAATTCGTCAAAAAACTTGAGGACGAGGACGAAATAGAACTCAACGTAACCGAGGACGGCAGAATGAAGATAGTGTATTCCGGCAGCGAAACGTATCTTCAAGCGCAGAGCGCGGAACAGTATCCTATAATCAAAAAGGATATCAATCTCAATTCTTTCGTCATTAAGCAGAAAGCTTTTAAGGACATTATCAATAAAACGAGCTTCGCTTGCTCGCAGGACGACAGCAGACCTATTTTGAAAGGTTGCTTACTTGAACTCGAAGGCGAAACGCTTACTTGCGTCGCGCTCGACGGTTTCCGCCTTGCCGTATGCAAAAAGACGGTCAGAGAATCGACCGGCAACGTTAAAGCAATCGTTCCCGCACGCGCGCTCGTGGAAATCACGAGGCTTATAGAGCATGACGAAGAATATGTTACCGTTATCATTCAAGACAATTCGCTCCTTATCGATATCGATAATACCGTTTTCGTAACGAGGCTTTTAGAGGGCGAATACATTGACTACAAGAGAATCGTTCCGTCAAGCTACGTAACCGTTTTCAAAGTAAACAAAGCGAGCCTATTTTCTTCTATAGAAAGAGCTTCCGTCATGGCGAAAGTCATGAAGAATATCGTCAAACTCGACGTACACGAAAACTACGTCGACGTATCTTCCGATTCGGAGATGGGCAACGTTAAGGAACAAGTGCTTATCAATTTGGAAGGTAAGGACGTAAGCATCGCATTCAATTCAAGATACCTTATCGATTGCTTGCGCGTCATCGACGACGAATTCGTAAACTTCAACCTTAACACTTCGATTGCGCCGTGCGTAATTAAGCCTAATTCGGACGAAGATTATCTTTACCTTATCTTGCCCGTAAGAATAAGTCAGTAAAGGCTTTTTCTACTAAAAAAACAAATTTTTTAACCGATTGCGTTATAAAAAGCTTATTTTAAAAAATAAATACTAAATAAGTTGACAAAAGACAAAAATTCTATTAAAATTATCGGGCAACTTTGATTGCGATAAAATAAAAACAAAGGTTTTTCGTTAAGAAAGACGAACGGAGTATATCATGAAAAGAACTTATCAACCCAAGAAAAGACAGAGAAGCAAAGTACACGGTTTCAGAAACAGAATGTCCACTAAAAACGGCAGAAACGTTTTGAAGAGAAGAAGAGCAAAAGGTCGTCATAAACTGTCCGCGTAAGGCGTAAAAGTTGGAACACAGATTAAAAAGACGGCGTGACTTCGACGCATGCTTTAAAAAGGGCAAAAAGGCTTACCGTAAGGAATTATCGATGTATTATCTCGAAAAACCGCGCGGCGAAGTAAAAATAGGCATATCCGTGGGCAAAAAGCACGGAAACGCCGTGACGAGAAACAGGGTGAAAAGGCTTTTAAGAGCCGCGTATATTCCCTTGATAAAGAAAATCGTCAAGCCCGTAAATATCGTTTTTGTGCCGAAAGTAGCGGACGAATACGACTATTTTAACTTTTTAAAATCCGTCGAAGCAATGCTTAAAAAAGAAAATCTTATCGATGAGAATATTGAATAAGCTTTTAATAAAGCTCGTGAAGTTTTATCGAAAGAATATTTCCTCATCTCTTCCCACGAGTTGCATATACACCCCGACTTGCAGCGCATACGCGTTGGAAGCCTTGCTAAAACACGGGTTTTTTTATGCGATTTTCCTTATTTTCCGTAGATTATTACGCTGTAATCCTTTAGCGAAAGGCGGTTTTGACCCCGTTCCGGATAAAAAGAGCGTATTAAAGTGGCTGATATGATACACGAAAACAAATCTTTTCCTTTTATTTTTCCTTATTTTAGATTTTCGTTAAATTCGTGTTACCTTAATCGGTAACGGCAAAATAGACTTTATTTGCGGGTGAGAGTGTTTTTCGCCCGCTTTTTTTTAATTCAATAAAGGGGACTACAATGTCATCAAACTTATTATCGGTTTTCGTAAACGTATTCGAAAGCTTCGGCTCGCCCTACACTCTCGGGTGGCTCGGTAATCTCATCAAAGCTTTGATAGAAGGGTGTTCGAGTATAGGCGTAGGTATAATTTTGTTCACGCTTATATTAAAAGCCGTAACGTTGCCTTTCGATATCTATTCGCGAATTTCAACCAAAAAGAACGCGCTTAAAATGGAAAAAATGCGTCCCGAGCTTGAAAAACTTCAACGCCAGTACGCAAACGACCCAGCTAAGTACAACCAGAAAGTTCAGGCAATATACAAAGAGCAAGGCTACGGCATGCTCTCTACCTGCCTTCCTACGATAGTAACTCTCGTAATATTCATTATCGTAATCAACCAGTTTTCAAACTACTCTAACTACACGAACCTCAACATGATAAACGGAATGGCTAAAGCTTATTCCGATAAGTTCGAAGAGTACACTATAGGTGAATACGATGAAGATGGTGTTTTGATTAAGGAATATAAACAAGATGGTAAAAAGAGGGTTTTAATAAAGGTAAAAGATAAATATTATCTGAGTGAACAACAAGTTTACGATACAGAAGATATTTATAAAGAAGCGAGAGAAGTTGCAGGCATAATAAAAACAAATAGTGCGAAAAACGCTTACGCCGCAACTTATTCTTCGACTAACGAATTAGAACTTTGCAAACTTGCGGACAAGCTCGTCAAAGAAGGCTTAACGGGCGTTAAAGTCGGAACGGATGAAAAACATGATGAAATTCTCGTAACGGACGGCGCGTATAAGCTTAACACTAAGGCGTACAACGACGATAAAACGGTTGCCGAGATAAACGCCGAGGTTTCGGGCAAGGTCGTTCAATTTTTGAGCGAAAGGTATATGAACACCGAGATTAAATCGGCGGCGAGAACGGCGGCTAAGGAGTCCTACGAGGATAACAGACCTTCGTTTTTATGGATTAAAAACCTTTGGGTACCGGATTTACCATGGAAACACCCCGTTCAGCCGAGCCTTAAAGATTACGACTTCTATAAGAACCTCGACAAAACGCTTGACGGCGTTAACCAGAGCTACTTCGAAGAAATAACGGCGGATTTGACAAAAGAAAAAACCGAGCCTAACGGATACATGATACTCGTTGTTTTGTCTATCGGCATAATGCTTTTGTCGCAGATAATAATGCAGAAAATGCAAAAACCGCAATTAGAGCTTCAATCGGTCGGCGGTACAGCCGCTTCCACTTCAAAAATGATGATGTGGATGATGCCCGTAATGTTCGGCGTGTTCGCGTTCATTTATACGGCTTCTTTTTCACTTTACATGATAGTCAGTTCTATTGTTTCCACGCTTTCGACGTTAATAATCAACAAGATAGTCGAAGCAAGCTTCGCTAAAAAGGTCGAAGCGGAAAGAATGCAGAACGACAAGAGATTTGCCATTGCAAGAAAGTCGGAAGACGCTAACAAAGATAAAAAATCAAAAAAATAATTTATACCCGGTTTTTCGGGATATGACGGAGGAATATATGTCAAATGAATTTACGGCAAAGACGGTAGACGAAGCCGTCGCTAAGGGATTAAGCGAATTGGGCATCACCCTTGAAGAAGCCGAAGTAAAAGTTATCGAAGAACCCGTAAAAGGCGGTCTTTTCGGAATCGGCGCAAAGCCCGCAAAAGTTACGGTAGAGAAAAAGCGTTCGGATTCGGACGCGGTAGTCGAATTCCTTAACAGGCTTTTGAAAATCATGAACGTTAACACAGCGGTGGAACTCACCGAAGAAAACGAAGAAAGAGCGGTTTTCAATCTTACCGCAGTCGATTCTTCCGCGCTCATCGGTTATCGCGGCGAAGTTCTTGATTCTATTCAGTGCCTTGCAGGCGCGGTTTACAACACCGAAAAGGAAAAATATATCCGCGTTGTCGTGGATTGCGAAGGGTACAGGGATAAGAGAGAAAAGACTCTCGTTTACCTTGCCAACAAACTCGCCGCTAAAGCCGTTAAAACGGGCAGAAAGATTTGTCTTGAACCGATGAACCCGTACGAACGCCGTATCATTCACGCGGCTTTAATGAGCTATGAAGGCGTTAAAACGATGTCCGAAGGTAAAGAGCCGACGAGATACGTCGCTATCATTCCCGATAATTACGACCCGACCAAAGCTCCCGACAAAAAGCCGTTCAGAGAAAAACGCTTTGACAAAAACGGCAAATTCGACAAGCGCGGTAACGGTAAGTTTGACAGAAACAATCGCCGCGGCGGCAAGTTCGACAAAGGGGCAAGAAACGGCGAAAAGCGCGCGCCCAAGAAAGCGGGCTTCGGCGGCGGAGTATTTTTAGGCAACAGCCTTAAAGACGGCGCAAAACAACAAAAAACCGAAGAGTAACATTATACGCTAAAATAAAATCGGAGAGCAAATCGCTCTCCTTTTTTGTGTGCTTTTTATGCCGAAAAATTTTTTTATCAGTAAATATCGTCACCGTTTTAGGTAAATGTTAAAAATTTTTATCGAACATACGTTTAAA
>DHMS01000008.1 GCA_002405915.1 Christensenella sp. UBA4636
GACACTTCGGACGCTCCGAGATTTGACGTAAAGATAATGACGCTTTCGCTGAAATAAACCGTTTCTCCCTTGCTATCGGTAAGTCTGCCGTCTTCTAGAATTTGCAGAAAAATATCAAGAATTCTCGGATTCGGTTTTGCCGCTTTTTCGATTTCGTCGAATAGAATTATGCTGAACGGTTTTTCTCTTACGGCGTTAGTAAGTTGCCCGCCCTCTTCATAACCGACGTATCCCGGAGGTGCGCCGATAAGTTTCTGATCGCTGTTCTCCTGCGCATATTCCGACATATCAAAACGGATGCAAGCCTGTTCATCGCCGAAAAGGAATTTTGCAAGAGCCTTTGAAAGTTCGGTTTTACCTACGCCGGTAGGTCCGACGAAGAATAACACACCTTTTGGGGCGGAACGAGAAGACGATTTATGTATTCCCGTAAGTCCCATATACGCCTTAACGACGACTTTTTCAATCTTTTCGATAGCCTCTTCCTGACCGACTACACGCTCGCTTAAAATCTTTTTGATGTTTTTAACCGACTTATAGTCGAGTTTTTCCCAAGGATTATCTTTCTCGCCGTACTTAAACAGCAAATATAATTGCTCGAACGGCATTTTACCTTCTTTTCTCGAAAGACGTGCCATCTGAACTATTTCACGATTGGTAAAATCATCGAGCATATCGACGTATTCGTTAAACTTGTCCGAAGTCAGGAGCGTTTCGCCGGGTTTAAGTTTTACGTCAAATCCACTCTCGATTTTTCCCATCATTTTAGCACGTTCTTCCCGGTCGGGTTTTGAAAGAGTAAGGCAGGCTACTTCGGGGTTGCCCTGATAGAAAGAAATCGGGAACATCGCAAGTTTGCTCGTAATGAGAATAACCGTGCTTTCGTTTACTTCGACAGACAAATATTCCGTTTTTTTGTCTTTTATCGCTTTACCAAGCATTGTGATAAGTTCTCTTTCGTCGGGCGGTAATTGCCCGCCGCTTGAAAAGAGATAATCCGCCCAATTCAGCACGAAAGCAGTTTTTCTGTTCGGCTTCTTCAGGTTTTTGAATACGATATTGAAAATCTCGGCGGGTTCTTTGAATTGTCCGCTTCCCGTTTTTTCTTCCGCTTGCGGCTGATTTTCTTCGTCATCATCAAAAGAATAAGCGTCTCCTTCCACCTCGACTTCATCGACTACGGAAAGCCTTGAAATATCTCCGTCTATGCCGTCGATACGGTCCCAATACAAAACGTCATCGTACTCCATACCTTTGAGCATATCCGTAAGATATTGCTTCAAATCAACGATTTGCTTTTTGTTGTTAAGATACACGTCGCCGACGTTGCCGTCAATTAATACGCACCTCTTGATTCCGACTTCGCGTTTCAACCTGTTAAACGTAGTTTGTAATGCCATTATTTTCACCTCTTATTTGTGTTCGTTTTTACCGTTTGGTACTTCATTGACGATATTTTATCGGGATTACTCCATATTTCCTGCGTTTTGGTAACGTGTAAACCGTAAACTTCTTCTAAATCATTCAGAAAAGGCTGTATATCCTTTTGGCAAGCCTGTCCTTCATATCCTCGGAAGTCGTAAATAAATTTACCGTCCAAAAACACGCGGAATTCTGCTTTTTCGCCGCTTGCTTTCAGTCCGACCAAAATCACTTCGTTTGTGTCGCGTTTGATTTTTATGTTCTTTTTATCCACAATAAATCCGCGGGCGGTTATCGCCGACATTATGACTTTCAGCGACTTCTGACGGATTTTTTCGCCCACGATTTCTTCCGTTGCCGCCGATCTTATTTCGGAAAGCGTTTTGTTCTCGGTTATAACTTTATCTATGGTAGCTTTTTCAATTCTCGCGACTTCGAGTTCGCGGCGAATTTTTTCACGTTCTTTTTCGATACGCGATTCATAGGTTTCGTTTTTGAGTTCTCTGCCCGCTGTAATTAGATCATCGCCCGAAAGCGTATCGTTTTTAAGATATGCGAGATAAGTAAACTGTCTTTCCGTTTCGTCCTGAACGGAATCGAGAAGTTTTTGAATTTCGTCGGGAATCGTAATGACTCCGTTTGCCTTATCTCTTAATCTTCTTTGGTTTTCTTCGATACTGCTTTCAAGTAAACTTTGGTAAAGAGTGTGCATTTCGACTAATCTTTTTGCCGCCAACTCGTTTACTTGATTTTGCAGTTCCTGCGCCGCTTTATCCACGTTATCGGCAGAATTTAATCTTAATCTGTCGCTGTCACCGCTTACGACGCCTTTTTTCGCTACTTCTTTTGCCTGAGTTTTTAAGTTTTCGATTCTTTTAACGAGAGAATCACGTTCTTTTACAATCGACTGACGTAATGCCGCCGTCTGACTATTGCTCAAACTTTGCGAGCCGTTTTCTATGTCCGAAAGCATCTGATCGATTTCTGCGATCTGCCTTTCGGCAACTTCGCAAATACTGTCGCATCTTATCGCTATCGCCTCGTAGTCTATCTGTACCTGATGGCTCATTTGCGTTCCCCCTTTACTGAAAATACTATATCGCGCCAATTTTCAATCGTTTCTTTATCGAAAGGCATTTGTGATTTTTCGGGATGTTGCAATCCGTTTCTGCACATACGAAGTTTATGCAATGCGAATTCTTGTTTGCCGTCGATAATACCGTTATTTTTTGCCATAACGAGCAAATCGTGTGCCGACGTCATCGGTTCGGCGTTAAGTATATATCTTAAATCGTATTGAAGTTTTACGAATAAATCGCAAATTGCGTCTTTATATTTTCCGCGTGCAATCTGCTCGTCAACGTATTTTTTTGTAATTTTTTCGGGATGAGAAGATACGCTGCGTTCGATAGACAACAAATCGTGAATCGGCTCGTAAATCTCTATGTGTTTTTTAATCGCATCGTAAGACTTTGGCGCGTATTTTTCGTATTTTGCCACCGATTTCAATCCCGAATTAAGCGTGGCGTAAGCATTGAAAAAATCGTCCTCGTTATAGCCCTCTTTAAGCGTATACTCCGAAATGCTCTCTATCCCGAGCATATCGTTCAGCTTCCACAAATTACGTCTAACGTTGTTAAAAGCATTACCGAGATCGGAATCCGAGTAAATTTCTTCGTTATTTACAACTTTCTCGGCAAAATCCGCCACCACGTTCACAACGCTTAACACTGCGTCGACTGTAAATCCTGCGCTTAAAAGTGCTTCATAAACAATATCGTCGTCTTCCGTTTGTTTCATTTCTTTCGCAAAGGCGGAAACGTAGTCGAAGTCGTTCATTCCGAGTGCTTTTCTGAGCAGATTCAACACCGACGATTTATAAATCGCATTATCGATTTTTATCTCGCTTGCGCTTTCTTCAAACAATTCTTTTGCCGTCGATACAAAATAGTTTTGCCACTCGGCATTCTTGGTAAAGGCGTTATTCAGTTTTAATATAATTTCTATTTTTTCATCAACAGTTTTTGTATTTTCAAACAGCACCCTAATAGTTCTACCAAAATACGAAGAGTCTTTCAACGCGGCAACAGTAAACAAAATCACTTTTGCAACGTCGTCGGCAAAATCTTTTTGTATGTAATACTCCAAAATTTCTTCTACCGTTTCTTTATAGCTCGTTTCGTCTAAAACGCTTTCGGTAAGTAACTGCATTTCAAACGTATCGCCAAGCTGGCTACAAGGCATTTTTACGTTTACGGCGGAATAGTA
>DHMS01000046.1 GCA_002405915.1 Christensenella sp. UBA4636
CCCAACTTTTATTATAGAACCAATAAAAGATATAGAAAAAGCCTTCCGCAAATAAAAAGCGAAAGGCTTGTATTTTTATCGAAAAACGGGATTACCCGAAACGATTATTTTTTATACGGGTCAACGCCGTAAAGGCTTTGAACGTTTTTAGAGTAGTCGTTCATTTTAGAGGACTGCTTAATATCAAGCCCGTCGTCAAACGCAGTTAAAGCCGTTTTTTGCGCCTTGGAGAGTTTTGACGGAACTTCAACTACGACGTTAACGTAAAGATTGCCGTTGCCGAGTCTGCTTCGTATACCTTTGCCGCGAACCATAATGACTTTACCGCTCTGCGTACCTTCGGGAATATCCACGTCTATGGGTGAGTCAAGGGTGGGAACTTTGACTTTTCCGCCTAACGCCGCCGTAGCGAAGGAAACGGGAACGTCTACGTAAAGGTCAAACTCTTTACGTTTGAAGAGTTTGTGCGGCAAAACTTTGAACACGATTATAAGGTCGCCCGCCTCGCCGCCGTTCATCGAAGCCTGCCCCATTCCGCGCTTTTGAATGTAACTATTGGTGTCCGCGCCGGCAGGAACGTTGAATTTATAGGTCGTGGAGCCGCTCGTGTAGCCCTTGCCGTTGCACACCGTGCATTTTTCGGTAATCTTTTTACCCGTACCGCCGCAATCGGGGCATTCGCGCGTGGTTACCGTGCGGAAGAACCCGCCGCCGGAAACGAATTGAACCTGACCCGTGCCTTTGCACTTCGGGCAAGTGGTGTAACTCGTTCCGTCCTTTGCGCCCGTGCCTTTGCAAGCCGCGCACGGCTCGCGGCGGTTATAGGTTACTTCCTTTGTGCAACCCTTAGCCGCGTCGAGGAACGAAAGGCTTACTTCAATCGTTATATCCGCACCCTTCGTCTGCCCGCGTTGCGCCCTTGAGCTTCCGTCACCGGCGAACTGACTGAATATGTCGCCGAAAATATCGGAAAATCCGCCGCCGTCACCGCTTCCGTCGCCGCCGAAGCCCGAAAAGTCAAATCCTCCCGAGCCGCCTTGTGCTGCAAAAGGATGTTCAAGCTCGTTATCGTAAGCAGCGCGTTTTTTAGGATCCGAAAGAACTTCGTTCGCCTCGTTTATTTCCTTAAACTTAGCCGCGGCTTCCTCATCTCCGGGGTGAAGGTCGGGGTGATATTGCTTAACTAATTTTCTATATTGTGATTTGATTTCGTCTTCAGTGGCTTTTTTGTCCACCCCGAGAATTCTATAATAATCCTTAGCCATAATTTTACCTTATTATCGTTTTTTCGGGTAGCGATAATTCGCTCCCCGAAAAAAGATTTTTTTATTAACGACTAATATTATTATATATTAGTCATATTTATTTTTAGTTTTGGTGGAATTCACCGCTGTCGTCGGGTGTGTCCGAACCGCCGTTATTACCGTCGCCGTTTTGAGCTTGCTGTTCCGAAGCAGCCTGCTGATATATCTTAGCGAATACGCCCTGAGCTTCGTTGGAAAGCTTTTCGGTAGCCGCTTTGATTCTGTCGGTGTCATCGCTTGCAAGGTCTTCTTTGGCTGTCTTTATGGCTTCTTCGAGCTTAGCTTTGTCTTCTTCGCTTACTTTGTCGCCGTTTTCACGCAAAGTCTTTTCAACCGAGAAAATAAGCCCGTCGAGTCCGTTTTTAGCGTCAACCGCTTCCTTTCTCTTCTTATCTTCTTCCTCGTATTGCTGAGCTTCCTTTACGGCTTTATCGATATCCGCTTCGGAAAGGTTCGTGGAAGAAGTGATTGTTATATCGGTCGATTTGCCGGTGCCGAGGTCTTTTGCGGAAACGTGAACAATGCCGTTAGCGTCGATATCGAAAGTAACTTCGATTTGCGGAATACCTCTCGGTGCAGGCATAATGCCTGTGAGTTCGAATCTACCAAGCGTTTTGTTGTCCTTGGCAAATTGTCTTTCACCCTGCAAAACATGAATGCTGACTTCCGGTTGGTTGTCCACGGCAGTCGAGAATACCTGCGATTTTTTTACAGGAATAGTGGTGTTTCTGTCGATGAGCTTGGTGAATACGCCGCCCAAAGTTTCGATACCGAGCGACAACGGAGTAACGTCGAGCAAAAGCACGTCTTTAACTTCGCCGGAAAGTACGCCGCCTTGAATAGCCGCGCCGATTGCAACGCATTCGTCCGGGTTGATGCCTTTGAAAGGTTCTTTGCCTGTAACTTTTCTTACCATATCAACGACAGCGGGGATACGGGTCGAACCGCCGACGAGGATAACTTTGTCGATATCGCTGTAATTGAGCTTAGCGTCCGCCATAGCTTTCTTCATCGGTTCAAGCGTTGCGTTGACAAGGTCTGCCGTTAAAGCGTCGAATTTCTGACGAGTAAGAGTTTCGTCGAGGTGTTTTGCCTCTCCGCCTACAGCCGTAATGAACGGGATGTTGATGTTGGTAGAAGTAAGAGTAGAAAGTTCGATTTTCGCCTTTTCAGCTGCTTCTTTGAGCCTCTGCATAGCAAGTTTGTCGGTCGAAAGGTCGATACCTTCTTTAGCCTTAAAGTTTTCTACGAGATAGTCTATAATCTTTTTATCGAAGTCGTCGCCGCCGAGCATGCAGTTGCCGTTGGTTGCCAAAACTTCGAATACGCCCTCGCCGATATCCATAATGGAAACGTCGAACGTGCCGCCGCCGAGGTCGTAAATCATAACCTTGTGCGATTTAGTGTCTTTATCGAGTCCGTAAGCGAGTGCTGCTGCCGTCGGCTCGTTTATAATCCTCAAAACGTTAAGCCCCGCGATTTTACCGGCATCCTTAGTAGCTTGACGCTGGCTGTCCGTAAAGTAAGCCGGGCAAGTGATGACAGCATCCTTCACTTCGCATCCAAGGTAAGCTTCGGCGTCCTTTTTAAGCTTGGAAAGAATCATTGCTGAAATTTCCTGCGGGGAATATTGTTTACCGTCAATAGTAACTTTGTAGTCGGAACCCATATGTCTTTTAATGGATATGACCGTTCTGTCACTGTTGGCGACCGCCTGTCTTTTTGCTATCTGTCCGACGAGCCTCTGCCCGTCTTTCTGAAAACCTACGACGGAAGGAGTCGTTCTCGAACCTTCCGAGTTAGTGATAACTACCGGTTCGTTACCTTCCATTACCGCTACGCAAGAGTTAGTTGTACCTAAGTCAATACCGATTACTTTTCCCATAATAATTTAGCTCCTTAATGATATTTTAATTTATTTTCGAAAGCCTTGTTTAAGGCTGTTCGTTTGTTATTTTGCGGTTACTATTACTTGGGCGTATCTTATCATTTTACCGCTCATCTTGTAACCTTTTCTGTAAACCGTTTTGATAAGCCCCGCCTCTTCGTTTTCTTCCGCGGGTACGGTTGCGAGCGCTTCAGCCGTTTCGGGGTCGAACTTTTCGCCCGACGGGTCTATCTGTTCCACGCCTAACGCGGCAAGAGCTTCTTTAAAGCTTTTGGCGATGAGCTTAACGCCTTCGAGCGTCTTTTCGTCGGTTACCATCGTCAACGCTCTGTCAACGCTGTCCCCTATAGTAAGTATGCCCGATATCGCGTCTTTTTTACCGTCGTCGTAAGCTTGTTTTCTTACGCCCTCGTTGCGCCGTTTGAAGTTTTCGAACTCGGCAGCCGTTCTGTACCAGCTGTCCTTGTTCTTCGCCGCTTCGTCCGCCGCTTTTTTGAGTGCGCTTTCGGCTTTTAAAAGTTCCTCGTTTACTTCTTCGTGAACTTTCAGAATATCTTTAAGCATCTTCTTTGCTTCCTTGTCGGAAAGCCTTTCGACGTTTAATTTTTCTTGTTTTTCGTTTGTTTCATGTTTTTCTTCGGCGACTTGTTCTTTATCTTGCGCTTCTATTTGTTCGCCTTGGGATTCTTTTTTTATTTCGTCTTTCATCTTTTACCTCTTGGAAATTATCGATTCGAGAATTCTGCCTACGCTTTCAAGCACCGCCACGACTTTAGGGTAGTCCATTCTTATCGGACCTATAACGCCGTAAGTACCGATTTTAACTCCGTCCGAAAAGTATGTTGCCGTTATAAGAGAACAATCTTCCGGAATTTCGTTATATCCGTCCGTGCCTATCTTGACGTTTATTTTTACCTCTTTGCCGTCGTCGGAAAGAAGCGTTAAAAGCTTATCTTTACTCGTCATCACAGACATAAAGTTTTTGAGTTTATCTACGTCCGCATATTCGGGATGAGTAAATATTTTGTCCTCGCCTTCGAGGATAACCTCGTCGCTTTCGGAAACGTAGGCTTTAAGCGCGTCTATAACTTCGGAAAAGAGCATTTTGTAAACGTCGAACTCGGCTTGGAGCGCGTCGGCGTTGGTCATGCAAACTTCCCGTAGCGTTTTCCCTGTGAAAACTTTCGCTAAAAACTCGTTCGCTCCCGTTATCGTTTCGTCGCTCATGCTTTCGGAAATGTCTATGACGGAATCCTTTAAAAGTTTTGTGTCCGTTACGATAACGAGCAGTGCGCCGTCCGGCTTGAAACGGAAAAGCTTGATGTTTTTTATCGTTTCGTTGTCGTCGCGAGCAGTTAAGGCAACTGCGGTATATTGCGTAAGTTCGCTTATGACTTTTGCCGTCGTTTTGATTACGTCGTCCATACCGTTCACCTTTTCGGTGAAAATGCGTTCGATATAATCAAGTTCCTTCGGCGAAAGTTTTTCTTTTACCATCAATTCGTTGACGTAAAGTTTGTAAGCTTCCTTTGACGGGACGCGCCCCGCGGATGCGTGCGGCTGCGAAAGATAACCTAACTCTTCGAGAGTGGAAAGCTCGCTTCTCACCGTCGCCGAGCTAATCGAAGTCATGTATTTTTCGGTTATGCTCTTAGACGATACCGGAGCCGCCGTTTCGATATAGTCGTCAATGACAAGCTGAAGTATTTTCTTTTTTCTGTCCGATAGTTCCATATCTCTGGCAAGCCTCCTTTAAGAGTGTTAGCACTCAAATATCTTGATTGCTAACTTTTAGCTATATTGTACTCTATATCGTTATGTTTGTCAAATGTTTTTAACAACTTTTTTTAAATTTTTAAAAAATTTTTCAAAAAAATTATATAAATGTTTTTACAAATTTTACCGATCATCAAAATTCAAGGGAAAATGCGGAATTTTAAAAGCGACCCCGAAAGGTCGCCCGTGTACGCATATGCGCGTATATTTATATAATGAAATGTTAGCCGCTTTTAGCCTTCGTATTTTTTAGGCTCGGCATTTTTGTAAAGAGTGAAAGTAAGCTTTAACCCGTTCGAAGTTATCGGTTCGCCGAGAGCCGTAAACGACCAGTTGGGGAGTTTGTCGAGATTATCGAAAAACACCGTCGCGCCGCCGTCTGCTTCGACCTTCGTTATATACGCTTCGTCACAGTACGGGTACATCGTGCGGTAGAACATTCCGCCGCCGATTACGAAAACGTCGTCCGTATCGTAGGCGGCAAGCGTTTTGAAAAACTCTGTAAGAGAGTGGACTATCACGCAGTCGTCGCGTTCAACGCCCTCGGGCGCAAGAACAATATTTACTCTGTTTTTGAGCGGTTTGGAGCCGGGAAAAGACAAAAGCGTGTTGTAGCCCATGCAAACGACTTTGCCCGTCGTTGTTTTTCTGAAAAATTGCATGTCTTCGGGGATAGAGAATAAAAGCCCGTTGCTTTTGCCTATGCCCCAATTTTTGTCGACGGCAACTATAAGCTTCATCAGATTGCTACCTCGATTTTGTTTTTAAGCGGCGTAGCCTTGTAATCTTCGAGCGCGAAGTCGTCGACATTGAAATCGTAAAAGTCCTTTACGTCGCGTTTTATTACAAGCTTAGGCGCGTCGTAAACGGGGTTTTTGAGCATTTCTTCGAAGATGGGAATGTGTCTGTCGTAAACATGCGCGTCGGCGATAACGTGGACGAGCTCGCCCGCTTCAAGCCCCGAAACCTTAGCAAACATTATTAAAAGGAGCGCATACTGAACGACGTTCCAGTTGTTTGCAGTAATCATATCGTTCGAACGCTGATTGAGTATTGCGTTAAGCTTGTTGCCCGAAACGTTGAAAGTCATCGAGTATGCGCAAGGGTAAAGGTTCATTTCGTTAAGGTCGGCAAAAGTATAGATATTCGTTAGAATTCTTCTTGAATTGGGGTTGTGCTTCAAGTCGTACAAAACCCTGTCAACCTGGTCGAATTCGCCCTCTTTATACTTGTGCTTTACGCCGAGTTGATACCCGTAGGCTTTGCCTATCGAGCCGTTTTCGTCCGCCCAGCTATCCCAAATGTGACTGTTTAAATCGTGAACGTTGTTGGATTTTTTCTGCCAAATCCATAAAATTTCGTCGAGCGCGGACTTAAAATACGTCTTTCTTATGGTAAGAATAGGAAATTCTTTCGTTAAATCGTAACGGTTAACGATACAGAATTTTTTTACTGTGTGAGCGGGTGTGCCGTCCTCCCAGTGCGGACGGACGGGAAGGTCGGTATCCCATACGCCGTTTGCGATGATGTCTTTGCAGTTTTCGATAAAAATTTTGTCGGCTAAGCTCATTGTGTTTTGTTAAGGACTTAAAAAGCGTCCTTCTCCTTTATCTTGAATTTTTTCGCCACGATTTTCATGGCTAAGTTTTTCGGCGTTATTTTCGTGAAAAAATACACGAGTTTGTTGTAGAAACCGGGTACGAAAACCCGTTTTCCTCTTTTTAGCGCGGCAAGGCTTTTTTTCGCGACGTAATCGGGAGATTTTTTGGAAAGTTTGCCCGTTAAGCCTTGCTTTTTGATATCCTCTATAACGTCGGGTCGCGTTTCGACGGAACCCGGCAGAACGGTCGTTATTTTTGCTTTGCCTTTCAGCTCGTAAGAAAGCGCGGTGAAGAAGTTTAAAAGCGCGGCTTTGGACGAAGAGTACGCGGCGAAGTACGGCATAGGCGTTATTCCGCACATGCTTGAAATCGTCAAAACTTCCGGCTTATTGTCGATTGCTCGCTTTAAAAACGCAAGAGTGAGCGAAAGCGTTGCCTCGTAATTTACGCGAAGTTGGAATATAAGCTTTTGCTCGTCGTACTTAAAAAATGCTTTCTGCGTGTCAACGCCGGCTACGTTTATAAGACGTTTGAGCTTCAGTCCTTTTTCGTCCGCAAACTTGAAAAGTTTTTCGCGCTCTTCGCTATTCGTAAGGTCTGCTGGGAAAACTTCTATTAAAGCGTTTTCGTTTATATTAAGCGTTTCCGCCTTTACTTTTTCAAGCTTTTCTTTCGAGCGACCGGTTATGAGAAAGCAAGTTTCTTTTTCGAATATTAAGTTTTCTAAAAAGGCTTTTCCGATATATCCGCTCGCGCCCGAAATTATAGTGCAATCCATTTTTACGTCACTCGTAAAAACTTTCAAAATTCCTTTTGTTTTCTTGAATTTTAAATGTTTTTCTATTCGACGAAATACTCGTCTTTCTTTATTCCTTTTCTTAATTTTTCAATGGCTTTTTTCTCTATTCGCGATATGTACGAACGGGAAATTCTCATTAGAGAAGCCACCTCGCGCTGGCATAAGCTAACGCCGCTTTCAAGCCCGTACCTTAAAGATATAACTTTGTACTCCTTTTCGTTCAGCAATTTTTTAACAAGTTCCAAAAATTTGCCGGACTTGACTTTTTGTTCGACTTTCGTGAAAACGCTGTCGTCGTCCACGGCGAGCAAATCCATAAGCGTTAACTCGTTTCCGTCTTTGTCGGTGCCGACAATGTCCGAAAGGGAAGAAGTGTTTCTGTGCTTTTTGTCCGCGCGGAGAAGCATTAAAATTTCGTTTTCCACGCACCGCGCTGTATAAGTCGCAAGCTGGGTGCCTTTGCTCTCTTTAAAGGTGTTTACAGCCTTTATAAGCCCTATCGTGCCGACGGAAATCAAGTCGTCCATATCGTAGGAACCTTGATATTTTTTAGCGACGTGCGCGACGAGGCGCAAGTTGTGAGAGATAAGTTTGTCGCGCGCCTGCATATCGCCGTCGCGGAAAGCCGCAAGCAGAATGGTTTCTTCCTCTTTGCTTAAAGGTCGCGGAAAGGAATCGCCGCCGATCGAAGCGCAGAAAAAGATACATTTGCCGATGAGAAACGATATAAAATCGAAGAACATTTTTTTACCCGTTCTTCTTTAATTTATTCTTACTTTTTCGCGCTTATTCTCTTATAATCTCAATATATCGCCGGCTGCAAGCGGAACGGAAGTTTTTATAAAAAGTTTTTGTTGAACGAGGTATGCGTCGTCAACCTTTTCGCCCTTTTCGTTTCTCATGTCGCACATCGGAATTTTTGCGTTAAGGTAGTCGTTTGGCGTTAAAACTTCGAGAACGTCCGTCGAACGGAAGCGGTTGCGCATTTCTATCAACGCTTCGCCTTTTTGTTTATCGTAGCCTAACACGAGCGCGGCAAAAGTTCTGTCGCCCTTTGACTGCGAATCGTCGTAGTTAACGGTTTCTTTGTTTTCGCCGAGAGTATACGCCGCAGTAAAAGCGCGGTGCATGGTCTTTGCGACTTCGTTTTCGAAAAAGTCTGTGTTTTTATAGGCGGAGCCTTGCGTTTTGAGCGCGTCAAACGCCCTTCTGTACGCGTTTACAACGGTGGCAAGGTAATATTCGCTCTTCATTCTTCCTTCTATCTTGTAGGAAAATATGCCGGCTTCCGCCATTTCGTCAAGGTGCGAAATCATATTGAGGTCCTTGCTGTTTAAAATGTAAGTGCCTCTGTCGTCCTCTTCGATATCGTACCATTCGCCGCCTTTATTCTTTTCTCGTATGGAATAATTCCAGCGGCACGCTTGTACGCATTCGCCGCGGTTGGAGCTTCTGCCCGTAAAATAATCGGACAAAAGACATCTTCCGCTGTAAGAGATACACATTGCGCCGTGACAAAACGCTTCGAGTTCGACCTCGTCGGGCAAAAATTCGCGTATTTCCTTGATTTCTTGCAGGGAAAGTTCACGCGCAAGGATAATTCTTTTCGCGCCGTTTTTCGCCCAGAACGCAGCAGAATACTTGTTTAAAGTGTTTGCTTGCGTGGAAACGTGCAATTGTAGCTTGGGCGCAACCGACGAAGCGACGGAAATTATGCCCGGGTCGGAAATTATCGCCGCGTCCGCGTTTATACTTTCGAGAAAGCTAAGGTACTTTTTTATCTCGTCAAAGTCGTAATTGCGCGCGAAAATATTGAGCGTAACGTAGATTTTTTTACCGAGAGAATGCGCGTACGATACGGCTTCTTGCAGTTCTTCTTCCGTAAAGTTGTCGGAGTACGAGCGCAAGGAAAAGTTTTTCCCGCCGATATACGCCGCGTCCGCGCCGAAGTAAAGCGCGGTTTTAAGTTTTTTCATGTTGCCCGAAGGGGCTAAAAGTTCTGTGTTTATCATAGTTTTTCGGCGATTAAAACGCCGTCGCCGATTTCGTATACCGCTTGGGAATACCTTTCGTCGCGTTCGATTTTTTTTAAAAAGTCGCGCATGTTGCGCACGATTGTGTTTTCGCGGTGCCTAAACTTTACGCCGCCGCGGACGTACCCGCGGAACAAAACGTTGTCGGCAAAAAGCACGCCGCCGCTTGTTAAAAGCCTTGTCAAATCGTCGTAATAATCGAGATAGCGGGCTTTTGCGCCGTCTAAAAATATAAAGTCGAATTGGTCGTCGATATAGTTTATAACGTCGCCCGCGTCGCCCAAAATCTGCCTTTTTCGTGCGGAAACGCCGAACTTTTCGAAAGTTAATTTCGCTTCGTTAAAACTGTCCTCGTCCTTTTCAATCGTTACGAGTTTGCTTTTTTCGCTCGTTAGCAGCATCGCCGTGCCGCTTATGCCCGTCGCAGTGCCTATTTCAAGAATTTTAGTTGGCTTTTTTTCAAAAACGCAGTCGCACAAAAGCGATAACGTATCCGTTAAAGCCGACGGAATACCTCCTTCTCTAAAGGCTGCGCGCATTTTTAAAAGCTCGTCGGGAAGTTTTTTAAAAGCTTCGCCCGAGAATAAATTTTTCACTTTAAACTTCCGTAATAAGCGGCAAAATCATAGGATTGTTCTTGGTTTTTTTGATGATGTAATTGCGCACGGAAGAACGGATTTTGTTCTTGACGTCGCGCATGTCTCCCGCCGCTTTAAGGTCGTACTTACCGACCGTTTTTTCTATTACGTCCTTGATTTCTTCTAATTGTTCGTTCGTTAAAATTACGCCTCTTACAACGACGTCCGGTCTTTGCATTATTTCCCCGCTTTCGCTTGAAACGCAGCAAAGCGGAATGACAAGCCCGTCCTCGCCGAGGTGTACTCTGTCGCGAACGGTCGTTTGCGTGTCGTCGATGGAAAGCCCGTCTACAAAGCGCGAGCCGCTCGGAACCTTTTCGCCTTTCTTAAACGTCCTTGCGGTCACTTCCACGGTGTCGCCGAGTTCGGCGAGAATCATTTGGTGGTCTTTCATACCGAGCGACTTGGCAAGGCTGATGTGCTTTTTAAGGTGGCGGTATTCGCCGTGTACGGGGATAAAGAATTTAGGCTTTATAAGAGAATGAATTATTTTGAGTTCTTCCTGGCAAGCGTGTCCCGAAACGTGAATTTTTTCAATCGAATCGTAAACGACTTCCGCACCCTTTTTGTAGAGGTTGTTTATTACTTGATAAATGCTTCTTTCGTTCCCGGGAATCGGAGAAGCGGAGATAATAATCGTGTCGTTATCGGTGATTTTGACTTGCTGAAAATCGTCGGCAGCCATGCGCGTAAGCACGCTCATAGGCTCTCCTTGCGAGCCTGTGGAGATAATGCAAAGGTCTTTGTCCGCAATGTTTTTAATTTTGTCTATATCGACGAGTATGCCCTTAGGAATGGTGAGTTCGCCGATAGATTGTGCCGCGTCGGTTACGTTTAGCATACTGCGCCCGGAAAGCGCGACTTTGCGTTTGTGTTTTGCCGCAAGGTCTATAATCTGTTGAATTCTTTGAACATTTGACGAGAAAGTGGCGATGATAAGCCGCCTTTTCGCGTTATCGATAAACAAGTGGTCGAGCGTTCTCCCGACTACCGTTTCGCTCATAGTGTATCCCGGGCGTTCGACGTTCGTGGACTCTGCAAGCATTAAAAGCACGCCTTTTTTGCCTAATTCCGAAAGCCTCGACAAGTCGATTATTTCGCCGTTTATGGGCGTTAAGTCGATTTTGAAGTCGCCCGTATGGAAAACTACGCCTACGGGCGTGGTGATTGCGAGCGCGCACGAGCCGGAAATAGAGTGGTTCACGTTGATGAATTCTACCTGGAAGCACCCTAAGTTAACTCTGTCGCGCGGCTTTACGACATGGAAATCGTAATTTTCGATATTGAATTCTTTAATTTTCGATTCCGCTAAGGTAAGCGTCATTTTCGTGCCGTAAACGGGAACGTTGACGTCCTTAATTAGGTACGGAACGGAGCCGATGTGGTCCTCGTGTCCGTGCGTTAACACAAGCCCGCGGATTCTATCTTTGTTGTTGACAAGATACGTCGTATCCGGTATAACGAGGTCTATCCCCGGCATATCGGGCGACGGGAAAGTAAGACCGGCGTCTATCACTATAATGTCCTTGCCGTATTCGAGCGCGGTCATGTTTTTCCCGATTTCTCCTACGCCGCCTAAAAATCTTACTTTTAAACTTTTATTATTTTTCATTTAAATCCTTTTGACGAAAAGAGCCGAAGATATTTTGAACGGCTCTTTCGTAACGTTAATTGCTGTATTCTTTTATGCTCTCTAAGAGCTTTTCTTTTTTCGCCTTATAGTCTTCGAGCTTCTTTTTCTCGTTTTCTACAAGCTGTTTGGGGGCTTTGGCGATAAAGCCTTGATTACTAAGTTTGCCCTCCGCGCGCGCGATTTCTTCTTCCGTTTTCGTTAATTCGTCTTTGAGTTTGGCTACTTCCTTTTCGACGTCAACGAGTTCGCCGAGCGGAACGTAAAGTTCGAAGCCCGTCAAAATAGCGGTGAAAACCTTTTCGGTTATTTCTTCTTTCGAAGAAATAAACTTAACGCTCTGCACTCCCGCAAGTTTGTAGATGAGTTCGGCGCAGTCGCTTACGAGCTTTTTGTTGTCCGTAACGACGTAAAGGTCTACTTTTTTGCTCGGCGCGGCGTTTGCGCTCGCCTTAATCTGTCTTACCGCTTTGATGATTTCCATAACGGAATTCATCTTTTCCGTTTCCTTTTTATAGTTGCGCTTAGCGTTGTACTTAGGATATTCGGAAACCATTATGCTTTCGGTAACGCCCGGGATATTGGAATAAATTTCTTCGGTAACGAACGGAATGAACGGATGCAAAAGCTTGAGCGTTTGCTTTAAAACGTACACGAGTACGGAAAGCGTAGCCGACTTTTTAGCCGTATCTTCGCCGTAGAGCGCGGTTTTGCAAAGTTCGATGTACCAGTCGCACAAATCGTACCACATAAAGTCGTGGAGAGTGGAAAGCGCAACGCCGAGGTCGTACTTTTGCATGGAAACGGTAACGCTTCTAATCGTCTGATTGAGCTTGGTCAAAATCCATTTATCCTTGATTTCGAGCTTGACTTCTTCAATAGGCTTGATTTCCGCGCCTTCGCAGTTTAAAAGAACGAAACGGGAAGCGTTCCACATTTTATTGATGAAGTTTCTCGAACTTTCGCATTTTTCCTTTGAAAAACGGATGTCGCTGCCTGCCGCAACGCCGTTAACGAGCGAGAATCTGAGCGTATCCGCGCCGTATTCGTCGATAACCTGAATGGGGTCAATGCCGTTGCCGAGCGACTTGGACATTTTGCGCCCTTGGTCGTCGCGGACGATGCCGTGAATCAAAACTTCCTTGAACGGTATTCTCTTCATATGCTCTATTCCGCTGAAAATCATACGCGCAACCCAGAAGAAAATTATGTCGTAGCCCGTGACAAGCACGTCGGTCGGGTAAAAATATTCGAGGTCGGGCGTTTTGTCGGGATAGCCGAGCGTGGAGAAGGGCCAGAGCGCGGAAGAAAACCATGTGTCGAGTACGTCCTCGTCCTGCCGAATATGCATGGAGCCGCACTTCGTGCATTTCGTAGGCTCGTCCTTTAAGACCATAACTTCGCCGCAGTCGTCGCAGTAGTAAACGGGTATTCTATGACCCCACCAAAGTTGACGAGAAATGCACCAGTCCTTGATGTTTTCCATCCAGTTGTAATAGATTTTGGTAAATCTTTCGGGCGTGAAACTGACGGATTTTTTCTTGACGGCGGCGATTGCCGGTTTTGCAAGTTCTTCCATTTTAACGAACCACTGCTTGGAAACGATAGGCTCAACGCTTGACCCGCAACGGTAGCAATGCCCCACGTTGTGCGCATGCGGTTCGATTTTGACGAGCGCGCCTTCGGATTTAAGGTCCTCAACGATGGCTTTTCTGCATTCGTAACGGTCCATACCCTCGTATTTGCCGGCTAAGGCGTTCATAGTGCCGTCGTCGTTCATGACTCTTATAACTTCGAGATTATGCCTCAAACCTACTTCGAAGTCGTTGGGGTCGTGCGCAGGCGTAATTTTAACCGCGCCCGTGCCGAATTCCATATCGACGTAGTTATCGGCAACAACGGGGATTTCCTTATGAAGGATAGGCAGAATGAGAGTTTTGCCCACTAAGTCCTTATAGCGCGCGTCTTTGGGGTTGACGGCAACCGCGGTGTCGCCGAGCATGGTTTCCGGGCGCGTGGTCGCGACTACGAGATAACGCCCCTCTTCGCCTTTTACAGGGTAGCGCAAATACCAGAAGAACGAAGGTTCTTCCGAATATTCGACTTCCGCGTCCGAGAGAGCTGTCTTGCAGGACGGACACCAGTTGATTATCTTTTTACCCTGATAGATAAGCCCTTTGTTGTAGAGGTTGACAAAGACTTCCTTTACGGCTTTGGAGCATTTTTCGTCCATAGTAAAGCTTAGCCTCGACCAATCGCAAGACGAGCCTAATCTCTTTAATTGTTCGATAATTCTTCCGCCGTATTTTTCTTTCCACGCCCAGGCGCGTTTCAAAAAGCCCTCTCTGCCGAGTTGCTCTTTTGTTAAGCCCTCTTCTTGCTTGACGAGATTGACTATCTTAACTTCCGTCGCGATGGAAGCGTGGTCGGTACCGGGGAGCCACAAAGCTTCGTAACCTTGCATTCTTTTGAACCTTATGATAGCGTCCTGCAAGGTTTCGTCGAGCGCGTGACCTATATGGAGTTGCCCCGTGATGTTTGGGGGCGGAATGACTATCGTAAAAGGCACTTTGTCGGGGTTAACTTTGGCTTTGAAGTAACCGTTAGCTTCCCAGTTTTTATAGATTTTTTCTTCGAACTCTTTTGGAGAGTAAGTCTTTGGCATATCCATGAAAGGGATATCCTCCCGCATATATTGTAATAACTATTAAATTATATATATTTATAGCGAAAAAGTCAAACGAAAAAAGCGAAAGCGCAAATTTAGTTTCAAATTGCCCGTAAATGTTTGTCGCGTTTTCGATTAAAAGCATATTATGGTATGGTAAGAGGTTTTTAACTTTAAATTATGAAAAAATTACTGTGTTTTATTTTCGCTTGCGTTCTTGCTTTGTCCGCAGTCGCCTTCGTCGGTTGCAACGGCGATAAGGACAACAAAATCCGCGTTAACGAAGTCACCCATTCTATATTTTACGCGCCTTTCTACGTCGCGATAGAAAAGGGCTACTTTAAGGACGAAGGTCTTGAAATCGAGCTTACGAACGGCGGCGGAAGCGACGCTTCGATGACGGCTTTATTATCGGGTTCGGCGGAAATTATTCTTGCGGGTCCCGAAACGGCGGTTTACACCGCAATCGGAAAGCCTAAGGATTGCCCCGTTATTTTCGCTCAGCTCACCAAGCGCGACGGTTCGCTCTTAATGGGCAGAGTAAAAGAAGAAAATTTCGAGTGGAAAAACTTAGAAGGTAAAGAGATTATCGCGGGGCGCAGAGGCGGTTCGCCCGCTATGTCGCTTGAATACGCGCTCAACAAAAACGAGCTTTTTAACGGCAAAAACGTAACGCTCAATTTTGACGTTCAATTTAGCCTTACCGCCGCGGCGTTCGAGGGCGGAACGGGAGATTACGTTACCATGTTCGAGCCTACGGCTTCCGAATACGTCCGAGCGAACAAGGCGTATATCGTCGCTTCCGTCGGGCAAGAAAGCGGAGAGGTTCCCTTTACTTGCTTTATGACCAAGCGCGATTATTACGACAAGCAAAATAAAAACGTGGAAAAATTCACAAGAGCTTTATATAAAGCCATAAAATATATTAAGACGGAAAAAACGGAAACGGTAGCCGAGTTTTTGAAAAAGCAATTCCCCTCGGCAAACGACACTTCCGTTAAAGACAGTCTCGAAACTTACAAGAGAATAGACGCCTGGACGGAGAACATGAGCATGAAAAAAGAAGCTTACAATCGCCTTTTAGACGTTATGAAAAACGCGGGAGAATTAGAAGAGCGCGTAGAGTACGAAACGCTCGTAGATACGCTCGTAAGCCAAAAAATTTACGAAGAAATTTTTTAACCTTAAGCCCGCCCTTAAAAGCGGGCTTTTTTTACGAATTTCGACAAAAAACGGAGAAACGATGGAAACACTTTTAACCCTTGAAAACGTGGGGCTTACTTACCACACCAAAAAGAACGAAACCGTTGCCATAAAAGATTTGAGCTTTTCGGTGAAAAAGGAACAATTCGTTGCGATAATCGGTCCGTCGGGGTGCGGAAAAACTACGATTTTATCAATGATTTGCGGATTGCTCCCCATAAGCGAAGGCAAAATTTTAATGGAAAACAAGCCCGTAGAAGTCGGAAACAAAACGGGCTACATGCTGCAAAAAGACGAGCTTTTCGAATGGCTTACCATCGAAAAAAACGTTTATCTGCCGCTAAAAATAAAAGGAATTTTCACCAAAGAAAACAAGGATTACTGCCTTGACCTACTTGAAAAGTACGGGCTAATGAAGTTCCGCAATTACTATCCCCGCCAACTTTCGGGCGGCATGCGGCAACGCGCCGCGCTAATACGTACGCTTGCTTCTAAGCCTAATCTTTTACTGTTAGACGAGCCGTTTTCCGCGCTTGATTTTCAAACCCGCCTCGCCGTTTGCGACGACGTTTACAGAATAATCCGCGAAGAAAAAAAGACGGCTCTGCTCGTCACGCACGACACTTCGGAAGCAATTTCTCTCGCCGACAAAATTATCGTTTTGACCGCGCGCCCGGCAAAGGTTAAGTCCGAACACGTTTTGGGCTTTCCCGATAACGAAACGCCCTTAAACCGCCGAGAAGACAAGGATTTTTCCAAGTGGTTCGAAATACTCTGGAAGGAGCTAAAACAATGAACGTATCGAAAGAACAACAAAAATATCTTAGAAAATTAAAGATAAATTCCGCGATAGTCAACGCTTCGAGAATAGGCATACTCGTCTTGTTTCTCGCGCTATGGGAAGTTTTGGTTTCGAGCGGCGCGGTGGACGGATTTTTGTTTTCTTCCCCCTCTCGGATAGTAAAAACGACAATCGAACTGTACACCGCGGGAGATTTGTTTTTGCATATCGGCACTACGCTTTTAGAAACGCTCCTCGGTTTTTTGATAGCTTCCGTTTTAGGCGTTTTAATCGCCGTCGTGCTTTGGTGGTCGGAAACGTTAAGGAGAATTTTCGAGCCGTATATCGTCGTTTTGAACAGTCTGCCGAAAATAGCGTTGGGTCCGCTTATCATAATCTGGTTCGGCGCGGGAATGAAATCAATCGTTTTTATGGCGGTAATAATTACCATAATCGTTACGATAATAAACATGCTTGCGGGCTTTACCGAAACGGACAAAAACAAGATTTTACTGCTCCGTTCTCTCGGGGCGACAAAGCCGCAAATTTTCTTTCATCTCGTTATGCCCTCGTCCTTGCCGACCCTCGTTTCAACGCTCAAAATCAACGTCGGTATGAGCTGGATAGGCTCTATTATGGGCGAATATCTCGTTTCAAAGCGCGGTATCGGGTACTTGATAGTCTACGGCGGGCAAGTTTTCAAACTCGACCTCGTTATGACAAGCACCGTTATACTTTGCGTGCTTGCGGCTTTAATGTATCTCGGGGTCGCGCTTTTGGAGAAAGCAATCGAAAGATGACGGCAATAAGCACAAATATCGCGCCGATAACGCCCACCGCCGGGTAAAGCACTTCAACAATCTTATAAAACCCTATTTTAGAGAGCGAAAACGCCGCTACGCAGATTAAAATTTTTGCGATTTTCCGCGGTTTTTCGCTTTTTATCGTAAGGTCCGCAAAATTAAAAACGGCAAGATTTTCCGAAAGCAAAGTCGTGACTATGCCGAAGTACAAAACGAGCGAAAAGCTGTAGCGTGAAAAGCCGTTAAAGGACAGTTTTTCCAAGAGCGGCACTGCGGAAACTTTTAATTTTCCGTCGCCGCCGAGCGAAAAGCCTATTAGCGTTACAAGACCGAAAAGTATCGCCGTAGACAAAAAACTAACGATAAACGCTTGCCTTTTTGTGAGAGTTTCGCCCGTCTTTTTAAAGACCGACGATGACATAAAAAGGTTAAGCCCCGTGTAAGAAATTATTTTGAGCGGTTTAAGTTTGCCTGTCGGAATATAGGTGAATCCGCTCGCAAAAAACAACAAAACGAGCGTAAAAACGACCGTAAACGGCACGAGAAAATTGTTGACTTTTTCTATTCCGCGTATGCCCTTATTAACCGTAAAAGAGCAGAAAATAAGCGTTAAAACGGAAACTATCGGGATTTTTTTTAAGAAAACGAACACGCTCGAAGCCGCCTCGTCCGCGGCGGAAAGCATGCCGCCGAGCATAACGAGGTTGCCAACAAAAATAAAATATACCGAAACTTTTTTGAGCGCGCCGCCTTTGAAAAGTTCGTTCGTCAATAAAAAGTAAAGCGCGGGCATAAAAAGACATGCCGACAAAATTACCGAAACAATCAAATTGCCTGTGAGAAAAAACTCTACGATTTCCCGCCCGGAAATATACCCCGCGCCTATCACCGTGCCGACGATAACGCACGCCGCGCTAAGCGTTTTTTTTACCCCGCCCGAAAAATTACTCATACTTAAATATATTGCTTGAAAAATCTTTTAAGTACGAAAAAAACTCCGACTTTAAAATCGAAGTTTGGTTTTTACGAGCGCGGATTTTTCGTTACGCGCTGAAACTGTAATCTATGAATTTTATCGCGGTGAACGCCGAGCCGACAATCGCGACGATTTTCAAAATGGCGTCAAGGTAAAAAAAAGACGTGCCGAGAAGGAAAAGTATTCTGAAAATCACCGTTAAAATTAGCAATAAATACACCGATTTAGGCATATCGCGGCGGTTTTCCTTGAATTCCGTACTCATAGAAACGACCGTGCCGACGATAACCGCCCAGCACGAACACAAAAACGGATACATAAGGTAATTATTGTACCAACCGTCGAAAAGCCGCGAAAGACTACGTTTTAAGTACCCCTCGTCGTTTACTATAATATCGATAAACGGCGTTTGAAGTTCGGAAAGCGAAAGTTGTTCTGTGATAAAGAGTCTTGCGAAGCCTTCGACTAAAAGTTCCGCGTAAACGTAACCCATAGCAAAGGACACGGCTACGACGAAGCATTGCGTTAAGCCGATTGTCTTATTCGTGTTCGCGATTATAAAGCAAACCACGAACGAAAAAATCGTGTTTATGATAGGCATAACGTAAGTGTTGAGTTGTTCTTCAAGTATAATTTTTACTAAAAGCGCGTCCGCAAGGTATTTTAAAAGAACATAGCTGATTGCTCCCGCAACGAAGTACAGCCCGATTTTGAAAAGGTCTATGTCCTTTTTCACGTTACATTCCGCAGCGAAAATCATAAGGAGCAAAGGCGCGAACAGAGGACACACTACGAGCATTATCGGTATAGAGATTGCCGCAGACAAAAACGTGTTTATCAGTAGCCCTATGACAAGCAGCGCGCAAATTACGATTATAGTACGCATCGTATACTTAAAAACGGGTAGATTATCTGCGTTTTTAAAGCTTTTTAAGTACGCTGCGTCGTCCCGCTTTATGGTCGCGATAAAGGCGTTGAAAAGGTTTGCGTTCTTTAATCTCGTCGCGGGTTGTTCAACCTTGGGTTCGACTACGGAAACGACCTTTTCTTCGCCTTCTTCGCCGCTTTTAACTTTGTCTAATTTATCGAAGTTATTCATCTTTGTCCGCCCCCTCTATCGGTTTAAACTCAACGAAGAAGTTACTCCCGACGCCCTTTTCGCTTATAACGCCGAAGCGAAGCCCGTGAGATAGGAGTATAGTTTTGACAATTGAAAGCCCTAAGCCCGTGCCTTTTACGGGGCGTTGGTGCGTTTCGCTGAAACGATAGTATTTGTTCCAGACCGTTTCTATCTTGTCCTCGGAAATGCCTTTTCCGCTGTCTATCGTTTGAAAAAGTATCTTGTCGCCCTCGTTTTTTAGCGTTACTTTTATGGTTTTGTCGTCGCCCGTATAGTTAATCGAGTTGCCGATAAGGTTGTAGAAAACCTGTTCTATTTTCTTCTCGTCGATTAAGGAATACAAATCTTTATCGATATCCGAAATTATCGTGTAGCCCGAATTTTCAGCAAAATCGTGGAAGCGGTACAAAACCTTTTCGCAAAGCTCGGAAAGGTTTACTTTGGTTAAAACGGGAACGTTTACGTTGCTTTGCAGCTTTGAAAGGTCGAGAATATCGTTGACGAGCATAGTGAGCCTATCCGTTTCGTCGATGATAACTTGCGTGTGCGCGTCGCGTTTTTCCTTAATATCGCCGGACAAATCGCGTATCATTTCGGCGTAAGCCTTAATCATCGTTAGCGGCGTTTTTAAGTCGTGCGAAACGTTGGCGAGCAAATCGCGTTGAAGCCCGCCCGTTTTGGCGATACCTTCTTTTGCGTAGTTAAGCGCGTCGGCAAGCTCGGCGACCTCTTCGTAAGATTCGCCTTTAAACGTAACGTTTTCGTTGCCTTCCGCCCAACTTTTTGCAGTTTTGGACATTTCCACTATCGGTCGAGCGAGTTTTTTGGACATATAAAGCGACAAGAAGAACGAAACTACGACGACGCAACCCGTAATGATTATAAGCTGCAACTGCATTACGCTCACCGTTTCAGTAAGCGAACCTTGCGAACTTTTAAGCACCAAATACCCGTCCACATTGCGGTTTTTTACCGTCGTAATGTATACGAAGTAGGAGTTTTTGCCGGTGCTATCCGGTTCTATTTTGTCGCAAAGATAACTTGCGGAAGAACGATTGAGCTTGTTTATCAAGTCGTTGACAAGCTCTTCTTCGGTTTTCGCAAAGTCGTATGACGGACTGTCCGAGGATGAATCGGAAGAACTTCCGCCGGACGAATCCGCCGAGGAATCCGGGATAGAATCCTTGTTGACGTATCCGCTGTAAATGGTTTCGATATTGAGCTTTCCGTCGGCAACATAGGCAATGTAAGTTATGATGCCCGTTTCGTTGGCGTTTATGGCAAGATTGAGCCACCGCCCTATCGTCGCGTCCGTTATCTCTTCGTCCGTATTTAAGGCTTCCGAAAGCTTTTCTCCCGTGTCTCTAAGCGTATTGTATTTTTTTTGACGGTAAATTCCCGAGAACAAAAGTATCTGCACGACCCATATAAACGCGACGAAAATAACGGTGAACAGTATAAAATAATACCATAAGTTATACTGCAGTTTTGCAAGTTTTTTTACTTTCATGCTTCGAACTTATACCCGAGTCCGCGTAAAGTCAAAATAAATTTACGGTACTCGCCGAGATTGCTCCTTAAAGTTTTTATGTGCGTGTCGACCGTTCTGTCGTCGCCGAAAAAGTCGTAACCCCAAACGTCGGCAAGCAGTTTTTCTCGCGTTAAAGCAACGCCGCGGTTTTTGACCATGTAGAACAAAAGCTCGTATTCCTTAGGCGTTAAGTCGACCGCTTTGCCGTCGATTTTTACCGTTCTTCCCTTAAAATCGATTTCAAGCCCCTCGAATTTCATTTCGTCGCTCGGCTTTTCTTCTGTTTTTTGAGATTTTCTGCGGCTTAAAATAGCATTTATGCGCGCCATAACCTCTTTCGTGGAGAAAGGCTTTACGACATAATCGTCTACGCCCAAACCGAAACCGTAAAGTTTGTCCGTTTCTTCAGTTCTTGCCGAGAGCATGATAACGGGCGTGTCGGAAAACTTTCTTATTTCCTTAACGGCGGTGAATCCGTCGATTTTCGGCATCATTATATCCATTATAATAAGGTCGTAGTTATTTTCTCGGCATTTGTCGATTGCTTCTCTGCCGTCGCCCGCTTCGTCCGTTTCGTAACCCTCGAAGTGCGCGTATTCGGCGATAACTTCGCGTAATTTTGCTTCGTCGTCGACGATAAGTATTTTCATAAGGTAAACTCCTTTTTTTATTCGTTTTCTTTTATCGGCGAAATTTCGAATTTTTCTTCTTTGTCGCCGTTAATTCTCAATGCGTAAGCTTTTCCGCCGGAAGAAAGACTGCCTAAAAGCTTTTCGTTTTTGAAAACAAGCCCCGCGTCGCCCTCTATTCCGTAGATAGGCTCGTAACTTTTGCCCGAAGCCTTTAACGCTTCGAAGTAATCTTTTTCTCTAAGTTCGAAGTGCGGGCAGCACACCCCGTCAAGATATGATAACGCGGGGTATAGGGCATAACTTTCTTCTCCCGTTACCGACGGACTGTCCGTGTACATATCGGAAAACCAGCATATCGCTCCCGCGGAAAGCCCCGCGATTATAACTCCGCGTTCGTAAGCTTCTCTCACGAGCTTGTCTATGCCGAGTTCTTTCCATTTTTCTATCATATAAACGGTGTCGCCGCCGCCGACGTAAATAAAGTCGCAAAGCGTGAATTTTTCTGCGATTTTCTCGGCGTTCATCTCGCCGTAAACGCATAAAACGCAGTCGGCTTTTATGTCGAAAACGCTCGTGTAAGTTTTGCGGAACGAGTTGAAGTATGGCATACTGTCGTGGCTTGCCGTGCCGATAAAAAGCCCTCTTGCGCGCTTGTCCCCGGCATGTTTTTTTGCTAAATTCGCTATATATTCGTCCATTTTAAGCGTGGTTTTTTCCTTCAATTCCCCGCCGCCGAAAGCAATAATATATCTGTCCATAATCAGTAATATTTTTTCAATCTCAAAGCTTCTTTTATTAGCTCGTCTTTGTCGTTTTTAATTTTGTTTTTCAAAACAAGCTCGAAAAGCCTGTACTTTAAGCGACCAACGTTTATGCCGTTAACGCCCATGTTTTTAAGGTCGTCGCCGTTGATTTTTAAATCGCTCTGCTCGTAGCATTCGCCGTTTGCCAAAATCTCCTCGTAGGCTTTTTTGCTTGCGATATGGCAATGCACGTATTTTAAAATCCCGTGTTCGGAATGAGCGTAGCAGTCGGCGGCTTTGACCTTTAAAAGCTCGGCAAACAAATCTTTTCCGTACACCGACATAAACTTTTTAATTCTGTATTTATCGTCGTCGTAACTTCTGTCGTGGTTTTCGACAAGCACGGCTACGTGATTTATAAACCTTGTCGGGGCTTTCAGTCTTTTTAGCGTATCGCGCGTTATCTCCGCGCCCTTTTGCATATGCCCCGGAAAATGCCCGCGCCCCTCGTCGTCAATATAAAACGTGTACGGCTTGCCCGAATCGTGTAAAAGTAACGCCCACATTACCTCTTCGTTGCCGCCCTTGCCGAGTTCTACGGCTTTAACCGTGTGTTCGTAAACGGTGTAAAGGTGCGAAAGGCTTTTTTGTTCGAACCCGTCCTCGGGCGCGATTTCGGGTAAAACTTCGAATATTATTTCGCGCTCGTTGAAAAGAGCTTTCGCCGCGTATGGCGCGGTTAAAATTTTCGTGAGTTCCGAAAAAATTCTTTCGACGGATACTTTTTGCAAAAGACCTTTGGTTTCGAGCATGGCTCTTTTCGTGTTTTCTTCGATATCGAAGCCCGTTTGCGCTTCGAACCTCACCGCGCGCAAAATTCTCAAAGCGTCCTCGCCGAACCTCTCTTTCGGCTCTCCTACCGTGCGGATAATTTTGTTTTTGATATCGTCAAGCCCGCCGAAGATATCGATAAGCCCTTTTTCGGGCGAATACGCCATTGCGTTTATAGTAAAATCTCTGCGTTTTAAATCCTCTTCGAGGCTCGTCACAAAGGTAACGCCGTCGGGATGGCGCGAATCGCTGTACGCTTTTTCCGTTCTGAAAGTCGTAATTTCAATGAAAGTTCCGTTCTTTATAACGGTTAGCGTGCCGTGTTTTTCTCCCGTAGCGATAACTTTGCAGTCAGCAAAAACACGCTTAACTTCTTCCGTTTTTGCGGAAGTAGTCAAGTCGTAGTCATGCACCTTAACACCCGACAATTCGTCGCGAACGGCTCCGCCCACAACGTAGGCTTCGTAACCGAACGTGTTAAGCCGCGTAATAAAAAATTTTATCGTTTCGGGTAAAAACATATCTTAATCCGTGGTTTCGTATTTGTTTAAGAGTTTTAAAAATTCGTTGACGGCGAATGAAGCCGACTGTTGTTTATTCGTGACAACCCCTATCGCCCTTGTAGGAAGTTCGGGGTTAGTCTTAATTTCCGTAAGTTGTCCGCTTGCAAGTTCCTTTAAAACGTACTCTCTCGGCACGCAAGCAATGCCCATACCCTCTACCGCCATAGCCGTTAAAAGTTCCACGCTGCCGAGTTCTAAATCGGGCGTGAATTTTATGTTGAGCGTATGCGCGAATTCGTCTATCTTCGCCCGCGTCATCGTCGTCGGGTCGAGCATCAAAAGCGGATAATTGCACAAAGCCGAAAGTTGAACGGGACGATAGAAGAGTTCTTTATACTTGTCGCTCGCAACGAAAACGTCGTGAATTGTTCCCGTTTGCCCCGTGAAAGTTACGGTGTTTACCGTGACGGGAAGATTGACGAAGCCTATGTCGGCTTTGTCGTCATGCACCGCGTCGATACACTCTTTGCTCGTTCCGTTTATAAAGTAAAGCGAAACGTCGGGATACGTTTCCTTGAATTCCTTTATGTATTTAAGAAGGAAAAAATTGATAACGTTGTCGGAAGCGGCAATGCGGACGGAACCGGTAGCTATGTTTTTCATCTCGGAAAACTTTCTTTCCGCGTCCGATAACATTTCCATAACCGTTTCAACGACCTTGAACATTTGCTTTCCGCCCGTTTCGGTCAGTTCCATTCCGCGCGAAACTCTGTTGAAGAGCGCGCCGCCGAGCTGAGCTTCGAGGCTTTTTATCGCTTGAGAAACTGCCGGTTGCGATATAAAAAGTTCCTCCGCGGCTTTCGTTATGCTTTTGCACTTCGCCACGGTGTAAAAAACTTTATACAGTTCGAGATTGACCATTTTTGCCGAACCTCCCGTTATTTTTTTTGATTATTTTTACTTACCTACGCAGAACTTGGAAAAGATTTCGCTTATAACTTCTTCAACGCACGTTTCGCCGCTTATTTCGCCTAACGCAGACCATGCCTTTTCGATGTCGACGGTTAAAATGTCGAGCGGCAAAACTCCGAGAACGTCGAGAACGTTGCTTAGATACCCTATCGACTTTTTGATTGCGTGGTAGTGCCTCTCTTCCGTAAGCGCGTCGCCCGCGAGCGCAAGTTCGTCAAGCCCCGCGTTGTCGAAGATTAGCTTTTTCAAGTTTTCTATGCCGTCGCCGTTGAGTGCGGAAACGCTTATATCCGCGCCCGAAAAACCCTTCAAGTCGGCTTTGTTCGCCACGGTTATTACGGGAACGCTTTGCGGAAGGGATTTTTTGATTTGTTCATCCTCTTCCGTTATGCCGGTTTCGGAATCTATGATAAACAGCACGAGGTCTGCCGAATTCAGCGTGGAAAGACTGCGGCGAACGCCTATTTTTTCAACGGGGTCCTCCGTTTCGCGTATGCCCGCCGTATCGAAAAAGTCGAATTTTACGCCGTTTATATCGATTGAGCCTTCCACAACATCGCGCGTGGTGCCGGCAACCGACGTTACGATTGCCTTGTCCTCGTTTAAAAGGGCGTTAAGAACAGAACTTTTGCCCGCGTTGGGTTTGCCGGCTATCACGACTTTAACGCCCGATTTTATCTTCGAGCCGCTTTTATACGTGTCTGCGATAGTCTGCAAATCTTTCTTAACCGCGGTTATCCGTTCCTTAATCTCGTCCGTTTCCGACTGCTCTATTCCTTCCTCGGGGTAGTCAATGTTCGCGCTAATTTTCGCAAGCACGTTTTTAAGCTCGTCTTGCGCGTTTTTAATCTTTTTCAACAGATTTTCTCTATATAGATACAAGCCCGATTTCGCGAGAGCGGTTGACTCCGCGTTAATCATATCTATAAGCCCTTCGCACGAAGAAAGCGAAAGTTTGCCGTTTAAAAAGGCGCGTTTAGTGAATTCTCCGCGTTCCGCGCTCCTTGCGCCGAGCGAAAAAATCTTGCTTAATATAGCCCTTGTTATAGCTACGCCGCCGTGACAATGGAATTCCACCATGTCCTCGCCCGTGTAGCTTCTCGGCGACTTAAAGTATACGCACATGCCGAAGTCGTTCAGTCCGTCGCCCTCGATTGTGCCGACGTACATTTTGTACGGCTCGAAGTCTTTAACCGGCATTTTGCATTTAAACATTTTTTCGGCGATTTGTAAAGGGCTTTCGCCGCTTATTCTTATAACTCCCACGCCCGAAGCGAGCGGAGCCGTGGAGAGCGCCGCGATATTTTCAAAGCTTCTCAAAACAAATCGTCCTCTTTATCTTTATCGTCTTTTTTCGGCGTTGAATATTCTTCGAAAACGTCGTCGTTTTTAGTCGTATCCGAGTACTCCGAGAACGGTGAGCTTTCCTTTTTTTCGCCGTCGGTATCGCTTCCGTAAGGTCTGAAACCGCCCTCGTCTTGTCCGCGATAACTTCCGCCCGTAGACGAGCCGTAAAAGCCGCCGCGGCTTCTCATTTTTTCTTCGAACGCGCGGCGTTCTGCGGCAAGGTCCTTTTTATCGTTGTTTCTGCAAACGAAAACGAGTATGCCGAACATAAATTCGAGAAGAAGCGACAAAATCGCAAACCCCGCGACGGAATTTTTCGAATAATAACGGAAGAACAATATCACGGTAAACACGAACATAACGATATAGCAAAGCGAAGTGACTACGCTTATGCCCGAGATAATATATTCGCCGAGTACGGCTTCCGTTACGGCGGGTATTTTGTTTTGCGTTACGATATACAAAAAGTCTTTCCAACAATAAAGCAAATCGTAGATAAAATTGACGAGTTTGTCGGCGAATAAAAACGCGAACATCGCCCAACCCGTGTTTTTCATTCTTATTCCGCAAATGCTTGCGGGTCCGATTAGTTTGCCGAGCTGAACGTACCCTAAAAACGGCACGAACGAAAGCCACGGCGTGGAAAGACCTTGTCTTTTAGACATAACGTAAACGCCTACGCTTCTAAAAGCGTAACCGACCGCTAAAAACAAAATCGAAGAAACAAGCGTGCTTATAGCAAGCGCGGAATAGTTGAATTCTATGCCGAGTTCGGCGAACATTTCGGCAGTAGAACGTATAGAAGCTATAATCGAATTTAACATAAAGTTATTCGCCCCGCACGTTGCAAGGCTACCCCCTTTTTATAATTTAAAGAAAGCTTTTTTGTTGAATTATAACGAAAGGAAAATGAGAACTACGGAAATTATAAGCCCCGCGGCAAGCAGAACTTTAGCTAATTTGCCGTTGTTTTTCTCGTTTATTTTCACTATTTTTTCGCCGTCGTAAAAATAGTAATTCGCGCCGTTTTCGTAAAGGTCGGTTGGCAACACGGTTCTGACCACGAATTCGCAATTTTCCCTCGACGGCATTTTGTCCTTACCGTTCGTGATAAGCGCGGGATTTTCAATATCCTTTGCACACGGCTTTTCGCTTTTGCCCGTGAGTTTACGCTTGTAAGTCGCAAGATATACTTTTGTAAAATACACGACGGAAACGAGCAAGAAAACGATACCGCAAATAATTTGCGCCGCGCCGAGAAGAAGTTCCATACCGGGCGCGTATTCGTTGACTACGGCGTTAAAAACGGTAATAAGCGTTACGAAAAGGTTGTTCGCAAAGTGCATCGCGCAACCGATAACGTAATTTTTAGTCACCATAACGACCGCCGTTATCGCAAGCCCGCCGAAAAATTGCAGTATTATTTGACCGAAGTTGCCATGCATAAAGCAAAAGAACACGGAAGTTATTATCACTGCGGCAAAATCACCGAAGTTTCTTAAACCTTTCATTATAACGCCGCGGAACAACGCCTCTTCGCAAACACACGGAAGAAGCGGCACGAGTACGAGGCTGTAAAGGAGCGCAAATCCCGGGTTACCGTGTATTCTTTCTTGCAAAAGCTCCGCGTATTCGTCGTAAGACATTCCGTAAGCAAGCCGATAAACGTCGTCCACGAATTCGAAATGCGCGCTCGTCAGTAAAAACGATATCCCGAGAATGAGCATTACGCCGAACAAAATATTGAGCCAATCGAATTCGGCTTTAAATCCGCCGCCGCTAAGAAGCGAAACGTGCCTTACTTTTGCAAAAATCGCGGCAACGCCGATTATCGCGCCTTGCGAGATGACCGTGCTTATAATAGATACGAGATAATAGTCTAAATTCTCTATCGGTCCTATAGCGTTTATCACCGTGGCAAAGCCGTTATCCAAGCCGAAAAACAAAGCTAAAATTATTATGAAAGCCAAGCCCGAATCTACCGCAGTAAAGGAGTTCGGGTTATACGGCTTTTTTTGTCTTTCGCCCGCGCAGTACATCTTAGTACGCTCTTGCGAACAACACTATCTTTTCGGCTTTCTTGCCGCAAACCGCGCAGGTTTCGCCCTCTGCGGAATCGGTCGTTATTACGCGCGCCGAAGCAGCAGTCAGTTCTTTTATTTTATCCTCGCATTCTCTGCACCCGCACCATGGAGCTTTTACGAAGTTTCCGCCGTCGACGCCTTTCAAAATGCCGTCGAGGTCTTTAGCTTCAACGACGTGCGCGTCGCGGTTCTTTCTTGATTTTTCAAGCATATCGACTTGAATTTGTTTGAGAATTTCGGGGATTTTGTCAAGGTCATCGAGCAAAAGCTCCGTCTTTTCGAAGTTGTCGCGCCTAAAAAGCATACAGCAACCGTTTTCGATATCGCGCGGACCGATTTCGAGGCGCAAAGGAACGCCTTTCATTTCCCATTCGTTGAACTTCCAACCGGGGCTTGCTTCCCTTGCGTCGGCTTCCGCTCTTACGCCCATTCCGACGAGTTTTTGCGTGATTTCGTTAGCCTTTTCGAGTACGCCTTCCTTATGCTGCGCAACCGGAACGACGATAACCTGAATAGGAGCGACCATCGGCGGCAATGCAAGCCCGCGCTGGTCGCCGTGAGCCATAACCACCGCGCCTATCATACGCGTGGAAGTTCCCCAGCTCGTCGAATATCCGTATTTTAAAACGTTGTCCTTGTCGAGGAATTTCATGTTGAAAGATTTTGCGAAGTTCTGCCCTAAGTAGTGGGAAGTACCCGCTTGCAAACTCTTTCCGTCGAGCATCATAGCTTCGAGTCCGTAAGTTTCAACGGCTCCCGCGAATTTTTCTTTTTCGGTTTTTATGCCGGTGAACACGGGAATAGCCAAAACTTCGTTCATAAAGCTTTCGTAGCAACGAAGCATTCTTATCGCTTCTTCACGTGCTTCTTCTTCGGTCGCGTGTACGGTATGCCCTTCCTGCCACAAAAATTCGCTCGTTCTCAAAAACGGACGGGTCGTTTTTTCCCATCTCAAAACGTTTGCCCACTGGTTGATGATAATAGGCAAATCGCGGTAGCTGTGAAGCCATTTTGAAAACATTTCGCAAATAATCGTTTCGCTCGTCGGGCGGATAATAAGCGGTTCGGCAAGCTTTTCGCCTCCGGCATGCGTTACCACCGCTACTTCGGGCGCAAACCCCTCTACGTGTTCCGCTTCGCGTTTAAGGTAGCTTTCTGGAATGAGCATCGGGAAGTACGCGTTCTTAACGCCGAGAGAACGGAAACGTTTGTTCATTTCCGCTTGAATATTTTCCCATACGGCGTAACCGTAGGGGCGGATAACCATCGTGCCTTTAACGGGGCCGTAATCTACGAGTTCCGTTTTTATAACGACGTCTGTATACCACTGCGGAAAATCTTCGTGAATGTCCGCTATATTTTGTACGAACTGTTTGTCTTTAGCCATAATATTCCTCTTGAAATTTATAATTAAAGATATTATATAAGAAAATTACTTTTTTGTAAAGTATTTTAACGCCTTGCCGCATTAAACGAGGATTTCGACAGAAAGTAAATTGCGTTAAAAGGTCGATTTTTATTTTACGACGGAGTTTTATTTTAGTTTCTCGTTAAAAAAGCCTTTTTTGTCGCAAATACCCTTGACTTTAAAGCGTTAGTGAATGTATAATTTATGCGAAGAATTCTTCGGAGGAACTAATGGACAAATTCGAAACAGCCGTTAACGCCGCGCGCGTTATCTCGGCAGAAATGATTGAAAAGGCAAAATCCGGTCACCCGGGGCTTCCCTTGGGCGCGGCTACGATTGCGTTTACTCTCTTTTCCGATTACTTAAAATTCAACCCGAAAGACCCTGAGTTTTTCGACCGCGACAGATTCGTTTTATCTTCCGGGCACGGCTCCGCTCTTTTGTATTCGCTCCTTTATATGTTCGGATACGATATTTCTAAGGAAGACCTTGAAAACTTCCGCCGGATAGGTTCGCGTACCCCGGGGCACCCCGAGTATAAGCACACTCCCGGCGTAGAAGTTTCTACCGGTCCTTTAGGTCAAGGTCTTGCGAACGCGGTCGGTATGGCTATCGCCGAAAGAAGGCTTGCCGCCGAGTTTAACCGCGAGGGTTACGATATCATCGACCATTACACCTACGCGCTTTGCGGCGAAGGTTGCTTGATGGAAGGCATAGGTTACGAGGCTTGCTCTCTTGCCGGTTCTTTAGGGCTCGGTAAACTCATTTTATTTTACGATTGCAATAAAATCACAATCGAAGGCACGACCGACGGCGTTTTCGACGAAGATATCGCCGCTCGTCAAAGAGCGCTCGGTTGGCACGTCCTCGAAGTCGACGGCAACAATCACGCTTCCGTTAAACGCGCCATCAAAAAGGCTCAGGCGGAAAAGGATAAGCCGTCCATGATTATCTGTCACACCGTTATCGGTTACGGCAGCGCGCTTGCCGGTTCGGCTAAGTCGCACGGCGCGCCTCTCGGTGAAGAAAACATAAAAAAACTCCGTGAAACGCTTTCGTATACGGCCCCCGCTTTCGAATATCCGCCCGAGATTAAGCCGCTTTTGACAACGGCTATGAATCGCGGCAAAAAAGCCGAAAAAGCTTGGAAAGAATTATTCGCTAAGTATGAAGAAGCTTATCCCGAACTTGCCGCAAAGTTTAATCTTTGGCTCAAAAACGACTTTTCGGGCGTAAAAGAAGACCTCGAAAAGCTCGATTTTACCGCCGAATACGCCACGAGGAAGTCAGGCAACGTCGTCATGAACGCGATAGCAAAAAAGGTGGAAAACCTTATGGGCGGTTCTGCCGACCTTGCTCCCTCTAACTTGACGTTTATTGACGGCAAGGGTAAATTCACCAAAACCGACCGTTCGGGCAACAACATTCAGTACGGTATCCGCGAACACGCTATGGGCGCGATAGTCAACGGTATTCTGTGCCATGGCGGCTTGCGCGCTTTCTCGTCAACATTCTTCGTTTTCTCAGATTACATGAAAAACGCTATTCGTATGGCGGCGATTATGGATATACCCGCAGTGTATGTCTTTACGCACGATTCTATCGGCGTCGGCGAAGACGGACCCACCCACCAACCGGTAGAACAACTCATCGCGCTTCGTTCCATCCCGAACGTTATAGTTTATAGACCTTGCGACACTGCGGAAACGGCGGCGGCTTGGTACACGGCTATAACGACTACTCACCCCACCGCGATTTGTTTGAGCCGTCAAAAGCTCGGCGTAAACTGCAAGGATATGAACCTTGCCTTAAAGGGCGGCTACGTTCTTATCGATTCCGACAAGAAAACGCCCGATTGCATTATTATCGCCACGGGTTCGGAAGTCGACGTTGCCGTTAAGGCTCGCGAAGTTTTGAAGGCCGACGGAGTAGACGCGCGCGTAGTCTCGATGCCGTCTATCGAAGTTTTCGAAGCTCAGAGCAAAGAGTACAAACAAAGCGTTTTGCCGCGCAATGTTAGAGCGAGAGTTTGCGTTGAGGCGGCTTCGCCTTACAGCTGGTACAAGTACGCCGGCGATTACGGCAAAGTTGTCGCTATGGCATCTTTCGGTCTTTCCGGAAAGCCCGCGGACCTCTTCGCCCGCTTCGGCTTCACACCCGAAAATATCGCCGAAAAAGCGAAAGAATCTATCGCCGCCGTTAAAGCCGACGAGTAAGAAATAGCAAAAATCGTTCCTCTTCGCCGTTTCGGTGCGTTTAGCGTTTCCGAATTAGTAAAGAGGAACGATTTATTTTATTATTTTAGTCTTGTTTGTCCTTGTTCTTTTTTGGCACAATCGCCTTTGCCGGTCTTTCGTCCTTTAAGGACATAACGTAATTCGCGTAATCTTCGTCGGTTAGCTTCGGGATTTTTTCTTTTTTCTTTTTCATTTTATTACCTCCGTCGGGTTTTAAGTATACTGTTATTGACGGAAAAGTTAAGTTTTATTCGCTTAATTGAAAGCATATTTTGTTGTATGGAAAAATTAAAAAACAAAAATTTAATATTAGGCGGCACGTTTGCCGTACTTTATTTTGCGCTCTTCGCCTTTTTGTGCTTCGAAGCTTTGACTCCCGGGCAAGATTCCGCCGACGAATCGAGCGCGGTCACGGAAGTGTTTTTAAAAATAAACGCATTCCGCTCTTATCTTTACCCCGCCGAGCCGTACGCCGCCGCAAGAAAGCTTTTAGGGCATTATTCCGCGTACGCGCTTTTAAGCATTTTGGGTTCCTTTGCCTTTTTCTTTTTGTTTGCCGAAAACAAATTCGTTTCTGCGCTTAATATCGGCTCGGGTTTTATCGTGGCTTCCGCTACGGAAATATTACAGATTTTTGCGGAAGAGCGAGGACCGTCTTTTTTAGACGTTTTAGTCAACTTCGAAGGCTTCCTTTCGGGTACGCTTATCGCGCTTACCGTCTTTACGATAATCGCGCTTTGCCGCAGTAAAGATAAAATCGGATTGAACGACTTATTGATTGTTTTCGGCTCGTCGGCGGTTACTCTTTTACTTGTTGCGGTTCTTCCTTTAAGCAATGAACGCGCGGTTTGTTTTAAAACATTCCTCATTGTTTTATGCGCTTCAACGGTGGCTCTTTTTATTAGTTACGTCTGTCGTAAAAAGTTTAAAAATAACGCATAATAAAAGCAAAAACGCCGAGATTTACGAAATGCAAATCTCGACGTTTTACTTCTTAAAAAAGTTTGTTTTTCGGGCAGGCTTTTATGCACAATCCGCAAACGGAGCCGCGCCCTACGTCCTTGTAAGTTTTCATGTGAAGCGAACATTTTTCGGGGTCTATGAGCGGTTCGCCCATGCGTTCTTCGGAAAATTCTTCGCCCGAAATCGCGCCTACGGGGCAAGCGTTAAAACACTCTTTGCAGCTTCCGCACCCGCCTTTTATAATCGGCATATCCCTTTCAAGCGGCATATTCGTAAGCACGGTTGCAAGCCTTACTTTAGAGCCGAACTGCTCCGTTATAAGCAAATCGTTTTTGCCTATATACCCCACGCCGGAAAGCCGAGCCGCCGTTTTGTGTTGAAAAATCCCGAAGTACGGATTGCCGGGTATACTTTGCGAAGCCGCTATCGGAAAAGCCCCGTAACCCTTTTCTTCTATAAAGCTAACTGTATCGAGCGCAAGTTGGTCGAGCCGCGCGTTAACCGTTCTGTAATGTTGAAAGTACGAAATGCTCGGTCTGTCCGCTATGGTTTTTAACACGCTATCCGAAAGCTTTACGCAGATTGAAACGCAAAAAACGTGGTCGGGTAGCTCTTTAACCGGCGAGCAATCTATCTTGCAAAACCCGACAATCGCCGCTCCGCGCTCAACTATCTTTGCTCTTATTTCCTTTTCGAACATTTTAAACCTCGTAAATTATCGTGACGGGTCCGTCGTTAAGCTGGTCTATTTTCATGTCTCCGCCGAACACGCCTTTTTTTACGGGTACGCCGCTTTCTTTAAGCTTCCCAATAAAATATTCGTACATTTCGTTTGCCTTTTGCGGCTCTTCCGCGCCCGAAAACCCGGGTCGGTTGCCGTGCGAAAGGTCGGCTAACAGCGTAAACTGCGAAATCGCGAGTATTTCTCCGCAGATATCTTTAACCGATAAATTCATTTTCCCGTTTTCGTCCTCAAATACGCGCAAAGCGGGTATTTTTTTAGCTATGTAATCGGCTTTTTCTCTGTCGTCGCCTTTCGCCACGCCGAAATACACGCAAAGCCCCTTTTGAATTTCGCTTACACGCTTTCCGTCGCAATCGAGCGTAGCGTATTTTACCCTTTGAACAACTGCTTTCATTCAGTAAACCCTCGTTAAAAATATTACTTTCTTTGCAAAATCATAAGTTTCCTTGTAAGGAACGGCGGTTAAAGTTTTGCCGTCCGAAGAATACTTTTTGTCGCTTAGCCACCCTTTTACGGTGCCTTCGCCCGCGTTATAAGCGCACAAAACTTCAAGTTCCGTGTTAAATTTGTCGTATAAATACCTTAAATACGCGCAACCCGACGCAATATTGTCGTTCGGGTCGAATATGTCGCGCGTTTTTCTTTTATCGTCGCTTTCGCACCCGATTAGGGGCAAGCTTCCGCAATACTCAAAAGTTGACGGCGTTAACTGCATAAGTCCCGCCGCGCCTTTGTTTGAAAGGGCGTTTTCATCGAAATCGCTTTCTACTTTTATCACTGCTTTAACGATTTTTTCGTCGAGATTATAAGTTTTGGCGTAAAATTCTATATAATTTTCAAACTTTTCAACCTTGCGCTTTTCTTCGAAATGATAAGTTACGCCTACAAAAAACGCAAGCGCGCACAAGATAAGCGCAAAAATTCTAATTGCTTTCTTTACGGATTTTTTCAATGCACTCCCGGACGGCGTTTTTTAGACTTTCCTTGTCGCCGTCGTTATGTATCGTAAAAAGCGAATTTGTCTTGCAATTTTTATAATCGAATTGACTTTTTATCCGCGCGTAAACCTCTTCTTCCGTCAAGCCGCTACGAATTTTCACGGCTTCCACGCGTGTTTTTAAATCGCGTTCGACCACGATAACGCAATCGAAATCGTTTTGTTTTTCAGTTTCGAACAGAAGCGGAATTTCAAAAAAAGTCGTTTTATCTTCGCTTGCAAAAATCTCGTCGATTTTTTCGTAAACGAGCGGATGAACATAACTTTCAAGCTGTTTTCTCTTGCTTTTATTGTTAAAAGTTACTTTTGCAGCCTCTTTTCTGTCAAAAACAGCCTTTCCGCCCTCATACAAAACATTTATTCCGAGCAAATCGGAAGCCTTTTTTATAATCGACGGCTCGGAAATTATATCGGCGTAAATTCCGTCGGCAGAGTAAGTCGGATAACCTAAACCGCTTATAATCTCGGTTACGGTGCTTTTGCCGCTCCCGATTCCGCCCGTGACGGCGATTTTTTTCTTACTTGCAATCATACCAGTTTTCCGCCTCGCTCAAAGAAACGGTCAACGGCACCGAAAGTTTTACGGCGTTTTCCATTTCTTCTTTCACGATTTTTTTAACTTGTTCCGCCTCGGTCTTGAATGCGTCCACGATAAGCTCGTCGTGCACTTGCAGAATAAGCTTCGATTTGAGATTTTCCTTTTTGAGCCGCCCATATACGTTAATCATCGCAATTTTGATGATGTCCGCCGCGGAGCCTTGAAGCGGCATATTCATTGCCGCGCGTTCGCCGAACTGCCTCAAATTGTAGTTAGACGCGTTGATTTCGCGAATATAACGTTTGCGCCCGGTCATTGTGACGGCATAACCGCATTCTTTAGCCTTTTTCACGTTGCTGTCCATATACGCTTTGACTTCGGGATACGTTTCAAAATAATTCTTGATATATTGCGCGGCTTCTTTGGGCTTTACTCCTATGTTTTCGGCAAGTCCATATTCGGAAATCCCGTATATTATGCCGAAATTTACGGCTTTCGCACTGCGGCGCATAAAAGGCGTAACTTTGTCTATCGTAACGCCGAAAACCTTTGCAGCCGTTTCGGCATGTGCGTCGCGCCCCGTCTTAAACGCTTCGATAAGCGGCGCGCAACCCGAAAACGCGGCTAAAAGCCTTAACTCTATCTGCGAATAGTCCGCGTCAATCAAAACTCTATCTTCGGAACGCGCCGTAAAAAGTTTGCGTATTTCTTTGCCTTCTTCCGTCCTTACGGGAATGTTTTGCAAATTCGGTTTTCTTGAAGAAAGTCGCCCGGTAGAAGTTTGCGCCTGATAAAAAGTCGTATGAACAAGCCCCGTTTTTTTGTCGATTAACGGGCGAAACCCGTCGATATAGGTCGACAAAAGTTTCGAGTACTTTCTGTATTCGAGTATCAGCGGAATTACGGGGTGTTCCTCAACTAAGCTTTCAAGCGAATCGACGTTGGTCGAATAACCGTTTTTATTCTTTTTGCCGTGCTTTAAGCCGAGCTTGTTATACAAAAAATCTGCAAGTTTTTTAGGCGAATTAACGTTGATTTTTTCACCGGCAAGCTCGTCTATTTTTTTGTTCAACACAGAGATTTTGTCGGAATAATACTCCGACATTTCTTCGAGGTTTTTCGCGCTTATCTTGAACCCTTCCTTTTCCATATCGAAAAGCACGTCGGCAAGCGGAAGCTCTATATCGTTATAAATCGCTTTTTCTCTCTCGTCCGCTTTTTTCATAAGCTCCGTATACAAGCAATTCAGAGAATATGCGGGCGTGGTTTTGTCAAGCGACTTTACGGCGAAAACTTCCTCTAATGTTTCCTCCTTTCCGGTAAAATCGGTAAGGTATTTTAAAAGCATAACATCCTCTATTTTTGCTTTTAGAATAATTCCTTTTTCTTCCAAATCCTTTCTGAGTTGCTTTTTTCCGTACAAAATAATCGTGTTGTTTTCGTTTTCTACGATTTCTTTTATAGAGGAAAAACAATCTTCAAACTCAAACCCATCGTCGAAAAACGACTCCTTGACTTTTAGAACATACTCCTTTTCGTTACCAATGTAAAAACTTATAAAATCGCCGATATATAAAGTAATTTTATTTGTTTTTACGTTAGACATAACTGCGTTTTTACTTGTCAAAAACACCTTTTCGATAATGTTTTCTTTTTTCTCTGTTTCATCAGAATTTTCAAAAATCCCGCTCTTTTTTAAAAGGTTGTTAAGTGCTAAAGTCGCGAAAATTTCTCTCGATTTTGCGGGAAACGGGAAAGTGAATTTGCAAGATTTTTTATCGAGCGGAACGTTAACGTCCGTTTTAATCGTTGCGAGAATTTTTGATTTTTCCGCCAACTCCTTGCCTTCTAAAAGTTTATCTTTAGTTTTTCCGCTTATCTCGTCGATATTCGAATAAAGATTTTCTATGCTGTGATATTCCTTTACGAGGTTAAGTCCCGTCTTTTCGCCTATACCTTTAACGCCCGGGATATTGTCGGAAGTGTCGCCCATCAAAGCTTTTAAGTCGACAATCTCTTTCGGTTCGATGCCCGTTTTGTCTTTAAAATTTTCTATCGTATATTCGTCTACGTCGCTTATCCCTCGCTTAGTGTAAAGCACCGTGCAGTTATCGGAAACAAGTTGAAAACTATCCTTGTCGCCCGTCACGATGTAGCTGAACCAGTCTTTGCGTTTAGACAGCGTGCCGATTATATCGTCGGCTTCTATTCCCGGCTCCTCGTACATTGCAATACCTAATTCGCCTAAGACTTTTTTTAGGAGCGGAATTTGCGGAACGAGTTCTTCGGGCATAGGCTTTCTGGTGCCTTTATATTCGGCATACATTTTATGTCTGAAAGTCGGCTCTTTTCTGTCGAACGCAACCATAATGTAGTCGGGCTTACGTTCACCGATAAGCTTAATGAGCATGTTTACGAATGCGTAAACGGCGTTTGTGTAAGTTCCGTCGGGAGCGGTAAGCACCGGAGTGGCGTAAAAAGCTCTGTTTATAAGGCTGTTGCCGTCGATTAAAATAATTTTATCCATAATTTAAAGTTTTTAGTAAAAAATCCTTGATTATTTGTCCAATTTATGTTATTATATTTCTACTTTGAGATTGAAAAACGCTTCGCGCGCTTAATTCAATTTTCTTACGCGTATATTATTACATATTTTTCGCAAAAAAGCAATAAAATAAACGCAATTTGCCGCTGTGACGAAATTGGCAGACGTAGCAGACTCAAAATCTGCCGCCCTTAAAAGCGTGCCGGTTCGAGTCCGGCCAGCGGCACCACAAAAAGAAAGAGTAGCTATTTGCTACTCTTTCTTTTTGAACTATGTTTGCGCTATGCGCAAGTGATATTTGAGACACATTAAAAGCTCGGCGTAAAAACCGAGCTTTTTCAATGCTTAATAGAGTATTAAACGGGTTTGCGGTTAATTATGACGAATATTCGCCCGCTTTTTAAGCCTATAAAAAATTTTCCGTCCTCGGCGATATTAGATATTCCGAGCGTAGATTCCCGCTTAATTTCGCGGTCTTTATACGGGTATTTTAAGCCGTAAGAACTTTCGATAAAGCTGTCGTCAATCGCAACGACGGAAACCGTTCCGCCTTTTACCGTTTCGCCGTAAAAGGGCTTATCCGTGCAGTAAAACACGGAATTTATCGTGAAAAGCCTTGCCGAAACGCCGTTCGAACAAGCCTTTTTCAAAAGTGCCAAATTGCCTAAAAAATGGTCCTCTCTGCCCCCGCCGGCGCAAATAAAATCGATTTCCTTTATTCCGCGTTTTTCACATTCGTAAAGCGCAAGTTCGCCGTCGGTGAAATCCTTTTCTACGGGGAAAGTTTCGGCGTTTTCGGGAACGTAACCCAAGGAATCGAAATCGCCGAGGATAAGGTCGGGCGCAACTCCGATTTTTTCAAGATATTTGAGCGCGCCGTCGCAACACACGACAAACGAGTCGCTAAAATCGTAATCGCACGGCTCGCCGTTCAAAACGATAACGGCTTTCATCTTAGTCATTCCTTAACTTTTCGATTGTTTCGCGCTTATTTTTGCTCTTGAAAACGGTAGACCCCGCAACGAGAACGTCCGCGCCCGCGTTCTTTATTTCCGCGCAGTTTTCGGTCGTAACGCCGCCGTCTATTTCGAGCAAAACTTCCTTGTCTAAAGTATCGATAATTTCTCTCAGATATCTGACGTTATCGAGCGTTGAAGCGATAAACTTTTGTCCGCCGAAGCCGGGAAAAACGCTCATAACCGTTACCATGTCGCAAAGCGGCACGATATCTTTTATCTTTTCGGCAGCCGTGTCCGGATTGATTACGACTCCGCACTTTGCGCCCGCTTGCTTAATGAGTTCGAGTGTTTCTTTGGTTTTTTCTCCGCAAGCTTCGTAGTGTACGGTAACGTAATCGGCGCCCGCGGCGACGAATTTTTTAACGTACTTGTGCGGTTCGACAATCATTAAGTGCGCGTCGATTGTAAGCGAAGTGTGCTTTTTTAAGTCCTCAATCATTTTGATACCGAACGTGATATTCGGCACGAACACGCCGTCCATAACGTCGCAGTGAATTATATCGGCGCCGCAACTTTCAAGCTCGGCAACCTCTTCACCCATTTTTGCAAAGTCCGCCGAGAGTATCGACGGCGCGATTTTAATACTTTCTTTTTTCATTGTCCTTTATTTCCTTAAAAATTTCAAGGTATCTTTCGTATCTGTCTTTTTTGATTTTTCCGTCGGTTAAGGCTTCTTTCACAGCGCAATCGGGTTCGTGCGTATGGGTGCAGTCCCTAAATGCGCACAAATCGTAATAATTTTCAAAATCTAAGTAATAATGCGCGATTTCAGAAGTTTTTATGTCTGACGAAATAACGGAAGAAAAGCCCGGGGTGTCGATAATCATAAAATCACCGACGACGTGGAGCGTTCGCGAAGTCGTCGTGTGTCTGCCGCGTTTTAGCTTTTCCGAAACCTCGTTAACCCTCTTTTTTAACCCAAAAAGATAATTGACGAGCGAAGTTTTGCCCACCGCGGATTGCCCCGCGAACGCAACGATTTTGCCTTTAAATTCTTCTTTCATTTGCTCTACGCCCTCGCCGGTAAGAGCCGAAACGACGAATATTTTTTCGCAAGCGTTAGCGTAATTATCGATAACGTACTTTGCGATTTCGTCGCCGAAGTCGCACTTGTTGACTGTTATATAAGGCTTAGCCCCGAGCCGCACGCATTCTATAAGCATTTTGTCTACGAGGAGATAATCGGGAGCAGGCTCGGGTGCGATTACGATATTCACGCAATCGATATTCGCGACGTTTATTCGAGGGAAAAAGGTTTTTCTTTCGTAAACGCTCGTGATAACGCCGTCCGAAAGTTCTACTTCGTCGCCTACTTTTATCGCTCCGTTTTTGATTTTTAAATTGCCTTTCGCCGAAACAAAAAGTTCCTCTCCGCAATTTAAAACTTTATATTTTCCGCCCTCTACGGCGGTTACTATGCACTTCATTTACGCTTTTTCTCCGAGATAGCTTCGCCTAAGCTGCCCGCACGCGCCGTCTATATCGACGCCCATTCTTCTTCGCATAGTCGCCGAAACACCGCCTTCGTTAAGCTTGTTCATAAATTCAAACGCGCGCTTTTCGCTCGTGCCGTTCAAGTTTTTCTCCTTAACGGAGTTGAGCCTTATGAGGTTAACGTGGCACGGCTTACCCTTTAAAAGCCGCAAAAGCTCGGCTAAACATTCGTCCGTGTCGTTCTGCCCGGAGATTAGAGAATACTCAAAATAGTACCGTCTGCCCGTTTTTTCAAAATAGTTTTCGCACGCGGAAAGTATTTCTTTCACCGTGTAACTATTCGCTACGGGCATAATTTCTCTGCGTTTTTCGTCAAACGGATTATGCAGAGAAACGGTAAGGTTTATCGGCAAATTTTCATCTGCTAAACTTAACATTTTCGGCACGAGTCCGCAAGTTGAAAGACTAACGTTGCGCGGAGAAACGTTTAGCGAATTTTCATCAGATAAAAGACGGATAAACTTAACGACGTTATCGTAATTGTCGAGCGGTTCGCCGCTGCCCATAAGCACAATGTTGGTTACGGCGCGTTTTTTGTCAGTGCCGCCCTCGTGGCGATTGACTGAGACAACTTCAGAAAGTATCTCGCCCGCAGAAAGGTTTCTGACAAGTCCGCCGAGCGTGGACGCGCAAAATTTGCAGCCCATTCTGCACCCTACTTGTGTGGAAACGCAGAGCGTGTTGCCGTACTTATATTTCATCAAAACGCCTTCGATAACGTTTCCGTCCCAAAGCGCGAACAAAAACTTTTTCGTTCCGTCCTTTGAAATCAGTTCTTTTATAATTTTACACGGCTTGTCTGCGTAAACGGACAAAAGTTTATCCTTTAACGCTTTTGAAACGTCCGTCATTTCGGAAATGCTTTTCCCGGCGACGAGGTTAGAATAAATCTGATTGCCCCTAAACGGCTTTTCGCCAATTTCGGCTACGATTTCTCTAAGCTCCGCTAAGCTATAATCGAGTAAAATTTTCATTTGATTCTCTTTAATTTGCAAACGTAAAATCCCGCGCCGAGGCTAAGCTCCGGCAAGAATTGCAAACCGTAAATTTTCTTTATTCCGTCAAGCGGACAGTCTATCTTTTCGACTTCGAAATTTTTCTTTTTCGCAAGAAATTTTTCGATAATATCGTCGTTTTCTTCCTTAAAAACCGAGCAAGTCGAATAAACGAGTTCGCCGCCGCATTTAACGTAAGAAGAAACGTTCAGTAAAATTTTCAACTGAATCGCCGTCAATTCTTTGAGATTTTCGTCGTTTTTTTTAAGTTTTATATCGGGGTTTTGCTTTATCGTGCCGTAGCCCGAGCATGGCGCGTCGCACAAAACCGCGTCGAATCTGTCCTTGAAATCGGGGTCGAAAACAGTCGAGTCTTTAACAAAAACCTCAATGTTTTTCTTGCCCGTTCTCTCGGCGTAAGCCTTTATAAGCTCCGCGCGGTGTTCGTGCAACTCGCAAGCCGTAACGCATTCGTATTTATCCGCTAACAACACAGACTTTCCGCCCGGCGCGGCGCACGCGTCCAAAAGCTTTTTTCCGCCCGAAAGCGTGGAACAGATAGCGACAGAACCGATTGACTGAAACGTATATCCTCCGTCGAAAAAGCCCTCGTCCATTTTTGCGTTAGGAACGGAAAACAACCCGTCGAACGGCGTTTTTTCAAACTTCATACCCCTTTCGTCAAGGTACCTTTCGCCGCTTTCGTTATTCGTAAACCGCAAATATGTGTATTCTTTATCGAAAGCCAAAAGTTTTTCCGCCTCGTCGCCGTACTCTTTAAGTATCTTTTCGACGGCAAATTCGGGAACGGAATATTTAACGGACAAAAACTTGATTTTATCCGTCGGCATGATGAGATTTTGTTGAGCGTACTTCCTTAGAACGGCGTTTACGAACCCCGCGTTCGCGCTTTTGCCGAGCTTCTTCGTAAGTTCGACGAGGTTATCTATAACGGCGAACGGCTTCTTTTTCAAAAAAGTAATAGCGTACGCGCCGATTTTTAGCAAAATTCTTATCTTCTGTTTAGGCGGCTTATCGAAGCAAAATGAAAGCGCGTAATCGAGATAAATATCGTTATCGAGTACGCCGTAACAAATTTTTACGGTTTTCGCTCTGTTCAGTTCTTCAATCGGCACATCTTTGAGCGACTGTTTTAAGTACGCGCCGTCCGAGTAAACCTCCGAAAGCACGCGGTAACAGTCGTAAAAAAGGTTTATCATTTCAAAATATCGCCTTTTAAAATCTTTCTACCGGCATTAAAAGCTTGCGCAGACATTCTTTTTCCGCCTTCCGCTTGAATTTCGAGAATTTCGACCGCACCTTGTCCGCATTTTACGACAAGCTTTTTGTCCGCTCTCAAAACCTCGCCTATTTCGCCCTCAAATTCTCCGTCAAGCGCGTTTACCGCGAAAATTTTGAAGGTTTTGTCGTTCAAAAAAGTATGCGCTGCGGGCCACGGATTAGTTCCGCGAACTAGGTTTTTAATTTCTTTCGCGCTCTTTGCCCAGTCGATTTTGCCCGTTTCGCGCGTGAGCATTTTTACGTGAGTAGCTTTTGTTTCGTCTTGTTTTATCGGCGTAATCTGCCCCGCTTCGATTTTATCGAGCGTTTCCACTATAAGTTTTGCGCCTATTTCGGAAAGCCGCTCAAACAATTCGCCCGCCGTTTCATCGGGATATATAGGCGTTTTTTCAACCGAAAGAATGTCGCCCGTATCTATGCCCGCTTCCGTCTGCATTATCGTAACGCCCGTTTCTTCGTCGCCGTTGATAACGGAATACTGTATCGGCGCGGCTCCGCGATACTTAGGCAAAAGCGAAGCGTGAACGTTGATTATGCCGCGCGGCGCGATATCGATAATTTCTTGCGACAAAATCTGTCCGAACGCGCAAGTCACCATAATATCGGGCGCGAGATTTTTTAAATCTTCAACGCCTTCGAGGCGAATTTTATTGTATTGCAACACCTTTAAGCCGTGTTTTAATGCGCACTCCTTAACAGGCGACGGCGTTAAAACGTTCTTTCTCCCGACGGGCTTGTCGGGCTGAGTGACGACGGCAAGCACCTCGTGCTTACTTTTTATAATGCTTTCGAGCGACGGCACGGCAAAGTCCGGCGTGCCTAAAAAGACTAATTTCAATCTTTTTCCTCCATCATTTTTATGGCTTTATCGATGTAAAGTATACCGTCGAGGTGGTCGTATTCATGGCAAATCGCCCGCGCGAAAAAGTCCTTTGCGGTGAGTGTAAACTCTTTACCCTCTCTGTTGAGAGCTTTTATAACGACGGTAGAGGGTCTTTCGACTTCGCCGTATCGCCCCTTTACGGACAAGCACCCCTCCGCGCCGATTTGCGACCCGCTCTTAGACAAAATAACGGGGTTAATAAATTCATAGTACCCGTCCTCGACGTTTACGATGAAAATACGTTTTAAAACGCCCACCTGAACGGCGGCAAGTCCCGCGCCGTCGGCTTTTATGAGAGTGTCTTTCATATCGTTCAAAAGCGTTACTATCTTTTCGTTAACTTTGTCTACTTCGAACGAGCGTTTTCTTAAGACCTCGTCGCCGAGCTGTACTATTTTCCTTATTGCCATAGAATTTTCCTCTCTGAATTACCTTAGTGTTTTGCCTTGTTTTTTCTGAAATTTATCGTGTTTTAACTCAAATTACCGGGGTTTATTTCGACGTAAACGAGCGCGTTTTTGTCCGAAACGGGCAACGACAGCTCGTAAATTTTGTTTAAAACGTCTTCGCGCTTGTAGTCGATACGCATAAGAACCTGAAATCTGAATTTATTTTTGAGTCTTTTTATCGGGCATTTCATCTTGTTAAAGAATAGGAAAGCGTCGCTTTCGCGTTCTCTCAACGCGCTAAGCCCCTCGTAAACCTTTCTCAAAGCTTCCACGCCCTTTTCTTCGTCGTTCGATTCCACCATAACGCGCACAATCGTGGCGTACGGCGGGTAAGAAGTAGTTTTTCTGAGCGAAATTTCCCTTTCGAAAAATCCCTCGTAATCGTATTTCGTGGCAAACCGTAACACGGGATTGTCCGGGTTATAAGTCTGCAAAACGACGACTCCTTTGTCGCCGGACCGTCCGCTTCTGCCCGCTACTTGCGTTATAAGCTGAAATGTGCGTTCGCCGCTTCTGTAGTCGGAAAAGAACAAACTCATATCCGCGTCGAGTATGCCTACGAGCGTTACGGACGGAAAGTCATGTCCCTTCGCAATCATCTGCGTGCCGACAAGAATATCCGCTTCGTGCTTAGAAAACTGTTCGAGAATTTTGAGATGTCCTTCCTTATTTTGCGTCGTATCGTTGTCCATTCTCAGTATCCGCGCCGACGGAAAAAGCTTTTTTAGCTCGGATACGACCTTTTGCGTACCCGTGCCGACGTAATTTATATGTATACTGCCGCAATCGGGGCAAGCCGTAAGCATTTTGTAAGTCGCTCCGCAATAGTGGCACTTCAAAACGTTGCCGACCGAGTGATAATTAAGCGCAACGTCGCAATTTTCGCACTTTGCAACGTAACCGCATTCGCGGCAGACGACATGTTGCGAATACCCTCGTCTGTTTAAAAAGATTATCGCCTGATTACCCTTTTTCATGCAATCTTCGAGCTGTTCGACGAGCGCGGAAGAAAAAGCCGAATCGTTGCCGCGCCGTACTTCCGTGCGCATGTCTGCGATTATCATTTCGGGCAGCGGCTTTTTATTTATTCTTTTAGGAAGCTTAACGAGGTTGAAAACGCCCTCTTTTGCGTTCAGATACGTTTCGACAGACGGGGTCGCGCTGCCTAAAACAAGTTTGCAGTCGTTGTAGTCCGCACGGAATTTTGCAATATCGAAAGTAAAATATCTGGGGTTCGATTCGCTCGTGTAGCTGCCGTCGTGTTCTTCGTCTATTATGATTACGCCTAAATTTTCAAGCGGCGCGAATATCGCGCTTCTCGCTCCTACCGCGATTTTCGCTTCGCCCGAGCGGAGCCGCCACCATTCGTCGAACTTTTCTCCGGCGGATAATCCGCTATGCAATATCGCCGCATTGTCGCCGAATTCGGCTTTTAACTGTCTGAACATCTGCGGCGTTAACGAGATTTCGGGTACTAACATTATCGCCGTTTTTCCGTTTTCCACGGCTTCGCGGATAAGCCGTAAATATACAACCGTCTTTCCGCTCCCCGTAACGCCGTGAATAAGCGTTACGCGCTTGTCCGTTTTGTCAATTGAAGCTATCGCGTTTTTTTGGTCGTCCGTTAATTCTACGTTTTTAGAATAACTTTCAAGCGAAGAATAAGGCGTTCTGTTCTCTCGTTTTTCTTCCTTTTTTAGGTATCCTTTTTCGACTAATCTGTTAACGGAATCGTTCGTAAATTTGCTTTTAAGTTCTGCGATTTTGCAAGTTTTTACGTCACGCATAAACGTGAGCGCGCCGCGTTCTGCCTTGCTCCTCGGCGGTATTGTCGATAAAGCAAAATCAACGTCTAAATCTTCGGGAATACCAACGAAAGTAACAAGCTTTTCTCTTACCCTTCCCTTTCGCATTTCTGCGGGAAGGAAGAGTCTTAAAACGCTCGCCTTCGTCAAGTGGTACTTTCCGCACATAAACGAAAGCAGTTCTATGCACTCTTTCGTGACGGCGGGAGAGCTGTCAAGCAAACGAATAATCTTTTTTATTTTATTCGATTTATAATCGCTTGTTCCCTTTAACGCTATAACCACGCCCTCTATTTTCATGTTCCCGAAAGGCACGATAACTCGACTGCCGACGGGAACGTCCGATTCCCCGCAGTCGTAATCGAAAACTTTATCAACTTCGCTATGCGCTATATCAACGATAACTTCGGCTATCATACCCTTTCACCCGAAAAATAAAAATACGTCCAAAATTCCCTTGAACGTGTTTTTATAGAAAATAATCCTTAGGGATTGCATTCCTTATCCCTAATATTTAGTTGCCGTAACTCTGCCTTCGTAGATTTCTTGCGCGGCAATGGTTAAGGGCTTTTCATCGGGCGGAAAATCTTTGCTTTGATTCTTTTCCGCGTCGATTATTTGTCTTGCGCGCTTAGCCGCAACTATGCAGAGCGCGTATTTTGAGCCCATCTTTTTTGCAAGCTCGTCTATTGACGGTTCGTTTATCATTTTCATACCTCCGATTATTCTACGTTTTGAATTTGTTCTCTAATCTTTTCTATTTCGCATTTTAATTTCAGTCCGCAATCGGTAACCGAAACGTCGTTCGCCTTAGAACAGATTGTATTTGCTTCGCGGTTAAGTTCTTGCACCAAAAAGTCAAGCTTCTTACCCGAATTTTCCGTTTGAATTATCTTTCTGAACTGCGAGATATGACTTTTAAGCCTCGTCAGTTCCTCGTCGATATTGCTTTTGTCGGCAAATATCGCAACTTCTTGTAAGAGCCTCGCCTCGTCCACGGTTGCGCCCGATAAAGCTTCTTCAATGCGCTTTATAAGCTTAACTCTGTAATTTTCTTTGACAAGCGGAGCGTATTCGTCGCATTTTATAACGAGCCTTTCAATCTCGTCGATGCGCTTGGATAAATCCTCCTTGAGCTTTTCGCCCTCCGTTTCGCGCATTTTGTTGAGATTGCAGAGCGCATCCGTAAGAGTTTTAATGAGCGGTTCTCTCACGCTGTCGTCGTCCTCGGGAGCGACTTGCGAAGTAACGTCCGGGCATTTTAACAACGCGGTGATTGAAAAATCATCTTTAACTAAAGGAAAAGTTTCTTTCAGCGTTTGGTAAGCTTTAACGTAACTTTCCGCAAGCGGCAAGTCGACGGTAACGGGGCGCGCCGACGAATCGGTCTGCTTATACGTTATATTGAGTTCGACTCTCCCGCGCGAAATATTTTCCGAAACGACTTTTCTAATTAAATCTTCGTACTTTAAAAAACTCCTCGGATACTTCGGGTTAAGGTCGATAAATCTGTTGTTTACGGTTTTTATTTCGACGGTTAAATCGATTTTTTCGTCCGTAAAGCGACCTTTTCCGTAACCGGTCATACTCTTCATATGCGTTTGCTCCTTGCTACTCGTTATATAATAACACAAATTTAAAAATTTATCAAGTGTTTATCAAATTTTTAAACCCGTTTTCGTCGATTATTTTTATATTTAGCTCTCTTGCCTTGTCAAGTTTGCTTCCCGCGTCCTCTCCGGCGACTACAAGCGTAGTTAATTTCGACACAGAACTCATAACTTGCCCGCCGCGCGCTTCGATAAGCTTAGCCGCTTCCGAACGTTTGAACGACGAAAGCGTACCGGTCAAAACAACCTTTTCGCCCGCAAGAGAATCGTCGACTGTAACGAGCTTGTATTCGGGTTTTACGCCCTCGCTTAGCAATTTCTTAATCTCGGCGATATTGTGTTCGTCCGCAAAATATTTAACGAGATTGTCCGCCAAAACTTCGCCTATCTCGTCGGTGGAAAGAAATTCTTCTTTCGTCGTGACGAAAAGTTTGTCGAGCGATTTATAGTTTTTAGCTAAATCCTTCGCCGTCTTTTTGCCTATTCCGTCGATACCCAACGCGAAAATAAAGTTTTCGAGCGGGCAGTTTTTGCTCTTTTCGATATTGTTTAAAAAGTTATCGGCTTTTTTATCTTTGAAACCTTCAAGCTCCAAAAGTTTTTCGCGCGACAAAGCGTACAAATCGGAAAATTTGCGAACTCCGAATTTATCGTATAACGCGCCCGCCGTTTTTTCCGAAAATCCGTCGATATTCATACCTTCTTTCGAAGCAAAGTTGGAAAGCGCGGCGACCACTCTCGGTCTACAATCCTCGTTCGGGCAGAAAATATTCGCGCCCACTTCCACGAGCGGCGTGCCGCAATGCGGGCAAACGGTCGGTTTTTCCACGTTTTTACTGTTTTCGAAAATCTCCGTCGAACCTAAAATTTCGGGTATGACTTCGTTGCTGCGCCTCACCAGCACTCTGCATGGCGTTTTTATGTTTTTGCGCATAATGTCACCGTAATTGTTCAATGTAGCTTTGCTCACGGTAACGCCGCAAAGTTCAACGGGTTCGAGAATGCCGAGCGGCGTGAGCTTACCGGTGCGCCCTATCTGCCAAACGACTTTTTTTAGTTTTGTCGTGACCTCTTCCGCTCCGAACTTGAAAGCAATTGCCCAGCGCGGAAATTTTTCGGTACTGCCTAATTTCTCGCGCACGGCAAAATCGTTGACTTTTATAACGACGCCGTCCGTTAAAACGTCTATCTTTTTGCGTTCGACTTCTATATAGTCGATAGCTTCGTAAACCTCGTTAAAATTCTTGCAAACGCGCAGAAAATCGTAAACCTTGAAGCCCTCTTTTTTCAAAAATTCAACGGCTTCGACCTGCGTTTTCACGCTTCCGTCCTCGATATAGTTAACATCGTAAAAATAAATTTCCGGCTTGCGTTTTTCTGTGATTTTCGGGTCTAAATTCCGTATTGCCCCCGCGACTGCGTTGCGCGCATTTTTAAGCGTTTCTTTCGCCGTTTCGTTGTATTTTTTTAGGACCGAAAGGCGTATTACCGCTTCGCCTTTAACCTCTAATATGCCTTTATATTCAATCTTTAAAGGGAAAGTTTTTATCGTTAAAACCTGCGCCGTAACGTCCTCGCCGACCTCTCCGTTGCCGCGCGTAGCCGCTCCCTTGAATTCGCCGTTCTCGTACGTTAAGCACATCGTAAGCCCGTCGAATTTATACTCTACGGTATACTCGGGTTCCTCGGGAGAAGCCTTTTTTATGCGCTCGTTAAAAGCTTCGAGTTCTTCTTTCGTCACGGCTTTGTCAAGACTATACAGCCTGGCGATATGCGTATGTTTTTCAAACGCCGTTATCGGCTCTCCGCCTACCCTTTTTGTGGGAGAATCTTGCAAAACCACGCCCGTTTCCGCCTCTAATTTTCTAAGCTTGTCGTACAGAGCGTCATACTCTCCGTCCGAAACGGTGGGATTGTCGAGAACGTAATATTCATAAGCGTATTTATTGAGCGTATCGACGAGCGAACGCATTTCGTTATTCATCTTTTACCTCTTAATCAATCGATAACTTCCATCGGCGCAAGCGCGACAGAGAAGGATTTTACGCCTAAACCTTTAAACCCTACGTCCGCTATAAGTTTGCCGTTGGATTCCTTTACGTCTATAATCGTGCCTATGCCGAATTTTGCGTGCTTAACATGCTTGCCCGGCTTAAAGCTTGAAAAGTCTTTCTGTGCGGAAGTCGTGGTCGGCTCCTTTGCATAAACGGGTTTTCTCACAAACGAGCGCGCGTAATTGCTTGTTCCCGAATCGGTTGACGAGTACGACGAGGACGGATTATCGTCCGCATAATATCCGTCGTCATAGCGCGATTTTTCGCGATAAGGCTGCTTGGGCGCGGGCGGTTTTATGCCGAGCTTAGGCGCAAGTTCGCTCAAAAATCTCGACTGCGCGGTGAGCTGGCGTTCGCCGTAAAGATAGCGCGATTTAGCCCTTGTCATATACAGTCTTTTCATGGCGCGCGTTATCGCAACGTACATAAGCCTGCGCTCCTCTTCCATTTCGGCGGGGCTTCCGACCGCACGCGATATCGGAAAAATCGTTTCGTCAAGCCCGACGATGAACACGTTCGGAAATTCAAGCCCCTTTACCGAGTGAATTGTCGCAAGCGTCACGTAGTCGGAAGAGTCGGCTTCGTCAAGGTCGCTCGAAAGCGCGATAGAACCTAAGTAATCGTCAAGCGTGGCGTCCTTGTTGAGCTTCAAAAACTCCTGAATAGAGTTGCGGAATTCGTCGACGTTCATTCGCTTGGAAATGTTTTCTTCCGTTTCCGTTTCGAACTGCGTCATAAAATTAGTTTGCTTTATAACCTCTTCCACGAGCTTATCGGGCGAAGTCGATTCCTTCATAAGCGCAAGGGAAGAAAGAAGTTTTCTAAACTCCGTTAACCTCGACCGCGCGCCCGCCGCTATCGGCAGAAAGTCAACTTCGCAAAGCGCGTCGAACACCGAAAAACCTTGCGAAGAAGCGTAAGAAGTAAGTTCCGTTATCGTCTTTTCGCCTATTCCGCGCTTAGGCGTGTTTATTATCCTTAAAACGGCTTCGTCGTCGAGCGGATTGGTCAAAATTCTAAGATACGCCGTCAAGTCCTTGATTTCCTTTCTTTCGAAGAACTTAAAGCCGCCGAAAACTTTGTACGGCACGTTGTATTTCAAAAATTCTTGTTCGTAAGAGCGAGAAAGCGCGTTTATGCGCATTAAAACGGCAAAATCTTTATATGAAGCTCCGCGCGCAACAAGGTTTTTAATCTGTGCGCAAGCGTATTCGGCTTCTTCGGCTTCGCTTTCCGCTTGATAAAATTCAATCTTGGCTCCGTCGTCGTTTTCCGTCCAAAGCACCTTTTGGCTACGCACGGTATTGTTCGCGATTATCGTATTCGCTAAGTCAAGTATCTTTTTTGTGGAACGGTAATTCTGTTGAAGTTTAAAAACTTTCGCGCCCGCAAAATCCTTGTCAAAGCCTAAAATATTCTTTATTTCCGCGCCGCGCCAACCGTATATCGACTGGTCGTCGTCGCCGACGACGAAGATGTTTCCGTGTACGGAAGAAAGTAGCTTCGCGATACGATACTGAATAAAGTTCGTGTCTTGAAACTCATCGATATGGATATACATGAATTTTTCGGCGTAGTAACTCTTTACGTCCTCGTCGTCCTCCAAGATATGGAGCGTTTTCACGATTAAGTCGTCAAAGTCCATCGCGTTGGAAGAAAGCAAAAGTTGCTCGTACGCTTCGTAAATTTTAACGTACAGCTTAGCGTCCTTCATGCCGATTTCCGCTTCCATTCGCGACGGTCCCACGTCCTTGTTTTTAGCTTCGGAAATATAAGTTTTCGCGTTCTTTAATATGCTGTCGCCCTCGATTTTGAGGTCGGTGATAATGCGTTTTAAAACGCGTTCTTTATCGACTTCGCTGTATATCGTGAAGTTCTTGTTGTACCCGGGGATTCTGTCGACGGTCGAACGCAAAATGCGCACGCACATGCTGTGTATCGTGGACACCCACATGTTCTGCGCGGCTTCTTCGCCTATCATTTCGGAAAGACGTCCTTTCATCTCGTTCGCGGCTTTGTTTGTGAACGTTATTGCGAGAATATTTCTCGGTTTTACGCCGAGGTCCTCCACAAGGTGCGCTATTCTCGACGTTAAGACCCTCGTTTTACCGCTACCGGCTCCCGCAAGAACGAGTACGGGACCTTCCGTCGCAAGCGCGGCGGCTTTCTGCTCTTCGTTTAGTTTGTTTATGTAATCCGTTGCGGACATGATTTCCTCTTTTAGTTAATTCTTCCATTATATTTTAGCATACAAACGGCGTTTTTGCAAAACGAATTTGCCCGCAAAAACGCTTAAAAAAATTTTATTTTTCGCCGCCTAATCGCTACCGCGCAAAACTATGCTTTTTACGGCGTTTTCCTTTCGCGCTTATATCTCGCGAGCGCGATCCTGTACTTTTCCGACAAGTTAAGAATGTACTTTTGTTTGCCGTCGTAAGAAAGCTTTTCGAACTCATCTTTTTCGATAAGTCTGTCGAGCATATCGGTGGTTTCGCCCGTTTCGTCAAGCAAATTTTTGACTTTACGATAAAAAGCCTCGCTTTCGCTGCTTGCCGCCGCAACCTCTTCCGTACCGGAACGATAGAGAACGAACGCTTCCTTATATGAAACGCCGTTCATCTTGCATTCTTCCATTTTCGAAAAAACTTCGTCTTTGTTCTGTTCCCAAAATCCGTGTTTCAAACGGTCCTTTGCTTCTTTGCCGAGCCGTTTCACGGTTTTCTCCTTTCTCATTTTCGGTTTTTCCCCTTTTTAATTTAAAAATTTCTCTCTTTTTATTTTTTTCAAGGCTTTTAATTTTAGCCCTAAGCTTTCGCCTTTTTTCTCTTTTTTCGCGCCGATTTTTTACTTTCGACAAAAATCGACAAAATTCTTATTAGGTAAAGAAAAAGCCCGCTTAAAATTTAAGCGGGTGTAAAAATCATATTTTAGAATTTCTTTTTCTGGCTGCTTCAGCCTTCTTTTTGCGCCTTACCGCAGGCTTTTCGTAAAATTCTTTACGACGGAGATCGCCGATAATGCCGTCACGAGAGCATTTTCTCTTAAAACGACGAAGAGCGTTATCCAAAGATTCGTTCTCACCGACTCTGATTGTAGACATATTCACCCCTCCTTTGCCGAGCGCGTTTATTTAGTGTACTTCAAGATTATACTAAATTATTTTTTGATTGTCAAGCGCAAAATATATTTTTTCGTCCGTTTTTCACAAATTTTGATAAACCTTTGCTTTTAACGCGGCAAAAACTTATTTAGCCTTATTCCCCGACGGATCCCAACCCATTTTTTCGCCCGAAAGAACGTGAATATGCAGGTGCGGAATTGTCTGGCAAGCGTCGTCGCCTTGGTTTATGACTATTCTATAACCGTTTTCAAGCTCCAACTCGTCTTTAAGCTCGGGGATTTTTTTGAAAATGCGCGCCAAGATAGCCGCGTCGTCGTCCGTCATTTCTGCCAAAAACTTGTAATGCTTTTTAGGAATGACGAGAAAATGGTTTTTCGCTTCCGGCGCGATATCGCGTATGACGATAAAGTCGTCGTTTTCAAAAACCTTGTTAACGGGTATCTCTCCGCTTACGAATTTACAAAACAAACAATTTTCCATTATAAAACTCCTTAATTTTAATCGATTAAAGTCGCTTTTGCGCCCTCTTTAAACGCTTCGCCTATCTTGATTTTCTTAATGTCGCCCGCAACTAAACCCGGAACGTAAACCTTAATGTAATTTTCCGTGTAACCCTCGGTGTACCCGTCGACGAAATCTTCGGGCAAGAACGAAAGAATTTTGCTCTCGTGCGCCTTTAAAAATTCGCCTTTAAGGTTGGCTTTTAACTCCATAAGCCGCGCAAGTCTCTGCTTTTTCACTTCGTCCGGCAAAGGTTTTAACCTCGCGCCGAAAGTGCCTTTCCTCTGAGAGTAAGAAAAACAGTGAATATCCGCAAATTTTGCTTTTTCCGCCGTTTCGAGCGTTTTCAAAAAGTCCTCTTCCGTTTCGGTCGAATACCCGGAAATAATGTCGGTCGTAATCGCCGCGTCAGGGTAAAACGAACGGATTTTTTCAACCGAAGAAAGGAATTCTTCTACCGTGTACTTTCTGTTCATCTCTTTAAGCACTTTATCGCTGCCCGATTGCAACGACAAATGGAAATGCGGCGCAAAATCTTTCAAAGCTTTCGTCGCTTCGAGCATTTTTTCCGTAATAACGTTGTCTTCGAGGCTGCCTAAACGGATTCTGAAATCAAAGTCTTTAAGCGAGAATAAAAGGTCGGCTAAGTCCTTGCCCTCGTCGTTAAAAGCGGAAAGGTTTATTCCCGTTATCACGGCTTCTTTTGGAGAAAGCATTTTTAATTCTTCGATAACGCTTTCGATTTTCCTTGAACGCGACCTGCCGCGAAGATACGGAATTAAGCAATACGAGCAGAAATTGTCACACCCGTCCTGCACCTTAATATAGGTTCTCGTTTTCACGTCGGAAGCGGGAGAAAATTTTTGATAGTACTCTTTGCTTTCGTCAATCTTTACTCCGTCTTCGCTGATTATATCTATTATTTTGTCCTTATTGAGCGCGCCGGTAACGAGCGAAACGCCCTTTTCCTTGAACGCTTCGGGGCTATGCTGAGAAGCGCAACCGCAAACTATAACCTTTGCAAACGGGTTATGCTTCCTTGCTCTCGTCACTGCCTGCCTACTCTTTTTTTCGGCTTCCGCAGTAACGGCGCAAGTGTTTATTATGTAAAGGTCGGCTTCTTCTAATTTGTCGCTCGTTTCGTACCCGAGTTCTTTTAACCCCGTTATAAGAGTTGAACTTTCGTACCCGTTTACCTTACAACCGAGTGTGAATACAACTGCTTTCATTTAAATTCCTTAAAAACGTAAAAATATCAAAAATTAAAGATAATATAAGCGATTTTAAAACTTTTTACGACACGCGTAATTTTGTTTTTAAGCCTTAAACACCGCCGCGGACCATTCGCCGTCCGTAAGCGTTTCTTGTGTTTTTAAACCCGCGGCTTCGTAAGCTTTCACAACCTTTTCAAGTCTGTCGTTTAATATACCGCTCAAAATAACGACGCCGCCCGCCTTAACGTAAGAGCGGATATCTTTTACCAAAAACGCCAAAACTTCCGCCGTAATGTTCGCCACGACTATATCGCCCGAACCGACTACTCCGTCCAAAAGATTTGTGAGCGTCGCTTTGCACACGCCGTCGACTCTGTTTAGTTTGGCGTTTCTGTTCGCAGCTTCCACGGCAACGGGGTCGATGTCCGTCATAATAACGCTTTTCGCGCCGAGCTTTGCGGCGGCTAAGCCGAGTATTCCGCTACCCGTGCCAACGTCTATAACGGTGTCGGAGGGCTTTAAATACTTTTCGATAAGCTTAACGCACATCGCCGTCGTTTCGTGTTCGCCCGTGCCGAACGCCATATTGGAGTCGATATACACGACTTCTCCGTCCCCGTCGTACTTTATCCATTCGGGGCAGACGGTCACATTGCCGAAAGGTATCGGGCGGTAATGCTTGCGCCACACTTCAATCCAGTCGTCGCCGTCTACAACGCGCTTTACGACTTCGAGCGTGCCGAACTTTATATATTCTCCGCCGTTTTCTTTTAAGCTTTGCAAGTCGTTTAAAAGGCTTTTGTAAAGTTCGTCCGCCTTTTCAATCGGGAAAAACCCTTTAACGAGCGAAACCGAGCAGTCGCCTTTTAAAAGCGAATTGTCTAAATAATCGTAATTTTTCACTTTTGCTTCCGTCAGTTCGATAACGTCCTTAACGCACGAAATCGCTACGCCGTAATCGGTGTATTTCCAGAATAAATCCGCAACGAGGTCCTCCGCCTCGCTCGTCGTGGTGACGGTAATTTCCTGGTATTTCATAAAAATCCTTATTTGTTGAGTATAACGTCGACAGGCTTCTTTTTAGCAAGCTTATATATAGGCAAGAAGCTTGCGATGGCGGCAACCGCAAAAGATATGAGCAGTAATATGAAGATTTGCCTTATGCCAAAATTCATTATCGTTGCGTAAATACCCCAGCTCGAAGCCGTATTTTTGTTGATTATAAAGCACACTACCGCCGTCACGATAGACGAAAGAACGAAGTTTATAGTAGCGATAATTCCGCTTTCCGAGAAGAACACCTTGAAAACGTCTACGCCTCTCGCGCCGATTGCGCGCAAAATACCTATTTCCGTTTTCTTGTTCATAACGCCGATGGCAATAAAGTTGCTTAGGAGCAGCGCGGCGAATATTGCGTTAACGATACCGACCCACATGAATACAGGTTTCAAAACGACGGATAATGCGGTAACAATCGAAATATCGTCGGTAACGTGGTTGACGAGTCTATAGTAATAGTCGCCGTCGCGCTTAAACGAATAATCGACGAGTTTTATAACGTTGAGCCTGCTCCCGTCAAACGAGCCGAAACAAACGTAATAGGGCGCGGAAATTAAACTTTCAAACGTAGCGTCAGAAAAAGCCGCGCTTTCTTCGCTGTCCTCGTCCGTAAACGAGCCTGCCACGGTAAAATCTTTATAATCGTTGCTTCTGTCGTCGTAAAGCCTTAATTTCGCTTTCATATCGGTTTTACCGAGAGAATCGAGCGTTTTTTTGAGATTAGCAAAACTTGCTTCCGAAAGCAGAATTTCGTCGTCATTAAGCGAAGTTTTACCTTCGTCGATGAAACTCACGTTCTTTAACGCGCTCGCTCTTCTCACAATAGCCATATTATTATAGAAGTCAATGAACTTTACTCCATCGGGAATGTTGCCCGCTTCGTATGTAAGTTTTCCTTCGTAACCGTAATAAACGTCCTTGTTCGATATATTATCGATATACCCCTTTTTCACCACGCCTACGCCGTTAAAGGAATAGCTCAATAAATCGCTAAGTTCGCTTGAAACGAGCATGTTTTTTACTTGCTCGGCGGTTTCCATGTTATCGGTGTCGACGTCTAAAAGAGCTTCGTACTTCTTAAAATTGGTACCCGTCGAAAAAACGCCGCAAATAGTAAACGTTTCCGTCATTCCCACGTCGTAATAAGGGTTTTCGGAACTAAACGTTATCTTTTTGCCTATCATGTCCTCCGGCTTCGTAATTTCAACCGTTACGCCGTCGTCGCCCTTAAAGCCGCCCCTCATAAATGATTTTACTATAAATTCCGGGAGCATCATTTCGTCGAACGTTTCGGGCAGTCTTGATTGACCGATTAACGTTAAGCCGTAATCTTTCGGTTCGCCGTTAAGCTCAACGTAGCCCGAAAGCATAGTCCTATAAACGTTGTAATAACTTTTTCCGCCAAGCTTCGTCACTTCCGCCACGTATTCCTGGAACCCGCAAGCGGCGTTCGAGTAAACGCCCGTCATCTTTATGCCGACGTCCTTTTCTATCTTTTCAAGGTCGGCTTCGGAAAGTTCCGCTCTCGTTTCGTAGTAGTCGCTCTTGTCGTTTTCGTCGTAATAATACTTTTCTATCTTTTCAAAGCTTGCGAATTTTATTCCGTTGTCGCAAATGGAATTTATCGTCGCTTCGCGCTCATTGAAGGAAATCAAAACGTCGTACAAACCGAACATAGTGAAAGAAATAACGGACAAAATTATTGTAAGCACAAGACGGAATTTTTTAATCCCTAAGTTGCTTGCGCCCATCTTGAACGCGTTTTTGACGGGCAAAGTAGACTTAATCGGCTTGAATTCTTCCGTTTCCGCTTCAACCGTTTTTTCGTCGAACGGCTTAAATTCGCCTTTTTCTTTCGTTTCCGTTTTTTCCGCGTTTTTCTTTATTTTACACGCGCCGTGCTTTGCAAGATATTCGTTTATCGCGCGCAAATCGACGTAAGTCAAAACGTATTTTTCGGGAACGAAAATCTCTCCGTTATCAAACTTCAAACAACTTGTATTTTCGTCGCTTTCCGACGCCCCGTCCGTTGTTTCAATCGCTTTTGCGCCATTTTCGCGCGTACTATTTTCGGCGGAAACCGTTTGAGAACTCCTTTCAACGTCGGCAATTATTTTGCCGTCAGACATTTCTATAACTCTGTCGCCGTAGGAAAAAGCGAATTCTCTGTCGTGAGAAACGACTATTACGAGTTTTGTTTTCGAAAGCTTTTTCAAAGTATCGAAAAGCTGTTTGGCGTTCGCGCTGTCAAGCGCGCCGCTCGGCTCGTCGGCTAAGATGATTTCCGGGTCCTTAACGAGCGCGCGAGCAATCGCAACCCTTTGCTTCTGCCCGCCCGAAAGTTCGTTGATTCTCCTTGTGCCGTAGCCGTCAAGGTCGACTGTTTTTAAAATATCGTTAACGCTTTCCGTCGTCGCGCGTTTACTTTGCAATTCCAACGCAAGAGCAACGTTCGCGCCAACCGAAAAGTCTTTTAAGAGGTTGTATTCCTGAAAAACAAAGCCTACGTAAGTGTTACGGTAGCTATCGAAATCGGACGGTTTGAATTTAAGCGACGAAGTGCCGTTTATTATAATTTCGCCGCCGTCGGGCTTATCGAGTCCGCCTAAAACGTTTAATAAGGTCGACTTGCCGCATCCGGACTTACCCACGATAAAAACAAGCCCCGTTTTTCTGAACTTTATCGAAATGCCGTTCAGAGCGTGTACGACAACGCCAGTTTTCGAGCGGTAGTCTTTATAAAGGTTTCTTACTTCAAGCATTTTTTCCTGAACACTCCTTTTATTGTATATATTATATCATATCACAAAATCATTCTTTTGACAATATAAAAGCCGTTCAAAACTAAAAACCGATAAAAAGAAATATAAAAAAGGAAATTTATGTGAATTTTTTTGAAAAGCTATTGATTTACGACGCAAAATCTGCTATTATATATAGCGGTACTAATTAGGAAGTACGAAAAAGAAAAAAAAGTTGGTTTTTATGAGAAAGTTAGGTTTTGATAACGACAAGTACATTAAGCTTCAATCGGAATGCATCGACAAGCGCATCAAAGAATTCGGCGGCAAACTTTACCTCGAATTCGGCGGCAAGCTCTTTGACGACCACCACGCCTCACGCGTTTTTCCGGGTTTCCAACCGGACAGCAAGCTCAAAATGTTACTTCGCCTCAAAGACAAAGCCGAACTTTTAATAGTAATAAACGCAAACGATATCGAAAAGAACAAAGTCCGCGGCGACCTCGGCATAACTTACGACCTTGATGTTTTTCGCCTTATCGACGCGTTCAGAAGCGTCGAGCTTTACGTCGGCGGCGTAGTGGTCACGCGCTACGCCAAGCAACCGGACGCGGACAAGTTTATAGAACGCCTTAACGAAATGGGCGTAAAATGCTATCGCCACTTCACAATCCCCGGATATCCGTCGGACGTGGACAAGATTGTTTCCGACGAAGGCTTCGGCAAAAACGAGTATGCTGAAACGACGCGCAACCTTGTTATAGTCACCGCCCCGGGTCCGGGCAGCGGCAAAATGGCGACTTGTTTATCGCAACTTTACCACGAAAACAAGCGCGGAGTAAAAGCGGGATACGCGAAGTTCGAAACTTTTCCGGTGTGGAATCTTCCGCTCAAACACCCCGTCAACGTGGCGTACGAAGCGGCAACCGCCGATTTGAACGACGTTAACATGATAGACCCCTTCCACCTCGAAGCTTACGGCAAAACCGCCGTCAACTACAACCGCGACGTGGAAATTTTTCCCGTTCTCGATGCGACTTTCAAAAAAATCTGGGGCAAATCGCCCTATAAATCGCCCACGGATATGGGCGTAAATATGGCGGGTTACTGCATAAACAAGGACGAAGCCGTCCGTGCAGCCGCCGAACAAGAGATTATCCGCAGATTTTTAACGGCGCAATGCGGCGCAAAACAAGGTATTGTCGAACCGTCAATCGTAGCTAAGCAAGAACTGATAATGAAGCAACTTAACCTCTCCGTAGACGACAGAAAGGTCGTTGCGGCGGCGTTAAAACGCGCGGAACAAACGAGTGCGCCCGCGGCGGCAATCGAACTTAGCGACGGCAGAATAGTTACGGGCAAAACTTCTTCCCTTTTGGGCGCGTCCTCGGCGGTACTCTTGAACGCTTTAAAAACCCTTGCCGGAATCGACCATGATATCGAGCTTATCCCGCATGAGGTTATCGAACCCGTCGCCCACCTAAAAGTGCAGCACCTTAAAAATAATAACCCGAGATTACATACCGACGAAGTGCTTATCGCTTTGACCATCGCTTCAACAATGAACGATTACGCCGAAATGGCAATGCGGCAGCTCGACAATCTCAAAGGTTGCGAAGCTCATTCGTCCGTCATTTTAACGCAAGTCGACGAAAAGACCTTTAAAAAACTCGGCATGAACCTAACTTGCGAACCGAGATATCAGACGAAAAAACTTTACCACGCAAAGTAATCGACGAATAACGACATATCAAAAGAAGCCCGAAAGTTTCAACTTTCAAGCTTCTTTTTTTTGCGCTCTAAATTTTACACCATAGATTACTTAACGTCAAAAGCCCAAGTTCCGTTTCTGAAAATTGCAACCTCTTTGCCGTCTTTCGTTATGCCCGTTATAGAAAGGTCGCGACTGCCTATCATAAAGTCGACGTGAATCATAGACGTATTGATACCGTTTTTGTGATATTCTTCGTTCGTCATGTTTTCGTAGCCTTTCAAGCAGTCGGGGAAGCCTCTTCCGAGAGCCAAGTGGCAGCAAGCGTTTTCATCGTAAAGCGTTTCATAAAAGAGTATTCCGCTCATGTTTATCGGGCTTTCGAACGGCACAAGCGCGCATTCGCCGAGCATGCTCGCGCCCTCGTCCATTTTCACCATCTGCTTTAAAAGTTCTTCGCCTTTCTCTGCTTTCACGTCGGAAACTTTACCGTTTTTAAAGGTTATCGAAAAATTTTCGATTAGTTGCCCTTGATAAGAAAGCGGCTTCGTTGCGTAAACGGTGCCTTCGCAATCGCCGTATTTAGGCGAAGTGAAAATCTCTTCGCTCGGGATATTCGGGTTGAAGTTCACGCCCGAAAGGGTCGTGTCGAACCCGCCGTGGAATACGCCGAGTTCGTTTAAAGCGACGGTGAAATTAGTTCCGTTTGCGGACTTATAATTGAGCCTGCGAAGTTCCAACGCGTTGAGATATTCGCAACGCTCTTTGATTTCTTTATTGAATTTATCCCACGCGGCAATCGGGTCGTCGTCCACGCGCGAGCATTTGAGTATAGCTTCCCAAAGCATTTCGACGGCTTTATTCGTCTTTTCGTTCGGAAAAACCTTTTTCGCCCACGCTTTGCCCGCAACGGCGGCTATGCACCACTGATATTTGCCTTCCATTCGGTCGCGGTAAGGCTTGATAATCGGGTATTTTGCAATCTGCGATTTCGTGATTTTGTCTTGCGGAACGCCTTTAAGCCCGTCCGGGTCGTCGGAAATAAGGTAGAGGTGCGCGGGCAGTTTTTCGGCACGCCATTTTAATTTTTCAATCTGGTAATCTTCGAGGGTCGAAAGGGTCTTTAAGCTCATTTTCTTGTAACCGATTTTGGTTATAGGCTGATAAGAAAAGTCGACGACAACCTTTCTTGCGCCGTTTTTATAAAGCTTTTCGACGACCGTTTTAACGAATTCCGGCTGGTCGAGGTCGGCTATAATATAAACGTCTTGTCCTTTCTGCACGTTCACGCCTTTTTCAACGATAAGGTCTGCGTATTTATTGAGTAAAGATTTTTTCATCGTTTGGCTCCTTTTACTGTTTTTATTTCTTGCATAAGCTTGGGCAACACTTCTTCGAAAAGTACGCCGTAACCGTGTTTTTCTGCGCAAGGCAGAGTGTTCTTCATTGCTTCAACGGTAAAATCAACGGCTATTTTTGCGGAATCGTACACGCTTAAACCGCTCAATAACGCGCCCGTAAACGCGCTTGAATAGATATCGCCCGTGCCGTGGAAGTTGCGTTCTATCTTCTCGGAAAAATAATATTTTACGCTTTCGCCGTCAAAAACCGCAACGCCGAGCTTATCTTTTTCAAACGAAACGCCCGTTAAAACGATTGATTTTACGTTGAGTTTTTGATAAAGCCTTTGCAAAAGCCCCGTTATATGCGCCTGGTCGTAACAGCTTAAAATCGGCTTTTCGCCGAGCAGAAACGCCGCTTCAGTAAGGTTTGGCAAAATAACGTCCGCTTCTCTACACAAAGCCGCCATTTTCTTTGCGAATTCTTCGCCGAACCCGAAATAAAATTCGCCGTTGTCCGCCATAACGGGGTCGATGATTTTCAGCCCTTTATTGAACTTTTTTATGATATCGTCTACAATTCTCAGTTGATTTTCCAGGATATAACCGGTATAAACGCAATCGAAGGTTATATTTTCTTTCGTCCAATGCTCGGCAATTTTCGGGAATTCTTCCGTCATGGGTAGAACGGTGAAGCCTTTAAAGCCCGCAGTATGGGTAGAAAGTACAGCTGTCGGCAAAATTGCCGTTTCTATTCCGCACGCGGAGATAATCGGCAGCGCGACGGTGAGCGAACATTGTCCCACGCAAGATATATCCTGTATCGTTAAAATTCTTTTTTCCATAACTTTTTGTCTTACCAACTTAATATTTTACTACTTCGAGGTTTTCGATAGCTTCGTTAACGAGAGTCTCCACGTCGAGAGCCGATTCGGCTTTTAAAATAGTTTCCGTTTTAGGCTTAATCGCGGGGAATTTCGGCAAGAAAACGGTGCAACAATCTTCGTACGGCAAAATCGACGTATCGTAAGTGCCTATCTTGTTCGCGATTTCGATAATTTCAAGCTTATCGAGCGCGATTAGGGGGCGCAGAACGGGCATTTTTACAACGGAATTCGAGCTTGTAATGCTTTCAATCGTCTGGCTTGCGACTTGCCCCAAACTTTCGCCCGTGATTATCGCTTGTCCGCCGTGAGCGAGAGCGATTTTCTCGGTAATGCGCATCATAAGTCTGCGCATCATCGTTATCATAAGTTCTTCCGGGCATTTTTCGTGAATTTCTTCCTGAATATGCGTGAACTTTACGATATAAAGGTTAATGCTGCCCGCGTATTCCGAAACCATTTTACATAGCGTTTCCACCTTTTCTTTGGCGGCTTCGCTCGTGTACGGGTAAGAATGAAAATGCACCGCGTCAAGCCGCATTCCGCGCCGAGCAAGCATAAAACCGGCAACGGGGCTGTCTATTCCGCCCGAAAGCATAAGCACGCCTTTGCCGGACGAACCCGTCGGAAGCCCGCCTATACCTTTCACCACGTCGGTGTATACGAGCGTTTCGCCGCTTTCGCGCATGTCTACGCTCACCACAAACTGCGGGTTTACAACGTTTACCGTCAAATTCGGGTTAAAATCGAGCAATCTGCCGCCGAGTTCGCACGAAACTTGCACGGAAGTCATCGGGAAGGTTTTGTCGGCTCTGTTCGTTTCGACTTTAAACTCCCCGACTTTGCCGTCGCAAAGGTACTTTACGCACTCCGTTATCTCTTCGAGGTCGCTTTTTACTACGTACGCCGGCGAAAAGGAATGTATCCCCGGCACCTTTAAAAGCTTCTTTTCAATCTCAGTATAGTCGTCCTCGTTAAAATTTTCGATAAGATACCTTGCGTTGAGTATGCGCATCGAATGCGGAATATCAGCAAGGGCTTTCTGCACGTTTTCTTGTAAAAGTCTTTCGAAAAAGCCTCTGTTTTTGCCTTTCAAGTGAATTTCGCAATAGCGAACGATTATAATTTTTTTCATAAGTTGATTTTCCCGTATAATTCCTTTGCTTTTTTATTGAGCGTTTCGACGGCGGTTAAAACTTCTTCCTCGCCCGTATCGAAAGAAAAGCTTATCCTTACCGCGCCGTCAAGCACTTTTTTGTCCGATATAAAAGAAGAAAGCACGCGCGAATGGGGAGACTTTGAGTTGCATGCCGACCCCGTGCCGATTATTATTCCCTCGTCGTCCATAATGTTTTGAAGCACAGCTCCGCGCACACCGACAGCGGAAAGAGAAATAACGTACGGCGAACCGTTTTCGGGCGAAATTACTTTAAAGTACGTTTTATCGATTTTAGACAAGAAAAGTTCCTTTAACTTCGCCGTTTTTTCGTAGTTTTGTTCGCGCAGCGGATAGTATTTTTCGAACGCGTCGGCAAAAACCTTTATACCGAACAAGTTTTCCGTGCCGCTTCTAAGTCCGCTTTCTTGTCCGCCGCCGATAACGAACGGCGCAACGCGAAGTTTTTCGTTGTAAAATAGCGCGCCCACGCCTTTCAACGCTTTTATCTTGTGCGCCGATACCGAGTAAAGGTCGATTTCGTCGTCTATCCTTTTTGTCGTTTTGCAAAGAGCTTGCACGCCGTCGCTATGGAAAATCGCCTTCGGCGCGATTGCCTTAACCTTTTTCGCGATAGAAGAAATATCGTTTATCGCGCCCGTTTCGTTGTTGACGTGAACCACGCTCACGAAAGTAGTGTTTTTGTCAACCTTGCTTAAAAGGTCGTTCTCGTCTACTCCTCCGCCCTCTTTTAGAGCGGCGTATCTTACGTCGAAGCCCTTTTGGCGCAAAGTCTCGAACGTTTTAAAAACCGCCGAATGTTCGCTTAAAGTCGTCACCGCGTTGCCGCGTTTGAAAAACGAAAATATAGCGGTGTCGTCGGCTTCCGTGCCGCAAGAAGTGAAAATCATCTTCTTTCCGCGGAATGCATTCAAGAAAACTCCTCTCGAATTTTCGAGAATTTTCTTCGCTTCCATTCCACCTTTATATAGCGCCGACGGGTTGTAAAAGCAATCGATTAAAAGCTTTAAATCTCTTTCGGCAATCTCTTCGTCGGGCTTTGTCGTCGCCGCGTTGTCAAGATATATCTTATTCATAATAATTTGTAAATTCCCTTTATTTATAAGCGATTTTTGAGGTTTTTACGTCACGCGTAATCACTTTAATTCAACCACCGTAACGCCTATTCCGCCTTCCGAGTAATCGCCCGGTCTAAACGACTTTATTCGCTTATCGGCTTTAAGTAATTCTTTAATAGAATTCCTTAAAATGTTTTGTCCTATGCCGTGAATAATGCGTACTTCGCTTGCTCCCGATAAAACCGCGGAATCTATAAAGCGCGTTACTTCGTCCAACGCCTCTTCACGCCTTTTGCCCACCACATTGACTTCTTTTTTGAAGTCGGTGTTAATAACGCGAGTTACTTGCACGGCTTTTTTATCGGGCTTTTCTTTAGTTTTGCGCTTTGTCGCAAAGAACAATTCTTTGACCTTTACGTCAAGTCGCATCGCCCCAACCGCAACCTGAACTTCGCCTTTTTTGTTCGGTAAAGTCGTAATGTCACCTATCGCGTTCATGCTCGGGATAAATACTTTCACACCCGGCTTAGCATCTTCAATAGTAAGCCTATTGTCCGTCGTTTCGAAAGTTTCCTTTTCTTCGAGGTTATACTTTTTCTCTTCGAGTTTGTTTTTGAGTGTTCGCGCCGTTATTATATCGCCGCTTGAAATCTCGTCTTTATCCAAAATTTCTTTAATCTTGTCAACAAGTTCCTCGGCTTCCAAAAGCTTTTCGCTTACGACCCTTCTCGATTCGGCTTTCGCCTTTTCGAAAAGCCTTTGCCTTTCGAGCGAAAGTTTTTCTCTTTCCGCTACTACTTTGTCGCGTTCTTCAACCGTTTCCGCTTTAATCTTTTCAAGCTCGTCAAGTTCTTCTTTGGCTTTCTGCCTCGTCTTTTCGGCTTCCCTAAGCACTTGTTCGAACGATAGCTTATCTTCGCTTAAAAGCGCGACGGCGTTTTTGCAAATTTGCTCGTCAAGCCCGAGCCGCTTTGCAATTTCAAGCGCGTTGGAGCTACCCGGCGCGCCTACATTAATTCTGTAAAGCGGCGCAAACGTCACGGGGTCAAACTCCATGCTTGCGTTTTTAATGCGTTTATCCGTGTAAGCATACTCTTTCAAGCGCGAATAGTGCGTTGTTATAATACCGAACGACCTTTCGTCCAGAAGTTTTTCAAGCACGGCTTGCGCTAACGCCGCGCCCTCGTCCGGGTCGGTTCCCGCGCCTATTTCGTCGATTAAAACAAGGCTTTTCGAATTAGCTTCCGAAGTTATTTCGACTATGTTTTTGATATGAGACGAGAAAGTAGACAAATTCTGCTCTATGCTCTGTTCGTCGCCCACGTCGCAGAAAACTTCGTCGAACACGGATACGCGCGTATCGGGTGCGGCGGGCAAGTACATTCCGCTCATCGCCATAAGCGAAAATAGCCCCACCATTTTAAGCGTTACCGTTTTGCCGCCCGTGTTAGGACCGGTTATAAGCAAATAATTGCAATCGTCGCCGAATTTAAGCGTTACCGGAACGACGGTTTTCGAATCGATAAGCGGGTGTCTGCCCATTCTTATATCGATTATGCCTTTGTCGTTAACGAGCGGCTTTACGCCCTTTATCTTTTGCGCGTATTCGGCGCGGGCGCAAAATTCGTCAAGTTCCTCGCAAAGTTCGCCGTCGTAGTAAAGTCTATCGGCGATAAGCCCTACTTTATGCGATAAATCTCTGATAATTTCTTCGATTTCAAGTTGTTCTTCTATGGTAGCCGAACGCAAGCGGTTGTTTAATTCAAGCACTTCCACGGGTTCGATAAACACCGTTGACCCCGTTGCCGACTGGTCGTGAACAAAGCCCTTAACGCGGCTTCTGTATTCGTTTTTTACGGGTACAACGTACCTATCCCCGCGCATCGTGACGATGTTGTCTTGCAGATATTTTGAAGAATCCTTAATAATATTGCCGAGCGTTGCGCGTATCTGCTCGTTTAAACGTTTTATGTTCTTTCGTATTTCCGAAAGCTTAACCGAAGCGTTGTCCGCGACCTTGTCCTCCGAAAGTATCTTTTCGAAAATCTCTTGTTCTATATATTGGTCGCAGTAAATGCAGTTTGCAATCGCGGGCAAAAGCGTTATTTCCTCGTCGTTTACGGAAGTAAACGCATTTTTGATTATCCTTGCGCTTTTTAGTAGCCTTGCCACACGCAAAAGTTCGGCGAGAGTGAGCGACGAACCTTTCGAAGCTCTTTCGAGTTCGTCGCCCGGCTCGTCGTAAAATTCTATTCCGCCCACGCCGTAAGTAAAAAGCAGTTTGTACGCTTCGCCCGTCTTTTTTAAAAGCAGCTCAGCGTCATCCTTTTTACCGCTCGGAACGTAGCTTAAAATTTGCCGCTTAGTACCTTTCAAAGCCGCATATCCGCTTAAAATATTCAAAACTTTGTCGTATTCGAGCGATAAAAGAAACCTTTCTTTCAATGTAGTAACCCCGTCAAATCGTTTTGCGGCTTAAAAGCGCGCAATATGAAAGGTGCGCGCTTAAAGTCGTCATTTTTATCTTATCTGCGCGCCGATTTCGTTGAGCCGCACGAGAATTTTTCTCATATAGCGTTCGATTTCTTCATCGTCGAGCGTTTTTTCCATCGACGAGAAAGTAAGCCTGTACGCCATGCTTTTTGTGCCTTTTGCAATTCTGTCTCCCGTGTAAACGTCGAAAAGTTTGCAATCCACAAGCGTTTTTATCTTCGCGGAATTTATCGCTTCCACTATTTCTCCGTTCGTGAGCGCGAGCGGGCAAGAAAGCGCGATATCTCTTTCGACCGCCGGGAACTTCGAGAAAGCTTTTACGGTGTACGTTCTCGTAAAGTATTCCGAAACTTTTTGATAGTTGATTTCCGCAACGTAAACGCGCTTGTCTATGCCGAGTTTTTCGGCGGTAAGCGGGTTGAGTTCGCCGACGTAGCCGAGCGTTTCGCCGTTTATAATTATATCAGCGCTGCGCGTCGGGTGCAAGAACGCAAGCTTAGAGCGTTCGTATTTTATCGAGCCGTCGAAGCAAAGATGATTGAGCGTTCCTTCTATCGCGCCTTTCGCCGTGAAGAAGTTTTCGTCGTCGCCGAATAGCGCAAGACAAAGGTTTGTTTGTTCCGTCGGATAGCTTTCGAGCGGAAGTTTGTCGGCAAGGTAAACTTTTGCCATTTCAAACACTCTTCCGGAAAGGTTCTTTCTGTTGAGGTTTCTCGCAACCGCCGCAACGACGGACGGCAAAAGCGTAGTGCGCATAACGCTTACGTCCTCGCCGAGCGGGTTTTTAAGGCGGATAAGCTTCAATTTATCGACTTCGTAGCCGAAATTCGCATAATCTTTCGGCGAGATGAACGAATAAGTGATTATTTCGTCAAAGCCGACCGAAGCAAGATATCTCTTCGCCTCGTTTTCCTTTATCTGCGCGGGGCTTCTTCCGCCCATCGTGATAGCCGATTTTTCAAGCAAAGTCGAAATAATGTGTTCGTAGCCATAAGTTCTTATAATCTCCTCGGCAAGGTCGGGGTAGTCCTCAACGTCCTCGCGGTAAGCGGGGGCTTCGGCTGTTAAAACGCCGTTTTCGAGAGTACATTTGAATTCGAGCCTTTCAAGGATTTCAAGCATAACTTCGTCGGGAACGACTATGCCTAAAAGCTTGTTTATTTTTTCGGTCGTCGTCTTTATGACTTTCTTTTCGCCCGAAGTCGCGTTTTCGTCGATAACTGTAGAAGCGACTTTGCCCGCACCTAAGGCTTCGATAAGCGCAAGCGCGCGTTTAAGACCTAATTCGGGCGAAGCGTCGTCAACGCCCTTTTCGTATCTTGCGGAAGAATCGGAACGCTGGTTTAAAGTTCTCGAAGTTCTCCTTATATTGTCACGTTTGAACTTCGCGCTTTCAAAAACTATCGCCGCGGTATCGTCTTTGATTCCGCTGCCCTTTCCGCCCATAATTCCCGCAAGCGCGGACGGCTTGTCCTTGTCGCAGATTACGAGGTTGTTTTCGGTTAAAGTAAACTCCTTTTCGTCGAGCGTTACTATCTTTTCGCCGTTTTTAGCACGGCGCACCACGATTTCTCCGCCGGTTAATTCGCGGTAATCGAACGCGTGCATAGGCTGCCCGATTTCGTTTAAAACGTAGTTCGTGATATCGACTATGTTGTTAATCGCGCGCACGCCCATAAGATAAAGCCGCCTTTGCATCCACTTGGGCGACGGAGCGATTTTTATATCGTAGCAGTATGCCGCCATGTATCTCGGGCAAAGGTCTTTATCGAGTACGGAAACCTTGATTTTATCTTGCGTTTTAACGTCCGGTTCGCCTTTAAAGGAAGTGTCGGGCATTTTGAGCGGCTGCTTTAAAATAGCCGCGACTTCGCGCGCAATGCCGAGTACGCTCTGGCAGTCGGGTCTGTTCGCCGTTACCGAAATATCGAAAACGGTATCGCGAATGTCGAGCAAATCCGCGACCTCTTCGCCGAGCGGAAAGTCGTCATGGAATATAAGCACGGAATCTCCGCCCGCGCCGTCGTAATATTCTTCGGTAATGCCTATTTCTTCTCCGCCGCAGAACATACCGAACGAGCCTACTCCGCGGAGCTTGCCGTTCTTGATAACCGTTCCGTCGGCAAGGGTCGCGCCGTCCACCGCAACGGGAACGATATCGCCTTCTTGCACGTTAACGGCGTTTGTTACAATCTGCAAAATTCCGTACTTGCCCGCGTCGACTTGGCACACGAACAGCTTGTCCGCGGCGGGGTGGTGGGATTTTTCAAGTATTTTGCAAGTTACTATTTTGTTTACGTTTTTATTTATTTCGATTACGTCCTCGACTTCGAAACCGCAAGAAAAAAGCTTGTTTTTGAGCTGCTCCGTAGTGACGGAAGCGGTAGAAACGTATTCGTTCAACCATCTTAAAGGTATTCTCATTTTTGTTCCTCCTTACTTGAATTGCTTAACGAATCTCAAATCGTTATCGAAGAACATTCTTATGTCGGGAATATGGTATTTGAGCATCGCTATTCTTTCAAGCCCTATGCCGAACGCGTAACCGGTGTAAACGTCGGGGTCGATTCCGCAGCCTTCGAGAACCTTTCTATTAACCATACCCGCGCCTAAAACTTCTATCCAGCCGGTGCCTTTGCAAAGTTTGCAACCCTTGCCGCCGCATTCGAAGCAACTGACGTCAATTTCAACGCTCGGCTCGGTAAATGGGAAGTACGACGGGCGCAATCTCGTTTTCACGTCGGAATTAAAAATTTTACGCAAAATCTCTTCGAGCGAGCCTTTAAGGTCGCAAAGCGAAAGGTTTTTGTCGACTACAAGCCCCTCTATCTGGTGGAATATCGGCGAGTGGGTCGCGTCGTCGTCCGAGCGGTAAACTCTGCCGGGGCACATAACCTTTATAGGCGGCTTTTCGCTCGTCATAACGTGAACTTGCCCGGGTGAAGTATGCGTTCTCAAAAGGAAACTATCCGTAATGTAGAAAGTATCCTGCATTTCGCGCGCGGGATGGTCCTCCGGAATGTTGAGCATCTGGAAGTTAACCTTATCGCTTTCAATCTCGGGTCCTTCGTAAATTTTAAAGCCGAGCCCCGAAAAAGCGTCGATAAGCTGATTTTTTACGAGCGTTATCGGGTGAAGCGTACCCTCTTCCGGAATCGCCGCGGGCATAGTGATATCCACCGCTTCCGCTTCGAATTTAGCTTTTGTTTCCGAAGCTTTTAGCTCCGCTTCCTTTTCGGAAATGTAATCTTCGATTTTCTTTCTCAAATCGTTAACGAGCTGACCTACTTTAGGTCTTTCCTCGGGCGCAACGTCGCGCATACCTTTCAAAAGTCCCGTAACTTGTCCGCTTTTTCCTAAAAATTCCACCTTAACGTCCGTCAATGTTTTACCGGACGAAGCCACGGAAATTTTTTCCTTTGCCGCTTCGAGCAAAGCTTGAATTTTTTCTTTCATAGTTTCCTCGGTGCGATAACGAAAATTCCGCAAAATTCGCTAAAATGTCCGAATCGCCTTTTATTATATAGAACTATTATAATTAAATTTATATTCAAAGTCAAAGGTTTTTGAATTGTAAAACGTTTTTATCGCCAAAAACCGCTAAAAATAAAGAAAAACGGGCTTTTAACCCGTTATTTGTAAGCCGTGTACCCCGCAATCGAACCATTTAAATAAACTTCGGGAACCTTGCCCACTATCAAGTTGTCGTAAACAAGCAACCTTATTTCCGTTTTGTAATACTTCTTTCTGCCCGCCGCGACGACGTAAACGTCGGGAACGGTCGTAATGTAAAGCCTGTGCGACGTCTGATTTATCCCCGCCGAAGTAAATTCGTTTACAAAGTCGCACTTTACGCTCGTCACCATTATGAGTTTTAACTTTACTTTCGCTCCGAGCCCCGAAAAAAGCCTAAACCCCGTGAACGCTCCTATAGGAACTTCCGTAGTACCCGAAGCAAGCACTTCGTAGTTTTCAATCGTTTTTTCGGCAAGGCGTTTTACGAGGGCGTTTAGTTTTAACGCGTCGGTCGAAATAAAACTGACGTTTCCGCTTTCGTCTTTTTCGACTTTCACAAGGTCTTTGCAACCGTCGTTTTCAATCGTCAATATGTTTGCCGCCGAATAAAACGCCTTCGTCATGTCCGCTTCAAAAGAAGCTTCGCCCTTGTTTATCAGAATATCGGACGCGCAAAAATAGTTTCGGCAAACGACGAAAACGAGAACAAACAAAACAACAAAAATTTTGAATTTACACTTCTTCTTTCGTTTGTACCCGCATACTGTTTTCACGTTACATTATATGTCATGCGTGACGTAAAAAGTTACAAATTCAAGTATTTTATCAATTATTTTTGGATTTTGGCTTAAATATTAAGGACGAAAGAAAACTAAACGTTACAGCCGCCGTAACACCGGCGGAAGCAGAGCTTAAACCTCCCGTTACGGCTTCGAAAAGTCCTTGCTTCGCGCCCTCTATCGCGCCGTCCGCTAAAAGGTAGCCGAACCCCGAGATAGGCACCGTTGCCCCCGCGCCCGCAAAGTCCACTAAATATTTATATACGCCCGCGGCTTGCAATATTACGCCCGCAAGCATAAAGTACACGAGAATTTTTCCCGCCGTTATTTTGGTTTTGTTTATGAGCAGTTGTGCAACCGTGCATATCGCCCCGCCTACGACAAACGCCTTTAAATACATAAAAACAATTTCCCACATAGTTAGCTCTCCACCACAACGCCGTGCGCAATGCACGGAATACTTTCGCCTTGTTGAACGGAAACGGGAGATAAAAGCGCGCCCGTCGCAATGAATATCATCTTCCGTATTTCCTTTCGCCTTAGCTTTTTCATAATATACGAATTGAACACCACCGCCGAGCAACCCGCGCCCGAGCCGCCCTGGTACTCCTCTTCGTCGATGTTATAAATCATCTCTCCGCAATCGGAATGGTTTTTAGAAACGTCAAACCCCTTATCCGCGCAAAGTTTTTTAAAAAGCCGTGAGCCGAGCGCGCCGAGGTCGCCCGTTAAAACGACGTCAAAATCGTCCGCGGCAAGTCCTAATTCTTTAACCGCCGTCACGAAAGTATCCGCCGCGGCGGGAGCCATAGCCGCGCCCATATTGTTTGCGTCCGTCACCCCATAATCCACGACTTTTCCGAAAGTCGCCGATGATATAAACGGTCCGTCGCCTTTCGAGGAAATTACGGTGCCTCCCGCGCCCGTAACAGTCCATTGCGACTGAGGCGGACGAGTGCAACCGAGTTCGAGCGGATAACGATATTGCCTTTCCGCCGTCGCAAAATGGCTTCCCGTCGCCGCGACTACGTTTTCGAAATATCCGCCGTCAACGAGCGCAGCCCCGAGCGCAAACGCCTCGCTTAAAGTCGAGCAAGCGTTATAAACGCCTATATACGGCACGTCGAAGTTTCGCGCCGCGAACGAAGCGGAAATAATCTGATTAAGCAGGTCGCCGGAGATAAGCGCGCCGATATCTTGGATATTAAGCCCCGCCGTCTCCACGGCTTTTTCAATCGCCGTCGAAAGCATCTTGCATTCGGCTTTTTCGAACGTGTCCTCGCCGAATTTATCGTCCTCTAAAACGAGCTTAATATACTTTGCAAACTGCGAACCGCCCTCTTTAGGTCCCGCCAACGCGAAATTGCCGGTAATTTTCGGCTTATTTTTAAAATAAACGGTATGTTTCATCGCTTTTAGTATGCTTTCCGCAAAGAATTTTATTCGAACAAACTCCGACAAAATCACGAACAACAAAAACTCCGCCCGCAAACAAGCTATATAAAGCCGTCCGCAAGCGGAAAAATTCAATTATAAATTTTAATCGTGTACTACAAAAGTATATTTTATAAACCTTTCGCCGTTTTCGCCTTTTCTTAAAATCGGCTTTTCGAACGCGAGAGCATAAGAGTTTATTGCGTTCGGCACGAACTGCGGCTCAACGCAAATTCCGTACCCCGCCTTGTAGTCGCCGCTCTTGCCGTTTCTTGCATCGAGCGAACCCGCCGTATAAAGTTGAAAAGCGGGCGCGTCGCTTTCTACTTTCATTTCAAGCAAGTTATCTGACGAAAAAATCGAAGCGATATAAAAATCTTTTTCAACCGTGACATCGCTACACCGAGTTACTAAAAAGTTGTGGTCGTAGCCGTTTTTCGTAGCCGTTTCCGCCGAAAAAGCCTTATCGTTAAAGTAATAATCAACGCTTTTCTCGGTTAAAAAATCAAACGGAGTGCCGATAACGGGAAGTATTTCGCCCGTCGGGATAAGCTCGTCGTCCGTCGGCGTATAATATTCGGCGTTCAATTTGATTTTATTTTTCAAAGCCGATTTTCCCTCGCCGTCGAGGTTAAAATACATGTGGCAAGTCGGGTTAAAAACCGTGTCCTTGTCGCTTTTCGCTTTGTAGCGAATACAAAACCCGTCGCTGTCCGCCGTTATCTCAACGCGATAATCGAGCTTCCCGGGGTAGCCCTCTTCGCCGTCGGGGCTTACGTAAGACAAAACGACGCCGTTTTTAAAAATTTCAACGTCGTAAAACTTTTTATCGAAGCCGACAACGCCGCCGTGCAACTGGTTTTTGCCTTCGTTCGCGCTCAAAAAGTATTCTTTTCCGTCGAGCGTAAACTTTGCGTTTTTTATTCTGTTTGCATTCCGTCCCACGTTCGCGCCTATATAGGCGTTCGCCGCAAGATAGTCCTTGATTTTTTTGAAACCGAGCGCGATATCGCGCCCTTTAAATTTTACATAATTTATAATCGCGCCGAAAGAAAGGACGCCGAGCGAAATAAAGCCGCAAGAAATTTCATAAATAAAAATTTCCCGTCCGTTATAAAAATCGAATTTTCTTTTCGATACCATTTTAGTCTTTGTACCCGTGCGGATTCTTCTTTTGCCAGTTCCAGGACGAAGCGCACATATCGTCGAGGTTTAGTTCCGCTTGCCAGCCGAGTTCGCGCTTAGCTTTCGAAGAATCTGCAAAATTCGAAGCGACGTCGCCGTCGCGGCGGGGCTTGATAACGTACGGAAGTTCGCGCCCGCACGCCTTGGAAAAGGCTTTGATAACGTCGAGAACGCTGTACCCTACGCCCGTGCCGAGGTTGTACGCATGCACGCCCTTGGTTTTTACCTTTTCAATCGCGGCGACATGCCCTTTTGCAAGGTCGACTACGTGAATATAATCGCGCACGCCGGTGCCGTCCGGGGTCGGATAATCGTTTCCGAAAACGCCCACTTCTTTAAGTTCGCCGATAGCGACTTTCGCAACGTAAGGCATAAGGTTGTTCGGTATGCCGTCCGGGTCCTCGCCGATAAGCCCGCTTTCGTGCGCGCCGACCGGGTTAAAGTACCTAAGCAAAATAACGTTCCAATCGGGGTCGGCTTTGCAGATATCGGCGAGCATAATTTCTTGAAAATACTTGCTCGTTCCGTACGGGTTCGTAGTTCCGCCTATTCTGCAAGTTTCGTCGAGCGGCAGCCTTTCTGGGTCGCCGTACACCGTTGCGGACGACGAAAACACGAGATTTTTGCAATTATATTCCGTCATAACCTTGACGAGAACGAGCGTTCCGTTAAGATTGTTGTCATAATAGAAAAGCGGTTTTCTGCACGACTCACCTACGGCTTTCAGCCCCGCAAAATGAATTACGTATTCAATCTCGTTTTCCGTAAAAATTCTTCTCAACAAATCTTCGTCGCGCACGTCGCCGAAGTAAAATTTCGGTTTCACGCCCGTGATGGCTTCCACCCTTTCCAAAGATTTTTCGGAAGAATTGTAAAGATTGTCGATAACGACCGTTTCGTAACCTTTTTTGATAAGTTCGACAAGCGTATGCGAGCCGATATACCCGGCTCCGCCCGTAACCAAAATAGCCATAATTGTTACTCCTCGTATAATATGTTCATAGATTAGGTGGTTGAATTTTTCAATTTATTTTGAAACACCTCGTATAATATGTTCATAGAT
>DHMS01000045.1:0-38086 GCA_002405915.1 Christensenella sp. UBA4636
CGGGAAGCTCTTCGGTTTCGACGGTTACGGCTTCTTCCTCGGGTTTTTCTTCGACGGGAAGCTCTTCGGTTGCCGTTTCTTCTGCAGCTTCTTGCTCTTCTTCCGTTTCGACTTCGGTATCTTCGACCGTCGTTTCCGTTTCTTCCGAGGGAAGCCCTTCCGTTTCGGTTACGGCTTGAACATCTTCTATTTCCGATTGCTCGGTTTCTGCGCTTTCCGTTTCGGCTTGCTCGTCTTTTGTTTGTTCGTCGGTCGAGGCAACTCCGAGCGTTTCGGTGATTTTATCGTCTTTTGTTCCCGAACCTTTTCGGACGGCTTTTATTACGACGATTAGTATTATCGCGATAAGGCACACGGCAATCGCGGCGATTGTCACGATAAAAAGCTTTGGGTTGTTTCTGAAGTATTCGATAATATTCATATCAAAACACACTCCGTATATAATTTATTAAATTTTTTCTTAATTAAATAACTCAAATATAAGATTCGATTATGCTTAAATTTTAACTCTTAAAATGAATTTTGTCAATACTTAATGCGTATTCGGTCGAATTTTGTTCTTATTCGGTATATTATCAAACATATTCTAACCTATTTTTGCGTTTTAGTCAATTAAATAATCAAAAAAGTGGAATTTTAAATAAATATGTGATACAATGATTATATAATTTATTTTCAAGAGGAATAAATGAAAAATTTATACGAAGTCGCGATAGTCGGCGGCGGGTTTTCGGGGCTTGTAGCCGCGGTAAAACTGAATAAATTCGGCGTTAAAAACGTTTGCGTTCTGGAAAGCCGGAAACGCGTTGGAAAAAAGATACTCGCCACGGGCAACGGCAGAGGAAACGTAACGAACGCTCATATATCTCCCGAACGATACCACGGCGATAAGGAGTTTGCTTCTTTCGCTTTAAAAAAGTACGATAACGAAGCTATAGAGGGCTTTTTTAACGATTTAGGGTTGCTTTTGACGTATGAAGAAGACAGGGCTTACCCTTGCGGGTTGCAAGCGAACGCCGTTTTGGACGCGTTAAGGTTATCAATGGGCGATACCGAAGTTTTTTTGGAAAGCTTCGTTGAAAAAATTGGAAAGAAGAACGGGGTGTTCTTGTTGAGCGGAAACGGATTCTCGGTGAACGCCAAGCGCGTTATTCTTGCTTTCGGCGGCAGAGCGGGGCAAGGAATGGGAACGGAGGGGAAATCTTACCGTTTGGCGCAAAGCTTCGGGCATAAAATCACCGCGCTTTCGCCCTCTCTCGTTCAGTTGAAAACCGAAAGCGAATTTTTTAAAGGCTTAAAAGGCGTAAAACACCGCGTTAAGTTGAGCCTTGCCGACGGAAAAGACTGCAAAAAAATAGTAAAAACTTCGGTCGGAGATTTGTTGTTTACCGATTCGGGGGCGAGCGGCAACGCCGTTTTCGAAGTTTCTTCTTACCTTGAAAAGACTACGGAGCCTTATCTTTTAGTCGAATTTTTACCCGAAAAAACCGAAGAAGAAATTTTTGCGGGCTTGAAAAAACGCTGTGAAAGTTTCCCTTTAGAAAGTGCGGAAACGCTTTTAAGCGGTTACGTTCACAACAAATTAGGCGAAAAAATCTGCCGCAAAATTTTTGAAAAACGCAGATTGGAAGAGCTTAACGACAGCGACTTGAAAAAAGCAATTTATGCGATTAAACGATATATAGGCAGGGTTACGGGTACAACCGGCTTTATTTACGCGCAAGTTACGCATGGCGGAGTCGACACTAAAGACGTAATAAGCGAAACTTTTGAAAGTAAGCTTACGGACGGATTATATATAATAGGAGAGGCTTTGAACGTGGACGGCGACTGCGGCGGATTTAATCTGCAATGGGCGTTTTCGTCGGCGGTTTGCGCGGCGGAGGATATTTATGAAAAAAACTTTAACCGTTGAACTTAGCCCGTTCGACGACGAAAGTTTGCTTTTAAAGCGGGCAACGAAAAAACTCGGTATAAAAAACGCCGATGGGTTAAAAATAAAAATCGAAAAAAAATCGATAGACGCGCGACATAAATCTAACGTTAAGATAATTTATAGCGTTACCGTATTCGACGAAGAAGAGAAAAAGCAAGAAAAAATTTACGAAAAATTGCCCGTCGAGCGCACGGTCGCGGTAGTCGGGGCTGGTCCCGCGGGGCTTTTTTGCGCGCTTACGCTTGCTCGGCACGGCGTAAAGCCGATAGTTTTCGAACGCGGCGAAAGGGTAGAGGATAGAACAAAAACGGTAAACGCCTTTTTTGACGGAGGGGAGCTAAATACTTCGTCTAACGTGCAGTTCGGCGAGGGCGGCGCGGGCGCGTTTTCGGACGGAAAGCTCAATACGCAGGTAAACAGCCCCGTCATAAAAGAAGTTTTGGAAGATTTCGTAAAATTCGGCGCGCCGAAAGATATTTTGTACCTTTCAAAGCCGCATATCGGCAGCGATAATTTGCCTAACGTCGTTAAAAATATCAGAAACGAAATAATTTTGCTCGGCGGAGAATTTCATTTTTCGACGAAAATTTCTTCGCTTGTTATCAAAAACGGCTATGCTTGCGGCGTAAAAACGGACGACGGACAAGTTTTTGAAACAAATTCCGTAGTGCTTGCGATAGGGCATAGCTCGCGCGACACGTTTTTTTCGCTCCTTTCGTCCGGCGTTTTTATGGAACAAAAAGAGTTTGCGGTCGGCGTAAGGGTGGAGCAGTTGCAGTCTGTTATAAATAAGGAAAGATACGGCGAGAAATTCGCGGGTGCGAAAGGTCTGCCGCCCGCCGATTACAAGCTTGTTTCGCACCCGTCCGAGCGCGGCGTTTTTACCTTTTGCATGTGTCCGGGCGGCGTAGTCGTGCCGGCGGCAAGCGAAGAGGGCGAAACGGTGGTCAACGGAATGAGCAACTATATGCGCGACGGCGTTAACGCTAACAGCGCGGTCGTTTGTCAAGTTAAAAAGGAAGATTTTCAAAACGATTCTCCGCTTGCGGGCGTTATGTTGCAACGCGAAATAGAACGCAAAACTTACCTTGCCGCGGGCGACTATAAAGCCCCCGTTCAACTTGCCGAGGACTTTGTAAACGGCGCGGTAACGAAAGGGCTAAAAGGCGTTTTACCGACTTATAGGCGGGGATTTGAGTTTTTTACGCTTGAAAAACTCTTCCCCGAAGTTATAGCCGAAAATCTGAAAGCGGGACTATGCGACATGGATAAAAAGCTTAGCGGTTTTGCTTCCCGAGGAGCCGTACTCAGCGGCTCGGAAACGAGAACTTCTTCGCCGGTGAGAATAACGCGCGACGAAAATTTTGAGAGCGTGAACGTTAAAAACCTTTATCCATGCGGCGAAGGTTGCGGTTACGCGGGCGGAATTTCAAGCGCGGCGGCGGACGGCGTTAAGGTTGCCGAAGCCGTGTTTAACAAATTGAGGAACGACTGATGAATTGCGCGATAATTAAAAACGGATTTTATTTCGGGGCTTCCCTCGAAACGCAGATACAAACTTTGACTGAAGCACTCACAGAACGCGGCGTAAAAACCGACGTTTTAACGACAGACAAAGTGCTTAGCTATATCGATGAAACTGCAAAAACAAATATCGGAGAATACGACTTTATAGTGTACCTCGACAAGGACCCGTACCTTTCGGTTTTGCTCGAAAAGTCGGGCTATAAGCTTGTTAACAGCGCAAAATCGATAGAACTGTGCGACGATAAAATGAAAACTTATCTTGCGCTTTACCCCTTTGTTCGCGTGCCTAAGACTATTTTTTCGCCGCTTAACTATACTAATAAAACGGACGATTTTTATAAAGAAGTCGAAAAATTCATTTCTTACCCGATAGTCGTTAAAGAGGTTTACGGTTCGATGGGGCGCGGCGTGTATCTTGCCAAAACGCAAGAAGAGCTTGAAAAACTCCATAAAGAACTAAACTTCAAACCGCATGTTTTTCAAGAGTTTATCGGCAAGGGCGGCGAGGATACTCGCGTTATAGTTATCGGCGGTAAAGCGCAAGCCGCGATGAAGAGGGTTAACGAAAAGGATTTTCGTTCCAACGTGGAACTCGGCGGCGTAGGCATAAAAGCGGACGTAAGCGGAGAGGAGACAAAACTTGCCGAAAAATGCGCTAAAATACTCGACCTTGACTACTGCGGCGTAGATATTCTTTCCGACGAAAAGGGACTTTGCGTTTGCGAAGTCAATTCCAACGCTTTTTGGAACGGCATAGTAAAAGCTACGGGAGTTGACGTTGCGGGCGTTTACGCCGACTATCTCGTTTCAAAATTTGCCGTTAAAAATTAGGATAAAAAAAATAATATTGACATTATTTTTGAATGAAGCGCGATAGCGTTTGACTAATAGCAAATATTTTGTTAAAATATTAACATAGATTATAAATAGAGAGAAAAAAGAGTAGAGTGTTGAAGAACGGAATTTCGGAATGCGGCGGCTTTAAATAAGGAAGAGCCGCGCGACGAACATATTATTATAGGTGAAGAATGAAAATAAGATTTCTCGGGCATTCCTCTTTTCTCGTCGAAGGGAGCGTATCCGTCGTGTGCGATCCTTATTCGGGAATGGATTTTGAGATGGAAAAGGTAAAGGCGGATTATTGTATCTGCTCGCACGACCATTTCGACCATAACGCCGTCAATAAAGTTTCGGCGTCTCTTTACTTTTACGGCTTGACTTCGGACGTTAATCAAATGATGGAAAAAGACCTTAACTTAAAGCGCGTTATTTGCTATCATGACGACGAAAACGGCGCGAAGCGCGGAAAAAATTCCGTTATCAAGTTTACCGTGGACGGCGTACGGTTCTGTCATTACGGCGATATCGGCGAAAAGTTTTCGGAAGAAATCGCTACAAAAATCGGCAAGTGCGACGTATGTTTTATCCCCGTCGGCGGCTTTTACACGATAGACGAAGAGGAAGCGTACAAGTACGCTTTGGCTTCGAAAGCAAAAATTGTTATACCCATGCACTTTAAAACGCCGCGTTCTTTTGAAGTTTTAAAGCCGGCGGATAAGTTTATAGAAAAATTCGAAAGAATCGAAAGAGGAAACGAACTCGAAATTACTTCATCGTCTTTACCGCAAAAAACCGAAGTTTTCGTTTTCGACTACGATAAATATTGATAAGAAATCTAAGGAGAACGACGCAAAATGGAAAAGAAAGATTACCAACTTTATAACATCGGGGATTTGAGAAGCATGCTCGCGCGCAAAGGCGGAACGCCGGCGAACAAAAATAAGGCTACTTTAATCGACGAACTAATTAGAATAGACCGCGGCGAATATCAGCCTGTCCGCAACAATCGCGGCAGACCGAGCAGCAGAGTGGATCGTTCTATTTTTTATCCTAAATACGGACCAAAAGCCGACGAATACGACCGTATCGCCGTCCATGATATCGCCGCCGAAGGCGAAGTGATAACGGGGATATTGGAACTCAATAGCGAAGGGTACGGGTTTGTCAGGGTTTCTAACTTCGATTCTTCATTGCGCGACGCGTTTATCGCCCGCCCGACCATAAAGAAGTTTTTCTTGCGCGAAGGCGATAAGGTTACGGGCAAGGTCTGCCCGAAGAGGGAAAATAAGCTTCCGGAAATGACGGAAATCATGCTCGTAAACGACGAGGAACCCAAGCTAACCGCGCGTCCGCGCTTCGACGATTTGACCCCGTACTACCCGAACACGAGAATAACTCTCGGCGGAACGGACGAAATTCCGCTCAGAATGATAGACCTTTTCTGCCCGATAGGCAAAGGTCAACGCGGGCTTGTCGTCGCACCCCCGAAAACGGGTAAAACCACCCTTTTAAAGAGAATAGCTAAATCCGTGGAAAAATTCCACCCCGAAATACACCTTATGGTCCTTCTCGTCGACGAACGCCCCGAAGAAGTAACCGACTTTAAGTCCTGCGTAAAGGGCGAAGTCATCGCTTCCACGTTCGACCAGTCTATGGAACACCATTTGCGCCTTTCCGAACTTTGCTTCAAGCGCGGTAAAGCACTCGTCGAAGAGGGTAAGGACGTTTTGATATTGATGGATTCCATCACCAAGCTCACGAGGGCTTGTAACGTTTCAGTCCCCGGGTCCGGCAAGCTTTTGTCCGGCGGTATCGACCCCGCGGCTTTGCAGACGGCTAAAAAGTTTTTCGGTCTTGCGAGAAACACCGAAGCGGGAAGCTTGACGATAATTTCTACCGCGCTCGTGGACACGGGCAGTAAGCTCGACGATATCGTATTCGAAGAATTCAAAGGCACGGGCAATATGGAAATCACGCTTTCACGCGCGCTTGCCGAAAAGAGAATTTTCCCCGCTATCGACATTTTGAAGAGCGGCACGAGAAAGGACGAATACCTTTTGACGGAAGAAGAGCTTAACTGCGCGGATAAAATCAGAAGAAGGCTTTCAAACGACGAACGCGCTACCGAGATAGTCATCGGTATGATGGAAAAGTCGAAAGACAACGCCGAGCTTATACAAAAAGCCGACGGTTGGCTTAACTTGATGAAATAGGATTGTTTTTAATGGTTTTTTTCTCGGCAAGGGCTAAAAACGCCGAGAAAAGCTTAGTCCCGTCGATTGCGGGGGAGATAGTTCTTTCGGGGTGGAATTGAACGGCTAAAACGTTCTTCCCCTCGATTGCTTCTATTTCGCCGTCGTCGGAAAGTGCCGATACTTTTAAGGAGCAACCTAATTTCTGCACGGCTTGGCGATGCGCGCTGTTCACGATTCCCGCGTCCCCGTAAACGCTTTTTAGCATGCCTTTAAAGGTTGCGGCGTGCAGTCTGTCGCGCCCGCGGTAGGCGTGCCGAGAGGAGAGCGTGTTGTAAAGCGTTCCGCCGAAGTAAACGTTTATTATCTGTTCGCCGCGGCAAATGCCGAAAACGTATCTTTTAGTATCCAAAAACTTGCGTATAAGGTAAAGTTCGTTTACGTCGCGCTCGATATCCACGTCGCGTGCGATTATCCCGACCCCGCCGTAAAGGCAGGGCGCAACGTCGCCACCGCCGCCGAGCAGTAAACAATCGGCTTCGTTCGGATTCATCGTCAAGGTAAATCCGGCTTTTTTTACGGCTTTTTGATAGTTTTGGTGCGGATACTTTCCGTAAACGAAAATCTTGCTCAAACTTTTTACCCCTTTTTATTAACGCTTTACATTATATGTTTTTCAGCGTTTGCGCGTTAATAATAGTCATAAGGAAATACGAAAATGAAAAAAATCGCAGTTGTCGCCGCTATGGCGAAAGAGTATGAAATTTTAAACAAGTATCTCGGAAAATCGCTGTTAACGGACTTATACGGGGACTTTGTGGTCAATAAGTACGTCGTTGACGATAAGGAAATTTACTTTATAAACTCGGGCGTGGGCGAAATTTGCGCCGCCGCGGCAACGCAGTACGTTTTATTAAAATACGGAGCTGAAGCGGTGTTTAACTTCGGGCTTGCGGGCGGTATTGCGGACGGAAGCAAAATAGGCGGCTTGTACCTCGTTTCGGGAGTCGTTCATTACGACTTCGATACTTCCGCGCTTGACGGCACTTGCCGCGGACAGTACAAGGACGGCGTTAATCCCGTTTATCCGACAGACGAAGCCTTGCGCCAAGCCGTTAAAAACATAATTCCCGATATAAAGGAAGGCGTTTGCGCCTCGGGCGATAAGTTCGTCGCCGACGAAGATTTTAAAAGCGGGTTGAAACAAGAGTTTAACGCTTCCGTTTGCGAAATGGAAGCCGCGGGCATTTACTTCACCGCAAAAAACGCGGGCGTGCCGTGCCTCATTATAAAAGCTGTTTCGGACGCCGGGAGCGCGGAAGAATTTTCTTCTTTTGTCGCTCGGCTAAACGACGATTACGGAAAACTTTTAAGAAAACTCGTCGAAAAGTTATAAGAAAAGGCGTTTTTTATGGTTTTGCCTATAATAGTCGCGCTTTGCTCGTCTCTTTTAATAGGACTTTCCGTCTTATTAAAACCCGAGCGCGTGAAATTTGAAATTTACCCCATAGTACCGATTGTCGGCGCGCTCGTTCTCGCGTTTAGCGGCAGTATAAGCTTTAAAACGATATTTTCAAAGCTCACGGAACCGAGCGCGGCAAACCCGTTGAAGGTCGTGGTTTTGTTTATCTCGACTTCGCTAATCTCGGTTTTTCTCGATGAAACGGGGTTTTTCGAAGCGCTTGCTTCCTTTGCCGCTAAAAAGGCGGGGAACAGTCAATTCAAAATATTTTTTACATTTTATATAACCGTTTCCGTTCTCACGGTTTTTACTTCGAACGATATCGTTATTCTTACATTTACGCCGTTTATTTTGCAATTTGCAAAGAGGGCGGGCATAGACCCTAAGCCTTACGTTATGGCGGAATTCGTCGCGGCGAACACTTGGAGCATGCTCTTTTTGATAGGCAACCCGACGAACGTTTACTTAACGAGTGCGGCGGGGATAGACTTTTTTACGTATCTATCCGTAATGTGGCTTCCGACGATTTTTGCGGGGCTTTGCTCGCTTTTAGCGTTGCTTATTTTGTTCTGTAAAAAATTAAAAAAGCCTCTCGATAAGTCGATTATCGATATAAAATTGAAAGATAAACCGCTTGCCATGTTAGGCGTAATAGTGCTTGGAATATGTACGGTAACGGTTGCGATATCAAGCTATATGGGGCTTGAAATGTGGTACGTTTCGGCGATAAGTTGCGCCGCGCTATACGTCGTCGCGCTTATAGTTTACGCCGTAAGAAAAGAGAAACCGATTGTAGTGACGGGCGGAATAAAGCGCGCGCCGTGGCAAATGGCTCCGCTCGTTATCGGAATGTTCGTCATCGTGCTTGCACTCGATTTATCGGGCTTTACCGAGCTTTGCGCAAAGTTTTTCGGGGATAGTAACGTTATTTTAAAATACGGAATAACTTCCGCGCTTTCGGCTAACCTTTTAAACAATATACCTATGAGTGTGCTTTTCGCCTCGATTTCCTCTTTCGCGGGCGAAAGCGTTCGTTTGGGCGCGGTTTACGCAACCGTTATAGGCTCGAACGTCGGGGCGTTCTTCACGCCGCTCGGCGCGCTTGCGGGGCTTATGTTTTCTTCGATAGTCAACAAAAACGGCGTAAAATTCACTTTTGCCGACTTTTGTAAATACGGGTTTCTGCCCGCCGTCTTTTCGCTTTTCGGCGCGCTCGGCGGACTGATGATAACGCTGTAACGGTTGGTACAATTGCTAAGGAGGGTGAAAAATGAAAACTATTGCGATAATGACGGGCGCGTCCTCGGGAATAGGCTATAAGCTTTTTTCGACCATGCCCGCAAGGTATAAATTCGACGAAATCTGGGTTATTGCAAGGAGCAAAGACAAGCTCGAAAAGCTTTCTTCAACAAAAGGAAAAGTTGTTCCTATTCCCCTCGATTTAAGCGATAATCGCTCTATAGGCGTACTTATCGATAAATTAAAGGAAGAGAATCCCGTCGTAAAACTGCTCGTCAATTGCAGCGGATACGGCAAATTCGGTAAAACCGAAGATATCCCGCTCGACGAAACGCTCGGCATGATAGACTTGAACTGCCGCGCTTTGACCGCGATAACGCATATAGCTTTGCCGTATATGAAAAAGGGAAGCGAGATTATGGAAATAGCTTCCGTGGCGGGCTTTCAGGCAATACCGTATATCAACGTGTACGCCGCGACTAAGGCTTACGTTTTGAGCTTTGCTCGCGCATTGAAAAGCGAAGTTAAAAAACGCGGAATAAAAGTGACCGCCGTTTGTCCGTACTGGACGAAAACTAAATTTTTCGACCGCGCCGAGGACGGAGAAAAGGGAAAAACGGTAAAAAAATACTTTGCCGTTTACGACCCCGAAAAGGTCGCTAAGCGCGCATGGAAAGACCTTGAAAAAGGGAAAACCGTAAGTTCTTACGGCGCGTTCAACAAGTTTCTCGTTTTCTGCGCCAAAATTCTGCCAGAGGGCATAAAAACGGGCGTTTGGAAGAAAAGCCAAGGGTTGGAATAAAGGGGTTTTTCTCTTATCCCTAAACCTTTCACAGCCCATAAAACAGATAAAACGGCATAAAGCAAAGTTTGCCTTAATACATTTTTATAGTATAGAGGCAATCTTTAATGAAAAAACTATCTTTAAGGGCGGCTCGCAAAGTCGCCGTAATAACGCTTGCGATAATGCTTTCGTTCGTCGTCGCTCTTTGCTTTTTTCCCGAAAAAACGGTATATCTATCGGGCAAGGAAAGCTATTCGCCGTACTATTCGGGCAGCACGGACAAAAATGGCGTAGCCTTAATGTTCAACGTTTACGAGGGGAGAGAAGTCGTCGACGGCATACTCGACGTTTTAAAAGAGAAAAACGCGAAAGCCACGTTTTTCGTCGGCGGTTGCTGGGCGGACGATAACACCGAAGCTTTGAAAAAAATAGTTGCCGAGGGGCATTTGCTCGCAAACCACGGGTATTTCCACAAGGACGGCAAAAAACTCGACAAAGCGGGCAACGCAAGCGAAATAGAAAATTGCCATAAAGTGGTGGAAGCGTTGACCGGAGAAAAAATGCGTTACTTTGCGCCGCCGTCCGGTTCCTACTCGGTAGAAACGCTCAAAGCCGCGGAATCGCTCGGGTATAAAACAATTATGTGGACGCTCGACACGATAGACTGGCGCGACAACGACGAAAACTTAATTTACGAGCGCGCGACGAAAAAGGCGACTTCGGGCGCGCTCGTACTTATGCACCCAAAAAAGCACACCTTACAGGCGTTGCCGAAAATTATAAAATTTTACAAGGAGAAGGGCTTGGACTTAAAAACCGTAGCCGAACTGATCGAAGATGATACAAACCAAAACGCTCGATAACGGAATAAGAGTAATAGTGAAAAGAATCGACGGATTAAAATCCGTTTCCGCAGGCATTTTCGCGGGGGTAGGAAGCTCCGCCGAAACGGACGAAGAAAACGGCATTTCCCACTTCATCGAACACACGGGCTTTAAAGGCACAAACAAGAGAACTTCCTATCAGATAAACTGGGATTCCGACTCGCTCGGCATAAACCTTAACGCCGCGACGGGCAAGGAGTACACCTATTATTACGCGCAGACTATATCCGAGCATACCGCCGAAGCTTTCGAAATTCTTTCCGACTTGTTCGTCGATTCTATCTATCCGCCCGACGAGCTTGACAAGGAAAGGGGAGTCGTTACGGAAGAAATAAACATGTACGAGGATACCCCGGACGACGTTTGCACCACGAACCTTTCCGCGGCGTACTTCGGCACAGGCACGGGCTATGGCAAAACCATCCTCGGCTCAAAGGAAAACGTTGCGCGCTTTACCCGCGACGACATACTTGCGTATAAAGCTAAATATTATACGACGGACAACATAGTCGTGTCTATTGTCGGAGACGTTTACCCCGAAGAGGGCTTTGCTCTTGCCGAAAAATATCTTTCCGTTTTGCCGAAAACCAAACGCACGGAGTTTTTGCCAAGGAACACTAAAAACCTTTCGGGCTTCATCGCAAAAACAAAAGACATCGAGCAAGCCCATCTTGCGCTTTGCTACCCGGCGGTTTCGTCAAAGGACGACAGACGGCATATTTATTCGGTCGTCAACAACGTTTTGGGCGGTAGCATGTCGAGTAGACTTTTCCGGAAAGTTCGTGAGGAAATGGGGCTTTGTTATACCGTGTATTCCTATCAACAAAGTTACGACGATTGCGGCGACATCGCCGTGTACGCCGGGCTTAGCGCGGACAAGCAGGAAGAAGCTTACGAAGCGATAATCGGCGAAGTTAAAAGGTTAAAGGAAGAGGGTATCGGCGCGGAAGAATTCGCGAGCGTAAGGGAACAGATTAAGTCCGCGCTCGTTTTCGCACAAGAATCCACTACCACGCAAATGTGCTTGTATGGTAGAAGATTGCTTTTAGGCAACGAAATTTACGATTTCGACAAAAACCTTGCCATGATAAACGCTTTGAGCGTGGAGAAAATCAACGCGGAAATTCGCGACAACTTCGATATATCAAAACCCGCTCTTTCTCTCGTCGCAAGAAAGCCCGCAAAGCTCAAAAATTGAGATAAGCGGACAAGCTTAACGCCGATGAAAAAATCTTTAAGGCGAAAATCGGCAATTTGCTTGACAAACCCGCCCCCTATATTGTATAATGCAAGTACGCTGTTTTTTAACCGTTTGTTCGGTACTTCGACGGTTAACGGCGCGAGAAAAAAGGCAGGTATCTTATGAACATAGTTGAACTTAACGAAAAGAATCTTAACGACGCGCTTAACGTCTATAAAAAGACCAAAGCGAGATACTTTGAAGCTCTCGGCAAGGAAATGCCCGACGACAAAACCATAGAGGATTTGCTCTATTGCGACGAAACGGGCGCGATAACCTTCCTCTTCGTTGAAAAAAGCGTCGTTTATGGACTCGTTACTGTCAATAAGTCGACTGCGGAAATAGAAAATCTCTGCATTGACTTTGCTATTGCCGACGACGCCGTGAAGCAGAGAATGTTGGAATTCGCAATCAAGCAGTTCTCCACGATAACGCTTGTTTTCATTTGGGCGGACTCCACTTCGACCGACGTTTCGGACTTGCTCGAATCTTACGGCTTCGAGTACACGGGCGAACAGGATTACATAGACAAGGTAAGAGGCATCTCCCGTTACAAGTACGTATTCAGAAGAAAGAAATAATCTCAAAAACGCCGCAATAAGTCGATTAACGTTGATTTTTGCGGTTTTTTTACATTTACTTTTCGCATTGTTTTAATAGTTGATTATGGAAATAAAAATTACCGAGACTTCTTCTCCCAAGCCTTTGCCGAACGAAAAATCTTTGGGCTTCGGAAAATATTTTACGGACCACATGCTTATTATAGAGCATAGCGAAGGCGGCTGGAAAAACGCGCGGATAGTTCCTTTCGGAAACCTTTCGTTAAGCCCCGCTTCTACGGTGTTTCATTACGGCGCGGAAATCTTCGAGGGAATGAAGGTTTACTACGGTGCGGACGGAAAATTGAGAATGTTCCGCCCCGAAGAGAATATGAAGAGAATGAACAATTCCGCCGAGCGGCTTGCTCTTCCCGTATTCGACGGGGAAGAATTTCTTGCGGCAATCAAAAAGCTGATATCGATTGACAAACGCTTCGTGCCTAAGTCCGAAGGAACTTCGCTTTACGTCAGACCTTTCCTTTTCGGCAACGAACCGCACCTCGGCGTGCATGCCGTTACGGAAGCTATGTTCGTAACCATTCTTTCGCCGGTCGGCGCATATTACGAAAGCGGCTTGAAACCGGTAAAAATCGCCATAGAGTCGGAAGACGTGCGCGCAGTTCGCGGCGGTACGGGTTACGCCAAGTGCGGCGGAAACTACGGCGCTTCTTTAAGAGCCGGCAAACGCGCGGCTTTAAAAGGCTTTTCGCAGGTTCTTTGGCTTGACGGCGTGGAAAGAAAATACATTGAAGAAGTCGGAAGCATGAACGTCTTTTTCAAGATAGACGGCAAAATAATTACGCCCGCGCTCACGGGTTCCGTGCTGCCCGGGATAACGAGAATGTCCTGCGTAGAGCTTTTGAAAAGCCGTGGGTATACCGTTGAAGAAAGACTTTTGAGCGTTGACGAGCTAATCGACGCGGCGAAAAACGGAAAGCTCGATGAAGCTTTCGGCACGGGTACGGCGGCGGTCGTTTCGCCTATAGGCGAGCTTTCGTATAAAGGCGATGAATATATAATTCCGTCGGACGGAAAAACGCTTGCAATGGCTTTGTACGACGAGCTTACCGGCATACAGTACGGCAAAACAGAAGATAAATTCGGCTGGACGGAAGTTTTGGATTAAGCTTGCGCTTAAAAATAAAAGCCGAATAAAAAATATTCAGGTTGAGAAAATGAAAAAAATCGATATTGAAAATTGGAGCCGCAAGGAGCTTTTCAAGCTTTTTAACGGGTATACAAATCCTTGCTTTACAATCAACACGCGGCTTGACGTGACCGAGCTTTACTCCTATCGTGAAAAATTAAAAGCAATCGGTGCCGACAATGGCTTTTTTATCCCGTTTACCTACCTTTTATGTAAGGCTTTGAATAAATACGCCGGGTTCAGATACAGAATAGTCGGAGAAGAAGTCTACGACTGTGAATTTGCAAACCCCTCTTTTACCGTCGCTTTAAAGGACGAAAACAACGATTTTGCTTTCGTTCGCGCGGACGATTTTTCCTCTTACGAGGCGTTTGCTTTGGAAGCGCGCAAAAAAATGAACGAAGCCATCGAGAATGCGAAAAAGGGCGTGAAAAGACAGGCTAACGACGAGGACGAAGTGGACGTTATGTTTCTTTCCGCGCTCCCGTGGCTTGACGTGACGGAAATTTACAATCCGCTCCCGCTTGAAAATAGAGAGAGTTTGGCTATCCCGAGGCTCAACTGGGGCAAATGCGTTTTAGAAGCCGACCGCTACAAAATGACGCTTTCCGTCACCGTGTCGCACGCGTTAACAGACGGCTACGAAGTTTGCAAAGCCATAAACGAATTTTCCGAAATGCTTTCAAAGCCCGAAGAGAACCTCGTTTAATGAAAACAAAAAAGTTCCCGATTATATAAACAATAAGAGGAAAGATAAGATGAACGGAAACGTTTTTATCGGCTGGAACGAAAACCTGCCGCTTGCGGAAAAAGTAAAAACTCTGCTCAAAGAAAACGGTTACAACGGAATATTAAAGGATAAAGGCGAAGTTTCGCTCGAACAAGGAACGGCGGTTATTTCTCAAATGAAAGGTTGTTGCGCCGCGATACTTTTGTTTCAAACGCAAGCGCACACGAAATGCGAATGCGGCGGCGAAGCCGAACGTAATTTACTGTCGGCAAACCTTTTGTTCGAATTAGGTTTCCTCGTCGGCTCGCTCAAAATAAAGCGCGTTTTCACCGTGTACATAGACGGCGCGGAAGCGACCGCTCCGTCGGACTTAAAAGGTATGTGGGACGTGAGCGTTTTTTCCGAGGGTAAAACTACGGACGAGCTTGCCGCGGAGATAGTCGACCTTTTTATTCACGAACAGACCGACGAGTTAAATGAAAACAAAATAGAGCTTGTAACGGACATTTCGCGCTTAAGGGGGCTTATCGAAGCGCACCGCGCAAACCCCGTGCATTTCGAAAGCGAAATCGCCGAGCTTATACTTTTGTACTGCCAGTCGACTTATATGTTCGGCGTAATGGGCAAGGGAAAAAAACTTTTGACGGAAATTTTAAATTCGGGCGAAGTGCGTGACGACCGCGTTATCCTCGCGATAAACTCCTCTCTTTGCTATTACGAAATCTGCGAAAACCTTCAACAGGACAAGGACGGCACGCTGTACTTGCCTAAGGAAGCGTACGAAGGTATCAAAACGAAGCTTCTTTCTCAGATAGAAACGGTGGAAAAGTTAGGCGACGGCGAATTTAAGCGTATGTTTTTGATGCTCAACTACGATTACGTCACGTTTGCGAACATGATGTATTACCTCGGCGCGGGCGTTGAGGGCGACTTGGAGTTCCGTGATTTCTGCGTTGAAAAGTGCATTGAAACTTGCGAAAAATTCCGATCGTTCGACCACGAAAAGAACGACCAGCTCGCCGCGCTTTACGAGTCTTACGGATACCGTAACGCCGCGCTTTACTTTATAAAAACGGATAGAAAGGAAAGGGCGATGGAAGCCTTCGACAAATCGCGCGCGGCTCGGTACAAGCTTTTAAAATACTTCCGCAACAAGGATATGGACAAAAACATATTCGAACAGATAAAAATGGAGTATTACCTTGCTTTAACAGACGACCTCGACCTCGTTTTCGGCATGGAAAAAAAGCGTAGACTACGCGAGCTTGAAGATTATCTCGAAGAAGCTTACTCCGCTTCGCTCGACAAAAACTACCTCGTTACGAAAATCGAAAAAATTCTCGATTCCGTAAATAAAGAAGAGAAAAAAAACGAAACGACGCGCTGTCTCGTGACTCCTTTGGGCTTTACAATGGCGACCGACGACGAGGTTGTCAAAAAGGCTTTCACCGATAACGACAAAGAAAGCGACGAAAGCGTGGAAAGTAAAGGAAACGATAACGGCGAAAACAGCGGCGATAACGGGGAGGACGACAAAAATGAAGGGTAAAGTTTTTATCGGTTGGAGCAGTAACAATTCGCTTGCGTTAAAGGTTAAAGCCGAACTCAAAAAGAACGACTACAACGGCGTTGTCGGAGGTAAGGCGGAAAGCTCGCTCGAACACGGCGTGGGCGATACGATAATAAAACAAATGCGTTCATGCAGCTCGGCGATAATGCTTTTCACTTCCCGTTCGGACGTTCGCTCAATCTGTAATAAGTGCGGCAAAATCGTCGGCGGAAAAATACTTTCCGGCAACATGCTTTTCGAATTGGGCTTTCTGACGGGGTCGTTGAAGCCTAACCGCGTGTTCATAGTTTACATAGGCGACGCGGCGGACTATGCTCCGTCGGATTTAAGAGGTATGTGGGATTTACGCGTCGAAAAGGACGGCAAGTCGGAAGACGAGCTTGCGACGGAGATAGTCGAACTTTTCTTGAAAGAACAGGCGAACGGACTTGTCGACGTAAAAATAGATTTAGTCGCCGACTATTCGAAGCTCAAAAATCTGATTGCAGACCATTCGGTTTGCCCCGTTTATTACGAAAACGAAATGGCGCAGATTATAATGATGTACTCTCGCGCGGCGTACCTTTGCGACAACTGCTCTTCTGCTGTCGATTTTTTGGACGAAGTGCTTCATTCGGACGTCGACGACGACCGAATGCTTCTTGCGATAAACTCCGCCGCCGTTTACTTAAAAGCCATAGGCGACCTCGAAAAGAACGACGACGGAAAAATGTATCTGCCGCGCAAAGCCTACGTCAGGTACGTAAAGGACTTGAAAAGTTACCTTGAAGACTCGGAAGAATTCCCCGAAAACGACAGTTTTCGCCTTATGCTCGAAATGACGGTGCGTTCGACTATCTGCTTTCTCGATATGGCGTATTTTGCAAACGAAGAGGACGACGAGTATGACTACCTCGAAGCGCGCGAAACTTGCATCGCTTCTATAAACGCCGCGCATAAATTCGAAGAAGCAGACAAAGAAAAGAACGAACTATTCGGAGTTTTATACGAAACTTACGCATACCGCAACCTTGCGCTTTTGTATAAGCGTTACGGTGAAACCGAGCAAGCGAAAGAAGTTTTTGAAAAGTCTATCTCGGCGCGGTACAAGGTTTTAAGCTACTATCGCAAAAAAGATTTTGACAAAACGATACTTTCTCAAGCCGAAGCGGAGTATTACCTTGCGTTGACCGATAACATCGGCGAAGTTGACGAAGAAGAGAAAAACCGTCGGCTTAAAGAATTAAAAGACTACGTTGAAAGCGTTAAAAAGCTTTCGTACGATAGGGCGTACTTAGTGCGCAAAATAGACCAAATTTTAAAGGATGAACGCGACAAAAAAGATAGTTGATTTTCAAATAAGTCGCGCTATAACTTCGTTATCGACTAATAAAGGATATGACAATGAACGAAATTTTAACAAAAAAATCGCTTAACCCGACCGTAACGCTAATGGAAGTTTACGCGCCGAGAATAGCGAAAAAGGCTCAGCCGGGACAATTTATCATTTTAAGGGTGTCGGATAAAGGCGAAAGAATACCTTTAACGATTGCAGATTACGACCGCGAAAAAGGCACCGTTACGATTATTTTCCAGATAGTCGGCGCAACGACGATGAAGCTAAACGCCTTGTCCGTCGGCGATACTATACACGATTTTACGGGTCCGCTCGGCAGACCTACGGAAACCGATAACCTTAAAAACGTTGCAGTTGTGGGCGGCGGCGTTGGTTGCGCCATCGCTTACCCGATTGCAAAAAAAATGCATATGGGGGGCGTAAGGGTTACGGCGATTACGGGTTTTCGGAACAAAGACCTCGTTATTTTAAACGACGAATTCGACAAGGCGAGCGATAAGCATATAGCTCTTACGGACGACGGCTCGTTCGGCGAAAAAGGGCTTGTCACAAACGCGTTACAATCGCTTATCGACGGCGGAGAAACTTTCGACAGAGTGTTCGCGATAGGTCCGCTCCCGATGATGAAATTCGTTTGCAAAACGACCGAGCCTTACGGCATAAAAACCATAGTCAGTATGAACCCCATTATGATTGACGGCACCGGAATGTGCGGTTGTTGTCGCTTGACCGTCGGCGGAAAAACGCTTTTCGCGTGCGTTGACGGACCCGACTTCGACGGACATGAAGTCGACTTTGACGAAGCGATAAGCCGTTCGTCTATCTATCGCGATTTTGAAGCGAGAGAGCGCGAAAAGACTTGCAACCTTTTGAAAAAGGAGAACGAAAATGGCTGATATGAGTTTAGTTAAGCACGAAATGCCCGTAAGAGAGCCTTGCGTTCGCAACTCGGATTTTGAGGAAGTCACGCTCGGTTACACCGCGGAAACGGCGATTGCCGAAGCCAAAAGATGCTTGAATTGTAAAAACATGCCTTGCTCTACCGGCTGCCCCGTAAGAATAAAAATTCCCGAATTTATTAAAAAAGTAGCAGAGGGCGACTTTGCGGGCGCGTACGAAGTAATAAAACAAGACAGTTCTTTGCCCGCCGTTTGCGGCAGAGTTTGCCCGCAGGAAACGCAGTGCGAAAGTAAATGCGTACGCGGCATAAAAGGCGAAAGTGTTGCTATAGGTCGATTAGAACGCTTTGTTGCCGATTACATGCGCGAAAACGGAGCGAAAGAAGAAACGCGCACGCCGACCGGTGAACGCGTTGCGGTTATCGGTAGCGGACCCGCGGGGCTTGCTTGCGCGGGGGCTTTAGCAGACAAAGGCTACCGCGTTACCGTGTTTGAAGCTTTGCACGTCGCGGGCGGCGTTTTAAGCTACGGAATACCCGAATTCAGACTGCCTAAAAAGATAGTCGCGGCGGAAGTTGAGGGACTTAAAAATAAAGGCGTAGAATTTTCGCTCGACACCGTCGTAGGAAAGTCGGTGACAATCGCCGAGCTTTTCGAAGAAGAGGGCTATGAAGCCGTGTTCGTCGGCTCGGGCGCGGGCTTACCTCGTTTTATGGGCGTTAGCGGCGAAAACTTGAAAGGCGTGTTCTCCGCAAACGAATTTTTGACGAGAATAAACTTGATGGGCGGCTTTAAGCAAGGCTCCGAAACGCCCGTCGTGAGGGCGAAAAAGACTCTCGTTTTCGGCGGCGGCAACGTCGCTATGGACGCGGCGCGTTCGGCAAAAAGGCTCGGGTCGGAAGTTACGATAGTTTATCGCCGTACCAAAAACGAACTTCCCGCAAGAAAGGAAGAAATCGAACACGCAAAGGAAGAGGGCATAGAATTTTTGTTCTTGACCGCTCCCGCGGAAATTATAGGCGACGAAAACAAATTCGTTAAAGCCGTAAAATGCCAAAAAATGGTGCTTGGCGAACCGGACGCTTCGGGGCGCGCTCGTCCCGTTCCCGTAGAAAACGGATACTTTAATATCGAATGCGACTGCGTGATAGTCGCCGTAGGCACTTCCCCGAACCCGCTTATAAAATCGACTACCGAGGGGCTTGAAGTAACTTCTCGCGGCGGAATTGCATCGGACGAAAACGGCAAAACTTCTATCCCCGGCGTTTACGCGGGCGGCGACGCCGTAACGGGAGCCGCTACCGTTATCTTAGCGATGGGCGCGGGCAAAAGAAGTGCGGCGGCTATTGACGAATACTTAAAAAACAAAGCCTGATTTTGATATAAGTCCGTCTATATGTCGATTAAATGAAAAAACGCTTTCCGTAAGCAATAAACGGAAAGCGTTTTTTCTATGCAAAAAAGTATTTTACCTTTCGGGCGTATATAGCGGAGAGTTGAAAACAGCAATGTTCAAATCACGTTCGGCGTAGATGAGGTTGAACATGTAAAAGAACATCGGGTAAAAGTAGAAAATGTGGTTGTCAAGCAAACTGTTCACGATAAGCGCGCCGACGGCAACCGCCATAAAATATCTCGGCTCGTTCGGCTTTTCTATAAAAAGCATAATCGTTTGCGCGCGCATTACGATATACCCCGATAGCCCGAAAAGCCCGCAAGTCGCAAGAAGTTGTATGGGCGTATTGTGGAAAGTGATAAGTCCGAAGAAAAAGTTTTTTGCAAAAGACGAATCGTCGTAACCGAAGCCGACCCCGAAAGCGGGCGACTTCATAAACCATTTAAAGCCTATCTCCCAAAGTTCGAACCTGCCTCTGTCGTCCATTTTTGTTTTCAACAAAAAGTCGAAAAATTTAGGGATAAGCCCCCACACGGAAAGCGTTAGTATAAGCGAAGCGATAACTACCGCTACGAGCGAAAACATTATCTTTTTGTCGCTTCTTTTCTTGATTAAAACGTAAACGGCAATCGTAATCAAAACAGCAACCGCCGTAAGGATTGACCCGCGCGAAAGGGAGAAGAGCGTTCCGAACGCACCGAGCGAAACGAGGGAGAAATAGACGAAACCGTGCAAGGCGTTTTTGCTTTTAATCGCAAGATACGCGCACGCGGGCATCGTCAAAACGAAGATGACGCCTATGTTGTTGCTGACTCCCCAGCCTAAAAATATGTCGCCTTTATTGACGAATTCTTTCCCGTACGCCGCGCCGAAAAATTTTACCGAAACTTCGATGAAAACTATTAAAAGCGAAACTGCGGAAGCGTGGCAAAAATATTCGAATCCCGAGTCCTCGTCCGATAAAGTCGCGATAAAATAAAAGTAAATAAAGAGAAACGCAAACGCTTCCGCCGCGGCGAACCAAAGGTTTTTTATCGTGTAGCCTTCGAAGCCGAAACCGTTAAAAAGTAGCGTAATCGCAAAGAAAATTAGACCCGAAGAAAGCCTTTTCGGCTTTTTGAAAACGTCCGAGAATTTTTTGTAAATTATAAGGTGCGCAAAAAAAGATGCTACGCAAACAATCGCAAGGAAAATTATCGTGCCGAGCATAAAGGGCGAAGATAAAAAGCTTTTTTCCGTTTCGCTCGGGTTGTTCACGGACGGGTAATGCCGATAAGATACGGCGAAAACCGTTGAAATAACGAGCATAACCGCGGGCTTGGTGCTTCGACAAAATATAGAGGAAATAACAAGATTTGCAACGACGTAGTAAAAGGCGAGAACTTCAAGCCCGAAAAGCCCGGATAACAAAACTACCGCTCCCGTTGCGTAAAGATACAATCGGGAGTAGTAGTAAGATTCGAACTTTTTATTGAGTTTTTCAATCGCCAAATTCATTCTTTTCGTCCTTAATACGCGTATAACTCTGTTACGCATTCAATTTTACCATATTTGCGCGTTTTTAGCAAGGAATAATTTAACTTTAATAAAAGTTTATGTAATTAAAAGAAATATAGTCGCATATAGATAGGCTATGAAATTGTTGAAAAGGGTTTGCTTTATTGTCGCTTTGCTCATCGCCTCGTCGTCTATAGTCTTTTTTGCGTTGCCGATAAAAAGAAAAAGCGCGCAAAAAAAGGACGAACCTAAGGTTATTACCGTGTGGCAAATAGATATGTTCGAGGGCGGAAAAGGGGCGAGAAAAGATAGCGTTTCACGCTTGGCAAAAGCTTATGAAAAAACGCAAAAGTCGCTCTATACATCGGTTATCGAACAAACTGTGGAGGGCGCGGAGCAAAAATTAGCGAGCGGCATTAAGCCCGATTTGATATCCTTTTCCGCCGGGCTTGACGGGGTGGAAAGCTTGGCGAAAAAGCTTCCTATGTCCGACGGATTTGCAGGTAGCGTAAACGGCGATACTTTTGCCGTCGCGTGGGCATACGGCGGGTACTTTTTAATAAGTAAAACCGAAAGTTATAACGAGCTTTTTATTTCCTCGGGGCTTGGGTACAATTCGCCGTGTGCGGCGGCGTATCTTAGCGGAATAGATATTGAAAACGCAACAATTTTGCCGCCGGAAGAAGCTTTTTCAAGCTTTGAAAAAAGCGAAAACGGCGCGCTTATCGGCACTCAACGCGATTTAGTCCGCGCCGAAAGGAAAAACTCGAAGCCCGTAATAAAGCCGCTCGGCGAATACACCGACCTCGTGCAGTACATGGCGATAACGGCGGACGAAGAAAATTTTGAAGCTTCTCTTTCATTCTTGAAGTATTTTTTGTCGGAATCCGAAAATGAGACGGAAAAACTCAATCTTTTATCGCCTTACAAAAAGCAAAAAACAAGCGATAATCAAGTTATAGCGAGGCTTTTGGAGTTGAAACCTACAAAAACTTTGTACGCTTTTACGCCCGAAGAGGTGATAGCGAGCCTTGACGAAACTTTTAAAAATTCAAAAAACAAGACGGAAAACCAACTGAAAATTGCAAAATGCACTTTTAAATCATTGAAAATAAATTGACTATGGTGTAAAATAAAGGAGAAGAAAATGTACGAGGCTTTTTTAAAAGAGCTTGGCGGGGTAAAATATGAAAGGGATAAACCCCTTTCGGACATGACTACTTTCCGCTTGGGCGGCAAAGCCGACCTTGTTATTTACCCGACCTCTACGCGCTTAGCCGCAAAGGCGATATCTATGCTTAAAGGCGAAGCGCATTACGTCGTACTCGGCGGCGGAAGCAACGTGCTTTGCTCCGACAAAGGTTTCCGCGGCGTGGTCATTTCGACAAAGCTTATGTCTTATTTGCGCCTTTGGGGCAGTATACTCGTTTGCGGCGCGGGCGTAAGAATGAAAGACGCGGTGAAAATCGCTTGCGATAATACGCTCGGCGGGCTTGAATTCGCGGTGGGTATCCCGGGAACGGTCGGAGGCTTTATCGCGATGAACGGCGGGTGCTTCAATAAATGCGCCGCGGACAGAGTTTGTTACGTCGTCGGCGAGGGCGGAGTTTACAACAACGAAACATGTTGCTTCGACTATCGCCGCAGTAGATTTTCGGACGGCGAAGCAATATTCGAAGCGGCTTTCAGGCTCAAAGTCACCGAGCAAGACCTTATAGAAGCAAAACTTACGCGCTTTAAGGAAGTAAGGAAAAAGAGCCAACCGAAAGGCGCAAGCTCGGGTTGTTGCTTTTTGAACGAAGGCTTTTTCGCCGGTAAAGTTATCGACCAAGCGGGGCTAAAAGGTTTCGGCGTAGGCGGCGCGACGGTCGCGAGCAAGCACGCGAATTTTATAATTTCCGACGGCGGCACGGCGGCGGACGTATATAAGCTCATACAAACGATAAAAGAAAAAGTTTACGAAAGAGCGGGAATAACCCTGCACGAAGAAATAAAATTCATAGGGGAGTTTTAAAAACCAAAGCAAGCCCCTTTGAAACGGAAGAAAAATGAAGATAAACGCGGATTACCATACGCATACGAGATACAGCCACGGTAAAGGCACCGTTTTGGACAACGCCGAAGCGGCTTTGAAAATCGGTTTACGCACTATCGCCATAACCGATCACGGGTTTTCGCACCCGGCGTTCGGAATGAGAAGAAGAAAACTTAACGCAATGCGCGCCGACTGCACGGCGGCAGAACAAAAAACGGGCGTAAAAGTTCTTTTAGGGATAGAATCCAACATTTTGGGCGAAAGCGGAAAAATCGACGTAAAACCGACCGACTACGACAAGCTCGATATTATCCTTGCGGGCGTGCATAGAATGGTTTTTTACGATAAGATAAAAGACTATCGCAAGTTGTTTTTGGCGAACGCTTTCAACGACTTGTTCAAAAGAAAAGCCTCCGCTTCTTTAAGGGCGTACAACACGCGTTGCTACGTCAATGCCATAAAAAATAACCCGATAGACATTTTAACGCACCTTGATTTCAAGGTGGATTGCGACGTAAAAACGGTTGCAGAGTGCTGCGCCGATTACGGAACTTACGTTGAGATAAACACTAAAAAAATACACATGACGAGCGAAGAATGGGACGAAGTTTTTTCGACCAAAGCAAACTTCATCATCGATTCGGACGCTCATTCGCCGTCGCGCGTGGGCGAAATTTCGCTTATCGAAGCTCTTGAAAAGGACGGCGTTAACATTCCGTACGAACGCGTTTATAACGTGGGCGACAAAAAGCCGACTTTTAGGTTCGAGGAGTTTAAGAAAAGATTATGAATTTTTCCGCCGAAGTAAAGAGGGAACTCGTTAAAGAAAAATTAAAATCCCCGTGTTGTAAGCGCGCCGCGCTCTCGGCGTTTTTGCGCACGGCGGGAACGATTGAAACGTACAAGGGCAAAGTCGGTTTTTCGGCTTCCGCGGACGACGATATCCTCGAATATTTCGGCGCGATTATAAAAAGCCTTTACGGCGGCGCGGTAGAAATAAAATCGGACAAGGGCGAAAAACGCAAGCGCCTGCGCTTTATCGGCGACGAAGCGTTGAACGCCCTTATCGATTGCGAAATCTTAAAGACAGAGCAAAGCGGGCTCGATATTATTTTCGGCGTTTCAAAGTATATAGTAGAGGACGATTGCTGCAAACGGGCGTTTGTAACGGGCGCGTTCTTAGGCTCGGGCAGCGTTACCGTGCCGAGCTTTACGGGCGGCTCCAAAACGGGCTATCACCTTGAATTTACTTTCAACATGTACCAGGTTTCGGCGGATTTTTCCGATATACTCTGCGCGCTCGGCTTTACTCCGAAAAGCGTGGAAAGAAAGGATTCTTTCGTGGTGTACTTTAAAAGCTCGGAAGAAATCGCCGACGTTTTAACGGTGATGGGCGCGAAAAAAGCAAGCCTTGCTTTGACCGACCTTATCATCAAAAAAGGCGTGATGAACAACACCAACCGCGCGCTCAACTGCGAAATGTCGAACATCACGAAAAGCGTCGAAGCCTCGGTAAAAATCCGTGAAGCTATAGCCTTAATAGAAAGCGTGGCTTCTTTAAGCTCCCTTCCGCCAAAGCTAAGAGAGGTTGCGGAAGCCAGAACGGAGGACCCGGAAGCTTCGCTATCCGAACTTGCGGACAAGCTCGGGATAACAAAAAGTTGCTTGTGCCACAGGCTCGACAAAATTAAAAAAATAGCCGAAAGTCTTTGATAACGGGCTTATAGGCGCACTTTTATAAAAATTAGGAATAGAAAAATGAAGATATCGGTTTTAGGCGCGGGGCGTTGGGGAACGTTCATCGCGTGGTACTTAAACAGAATAGGCAACGACGTTACCGTTTACGGAAGAAGCACTTCGGAGTCGTTTTTAAAATTAAAAGAAACGCGCAGCAACGATTACGTCACGCTCCCCGAAAGCGTTAAATTTTCTTTCGACTTAGACGAAAGCGTTAGCGAAGCGGACGTTACGGTAATATCCGTCGGCGCGCAAAATTTGAGAAGTCTGCTCCAAAATATGGGCGAATACAAAAAACAAAAAACATTCGTCTTGTGCATGAAAGGCATCGAATGCGACACGGGTAAAAGACTCACGGAAGTCGCTATCGAAGAAGGCGTTGACAAAAACAAAGTCGCCGTGTGGGTGGGACCCGGGCATATTCAGGAATTCGTGCGCGAAAAGCCTAACTGCATGGTTATCGACTCGTATTCCGAAGAGCTTACGAAGTTTATCGCCGACTCTTTTAGAAGCGACCTTATCCGCTTTTATTACGGCGACGACGTTATCGGCAGCGAAGTAGGCGCGGCGGCGAAAAACGTTTTAGGCATTGCCGCGGGCGTTTTGGACGGACTGGGGCTTGAAACGCTTAAAGGCGCGTTGATGGCGCGCGGCGCAAGGGAAGTTTCGCGTCTTATCGCGGCTATGGGCGGCAACCCGCTTTCCGCTTACGGGCTTTGCCATTTAGGCGATTACGAAACGACTTTGTTTTCCAAATTTTCGCAAAACCGCGCGTTCGGCGAAGCTTTTGTCAAAGGCGAAAAATATGGTAAGCTTGCCGAGGGCGTTATGACGGCGAAAGCTATGAAAAAGCTCGGTGAAAAGTACAATGCGGATTTACCCATAACGAAAGCCGTTTGCGCGATGCTCTTCGATTCTGCTGCTTCCGCCGATGAAATTTTAAAGCTTTTCTCTCGCTCCCCTAAGTCGGAATTTTACTCTTAAATTTGCCGATAATCGACTTATAGAAAGACTTTTTAGTAAAAAAACCGCTCTTTACAAAATAAAAACAAACGAGGAGATAAAAATGAGCGTTCTCGAAATAGTCCTTACCGCATTAAGCGGCGCGCTCGTCTGCATGGTTATAATGGCGATAGTCATAATAAACGTCGTCACGAACGCGCTTACGAAAAAGGTTGTCAACTACGAAGTTTTAAACGAATTCGCCCCGGAAAACCCGATAGTTTTTTTGGGCGATTCTTTAACCGACCTTTATCCCGTGCATGAGTTCATTCACGACGACCGCATAATAAACCGCGGAATATCAAACGAAACGACTTACGATATAGAAAAACGCCTTAAAGACGTTACGTCCTTAAACCCGCGTTGTGTAATTTTGCTTTGCGGAATAAACGACTTTTTGCGCTTAAAGGGAAGAAAAAAGCCAAAAGCCGTAGCCGACAGAGTTATGGTAATCGCCAAAAAGCTTGCTGAAAACTGCAATGACGTGCGCGTAGTTTCGCTTTACCCCGTAAACAAAGGCAAAACCAAACTTTCGCCGTTTTATCTTAGAAAAACGAGCAACGAAAAGATACGCGCGACCAACGCGCTTTTGGAAAGCTTGTGCGAGGTGAACGGCTTCAAGTTCGTCAACCTCAACCCGCTTTTAAGAGACGAAGAGGGCAACCTTAAAGACGAATTTACCTTCGAAGGGCTTCACCTTAATTTGACCGGTTATAAAATCTTAACGCCTTTTTTTGAAAAGGAAATCGAAAGCGTTAAATAAAAAACCGATAAAAGACAAAAACGAATTTCGAGGGAGCCGCAAGGCTCCTTTTTCGTTTCGAAAAAATTTCACAAAATATTCTTCCGGAAAATTTCAACAACTGTTGACATTTTCGTTCGCGCGATATATAATTATAGATAATCAAGAAAAAGGAAAAAGGAAAGCCGCAATGAAAACAAAATCGAAAGTCGCGAACAAATCTTCGACAAGAACGCGCAAAGCAATCCGCAAAGCGTTTGCCGAACTTTTGAGCGAGAAAAAGCAGATACGCAAAATCACGATAACCGAGCTTGTCGAACGCGTGGGGATAAACAGAGGCACGTTCTATTCTCATTACGACGATATTTATTCGGTAGCCGACGAGTTCGAAAACGAACTTTTCGACAGATTTTTCGAAAAAGAAAAGATAGAAGAGTTCAAGGACCCGATAGACTATATGGACAAGTTTTTCGCTTTCTGTGACGAGAACGCCGAATATTATAAGCTCATCTGCCGTTCGGACGACGTTTTCTTGCTTGCAAAGCGCGTGGTCGATAATCTTTCGGAAGTCTTTTTGCGCGAGTGCGAAGAAAACAAAGATATAATTGATAAAAATAATCTTAAAGTCGAAATCAACGTTTTGCTGAACGGCGTCGTCACCGAATACGTCAAGTTCTGCCGCGGCTACTCCGCTTCCGCGCCCGAGGAACTTATCGCTTACGTAAGGGATTGGTACGAGTGCTTTTTGAAAAGGCGCGGGAAGCGTTAATGGCGCGTAAAAAAAGCAATCGCAAACGGCTAACGAAAACCGTTTTTAAGGTTCCGAAAAAAGTTAAAAAAAATTAAAAAAATTTTTCTCAAAACTATTGACAACGGCGTTTCCGTGTGATAGAATATGATACGTTTTTTGAGCGCGACAAAGCGTTCTATCCTAACAAAATATCAAGGCGTTTTTTTGGAGGTAATATTTTGCCGCTAAAAAAAAACGCCTTTTTTTTGGGTAAAAAGGCAAAAAATCGCCTGAAAACAGCAAAAAAACGTTCAAAAACACTATCAAAAAGGAGTTTTTCAATGACAAAGTACATTTTCGTAACGGGCGGCGTTGTGTCCGGTTTAGGCAAAGGAATAGTGGCTGCATCGCTCGGCAGACTTTTGAGCTTACGCGGTTTAACGGTAGCCGCGCAGAAGTTCGACCCGTACATGAACGTAGACCCGGGAACGATGAACCCGACCCAGCACGGCGAAGTTTTCGTCACCGACGACGGCGCGGAAACCGACCTCGACTTAGGACATTACGAACGCTTTATCGACCGCAACTTAACCAAATTTTCCAACCTTACTTCCGGTAAAGTTTTTTGGAACGTTCTCACCAAGGAAAGGCAGGGCAAGTACCTCGGGCAAACCGTGCAGATTATTCCGCACGTCACCAACGAGATAAAAGCCTTTATCGCAAGCAACGCGGAAGAAAGCAAAGCCGACGTTGTAATAACGGAAATCGGCGGCACGATAGGCGATATCGAAAGCCAACCGTTTTTGGAAGCCATAAGACAGTTTTCGCAAGAAGTGGGCGTAAAGAACTGTCTCTTTATCCACGTCTGCCTCGTTCCGTACATATCGGGGTCGGACGAGTATAAGTCCAAGCCCGCGCAACATTCAGTCAAAGAATTGCAAGCTAACGGTATTCACCCGAATATCATCGTCACGAGAAGCGACGGCGATTGCGGCGAAGCCATAAGAGAAAAAATAGCGATGTTCTGCAACGTCAAACCCGACTGCGTTATTTCCAACACCACGGTCGATTGCTTGTACAAAGCCCCGCTCATGCTCCACGAAAACGGGCTTGACAAAGTAGTCGTGCGCGAATTAGGGCTAAAAGGCAAGTTAGACCTTTCCGTCTGGAAAAAACTCATCAAAAACATAGATTCGAGAAAAGGCACCGTCACGATAGGCATCGTCGGCAAGTACGTTAGCTTGCACGACAGTTATTTGAGTATCGTAGAATCTCTTAACCACGCTTCGTACGAAAACGGCGTGTTTGTCGACTTAAAGTGGATTGACAGCGACAAGATAACGCGCGAAAACGCCGCGGAAAAACTTAAAGGCATTGACGGTATTCTCGTCCCCGGCGGCTTTGGCGAAAGGGGTATCGAGGGCATGATTAACGCTTGCGAATACGCCCGCGAAAACAAAGTGCCGTATTTCGGCATATGCTTAGGTATGCAGATAGCCGTTATGGAATTTGCGCGCCACGTTGCGGGTATCGAAAACGCCACGAGCGGCGAGTTTGACAAAAAGAACGCCCGCCCGCACGTTATCGACATTATGGCTGACCAGATAGGCAAGGCGAAAGGCGGTACGATGCGCCTCGGCGGGTATCCTTGCGTTTTGAAAGACGGAACGAGAATAAGCGAAGCTTACGGCGCAAAAGAAATCCGCGAACGCCACCGCCACCGCTACGAATTCAATAACGAATATCGCGACCTTTTGACCGAAAAAGGGCTTGTCATAAGCGGCACTTCGCCCGACAATCATATCGTCGAAACGGTTGAGCTTAACGGCGAACAATTCTTCATCGGCGTTCAGTTCCACCCGGAATTCACTTCCCGCCCAAACCGCGCCAACCCTATTTTCCGTGAATTCGTAAAAGCCGCCAAAGCCAAAAAATCCGCGGAAAAATCCAAAAAGTAAAAGTCATTGAATAGAATAAGAATATAGTCATTGAATATAGAAATAGTAAAAGCAATCCCCGTTAAAAGAGATTGCTTTTTTGTTTGCGATATTTTGAAAAACACGGAAAATACCGTTTATTCTTCCGCGGCGGGAAAGTCTTTCATCGTGTAAAAGCCCGCGGTTTTTTTCGCTATAAATCGGGCGGCTTTGATTGCGCCGCGAGCGAAAAGGAGATTGTCGAAGCTTTCGTGTTTTATTTGAATAAGTTCGTCCTCGCCGATGAAAAGTATCTCGTTTGCGCCCGCCAAATTGCCGCCGCGCACCGAGTGCAAACAAATTTCGCCCGGCTTTCTTTTGCCGTTTCTGCCCGAAACTATTTTGTTTTTTTCGCCGAGCGTTTCTAAAATATCGCGCGCTAAGCTCAAAGTTGTCGCGCCCGGGGCGTTTTGCTTTTCGCGGTCGCGGTACTCTATTATTTCGATATCGAAGTTTTTGAGTTCCGTTGCCGCTATGCGGGCGAGGCGGAAAAGCATGCTCGTGCCTAAGGAAAGATTGTGCGAGATGAACACGGGCGAACTTTCCGAAAGTTTTTTTATTTGCTGCATTTGCGCTTTCGTGTAGCCCGTCGTGCCTTCCGCGAGCGCGCAACCGTTTTCTTTCACGAATTCTAAAACGTGAGAAAGCTCGTCCGGGTCGGAAAAATCTATCGCGACGTCCACCATTTCCTTTACTTCGTCAAAGGTTTTGTAAACGGGGCAGTTAAAGTCTCCGCCGATTGCTTTATCCACGCCGCAAACGAGGTTGAAGCCGTCGGTTTTTGTGATAAGCTCGTAAACCTTTTTGCCCGTGCCGCCGTTTATTCCCGAAATAAGTACGTTTATCATTTCAAAATCTCCTTGTAGAGCGTTTTATACACATAGTGTACGCGTTAGCTTGTCCTTTAATTACTTTTTTATGCTTTTTTGCGTAGAATTTTTGTTTTTTTAGCCGCTTTACGGGCGGTTTTTAAGCCGCTTTGGCGGGTAGCTTATCGACCTTTTATCAAAAGTTCCGCAATGGAAACGGCGTTCGCCGCCGCGCCCTTTAAAAGATTGTCCGCAACGACCCACATGTTTATCGCGCTTTCGACGGAAAAATCTTGGCGCACTCTGCCGATAAAAACCTGCTCTTTGCCGTCCGCGTCGGAAGCGGTGGGGTAAACGCCTTTTTCGGGGTCGTCTAAAAGAACAACGCCGCGGGCGGCGGATAAAATTTTTTTTGCTTTTTGCTCGTCGCAAGGCTTAAAAAATTCCGCGTTCACGCTTTCCGCGTGGCAATTCAGAACGGGAACGCGCACCGCCGTCGCCGTGATTTTTAGCTTTTTTAGGCTTAGTATTTTCCTCGTTTCGTTTATTATTTTCAATTCTTCCTTGGTGTAACCGTTCTCCGCAAAACAATCTATTTGCGGCACGCAGTCGAGATAAATATTTTTAGGGAATTTTTCCGGCGGCAAACCGTTTTTCCCGCGGTAAAAATCGTTTGTTCCGCGTTGCCCCGCGCCCGAAACGGCTTGATAAGTGGAAACGATTACGCGCTTCAAGCCGAAAGCTTTGTCGAGAGGCGATAGGGCTACGCACGCCTGAATTGTGGAGCAGTTGGGGTTGGCGATTATTCCGTTGTGAAAAAAAGCCGTTTCTCCGTTTACTTCAGGCACCACGAGCGGCACGTTGCAAAAAAGCCGGAACGCCGAGGAATTGTCGATAACGAGCGCGCCGCGCGAACGGAAAATCGGGGCGAATATCTTGCTTATTTCGCTACCCGCAGAGAAAAACGCAAAGTCGATGTCATGCGGAATGTTTCCTTCCGCAAGCTTTTTTACGACGTATTCGTTGCCGTTGTATCTTAAAATTTTGCCGTCCGAGCGTTCGCTTGCGTAAAGATAAAGCTTGTCGGGTTTTAGCCCGCGCTTGAAAATTTGTTCGGTTATTTTTCGCCCGACGAGTCCCGTCGCGCCGATTACCGCTAAGTTCATTTTTGTTTTCTCCTATTATTGCGTTAAAAATTCGGCGGCTAAAAACTTTTTTCGCGTTAAGCCCCGTTTTTATTTGTCTTTATCGCGGTTTTAGTTTATTATATATATAAATAATTATTACGGAATATTACGGACGGGCGACTTTTAATATAAAGACTTGTCGACCCGCCGACGGTGGATTATTATGGCAAACAAAAAAACTAAAAAACAGGCGGCTTATGAAAACGCCGCTAAAAAGAAAGGGAAAACTCCCGTAGGGCTTGCCGCTCTTACGGACCTTACGGGGCAGGACGGCTACACCCGCAAAAAGGTAGAAGTCGGCAGATGGTCTTACGGCGCTTCGCTTTTGACGGGCAGCTTCAACAAAACGATTGTTCTCAATCTTTTAATGGTTTTGTTCCTTGCTCCGCTCATCTTTATGCTTGCGAGAAAAAACATGAGCCTTTTGTCGGCTTCGGCTTCCGCGCCTTTCGGGGCGAACATGATTTTGGGCATGACCCCCGCGGGCAACATGGCGGGGCTTAAAGAGTCGCTCTCGTTCATGGTCAACAGAGAATTTTATCTCTTTTTGCCGCTCTGCGCGTTTGTTCTCGGCATAGGGCTTTCGGGCGGAATGTACGTCATGCGCAACATGGCTTGGGGCAACGACGTGAGCGTGGCTTCCGCTTTCTTTAAAGGCATAAAGCGCAACTTTTTAAACGTCGTTATTTTAACGCTTTGCTTTTCGCTCTTCGCCGCGGCGGCGGGCATCGGAATATCGTATATTAACTACGAAGAAGCTATCGCGGGCGGCAAATGGTATTATCTCGCTATTAAGATATGCGTTTTGGTCGTTTTGGCGTTCCTTGCCGTATGGTACTTAACTTGCGTAACTTTTACGGAAACTTTCGGTTCCTCTTTCGGCACAATGCTTAAAAACTCGCTTAAAATCTCGTTTTATATGTTCCCGCTCAATATCTTTTTCGCGGCGTTCGCGCTTCTTCCCGTCGGGCTTTTCTTCCTCGGCACGTCGTTTCTCTTCATCGGAGCAATGCTTTACGTTCTTTTCGGCGCGTCGTTTACGCTCGTCGTCTGGACCGTTTATAGTCAGTGGCTCTACGATAAGTTTATCGACGGCAGACTCACTAAGGTTTACGAACCGACAGAAAAGGAAGTAGCCGAAAAGAAGAGAAAGGAAACTTTGGCGAAAGAAAAGGAAGTCGCGGGCGGATTTATTTCCGCGGGAGAGGGCGCGGCGCGTATCGTTAGGGAAGAAGAGGCGGTTGAAAGAATTATCGCCGAACCCGTTACGGACGGCGGCGAAACTTTGACCATCCACGATAAATTCACGCGTAAGGATATAGAAAAACTCACCGAAAAGAAGCTTGCTTTAAAAGAACAAGCCGAAAAATTCGTCGCGGAAAATAAACCGACCGAAATCGTTACGGATAAAAAGAAAAAGTAAGTTTTGCCTTTTTTAGGTGAAAACAAAGGGTAATTTATGAAAGATAAAGCCTATTCCGCGCTTGCGAGCGTGTACGAAGATTTTATGGACGAAACTCTTTTAAAAGAGTGGAAAGCCTATCTTTTAACGCTTTTAAAAAAATATTCGCCGGGCAAAACGGGGCTTGACGTCGCTTGCGGAAGCGGAATTTTCACCCGCGCGGAAGCGGAAAACGGGTATAAGGTTACGGGCGTCGACATCTCGGAAGAAATGCTTGCCGCCGCGCAGGAAAAAGCCACCGAAAAAAAGCTCAATATCCGCTTTCTTAAAGAGGACATGACCAAGCTTTCGTCGTTCGAAAAAGTCGATTTTATAACCGTAGTCAACGACGGAATAAACTATATCGACCCGAAAAAACGCGTTAAAACTTTCAAAAATTTTTATAAGTGCCTAAAAACGGGCGGCATTTTACTGTTCGATTTTTCCACTAAATACAAGCTCGAAAAGGTAATCGGCAACAATCTTTTCGCCGAGGATAACGAGGACTGCTCGTATCTCTGGTTCAACGAGCTTTTTTCCGACCGCGTGGAAATGGAACTTTCGGTTTTTAAAAGGCAGGAAAACGGGCTTTACGAAAAGAAAGAAGAAAAACACACTCAATATTTTATGACGGGCGAAGATATTACGTCCGAACTCGAAAGTTGCTCTTTTACCGTTTTAGCAGAGAACTTTTTAGGCGGAGAAGTAAAAGAGGAAAGCCAAAGAATACAGATTATTGCAATAAAGAAGTGAAAATTATGGGTAAAATTTATAAAGGACTTGCGTTTGACGGACAAGTATCCGTCAGTATAATAGATTCTACGGACATTGTGGAGGAAGCTATAAGGTTGCACTCTCTTTCTCCGCTTGCCGCCGCCGCGCTCGGCAGAGCGATGACTGCGGTTTGCTTTATGGCGACCAACCTTAAAAACGCCGACGATAACCTTTCGGTCACGATAGACGGCGACGGCGTGGGCGGGCAGATAGTCGTCTGCGCGGACAGTAAACTCAATATCCGCGGTTACATAGACAACCCGTCCGCATATTTACCGCTTAACGCGGCGGGAAAGCTCGACGTAGGCGGTTGCGTGGGTAGAAACGGCAAGATTACGGTCGTTAAGAATATGGGGCTTAAAGAGCCGTATACGGGTTGTTCTCGCCTTGTGAGCGGCGAACTCGCAGAGGATTTTTCGGCTTACTATACATATAGCGAACAACAACCCACCGGCATGGCGTTAGGCGTGAAAATAGGCAAAGATTTGCACTGCGCGGGCGCGGGCGGAGTCGTTTTTCAGGCGATGCCGGGTGCAACCGACGAAGCGCTTGCGAAAGCGGAAGAAGTGCTGTCGCATTTTTCCAATATCAGCACGATGATAGAAACGGGCGGCGCGGCGGGCGTTCTCGACGGATATTTCCCGGACGGATTTTTCGTCGAATACGAGCCTAAATATCACTGCACATGCTCTAAAGAATACGTCGACCGCGTGCTTATAACGCTCGGCGAAAAGGAACTTTACGACTGCATAAAAGATGAGGGCAAAATAGAAGTAAACTGCCACTTTTGCGACAAAAAATACGTTTATTTTAAAGACGACGTTGACAAACTTTTAGGAAAAACAAATGGAAGCAACTAAGAGCGAAAAAATAGTGTGGGACGGCTATGAAATAGCCTTGAAACGCTACGAAGCGGGTAATTACGAGGGCGCGCTCACGATTTTACTGAACGACGACGAGGACGGACACGCTACGCCGCGCATTCTCGCGCTTATCGCCGCCGTTTATTTCGATATTGAAATGTACCGTTACAGTATAGAGTATTGGCTAAGGTATCTTTCGCTCGTTTCAAGCACGGAGTATAAGGCAAAGGCGTATAACGCGCTCGCCGCGTGCTATTGTCGGCTCGACATGCCGGGACCCATGACGTACTGGTACGAGGAGCAGTTGAAGCTTTGCGGACCGACAGAAATGGATTACGACTACGTTTTAATGGATTATTACGACGCTGTTAACGACGCGGTTGCGCCCGAATTTTATTCGGTGGATAACCCGCCGTGTGACAAAATAGCGTGGGAAGGCAGCGTGCTTATCGCCGAAGGAAAATACGAAGAGGCGATGGCAAAGCTTGAAGAAATCCCGAAAGACGACGTTAGATACGTCGATTCTCGGCTCAATATTTCGGCGTGCCTTTCCGTTGACGGAGAGGACGAAAAATCGCTTGAAGTTCTCGAAAAACTAATTGAGGAAAAGCCCGATAGCGGAGCCGCAAACCTTGCTTACGCGGCGTACCTTTTCGATACGAACAGAATGACGGAAGCAAAGTATTACGCCGAAAAAGCCTTGGAATACGGGCTTGACGACGAGGAGGATATGTTCCGCCTTGCTTTTATTCTTTTGTATTTCGGACGAGAAGACGAAGCCTTGAAACAAATTAACGAATGTCTTTCTTTTTCACCGTATTTTTTGAAAGCTTTGCTTTTGAAGGGCGAACTTTTCTATAATAGAAAACGCTACGAAGAAGCCGCGGAAATTTTCAAAAAACTCTACGACGTTACCCGCGGCACTATCTCAAAATATTACTATAATCTGTGTATTTCGCCCGAAAGAGATAAGATAGAAAAGCTCGATTACGGCGTGATACTCCCCAAAGAAGAGGCGGCGACGCGCTTTGCGCACGTCGCGCTAATAATCGCGGGCGGCGAAAAAATCGTAAAGGCGGAAAAGAAAGAAACGCTAACGGACCTTGCCGACTGGTGCTTGTTCTTCCCTAACGCTTTGCAAAAGGAATTCATCAAAACTCTGCTCATGTCGGGTACAAAAATGCGCCGATATTTTATAGACAAGCTCGTTTGTCCGCGCATCGACACGGAAACCAAATTAGTTATCATAGAGGGCTTAACGCGTTCGGGGTACCACAAAAAAATCGGCGTGGAAATGACTAACGCGTACTTGACGACGAAAATTGTTCCCGCGGACTTCGGAGTTAAGTTCGAAAACGACATTTTTGCCGACGCTTACGCTTTCGCTTTCGCCAAAATCTGCCTTTTCGACGACAGGGCGAAAGAACTCAGAGAATACGCTTACGATATGTTTTACTACACGCTCGACCATCACACGCTCAACAAAATAACCGACAAAAACGCGCTTGCTGCGGCTATGCTTACTAAGGGCGGGTACGACGTTATGGACCAGAGCGGCTTTGTAACGCATATTTTGATGACCAACAAGAAAAAAATCAAAGAAATGCTTTCTTACACGGGGGGAGGTACCGACAATGACTAAGGTTGTGGATATCAACAAAATATTTGCCGATTACGTCAAGGGCTATCTCGTTAAAAATAAAGGCAAAATTAAGCCGGACGAGATAGAATCGCGCACGGCGGAGCTTTATAGCGCGTTCGAATCGGAGCCTTGCGCCGCGCTCGGCGGCAAAACGCCCAAGGAGTATTACGCGGACGAACCCGATCTTTTAGGGCTTTTAAAAAGGCACGTAAAAGAGAACGTGGAAGTCAACGAATACTTAATAGAAGAGATTGAAAAGCGCGTGGACAAAAAAACGCTCGCGGCTGTTTTGTCCGACGAAACGGAGGACGAAGAAGTAATCGAAACGGTGCTTGACATTCTCGTCGAATCGGATCCGAAAAGTTGCGTTAACGAACTTATAGACGTACTTTTCAATAAAAAAGTATGTTCCCACGCGATAGACGACGCCGTGGAAGCACTCATTCCTTTTGCGGACGAAGTCGCCGATAAACTTTTGGACAGAATGAACGCGGAAAATAGGTTCGACAGCTACTTTGTTGAAATTTTGTCGCACTGCGTTGTCAAAAGAAAGGAAATAAAGAAGCTCATTTTAGACGGGCTTTCGGCGGGCGAAAAGGTGCCTGAATACGCAAACTACGCAAGAATTTACGACGACGAAAGCATGCTCCCCGACTTAAAAAGAATTTTAGCTTCCCTTTCCGACTACGTTTCGTACAAGGAACTCAAAATGACGATAGAAAGCCTCGGCGGCGAGGCGGGCGAACGCGATTTTACTTACGATAAGGACTTTATCGCGATAAAAGCCGCGGAAGCAAAGGCGGCGGAAGATGAGCGTAAAGATTAAAGCGGGCGAATTTGCAGACCTCGATACGAGTAAGTTTTTCGGCGAAATACTGCTGCCCGAAAAGTGGCTTAAAGACGGAATTTTCGGCGAAACGGAAATCTTTTTTTGTCAGATAAACCTTGAAGATTTTTCGCCTTACGATATCGGCAACCTTTTGCCGCATTCCGGAATGCTGTACTTCTTTTTAGACCTTGATAAAGTTCCCGCCGAGGGCATTGTTCGCTACTATGACGGCTTGCCCGAAGCATACACCGATTTTAACGAAGAAGCCGATACGGGCTACGACCTGGAAACGGAATTCCCGATAGAGTTCACCGTCGGCGCGGACGAAAAAACGGCTATGCTTTGCCGCGACGAAAAGGTTTTCGATAACGAAGTTTGCCTTTTAAGGTTTTGCCCGAGAGAGTTCGAAGACGTGGATTTTTTAAGCGATATCGACGGAAAAGTGTATTTCGTTATAGATAAGGAAAGCTTAAAAAAGCGCGATTTTTCGGCGGCTAAGCTCGTAGTCGGCTAATCGCGACAACCTAAGTTTTGGCTTTTAACGGTAAAAAAGAACAAAAAAATATTTCGGCTTTAATAAAATATCGTAAAATTATCGAAAAAAACTTGCTAAAATTTTGCGGATATGTTAATATATTCAAGCTGAAATAAATTCGGCCTCATGGTCAAGCGGTCAAGACGCCGCCCTCTCACGGCGGAAACTGGGGTTCGATTCCCCATGGGGCTACCACACACAAAAGGCGTACCTTTACGGTGCGCCTTTTGTGTGTGGTAGTCCCATGTGCTGATTGCAACCCCAAAGCAATGCAACGCCTTATAGCGTTGTGTTGCGTGGGTTCGTGCTTTCGCGACTTTATGGCGCGAATGCCGCGGCGGTTTATCGCCGCTTTCCCGTACTATATAATGAGTGAATCCTTATTTCTTTTAATTTGCGTACCTTTACGGTGCGCCTTTTGTGTGTGGTAGTCCCATGGGCTAATTGTAACCCCAAAGCAATGCAACGCCTTATGGCGTTGTATTGCGTGGGTTCGTGCTTTCGCG